>CP073016.1:2023011-2697348 GCA_025370075.1 Chryseotalea sp. WA131a | reverse complement strand
GATAAGGGTTCACGTGCCAACTCCCTTCGCCAAGCACGATTTATTTCAGCGGTAGAGTATTTGCAAGCCAATCGTTTTCGAAAAGTGTTGATCGAGAAGTTTAATGCGATGATTGCACCTTACGACTTCATCATTGCACCCTCTAGCGGAAAGAATATTTCACTTTCCACCAATTTAACAGGCCATCCTGCCATCACAATTCCAACTGGTTTCGATAAAAAAGGTCGTCCAACTTCTTTAACACTGATTGGAAACTTGTATGATGAGGCACCTCTTTTGGAAGCAGCCTATCTTTTTCAGAGCGTTAGTGATTGGGACGAGAAGCACCCGAAAATGTTTGTTAAAGCGCTAATAAGCAAATAGCTTTGCAAGTGGGCGAGGTAATTTTTAGCGGTACGGAATTTGATTAATAAATTAAAACTAAACTTGTAAAAAATACGTTACATTTGAGCGCCTTTCTTTATTTACACGTTAATGCTTACTAACTGAATATTAATGTCGTAAATAGCATATGAAAACTTCGATTATGATAATATTACAATTATCGACCTCCGATTGGGTGACTATTTGGGGTATTGTCGCAGCACTTTTCGTTTCAATATTAGGAAGTGCTGCCTTTCTTATTTTTCGAACGGGTAGAATTGTCCAATCTATTGATTCTATGGAGGAAACTTTAAAAGACGTTCCTAAAATAAAATATAGTTTTGGTCAGATGACCGTTAAGGTGGATACTCTATGGAGAAATCATTTGAGCAAATCAAATTCCCCGTTGATTCTCAATGAAGCTGGTTTAAGAGTTTTTGAGACTTCTAAAATATCAGATTTCACTAGCAAATATTACAAAGACATTTTAGAAAGAGTTAAAGCTTCAGGTCCCGAAAACCCTTATCAAGCGCAAGAATCACTAATAAGTATAGTATCAGATTATCAGAACCTTGAGGAATGTAAATTGATGTTGGAGCAAGCAGCTTTTAATAGCGGTTATGATGTTAACTCAGTTCTTTATGTTGGAGCAATAAGTATTCGGGATAAAGTTATTCGCGATTTGGGATTTAGTGTGCATGATATCGATTTGCACGACCCTAAAAATAAGGTATCAACTTAGTTCTAAGCTATTGTTTGGAAAATTTTGAAATACAACCATCTTGGCGGCTTTCATTGAAAGAAAATCTAAGGTAACTGCCTAATCAATGTTTCAAGTTTGGTGAATAATTTTTTATTGTACTCCCAACTCGATCGCTGGTTATCTATTTTGATTAATAAAGTAGAAGTGTCATCCACCGCATACCCATTCCGCTCCAATGCATTTTTCGTCCACAGATATGTAGAACCAATGCCTTCCAATCGGATGGATATGTTTCGATGTGCTTCGTGATGCACTTTACCCGTTTTTAAATCAAAACCCTTTAATTTAAATACTGCATCAAAGGCACCGCTCAGCACTAAATCTTCCGGCATGCCAGCCATTATTTTTTTGTCGGCAGTTGCCAGCCAAATTACATCGGCCATTTGCAAAGCAAGGTCCAATTCGTGTGTGGCAATTAAGATGGCCTTTTTTGTTTGATGCGCCAATTGACGAAGCAACTTCATAATCTCCACACGGTTGTTCAAATCAAGGTGTGACGTAGGTTCGTCTAAAAGTAAATAGGGAGTTTGTTGTGCCAAGGCTTTTGCTATCATCACCATTTGCATTTGGCCATCGCTTAGCTCATTGATTTTTTTGTCTGCTAAGTCTGCAATGTGCACTTGCTCAATTGCCCCATGAACAATTTGTTCATCCTGTTGAGAAAGATTAATGCGCCAATCGAGGTAGGGGTACCGCCCAAATGCTACTAATTCCTTGGCTGTCATGTTAGCGGCCGAAATGCGCTCGGTCAATACCAACGCCACATTTTTTTCGTTCACTTTCTCAAGCGTTCCGCTCAAGGGCAATTGCAATCCCGCCAAGGTGCGCATCAGCGTAGATTTTCCAACCCCATTTGGCCCCATAAAACAAACCAATTCACCTGCCCGCAGCACCAAATCTAAACCTTCGAACAAAATGTTGTCTTTTGTTTTGCTGCGATAGCCGATAGAAAGGTTGTGCGCTTCCATTAGCTGCTTACTTTTTTATTCTTCACTACCATCCAAATCACCAACGGAGCACCGATAATAGAGGTCACCGCATTGAGCGGCAAAATAGTTGAGCCAACCGAGTGGGTGAGCATATCACAAAACAACAACAAACTCGCACCACCCATCATTACTAAGGGTAATAACATTTTATGATTGCTGGTCGGGGCAATCAGTTTCACTAAATGCGGCACGGCCAATCCAACAAAAGCAATAGGACCACAAAATGCAGTAACACTTCCTGCCAATAAACTGGTAGAAGCAACGAGCCAAAACCGCGATGGAGATAATGCGATGCCTAAACTTTGCGCATAGGTTTCGCCCAAAAGTCGGGCATTAAGTGATTTGACTTGGCTGATTGCGATGGTGATGCCGATGGCAACGGCTATCAGTAAAACCAAAATCTCTTTCCAATTCGTGCCACCCACATTGCCCAGTGACCAAATCATGAAAAGCTGCAAGTCTTCAGCTTTGCTAACAAAAAGCAACATACCCACCACTGAAGTAGTAGCTGCGCTCAACATCAAGCCTATAATCAATAAAGATGTATCGTCTTTTACAAACCGTGAAATGGCGATTACCAACATAAACACGAAAGCACTGCCCAAGGTGGCCGCCAATGCCAAACTCCACGGATTGCCAGCGAAAGATTGCAAAATGCTGATGCTGGATTGCCCCAACATAATCACCAATGCAACCAATAAACTTGCTCCCGAACTTAGCCCCAGCACATCGGGGCCGGCCAACGGATTTCTGAAAAGTGTTTGCATTAACAATCCGCCCGTGCCCAGTGCTGCCCCCGCAAACACACAAGTAATGGCTTTGGGCAATCGAAAATGCCAAACGATTTCTGCTAGAGTAGATTCGTTAGGACCAAACAATGAGCCTATCCAATCGAAAGGGTTTATGAACGATTCACCCATCGATACATCTAAGGTGAATAGCAACATCAATAACCCACCTACGGTTAGGATTTTTTTCCAATAAGATGGGAATAGCGACACGGATATTATTTCGTAAAGATATTCAAAGCTTTACTTCCTACCATAAACAGAGGTGCGCCATCCATAGATAAGGTTATTGGGCTTTTTGTATGAAGATAAGGGCAACTCTAAAAACTCCACCCTTCTCTTTAGAAGGAAGTAGCGTGTTGAGATGAAAAAAGCAATGATTGTAGAGATGCCAACAGGTAACTTGCAAAAAGGGGCTTTTCCTTCCAGTTTTAGAAGCCCGCAAGTGCCACAATTGAATTGTTATATAAAAAAAAGTCAATCTTAAATTATTGAATATCAATTATTTGAAAGGCATAATTAGCACCCCTTCTCCTTTAATTTCCAAATTCCCTCACAATTTTTCATTTGCCCTCTTGGTAACTAATCTTATGTTCCTATCTTTGCAGTCCTTTTTGCGGAAGGAAACCCGCAAATCGAATTAAAAACAAGTAAAAAGGTTTCAATCATGCCTGGAATAATTGGACGGAAAATAGGAATGACCAGCGTTTTTAACGCAGACGGAACGAGTGTTTCCGTTACAGTCATCGAGGCTGGCCCTTGCGTAGTGACGCAGGTGAGAAGCCAAGAAGTGGATGGCTACAAAGCCATTCAATTGGCCTTTGGCGAAAAGAAAGAGAAGAATACTTCTTCTGCTATGGTCGGTCACTTCAAAAAAGCGAACACCACTCCTAAAAAGAATATTGTTGAGTTCCGCGATTTCGCGACTGAATTTGACACCGTTGCAGAATTAGGTAAAGAAGTAAAAGTAGGGGATGTATTTGCAGAAGGTGATTTCATCGATGCAGTAGGTACTTCAAAAGGTAAAGGTTTTCAAGGTGTGGTAAAGCGCTATGGCTTTGCTGGTGTGGGTGGTCAAACCCACGGTCAGCATAATCGTCTTCGCGCACCTGGTTCAATGGGTAACGCATCGTTTGCCGCCCGTGTTATTAAAGGTAAGCGTTTGCCTGGCCGCATGGGGGGCGAGCGCGTAAAAGTGACCAATTTGAAAGTGGTTAAGATTATGCCTGAGCAAAATATAATCTTAGTGAGTGGATCTGTTCCAGGCGCAAAGAATTCAACGATAATCCTTCAAAAGTAATGGACATAGCAGTTGTAAAATACAGTGGCGAAAGTACCGGCCGAAAAATCAACCTCTCTCCAGAGGTTTTCGGCATTGAGCCAAATGACCATGCTATTTATTTAGATGTAAAGAGCATTCAAGCCAACCAACGTCAGGGTACGCACAAATCAAAACAGCGTAACGAAATTTCAGGTTCTTCTAAGAAGTTGAAGAAGCAGAAAGGCACTGGTGGTGCACGTGCGGGTAACATCAAAAACCCACAATTCAAAGGCGGTGGTCGCGTATTCGGACCTACGCCTAGAGATTACTCCTTTAAGCTCAACAAGAAAGTAAAAGATTTGGCGCGCAAGTCGGCTCTATCCTACAAAGCAAAAGACAATTCCATTTCAGTTTTAGAAGATTTCAATTTTGACGCTCCTAAAACCAAACAATACACAGCCATGTTGAAGTCTCTCTCCTTGGCTGATAAAAAGACACTCGTGGTTCTTCCTTCTATTAACGACAATGTTGTTCGCTCCGGAAGAAACATTCAAAACACCAAAATCATTACTGCTGCACAACTCAATACATTCGATGTAATGAATGCACAGCAGCTGGTATTGGTAGAAAGCTCACTTGACACAATCAATAACCTCTTAAAGTAACAGAAGCGATGAGTATTTTAGTTAGCCCCCTCGTTACTGAAAAAGTTTCTGCCTTAAACGAAAAAGGGAAGTATGGCTTTATTGTAGATGAAAAAGCCAACAAAATAGAAATTAAAAATGCCGTAGAAAAAATGTATGGCGTAAACGTGAAAAGCGTGAATACCATGCGTGTTTTGGGCAAAGCAAAAACCCGTTTCACTAAAGCAGCTAGCGTATCAGGCCGCAAGCCAAGCTACAAAAAAGCGATCGTTACCTTAGCGACTGGTGAAGTTATTGATTTTTATAGCAACGTATAATTCTCAGGTAAGATGGCACTTAGAAAATTAAAACCGATTACCCCAGGCACACGCCATCGTTTGGCCCCTGGGTTCGATGATATCACAGAATCAAAACCTGAGAAGTCATTGGTAGTAACCCTGAAGAAGTCAGGCGGACGTAACAGCAGCGGTAAAATGACCATGCGTTACATCGGTGGAGGTCACAAGCAAAAAATTCGCTTAATCGATTTCAAAAGAAATAAGTTCGGCATCCCAGCGGTGGTAAAGTCGATTGAATACGACCCTACGCGTACAGCGCGCATCGCTAAATTGTATTACGCAGACGGAGCCAAATCATACATTTTGGCACCCAATGGAATAAAAGTAGGTCAAACCTTATATTCAGGAGACAACGTTGCCCCTGAAGTTGGAAACGCCTTGCCGCTTTCAAAGATCCCCGTGGGTACGGTTGTACACAATGTGGAATTGAAGCCGGGCAGAGGTGCTGCCATCGCACGCAGTGCAGGTGTGTTTGTTCAATTGGTAGCTCGCGAAGATGTGTATGCTACCTTGAAGATGCCTTCGGGCGAAATGCGCAATGTATTGGTAAACTGTATGGCAACAGTAGGGGCCGTATCGAATGCCGAGCACATGAATGAAAGCGTTGGTAAAGCAGGCCGTAGCCGTTGGAGAGGTATCCGTCCACGTACACGTGCGGTAGCGATGAACCCAGTCGATCACCCAATGGGTGGTGGCGAAGGTCGCGCTTCAGGCGGTCACCCGCGTTCGCGCAAAGGTTTGTTGGCGAAAGGCAAGAAAACTCGCCATCCGAAGAAGTATTCTGATGACTTAATTATAGCAAGAAGAAAGAAATAATATGGGAAGGTCAATAAAAAAAGGTCCATACCTAGATGCCCGTCTTGCCAAGAAAGTGCAAGTAATGGAGCAGGCTGGAAAAAAATCAGTGATTAAAACGTGGTCACGCAGATCTACCATCACTCCTGATTTGATAGGTCACACATTCGCGGTACACAATGGAAACAAGTTTATTCCAGTGTATGTAACCGAGAACATGGTGGGGCATAAGTTGGGCGAATTCGCACCTACCCGCACCTTTAAAGGACACAGTGGTAATAACAAGGCAGACGCTAAATAATCAGGCGAGCAATGGAAAAAGAAAAGAAAATTAAAGGATCAGTAGCCAAGCGAGCAAAACTTAAGGCTATTAAAGAAGCAGCCAAAACCGGCCCTTCTACTGCATACCTTAACAACGCGCCTACTTCACCTCGCAAAATGAGGTTGATTGCGGATATGATCAGGGGCGTAGATGCTTTCAAAGCGTTGACGATTTTGCGTTACGATGCCAAGCATCCTTCTGATAAGATGGAAAAACTTTTGACTTCGGCCATGGCAAACTGGAAAGCTAAAAACCCAGACGTTGATTTGGATGAAGCCAATCTATATGTGAAAGAAGTATTTGTGGGTGGCGGAAGAATTTTAAAGCGTCTTCGCCCAGCACCACAAGGTCGTGCGCACCGTGTTCGCAAAAGATCCAATCACGTTACGTTAACCGTAGATCGTATGCCCGCACAAGAGCCGAAAGAAAGAAAAAGAACTGTTCAAACAGAAACTGCAAAGTAATGGGACAAAAAATTAACCCTGTTGGATTACGTTTAGGCATCGTGCGTGGCTGGGATTCAGCTTGGTACGGTGGCAAAGATTTCTCAGACAAGTTGGTAGAAGACCACACCATCCGCAAGTATGTAGATGCCCGCATTCAAAAAGGCGGTATCTCCAAAGTAGTAATCGAGCGTAGTACTTCAAAACGTATTACCATTACCATCCACACGGCTCGTCCAGGTGTGGTTATTGGAAAAGGCGGTACTGAAGTAGATAAGATCAAAGAAGAATTGAAGAACCTTACCAAGAAAGATGTTCAAATTAACATCTTTGAAATTAAGCGTCCAGAATTAGATGCTCGTTTGGTAGGCGAATCCATTGCACAACAATTGGAAGCACGTATTTCTTACCGCAGAGCGATGAAGCAAGCAATTGCGTCAACCATGCGTGTAGGTGCGGAAGGTATCAAGGTAAAATTGGGTGGCCGTTTGGCAGGTGCCGATATGGCCCGCACCGAACAATACAAAGAAGGCCGTATTCCTTTGCACACCTTGCGCGCAGATATTGATTATGCAATCTCTGAAGCTCAAACAGTGTATGGTAAAATCGGTATCAAGGTTTGGATTTTCAAAGGTGAAGTATACGGAAAGCGCGATCTATCGCCTAACATCGGCATGGTTAGTAATTCCGGAGGGGATAATAACAAAGGCCCAGCGCAACAAGGCGGTGGCGATAGAAGAAGAGGCCCAGGCGGTCCTCCTCGTGGTGAGCGTGGTGAAAGAAGAGAAAGAAGCGATCGCGATGACAATCGTGGCGGAGCAAGAAGAGGCGGAAAAAGATAATTGAGGTTTAAAATATTTAAGGTAGCAAGTCATGTTACAGCCAAAGCGTACAAAGTTTAGAAAAATGCAAAAGGGCAAAGTGAAAGGGTTGGCCACACGTGGTCACCAAATCGCTTTTGGTTCATTTGCATTGAAGGCTCTAGAGCCAGCGTGGATTACCGCCCGTCAGTTAGAGGCTGCCCGTGTGGCTCTTACCCGTGCCATGAAGCGTGAAGGACAAGTTTGGATTCGCATTTTTCCAGATAAGCCAATTACACGCAAGCCAGCCGAGGTTCGTATGGGTAAAGGTAAAGGTGCTCCTGAATATTGGGTGGCCGTTGTAAAACCCGGAACGATTTTATTCGAAGCAGGTGGCGTAACAATGGCTACCGCTAAAGAAGCATTGGCATTGGCAGAAGGAAAACTTCCGTTGAAGACGAAGTTCACTGTTCGCAGGGATTATGTTGAACAAGTAGAAAAGTAATACGATGAAGAACACAGAAATTAAAGGCTTAACTGTAGCCGAATTGAAAGAGAAAATTGGAAGCGAAACAGAAAATCTTCGCAAGATTAAGTTCGCGCACCAAATCTCTAGCATTGAAAATCCAATGCGCATTAAAGAGACACGCAAGCTTATTGCACGCTTGCATACAGAATTAACAGCTAAGGAATCAAAAAAATAATCACATGGAGCAGGCGCAAGAAAACGAACGTAACCTCAGAAAGGACAGAATTGGTAAAGTGACCAGCAATAAAATGCAAAAGTCTATTACCGTTTCTATTGATAGAAAGGTGAAGCACCCCATCTATGGAAAATTCATGACCAAAACGTCTAAGTTTATGGCTCATGACGAGAAGAATGAAGCTGGTATTGGTGACGTGGTTCGCATTATGGAAACGCGCCCATTGAGCAAAATGAAGCGCTGGAGATTGGTAGAAATTATTGAAAAAGCGAAGTAATCATGATACAAACAGAATCGAGGCTTACGGTAGCCGACAATAGTGGTGCAAAGGAAGTTTTGTGTATGCACGTATTGGGCGGAACGCGCAGGCGTACAGCCAGTGTAGGCGACAAAATTGTAGTGACCGTAAAATCGGCCATCGCCACCAGCCAAATAAAGAAGGGCACTGTTTCAAAGGCAGTGATCGTTCGGACTAAAAAAGAGGTAAGAAGAAAAGACGGATCGTATATCCGCTTTGAAGATAACGCAGCGGTGCTTTTAAATGCGCAAGACGAGCCAAGAGGTACTCGTATCTTCGGCCCTGTGGCACGTGAGCTTCGCGAAAAACAATTCATGAAAATTATTTCATTGGCACCAGAAGTGCTATAAGAATATGGAAAGGAAATTTAACAAGCAGCCAAAACTTCATGTGCGCAAAGGCGACACAGTGAAAATTCTTTCTGGCAACGATAAGGGCAAAGAAGGAAAGATTATGGAGATATTGATCGACAAGAATCGGGCAATTGTAGAAGGGATCAACATCATTACCAAACACCAAAAGCCATCTGCCGGAAAGCCGGAGGGCGGTATTAAGAAAACAGAGGGTACTATCCATCTTAGCAATTTGATGTTGATAGAGCCCGGTACAGGCAAAGCGGTACGCACTGGCCGCAAGCTTGATAGCAAGGGTAAGTTACAGCGCTATTCAAAGAAAACAGGAGAATTCATTAAGCAATAGTATATGGCAACGCCTAGACTAAAAGAGAAATATAGCAAAGAGATTATTCCGGCACTGAAAGAAAAATTTCAGTACAAATCAATTATGCAAGTTCCTAAGATTGAGAAAATCTGTGTGAACAAAGGCATTGGCGCAGCCGTAGCTGACAAAAAATTGATTGAAGCAGGTGTAGAGGAATTGTCTACAATCACAGGCCAAAAGGCAGTATCAACCAAATCGAAGAAAGACATTTCGAACTTTAAGCTACGTGGCAATCAAGCCATTGGCGCAAAGGTTACACTACGTGGCGATCGGATGTACGAATTCATGGATCGTTTGATGAATATCGCCTTGCCGCGTGTGCGCGATTTCAAAGGCATCAGCGATAAAGGTTTTGATGGCCGTGGCAATTATACCTTGGGTGTGAAGGAACAGATCATCTTCCCCGAGATATCAATTGACAAAGTGACCAAGATCAACGGTATGGATATCACATTTGTAACAACCGCAGTTTCAGATGAAGAGAGCTATGAATTGCTCAAAGCATTTGGGATGCCTTTTGTAACTAAAAACTAAACAGGAATGGCAAAATTAGCAGTCATCGCTAGAGACAAGAAAAAGCTTCGCTTGGTAGAGCGCTACGCAAAAAAGCGTGCCGCGCTAAAAGAGGCCGGAGATTGGGCAGCCTTGGATAAACTTCCTAGAAGCTCTTCCAAAGTTCGTTTGCATAGCCGTTGCAAGCTAACGGGCAGACCGAGAGGTTATATGTCAAAGTTTGGCATTTGCCGTAACCAGTTCCGCCAATTGGCAAGCGAGGGCAAAATCCCAGGCATAACAAAAGCTAGCTGGTAAGAGAGTTATTGTACTACATATTGGTTGCTGAGTACCGAGGTCGCGGCTCAAACATTGAAAGCGAAACCGGGTAACAGTTTGGATAACTAAAATTGTTATTTATCTTTGCAGCCCCGTTTAAAACCCGGGGCTTGCTTTTTAAAAAGTAGAGTGAAATGAAGACAACAGATCCTATTGCAGATTATTTGACCCGGTTACGCAATGCTATCAAAGCGCGCCACCGTATTGTAGAAGTGCCCGCGTCTAGCCTAAAGAAGGAGATGACGAAAGTACTTTTCGATAAAGGGTACATCCTAAACTATAAGTTTGAGGATACGGAAAACAAGCAAGGCAACATTAAGATTGCGTTGAAATACAATCCAGAAACAAAAGAATCTGCGATCACCAAATTGCACCGCGTCAGCTCACCAGGTTTGCGTCAATACCGTGGTGCAGATGAATTGCCAAAAGTATTGAACGGTTTAGGTATCGCCATCTTGTCAACGTCAAAAGGCGTAATCACCGATAAGGAAGCCAAGGCGCTCAATGTTGGTGGTGAGGTATTGTGTTACATCTATTAATCGCTGAAAGGATATGTCACGTATAGGTAAACTACCCATTGAACTTCCAAAAGGTGTTACATGCACCTTTTCTGATAGCGACCATCAGGTTACTGTAAAAGGTCCGAAGGGCGAATTGAAACAAGTTATTGATAAAGATTTCAAAGTCACTTTGGAAGGAAGCCAAGTTTTGGTTCAGCGCCCGACCGAGCAAAAGCGCCACAGGGCCATGCACGGTTTATACCGCTCACTTATCAATAACATGGTGGAAGGTGTAAGCACTGGATACAAAACCCAATTAGAAGTAATTGGTGTAGGATACAAGGCAACGGCTCAAGGCAATTTGTTGGATTTGAGTTTAGGATTTTCACATAGCATTATCTTCGCAGTCCCTAGTGAATTGAAGGTGATTGCCACCCAAGAAAAAGGTCAAAACCCTATCATTACGTTAGAAGGTATTGATAAACAATTGATCGGCCAGGTGGCGGCTAAGATTAAATCACTGCGCAGCGTAGAGCCATATAAAGGAAAGGGTATCCGCTACATGGGTGAATTTGTAAGACGTAAAGCTGGTAAGGCAGCTGCTAAATAAAGTATAAGTCATGCCAAATATTAAAAACAGAAGAGAGCGGATTAAGAAAGGAATCCGCAAGAAAATGGAAGGCACTGCGGCAAGGCCACGTCTTTCTGTTTTCAAGAGCAACACCACTATTTATGCACAAGTAATAGATGATACCAAAGGCACCACCTTGTTGGCAGCATCTTCCAAAGACTTGGACAAAAAGGGCGGAGTGAAAGTGGAGCTTTCTAAGAATGTAGGAAAGAAGTTAGCTGAAAAGGCATTGGCCAGCGGCATACAACAAGTAGTGTTCGACCGCAACGGTTACTTATATCATGGTAATATCAAGGCTTTGGCAGAAGGTGCCAGAGAGGGAGGTTTAAAATTTTAATAGCATGACACAGAGCAACGTCAGTACGGTAAAAGCCAGCGAAATTGATTTAAAAGAAAAAGTAGTAGCCATTCAGCGCGTAGCGAAAGTGGTGAAAGGTGGTAGACGATTCAGCTTTGCAGCCATTGTAGTTGTAGGCGATGGTAATGGAGTGGTAGGGTACGGTTTGGGTAAAGCCAATGAAGTAACGGACGCCATCACCAAAGGTATTGATGATGCCAAGAAGCACTTGGTAAAAGTGCCGATTATCAAAGGAACAGTGCCGCACGAATCGCTGGGCAAGTTTGGCGGTGGCTTTGTATTGTTAAAGCCGGCTTCGCCTGGTACAGGTGTAATTGCAGGTGGTGCGATGCGTGCCGTGTTGGAAAGTGCTGGTGTGCATAACGTGTTGGCAAAGTCGAAAGGTTCTTCGAATCCACACAACGTGGTGAAGGCAACTTTCAAAGCATTGACCAGCATGCGTGATCCGCAAACTATTGCACGCAATAGAGGCGTATCGTTATCAAAAGTATTTAACGGATAATCAACGGAGTTTTAAAAGCGAAAGCGATGGCAAAAGTTAAGATCACACAAACCCGTAGCACTATCAAGAGACCTGAAACACAACAATTGACAATGAAGTCATTGGGTCTTAGAAGAGTAAACCAAACAGTTGAGGTGGAGCTTACTCCGCAAATCAAAGGAATGGTAAAAAAAGTAAGTCATTTAGTAAGCGTAACCGAGTTATAAAATGAAACTGCACACATTATCGCCTGCAGAAGGCTCGACAAAAAACAACAAGCGACTTGGCCGTGGTCAAGGTTCGGGTGGTAGTACTGCCGGCCGTGGACACAAAGGTGCTCAGTCACGTTCTGGTTATGCACGCAAATTTGGTTTTGAAGGTGGTCAGATGCCACTTCAAAGACGCGTTCCTAAGTTTGGTTTCAAAAGCTTAAACCGCGTTGAATACAAGGCCATTAACTTAGATGCGATCGAGGCATTGGCACAGAAGACCAGCGCTACCGCTATCGATGTTCAATTGATGATTGATAATGGTATCGTAGGCAAAAAAGACAGAGTAAAAATTTTAGGCAGAGGAGAATTGAAAGCGAAAGTGAATGTTGAGGCACACGCTTTTTCTGAAACCGCCACAAAAGCAATTGAAACCGCAGGCGGAAGCGCCACAACTGTAAAATAAATGAAGCGTTTCTTTACCACCATAAAGAACATTTTTTCAATCGAAGACCTTCGCGTTCGTATTATCAATACGATTGGGTTCTTGATTATTTTCCGCTTGGGCTCATACATTGTATTGCCTGGCATTGATCCTAATTTATTAACAGGTAACCAAGGCGGTATTTTCGATTTCTTGAATACATTCTTGGGTGGTTCGTTCAGTCGCGCCTCCATTTTTGCGTTGGGCATTATGCCCTACATCTCTGCCTCTATTGTGGTGCAGTTGTTAACGGTAGCTGTGCCGCGCTTTGCTAAAATGCAGAAGGAAGGCGAGAGCGGAAGAAAAAAATTGAATCAGTTCACACGCGTATTAACCATTTTCATTACGGCCGCTCAGTCGTATGGATACTTGAGAGCTACGGTGAACGATGAGGCGATTATCAATCCCGGTTTGTTCTTTACCATCTCCTCGATGATCATCATTGTGGCCGGCACTATGTTCTGTATGTGGTTGGGTGAGCGTATTACAGACAAGGGAATTGGTAATGGTATCAGCATGTTGATCATGATTGGCATTGTTTCTCGCTTCCCAGCAGCTATCTATCAAGAGGCTGATGCGAAAGGTTTAGGTGGTGGATTGACCTTGATATTAGAAATTCTTGCTTTGTTCTTTGTAGTAGTGGGTGTGATTGCTTTAACACAGGCGGTTCGCAGAATTCCGGTTCAATACGCAAAGCAGGTAGTAGGAAATAAATTATACGGTGGCAAGCGCGACTTCATTCCATTGAAGTTGAACTCAGCTGGTGTAATGCCCATTATCTTCGCACAGGCGTTAATGTTTTTACCTCCTTTGGTTGCGCAAATTTGGCAAGACAGTGATGTGAGTGCTTACGTGGGTTCTACGTTTGCTGACTTTACTTCATGGCAATACAATGCCTTATTTGCAACGTTGATCATTGTGTTTACATTTTTCTACACAGCGATCACCGTTCCATCCAATGACATTGCTGACAATTTGAAAAGAAACGGTGGTTTCGTTCCAGGTATCAAACCGGGCAAGCAAACTGCCGAATTTATAGATAGCATTTTATCAAAGATTACGTTGCCAGGCGCATTGTTGTTGGCCGCTGTTGCTATCCTTCCTGCTTTTGCGGTGAAGGCCGGCATCACCCAAAACTTCGCCTATTTCTACGGTGGAACATCATTGCTCATTTTAGTGGGTGTGGTGTTGGATACGCTTCAACAAATAGAAAGCTATTTATTGATGCGCCACTACGAAGGAATGATGAAGTCTGGCAGAGTTAAAGGACGTTCTCAGTTTGCTGCGGCTTGAAGTTGAATGGTTCACTACAAATCGGCAGAGGACATTCAGATTATTAAGGAGAGTGCTCAAATTTTGGGCAAGACTCATGCGGAAGTAGCCAAGGCCATAAAGCCTGGAGTGAAAACGAAAAAACTGGATGAAATTGCCGAAGCGTATATACGAGACAACAACGGCATACCTTCCTTTAAGAATTACAATGGGTCGTTTCCAGCTTCCCTTTGTATTTCGGTAAACGATGTGGTAGTACACGGATTTCCGAGTAACTACGAATTGAAAGAAGGAGATGTGGTAGCCATTGATTGTGGCGTGAAGTACAAAGGCTTTCACAGCGATTCAGCTTATACCTATCCCTTGGAAGGTGCAAGCGAAGAGGTGTTGAGTTTGCTGAACCGAACGTACGAATCGCTCTATCTCGGCATCGCACAAGCGAAAGCCGGAAATAGAATAGGTGACATCGGATTTGCGGTCCAAAGTTTTGTAGAAAAGTTTGGATATGGAGTAGTGAGGGAACTGGTGGGACACGGAGTAGGAAAAGACCTTCACGAAGACCCCGAAGTGCCGAACTACGGAAAGCGAGGGAAGGGGCCTAAGATAATGCCAGGAATGGTATTCGCCATTGAGCCCATGATCAACATGGGAACAAAACGAGTGGTGCAAGAGAAGGATGGTTGGACGATTCGAACGTACGACCACAAACCCTCGGCTCACTTCGAACACATGGTGGCGATCTATAAGGATGGCACTGAGATTTTGACAACACACGAGTACTTAGAAGAGAGTTATAGTTATAAATGGCGAAACAAAAGTCGATAGAGCAAGACGGAACAATTTTAGAGGCGTTGTCTAATGCCATGTTTAAAGTGCAGTTAGAAAACGGCCATGAGGTGTTGGCTCACATATCGGGTAAAATGAGGATGAACTACATCCGCATCTTACCAGGCGACAAAGTAAAATTAGAGATGTCTCCATACGATTTGAGCAAAGGCAGGATAACGTTTAGATACAAGTAATAGAGCAACGATATGAAAGTAAGAGCATCCATAAAAAAACGAAGCGCTGATTGCAAAATCATCAGACGCAAAGGAAAATTGTACGTAATCAACAAAAAGAACCCACGTTATAAACAAAGACAAGGATAATTATGGCACGTATTGCTGGTGTAGATATTCCGGATAACAAAAGAGGCGAGATCAGCCTTACCTACATTTTTGGAATTGGCCGCAGGTCAGCTCAAAAAATATTATCCCAAGCTAAAATCAGTTTGGATAAAAAGGTGAAAGATTGGACCGATGAAGAATCGAACTTGGTTCGTTCACTCATAGGAGAGCAATTCCGCATTGAAGGTGCGTTGAAATCGGAGGTGCAATTGAGCATCAAGCGATTGATGGACATCGGTTGTTACCGTGGACTTCGTCACCGCAAAGGTTTGCCAGTGCGTGGCCAAAAGACAAAAAACAACTCACGTACCCGTAAGGGCAAGCGTAAGACAGTAGCGAATAAGAAGAAAGCAGTTAAAGGTTAACAACTAAACAATAATACTTTTCGTATGGCAGCACCTGCAGTTGAAAAGAAGAAAGACAAAAGCAAAAAGCGCGTAGTAAATGTGGAAGCCATTGGCCAAGCACACGTGCACGCTACTTTCAACAATATCATCATCTCGATGACCAATAGCACCGGACAGGTGATTTCGTGGGCATCGGCTGGAAAGATGGGCTTCAAAGGCTCTAAGAAAAACACTCCTTATGCCGCACAGGTTGCTGCTCAAGAGTGTGCATCCAAAGCATTTGAGTTAGGCTTACGCAAAGTAGAAGTTTTTGTGAAGGGCCCCGGTGCCGGACGTGAGTCTGCTATCCGCAGCATTCAGGCATGTGGCGTAGAAGTAACGATCATTCGTGATTTCACACCCATTCCGCACAACGGCTGCCGTCCTCCTAAAAAGAGAAGAGTTTAAAAGTAAGATTTTAGATAAAGAATTTAAGAACAAGATATGGCAAGGTACACCGGCCCCAAAACCAGGATTTCTAGAAGGTATAACGAACCGATTTTTGGCGATGCAAAAACATTGGCAAAAAAGAGCTATCCTGCAGGTCAACATGGAAAAGGAAAAAAGCGCAAGCAATCGGAATATGCTTTGCAGTTAGCAGAGAAGCAGAAGGCACGCTTCATTTATGGAATTTTAGAGCGCCAATTTGAGAATACATTTATCAAGGCGTCTCGTAAAAAAGGCGTAACCGGTGAAGTGCTTCTTCAAATGTTGGAGTCTCGCTTAGACAATACCGTGTATCGTTTGGGCATTGCTCCTACCAGAAGAGCAGCTCGCCAATTGGTTGTGCACAAACACATTTTAGTAAATGGTGAAGTAATGAATATCCCTTCATCGTTTTTGCGCCCTGGCGATAAAGTAGCGGTGCGCGAAAAATCAAAGTCATTGGAAGCCATCAATAACTCACTCTCCATACAAGGTGCAAAAAAATACAACTGGTTGGAGTGGGATTTAAAGGAGATGGAGGGCAAATTAATCAACTTGCCGCCACGCCAAGATATTCCTGAAAATATCAACGAGCAGTTGATTGTCGAATTGTACTCTAAGTAATTCTAACAAGTAATAAAACCAATATGTCAATATTAGCATTTCAAATGCCAGATAAAGTGGTGATGGAAAAATCAGATGATTTCCATGGCTTCTTTACTTTCAAACCTTTGGAAAAAGGGTACGGAGTAACTATCGGTAATGCATTACGCAGAATTTTATTGTCGTCTTTGGAAGGGTACGCGATCACCGGTATTAAAATTCCAGGTGTTCTTCATGAGTTCTCTACCATCGAAGGGGTAGTAGAAGATGTAGCCGAAATCATTTTGAACTTGAAGCAAGTTCGCTTCCGCAAAGTAGGCGAAGGCAACGATAGCAAAGTAGTAGTCAATATCAAGAAGCAAAAGCAATTCAAAGCAGGAGATATCGCTAAGTTTACCTCTGGCTTCGAAATCTTGAATGCAGACCACGTGATCTGTAATTTAGACGAGGCTGCACATTTCGAAATCGAGTTGATGATTGAGAAAGGCAGAGGTTACTTGCCTGCAGAGGAAAGCAAACCCAACGAGCAAGTATTCGGCTTCATTCCCATCGATGCGATTTTTACACCGATTAAGAATGTAAAGTACAGTGTAGAAAACACGCGCGTTGAGCAGAAAACTGACTACGAAAAATTGTTGATTGAAATTGAGACCGATGGCTCTATCCATCCAGAAAAGGCATTGGAAGGCGCAGCGTTCATTTTGATCCAGCACTTCCGTTTATTCTCTGACAAATCAATTGAATTAGAAACAACAAAAGATAGCGAGGTAGAGCAGGTTGACGAAGAAATGTTGCACATGCGCAAGTTGTTGAAGACACAACTTCACGATTTGGACTTGTCGGTGCGCGCGTACAATTGTTTGAAAGCTGCCGAAGTAAAAACACTTGGCGACTTGGTACGATTGGATATTTCAGACATGATGAAGTTCCGCAACTTTGGTAAGAAATCATTGGCCGAGCTTGAGCAATTGGTGGCCGATAAGAACTTGACCTTTGGAATGGATTTGGCAAAATACAAATTAGAAGAAGACTAATGAGACACGGGAAGAAAGTAAACCATCTTGGCCGAAAATCAGCGCACCGTCATGCGTTGTTATCCAACATGGCATCATCGCTTATTTTAAACAAGCGCATTACCACCACGGTAGCAAAAGCAAAAGCATTGAGAAAATATGTGGAACCTTTGCTGACCAAATCGAAGGATAACACTACACATTCGCGCAGAACGGTGTTTGCATACTTGCAAAACAAAGAATCTATCAAGGCTTTGTTTGGTGAAGTGGCGGGTCGTATTGCTAACCGTCCAGGTGGTTATACACGCATCATTAAATTGGGCGAAGTTCGTTTAGGTGATGCAGCCGACATGTGTATGATGGAGCTTGTTGACTTCAACGACATCTACAAAAAAGATGGTGTTGAAAAGAAGACCAAAACACGAAGAAGTCGCGCCAAGAAAGCAGAAGGCGTAGTAGAAGATGCCAAAGTGGAGGGCGAAGTAAACGAAACCGAGGAAAAGCCAAAAAAAGCCACTAAAAAATCTAAAAAAGACGAATAGTGGATGGCCTAAAATATAGAAAGGGATTGAGCGAGAGTTCAATCCCTTTTTTTATGCCCTATTTACATCGAATGCGGAAAGAATTAACCGCGTTTTTAGCGACAGTATCAATCCGAAAAGTATTTTTGTTAACCTTTTAAAACAAACCTCACCTTGCAAAATAAAGCTTACTTATTGCTAGAAGATGGCCTGCTGGTAGAAGGCCGCGCCATTGGAAAAAAAGGAACCAGCGGTGGCGAAATCTGCTTCAACACGGGCATGACGGGCTACCAAGAGATCTACACCGACCCTTCGTATTATGGGCAGATCATTGTGAACACCACCGCTCACATCGGTAACTACGGAACGGTAGAGGCAGAACAAGAATCGGCCGCGCCCATGATCAAAGGTATTGTGATCAATGAATTCTCCGATGATTTTAGCCGCAAAACTTCGAAGCAAAGTCTGCAGCAGTATTTAGAAAAAAACAATGTCGTAGGTATTGCCGATGTAGACACGCGCAAGTTGGTACGCCACATCCGCAGCAAAGGTGCACAAAATGCCATCATCTCCTCAGAGTTGACGCCCGATCAATTGAAAGCAGAATTGAAGAAAGTACCTTCGATGGATGGCTTGGAGTTGTCATCGGTGGTGAGCACCAAGAAGCCGTACTTTTTTGGCAATGCGAAAGCAACCATAAAAATTGCGGCCTTAGATGTGGGCATCAAAACCAATATTTTGAGAAGCTTAGCTGAGCGAGGTTGCTATGTACAAGTTTTCCCAGCGAAAACACCTTTTACAGAAATGAATGCGTGGAATCCCGAAGGTTATTTTATCTCCAACGGCCCGGGCGATCCATCAGTAATGGATTATGCCGTTAAGACGGTGAAAGAAATGTTGGCGGCCGATAAACCCGTCTTTGGAATTTGCCTAGGTCATCAGTTGCTGGCTTTAGCTGGAGGACTGACCACTTTCAAAATGCACCATGGTCATCGAGGGCTCAATCACCCTGTAAAAAATTTGGTCTCCGGTTTGGGAGAAATGACTTCGCAAAATCATGGCTTTGCAGTAAAGAACGAGGGCTTGGAGCAACACCCCGAAATAGAGGTGACGCACGTACACTTGAATGACGAAACCATCATGGGCATTCGGTTGAAAAATAAAAAAGCGTTTTCAGTTCAGTATCATCCAGAAGCTTCGCCAGGGCCGCATGATTCCAGATACCTTTTTGACCAGTTTCTGGCAATGATTAAAATTTAAGATGTGAGATGTAAGATGTTAGATTTGGACTGTGGTGTACTCGAAAACAATAGTTTTCCCAATAAACCTAATCTAGTTTTGACACCTAACATCTAAAATCAAAATATATAACATCTGCTTATGGACAAATTTGAATTAATGGCGAGGACAAAACAATTTGCCATTAATGTTTTTAAGTTGATGAATAGGTTGCCAAAATCAGAAGCCGCAAAAGTTATCACTTACCAATTATTAAAGTCATCATCTTCGGTAGCTGCAAATTATAGAGCCGCAAATAGAGGAAAATCTGATGCGGATTTCACAAATAAGATAAAAACAGTTTTGGAGGAAGCTGATGAAAGTCATTTCTGGTTAACCTTTCTGGCTGATGTTGAGCTATTAAAAAAGGATGACAAAGAGCTAGAATTGCTAACAAAAGAATCGAATGAATTGACTGCAATATTTGCTGCATCGTTAAAGACTTTAAATCAAAAGAAACCTAAATCTTAAATCGATAACATAAATCTAACATCTCACATCTAAAAATCTAACATCCACTTATGAGTTTAATCGAAAGCATCCACGCACGTCAAATACTTGATAGCCGTGGAAACCCAACCGTAGAGGTTGATGTAGTAACAGAATCAGGTGCATTTGGTCGCGCGGCTGTGCCCTCGGGTGCGTCCACTGGCTCGCATGAAGCAGTGGAACTGCGCGATGGCGACAAGAAAAAATACATGGGCAAAGGTGTATTGAAGGCCGTTGATAATGTCAATACCAAGATTGCTGCAGAAGTAGTTGGATTCCCTGTTTTCGATCAGTCGTTGATCGATAAAATCATGATCGAGCTTGATGGTACACCTAACAAAGGAAAATTGGGCGCTAATGCGATTTTAGGTGTTTCATTAGCTGTTGCGAAGGCGGCAGCCATGGAAGCAGGCCAATCATTATACCGCTACATCGGTGGCGTGAACGCAAACACGTTGCCCGTACCAATGATGAATATCTTAAATGGTGGTAGCCATGCTGATAACTCGATCGACTTTCAAGAGTTTATGGTCATGCCCGTAGGCGCGAAGACTTTCTCTGAAGCACTTCGCATGGGTGCAGAGATTTTCCATACGTTGAAAAAAGTATTGCATGACCAAGGTCTATCTACCAACGTAGGTGACGAAGGTGGTTTTGCACCTAATATCAAGTCAAACGAAGAAGCGATTGAGATTGTATTGAAGGCTATTGAAAAGGCTGGCTTCAAACCCGGTTCGGATGTCATGATTGCACTAGATCCTGCCGCCTCCGAATTTTACGATAGCAAAACCAAAACCTATACATTTAAAAAATCGTCTGGTAAAAAATTGAAACCGTTGGAGATGGCCGAGTACTGGACGAACTGGACAAAGAAGTATCCGATCATTTCCATTGAAGACGGTTTAGCCGAAGACGACTGGGCTGGCTGGAAAGCATTGACTGACAACGTAGGTAAGAAAGTACAACTGGTAGGAGACGATTTGTTTGTAACCAACGTGAAACGCTTGCAAGAAGGAATTGACAAAGGCGTGGGCAATGCGATCTTAATTAAGGTAAACCAAATCGGATCGTTGACCGAAACAATTGATGCCGTGAATTTGGCCAAACGAAATTCGTACAAAAGCATCATGAGCCACCGCTCCGGTGAAACCGAAGACAATACGATTGCCGACTTAGCGGTAGCTTTGAACTGTGGTCAAATCAAGACTGGTTCTGCCTCCCGCTCAGATCGGATGGCGAAATACAATCAACTCATCCGCATTGAAGAGGAATTGGGTGAAGTGGCGTATTTTCCGGGCAAGAAGTTTTAACCGAGAAAAACTTATACTTGAAAAGCCGAGGGGAGACCTTCGGCTTTTTTTTGTTTGCTAGCATTTTACCAAATTTTGCCTACTTTAGTATTCATTTTTGACCATGATGTTGGGGTTAAAGGACTTGTAGGAAACTCGTCTGACTTGTTTGACTAAACATATCAATGATTCATTTGATAACCATGATTGAAACCAAATAAATCACTTACTTTTCGTAGATCAAAAATGAATGATAGAATATTTTTTAAACTATTGTCAAAGTGTTTTAAACAATGAAACGTTTACCTCCCATTTTTAGGAACTTCTATTGGGTTACCGGGCTTTGTTTTTTGGTATGGATGATCTTTTTGGATTCCAACGATTTGATTTCCCGCTTCAAACTTGGATCTAAGTTGCGCACCTTAGAAAAAGAGAAACAATATTATCAAGCCAAAATAAAGGAAGTGGAAGAAGACCGCAAAGAGCTGTTGACGAATAAGGAACTATTGGAGAAGTTTGCTCGTGAAAAGTACTTGATGAAGAAAGAAAAGGAAGACATTTTTATCATTCAGGAAGAAGATTAAAATCAATACCGATATGAAAAAGTTAGTGGTTGTGTTAGTTTTTGGTTTGGTAGCATATTCTGCATTTGCGCAACGGACAATCGATGAAGAAACGCCACATACCTTCAAAGAGCGTGGTTACTTTGGTGGTGGTTTTGGCTTAAGTGGTGGGCGAGATGGATTTGGAAACAATTATTTTTTCATCGCACTCAACCCAATCATTGGTTATATGGTGAAACCACAATTTTCGGTAGGTACAGGCATCAATTGGCAACGGACCAGTTATTCTGATTTAGGGATCAACTTAGACCAATATGGTGTTAGCCCCTTTGCGCGTTACAATTTTGGTGGGCAGTTTTTTGGTTATGCTGAGTACAATTACATTTCTACCCCTACTTTCATTAACCGAAGCGAACGCAGAAGTTTTAACCGCATGCTTTTAGGTTTGGGTTACTCGCAACCGCTGGGTGGCCGTGGTGCAATCAATGCAATAGGACTATACGATGTGCTTTATAATCAGGCCGACCGTGCGTTTGCGTCACCTTGGGTATTCCGCGTGTTCTTTTCTTTTTAGTTTTTCCAAGCAAGATTTAATTTCTGAGCGAGTTGCTGTAGATCCTTCACCACTTTTTCATTTAGTGGTATGCCTTCTTTCAATCGTTTACTTTCAGCTTCACGCTCGGGGTCACCAGGTATTATTAATCTGTCGTACCCCTCCATCGTTTTGGCTTCGCGAAAGCGAGAAATCCAATTGTCCATGTGTTGTTTAAATTCACTTGCCGGGCGGAAAGCATCTACGCGCATCGCTCCAAAAAAATGACCGATGCCTTCTCCTACCGGATCGGCAGTTGGAGCCAGAAAACTTACAAATGGTGGGACCCACGGCCCGTAGTTGGCACCGCTTAGCACGGCAGAAAAAATATCGACCCACGCGCCCAAACAAAAACCTTTGTGGCTGCCATGCTCAAAGTCGCTGCCCAATGGAATAAGCGCGCCACCATCTTTCAATTCATTCGGATTCGTACTGGGTTTACCTTCTTTGGTTTGTATCCAGCCTTGCGGTGCTTCTTTATTTTTTCGTTGTAAGATCTCAAGTTTACCGTTGGCAGCAGTGGTGGTGGCAAAGTCGGCCACAAATGGGGGTTGCTTATCAGCCGGTATGGCCACGCAAATGGGGTTTGTTCCCAACAATCGCTCAATCGAAAAAGTAGGGGCTACTAAGGGACTTGCGTTGGTCATCGAAATGCCAATCATGTCATGCTCCAAGGCCATCATGGAATGATAGCCGGCAATACCAAAGTGATTGGAGTTTTTTACCGCCACCCAACCGGTGCCAACTTGTTTTGCTTTTGCGATGGCAATGTTCATGGCATGAGGTGCCACCACCAAGCCGAGGCCTTGGTCGCCATCCACCACTGCTGTGCTGGGCGTTTCATGAACGGTTTTAATTTTCGGCTGACTGTTCACCCGTTTGGCTTCCCACAAGCGCACATAGCCAGACAAGCGTGCGAGGCCATGCGAATCGATGCCGCGTAAATCGGCACTTAGTAAAACGTTGGTAGCGAGTTGTGCATCGGCATCCGTGCAATTTATTTTTTTGAAAACATCAAATGCAAACTGCTTGAGCGAACTATAAGTAAAAACAGATTCAATCATTTTTAATAAGGTTTTTTTCAGGATTACTTCTCATATCGAATAAACAAAGAATTGTAACTTTATTATATCGATAAAAAAGAAGATTGTAAGGCTTCACCATAATGCTTCTAATATTCCGATGATTAGGGGAGGGTTTGCCAATGGCAGGGTGATTCGAAATTAAATCAATCCTTTCCTGGATTTTATCTAAAAACAATAGAGCTATTTTCGAGGAAAAGTTACTTAGCAGATAGTGAAATACTCGGTCGGTATCCTTACGAAACCGTTTGGTAATAATTATTTCTTTTCTGCTCGCTTCTTCCATCCATTCATATCTTATTTAAATTCATCCCAAGTGATTGTTTCCCCGGCATCAGCTTCCTTAATGGCCTCATTCAATTCTGCATGTTGTTCAATTGTCAATAAGTCCATTTCATTTTTTTTGGAAGCATAAAAAGCGACATCCTCCATTACTTGTTGAAGTATATTTTCATCACCTATCGAATCCACTAATTGGTAGATTTTAGATTTTACTGCCTCTCCCATATCATGAATATTGTATCCGAAAGATACAAAAATAGATTTGATGCTATTCACCAATGAATTTAAGGCAAACTTTCAATAAAGTTGTCAGTTTAATTATGGAATTTTGATTTGGTTAGCATCTAAGCTTAAAACAAATAATGAATTCCATGAAGAATAAATTTTTAACTATTGCCTTGGTAGCGGGCGTTTTTACGGCTTTTGCCCAAACCGAAAAACCAACCGACTCAAAAATCACAGAAGTGACCGTGTTTTTAAACAAAGCACAAGTAACACGCGAGGTAAAAACCCGCATTGAAGTGGGTCGAACTAATCTCGTATTGCGCGGATTGACTGCTCAACTCGATCCCACCAGCATTCAGGTTTCGGGCAAAGGGGGTTTTGTTATTTTGGGAATCAACCATCAGCAAAACTATTTGAATGAATTCAATTTGCCAAAGGGATTGCGCGTGTTGAAAGACTCAGTGGAAATACTTCAACGTCAACTTTTGTTGGAACAAAGCCAGAAGGAGATTCTTACTAAAGAAGAACAAATGCTCCTAAGCAACCAAAAAATTGGAAGTGCCAATCAAAACATAACGGTGGCTGAACTAAAAGCGATGGCCGATTTTTATAGAAGTCGTTTGAGCGATATTGTTGCTGCACGCATGAAGCAAGACGAGAAAATAAAAAAGATTAATGAACGCATGGGCAAACTGAACAATCAGATTAACGAACACCATGAATTGTATAATAGAGGCACGAGTGAAATTGTGGTGAGCCTTTCGGCAGAAGCGGCTACTGCGGTGGATTTGGACGTAAACTATGTAGTGGCGAATGCGGGGTGGTATCCGGTGTATGATTTGAGAGCCATCAATACCAAAAATCCGGTGCAGTTGAGTTACAAAGCCAATGTATTTCAAAGTACGGGCGAGGAGTGGAAGAACGTAAAATTGAAATTGTCTACGGCCAATCCAAATCAAAGTGGATTGAAACCTGAATTGAGTTCTTGGTTCTTGGATTTTTATCAGCCTGTTAGGATGGGTTACTTTGGTGACAAGAAGAAGGAAAGAGCTATGGCGGGTGCACCCTCCATGGAAATGGCAAAAATGGATGCTGACATGGCAGCCTCTGTTGCTTCCTCAGTAGCGGATTACGTTTCCACTATTCAAACTTCACTCAATACCGAGTTTGACATTTCACTCCCTTATACGGTTGTGTCGGCAGCAAAAGCAACCACGGTTGATATTCGTAATTATGAAATGAAGTCAGACTATGTGTATTCGGTAGCACCCAAGTTGGATAACGATGCTTTCTTGCTAGCACGAGCCACGGGCTGGGAAGAATTCAGTTTATTGCCAGGCGAAGCAAATATCTTCTTTGAGGGAACGTTTGTGGGTAAGTCGTTTATTGACCCCAACAATATCAAAGACACTCTTTCCATTTCGCTTGGGCGCGATAAGCGGATTGTGGTGAAGCGCGAAAAATTGAAAGACCTCACTTCGCGCAATTTTGTGGGCTCTACCAAAAAGGAAAGTTATTCATACGAAATTTCTGTTCGCAATAGCAAAAGCGAGTCGATCAAAATTGTAGTAGAAGATCAGGTGCCGATATCACAGAATACCCAAATAGATGTCTCGCTTCAAAATGCAGGAGGAGCCAAGTACAACAAAACCAACGGTAAGCTGGTGTGGGAGTTGGATCTAAAAGCAAACGAAACCCGAAAATTGAGTTATCAATTTGAAGTGAAATACCCGAAGGATAAACAAGTGATGGGTTTGTAGAAGCAAATTTTTCAAGATTAGGTAAGAGCGGTGTTTTAACACCGCTTTTGTCTTTAAATCAAGGTATTAATCAATTAAAATTCAGCCTTTCCATTCAAAAATTTAGGCGTATTTTTGCGTTCTTATTCTGTTTTAGAAATGCGCACTAGGCTATTATTTTTGATTCTTACCGGTTTTTCGGTTCAGGCTTTTTCTCAAACTAAAAAAAACAAACAGCCCGTTCCGCTCATTACGGTCAACAAACAGCCCGTTTATACCGATGAGTTTGTGTACCTCTATAAAAAGAACCACCAAAACCGCCCCGAAGAATTTACGGAAAGTAAAATCAGCGAATACATCAATCTCTTCACCAACTTTAAGCTAAAAGTGGCCGAAGCCCGTGCCTTGGGGATGGATACCACCAAAAAATTTACAAAAGAATTTAAAACGTACCGCGAAGATTTAAAGAAACCCTACCGGGCCGAGCCAGACGTGGTTGATCAATTGGCCAAAGAGACCTATCAAAACCTCACCCAAGAGGTGCGGGCTTCTCATATTTTGATTGGCTTAAAGGAAGATGCTTTTCCAAGCGATACGTTGACAGCTTACCAAAAGATGGCAGACATACGCAAACGGATTTTGGCTGGCGAAGATTTTGAAAAACTGGCACGCGAACTTTCCGAGGATCCATCAGCCAAATACAATGGTGGCGATTTGGGTTACTTTACCGCTATGCAGATGGTGTATCCGTTTGAGAGAGCAGCATATCAAACAAATGTTGGTCAGCTTTCCCCTATCGTTCGCACACGTTTTGGGTATCATCTCATCAAAGTAATCGACAAAAAACCTGCGCGTGGCGAAGTTGAAGTTTCGCATATTTTGCTTCGCGCTGAAAAGGATAAAAACGGAAAAGTAAAAAACACTATTTTAGAAATCTACGAACAACTAAAGGCCGGTCGTGCGTGGAATGATCTGTGCAAAGAATATTCAGAAGATGCCAGCACGAAAGATGTTGGCGGCAAACTTCGGCCATTTGGCGTAGGTGCGTTGGCCTCCGTTCCTGAATTCGAGCGCATGGCCTTTTCGCTTAAAAATCCGGGCGACATTTCAGATCCGTTCCAATCGGCCATTGGCTGGCATTTGATAAGATTGGAGAAAAAAATTCCGTTGCCACCCTATGCTGAATTGGAAGCCTCTTTGAAAAAACGAGTGGCTCGCGATGAGCGTTTGCAAATCTCGCAGCAGGCATTAAATGCAAAGAGAAAAAAGGACATGGGTTTTGTAGAGGTAGAGGAAGTAAAAAGGGAATTTTTTGCGTTGGCCGATTCTTCCTTTAACAAAGGCAAATGGAAGTTTTCGGGCAGTTCACTTTTGTTGGAGAAGAAAATTGCAGCGTTGCAAGGAAAGGAATTGCGCGTGAGCGATGTGGTAAAATTCATCTCCATCAACCAAGCCCCCAATGGTATGAACCCTAAAAATTACCTAGAGCAATTGTACACCACTTTTGTGGACGAATCAATGAACGATTTGGAGGAGGAACGACTTAAATCAGACAAACCAGAATTTAAAAATCTCCTAACCGAATACCGCGAAGGCATTTTGTTTTTCGAAATCATGGAAAAAAAAATTTGGAACAAAGCTTCCGAAGATACCTTAGGCCAGCGAAACTATTACCAATCACATCCTGATAAGTTTCAAGCCAAAGAGCGGGTAGAGGCACGGATTTTTACAGCCACCGATAAAAGCCCCATTGACGAATTTAAGCGGAAGGTGGAGAAAGGAGATACCATTTCGGAAGCATTCTTAAAAAAGTTTAAGTCGGTTCAATCTTTTCGCAAGTATGAAAAAGGCGATAGCAAGATTATTGATAAAGTAAGCTGGGTGGTAGGGCTGCACGAAACACAGGTAGAAAGCAATTATTACCTGGTGGAGATTCAGCAACTGGTGTTGCCAGGCCTTAAAACTTTTGAAGAATCCAAAGCATCTATCATTACCGACTATCAGGCCGAGTTGGAGAAAATATGGTTAGAAAAGCTGAGAAAGAAATACCCCGTTTCCGTTTCTAGCAAAGGAAAGAAAATGGTTTTGGCAGAATTGGTTAAAAAGTAAATGAAACTAACAACCTACCTACTTGTATTGTCTATTTGGCTTTTTGTCTTTTCGTGCGACATCATTCGCATGAAAGGAAATAGTGCTGGGGATGCCGCACGAAAAGAAGTGGCACGTGTGGGGCAAACGTATCTGTATGCTGATGAATTGCGCGGCATTGCTTCTTCTGAAAGCACAAAAGAAGACAGCGCAGCGCGCGCCTCGGCCTATGTCAACAGTTGGAT
This sequence comes from Chryseotalea sp. WA131a, assembly GCA_025370075.1. Classification (NCBI taxonomy): domain Bacteria; kingdom Pseudomonadati; phylum Bacteroidota; class Cytophagia; order Cytophagales; family Chryseotaleaceae; genus Chryseotalea; species Chryseotalea sp. WA131a. The sequence goes on along the minus strand of CP073016.1, from coordinate 2,669,364 downwards.
TCGCAAACAATTGCTATTGAATGAAGCAGCCAAAAACATTGACATCAACGAAGCGGAAGTAGAACGCAAAGTACTCGACTACCGATATAGCTTGATTGGCTACGAATTTCAAAATTATTACATCAATAAAAACCTAAACGATAGTGTTACCCAGCAAGAGTTAGAGGTTTATTACAAAGAGCATTTGGATAATTTTATTTTGAAACAAAACATTATTCAAGGGGCTTATATCAAAGTGGCTAAAACGGCACCGCGCACACAGCGCATCAAAGATTTGCTCTTTTCCACTAAGCCAAAAGATAGGAGTGAGCTAAAATCCTATTGCCTCGGGTTTACTGAAGCCTATCAATTGCCTGACTCTACTTGGATTGAGTTCGACAAGCTGGCCGCCAATTCACCACTGGCCGATATCCCGAACAAAATACAATTCCTCCGCAGCTATAATTATTACGAAACTAGCGATGCAAGTTATTTATATTTCTTGAAGATAAATGCTTACAAGATTTCTGACAATGCTTCGCCTATTGATTTTGTGAAAGAAGATATTCGCAATATTATTTTGAACAAACGGAAAGTAGAACTTGCCAAGAAATTAGAAGATGAAATTTATGAAAATGCTGCTAAAGAAAAAGAGTTTGAAGTATTCAATCGCTAGTCTCTTTTGCTTGGCGACCATGATTGGTCATGCCCAAGACAAAACAGGATTTGTAGTGGATAAGATCATTGCCAAAGTAGATAACTACATTGTGATTAAGTCGGAGTTGGAGCAGGCCTACCAAGGTGCGGTGGCAGAAGGCAATCCGGCTACCGATGAGATGAAGTGCCAAATCTTCAATCGGTTGATCATGAATAAACTGATGGTGGCCAAGGCAGAGATTGACTCGGTTACGGTCACCGATCTAGAGGTAGATCAGAACACCACGCAGCGCATGGGCATGATTTTGCAAAGCTCTGGCAATGCGCCCGAAGAGTTGGAGCGCAGGTATGGCAAGAGCATGGATCAAATCCGATTGGAACTTCGCGATCAAATACGCGAGCAATTGCTTGCGCGTGAGATGACCCAAAAAATAACCAAAGAGTTGAAAGTGACACCGGCAGAAGTAAAGCGATTCTTCAATAAAATACCAACGGATAGCTTACCCTTTTATTCTTCAGATGTGCAGATTGGCCAGATCGTTCGTATCGCTAAAATAAGTTCTCAACAAGAAGACGAAGCCAAGCGAAGGTTGAGCGAACTCCGCGATAGAATTTTGGCGGGAGAAAGTTTTAATGATTTGGCATTGAAATATTCGGAAGACCCAAGTGCCAGACAAAACGGTGGCGAGATGGGCTTTGTGGGGCGTGGAGCGATGGTACCTCAGTTTGAAGCCATGGCATTTAAACTTCGCAAAGGCGAAATCTCTATGCCTTTCAAATCCTCCTTTGGCCACCACATCATGCAGTTGATTGACAGACGCGGCAACGAGTATAATTCACGCCACATTTTATTGTTGGGCAATCCATCGAAGGAAGATATTAATCGAGCAGAAAAATTCTTAGATAGCTTGCGGAGAAAAATTGTGAAAGACAGTATCAAGTTTGAGTATGCCGCCAAGCAATTCTCAGATGATAGCGAAACCAAAGGCCGTGGTGGCTACTTTACCGATCCTGATGGAGGTATCAACGTTTCGCTTCGCGATATTGATCCAGTCGTTTACTTGGCAATTGATACCATGAAGTTGGGAACCATCTCTAAGCCAATTGCGTACCGCACCGATGATGGAAAAGAAGGTATGCGCATTCTATACTATAAAACGAAGGTGCCTCCGCACCAAGCTAATTTAAAAGATGACTGGCACCGCATTCAATCGGCCGCCTTGGCGGAGAAAAGAGACAAAGCCATTGGCAAGTGGTTTAGTAAGTCGCGCCAAGATGTATTCATCAACATCGACCCAACGTACAATTATTGTAAGATTTTAGAGTAGCACCTTCATTCTAAAATCAGGAATCTAAAATCTCAAATGAAAATGAATTTCAAAAACGATGTAGAAGCAGCCGATGCGTTGGCACAGAGCTATCAAAACCTGAGGAGCGAAATTGCCAAGGTGGTGGTAGGGCAAGATGAAGTGGTGCGCTTGGTGCTCACCAGTATTTTTTGTCAAGGCCATTCGTTGTTGGTGGGTGTTCCGGGTTTGGCCAAAACATTGTTGGTACAAACCATTGCTACCTCGCTTGACTTACATTTTAAGCGCATCCAGTTCACGCCCGATTTAATGCCTTCCGATATTGTAGGTGCAGAAACGATGGACAAAGAGCGCAATTTTCAATTTGTCAAAGGGCCAATATTCGCGAACATTATTTTGGCAGATGAGATCAACCGCACACCGCCCAAAACCCAAGCCGCGCTGTTAGAGTCAATGCAAGAATATGCAGTGACCATTGCCGGAAATACCTATCCGCTTCCGCGCCCGTTTTTTGTACTGGCCACGCAGAATCCCATCGAACAAGAAGGAACATATCCGTTGCCAGAAGCGCAGTTGGATCGTTTTATGTTTAACATTTTTTTGGATTACCCTTCTTACCAGCAGGAGTTAAGTATTGTAAAAAATACGACAGCAGATGTTGTTCAGCAAGCATCTAAAACACTTACAGCCGAAGAGATTGTGGCCTTTCAGCATTTGGTGCGCAGAGTGCCCATTGCCGATAATGTAGTAGAGTATGCTGTGAAATTGAGCCAGTCAACACGCCCCGGAAAAACGGGAGCCTCTTCGATAGCAAATGATTTATTAGAATGGGGTGCTGGCCCCCGTGCTTCGCAGTATTTGGTGTTAGGGGCTAAATGTAATGCCCTCATCAATGGAAAGTATTCCCCTGATATTGAAGATGTGCAAGCCATTGCCAAACCCGTGCTACGACACCGCATGGTGCGCAACTTTAAAGCAGAAGCCGATGGGGTAACCGTAGATGGAATCATAGAGAAATTGATGGTTTAGTTCGGCTTAACTTTATTCCCGTAAGGATTACCGAATTCTTCTACTAGTTCATCGATATCTTTAATCATTTGCTCCGTTTCCAGTTGCAAGGTTCCGTTGTAAATTCCCCGGATGCGCTTCGACTGGTCAATCAACAAAACGTGTTCTGTATGCAAAAAATCAGTACTGTCTTTGGTGAAACCCAAATCTTCTTCTGCGAAATAAGACTGGCGGGCCAGATCGTAAATCTCTGATTTTCTCCCCGTGAGCAGATGCCAATTGGGTGAGGTAATATCGTTCTCCTCGGCATAGGTTTTTAGACGATTGACGTCATCGATCCACGGGGTTACGCTAAAAGATAGAATAACAACAGCAGGATTGTCACCAAATTTTTCCTGAACCAATTTCATGTGCTTGGTCATCACCGGACAGATGCTTCCGCAACTGGTAAAGATAAAATTGGCCACGTGTATTTTCCCTTCTATTTCCTGTTCGGTAACTGACTTTCCATTTTGATCGGTGAATGAAAACGAACGGATCGTGTGATTGATTTTTTGCGCAGCCTCTTCTTGTGAATCGATGAACGTGGGCGTAAACTCAGGCGTATTGTAATACGGTAGCCTGTTTTTTGCTTTTCTATTTGAACACGACATAGAAAAGATCATGATGACTAAAACACTACTTCCGAAAAACACTATCCGAAACATTGGTGCAGTTTTTAGTGCCCAGCAATCCAAATCTTCTTCCATTTTTAATGATGTAATTCGCTCGTATTTTCCCATTGTCGTACCACAATTGTTGCCATCCTTCCTCATGGCCTTGTTTATAGTTTGCCACTTTGATCAATGTCCCCTGTTCGTTCCACTCGCGACAGCAGCCTTCGTATTCACCATCTTTAAAAAAATAGTGAAGTTGCTTTTTTCCGTTTGGCCACCATGTTACGTACTCACCTTCTTTCGATCCGTTCACGAAAAATCTTTTTTCTTTTAAGTTACCTCCTTCATCCCAGATTTTGCAGTAGAACTATCCAGTCAGACTTAGTGGCAGGTTTATTTTTTGGACATTTGAGAATAATCCATCATACCATTGCCTTCTTTTGAGTGGGACGGACATTTTCAGTACCCATTTTTGGGCTTCCTGCTCCACCCAACTTCCAACTGCAAAGCAGTTGAACCTTAATGTGGAAAGCTTGGGCTGTGGCTGTTTTTGATGGGTTATTTGGCGGAACAGGCTCATCAAATTATAGGCTACCATCACAAAGCGCATAGCTGTTTCAGTAGCACAAAAACTATCCATGCAAAAGCCTTCTGTACCGAAATCTTCTTTCAACTCCTTGATCCTGTTTTCGGCATCACCCCTGCGCTTATATTGTTCCCATATTTCTGTTGCCGGCAGGGCTTGGTTAGTGACAAAGGCATGGTACCTTTTGCGGTACACTTTTTCGTCCGCTATGCCCACGCTGCTGAATAATGTCTTGAGCTTCTTACCCGTTGCCCTGGCCCTGATTTCTTCACTTTGTTTGATGACCACAATCCTACGGGCTTTGCCCCAGCCGCCTTGCTGGTAGTTTATTTCCGATACCCATAAGCCTTCGCCTATCGCATTCCATTGGGTGATACCATAAATGCTGGCTTGTAAATTGGCATACAGCTTACAGGCAATGACGTAGGGGATATTTCTCTGCTCAATGAAATCCAAGACTGTACCGGTACAAAACCCACTATCGGCCCTGAACAACCCTACTGTTTTGTTTTTGAGGATGGCAAAGGTCTCTTCTAAAAAATGGATGCAGTTGCTGTTGCTCCCTGTATTGCCGCTGCGGTTCCAGCAATTGGCCACCATGCGTATGTCATTGACAAAAGCAAACAAGGGATGATGGCTGCCACGGCCAGGCTTCTTGGGGTTGTACCCTTTTTTGCTGCCTTCCTGTTCCCCGTAACGGGTGATCACACTGCTGTCCATATCCAACGTATAATTGTCGAATTGGATCTGCTCAAAAAACCACGTGTACAGTTCAATGAAAATTTGGTGGTTCATTGAGGGCGTAAACTTTTTAAAGAACCGCCCGAAGGTGGTCCCCGAAGCAACCCGCTTCCATCCAAATATCTGGCGCAACACTTCATCAACCCGCACCACCGCTGTGTGACTAAAACGAAAGCAACCAATCCAGATGCCCACCCAAAAACTCTCTATTATACCCACGGCATCTATCCGGTTGTTACTCTTGCTCTCAGGCAAACCAAGCTCGGCCAACTTCTTGCTGATCCCAGTTTGGTCAATCAATATTTTCATCTCTTTCATCCCGCCCCACGCTGTTACTAATTTATCGGTATAGTGGTGTTCCATATTCAAATATAAGACACCTTGTCACTATTTCATTCTACTGCAAAATCTGGGTTCATAAAACTGCCTCCACTTGCCATGCTCATGTCCCAGGGAAATCGCTTTTAAGAAATTTTCAGATAACAAAATGATTATGAAGTATTTGGAGCAAGGGCAGTGATACTGTATTTTTGATTCATCAAAATGAGTTACGTGAAAAAAAATGCGTAGCCCAAATCCCCTTAGAGATAGCAACTCGGTTTTCCATACATCCTTCAGCCCCTTGCCCGACCCTCGCAGAACCACCAAAGGCCACTTTCAATACCCGCTGGATGAGATTTTGTTTTTAGTGATCTCGGCCGTACTGAGCGGGGCCGATGGCTGGTGCCCCGTACACGTTTTCGGGAAAGCCAAACTGGACTGGTTGCGCCAATACCTTCCCTATGCAAATGGGATACCTTCACACGATGTGTTGGGGAAGGTGTTTGCGTTGATCGACCCCGTTGAGTTCAACCGGTGTTTTATGCTTTGGGTCAATTCCCTGTCCAAACTAACGGACGGGGAAGTGGTTGCCATAGATGGGAAGACGCTTTGTGGATCAGCTTCGCAAGACCGGACAGCTTTTCACCTGGTCTCTGCTTATGCCACCCAAAACAGGCTTTGCCTGGGCCAACAATGTGTGAAGGAAAAGAGCAATGAGATCACCGCCATCCCTGTTTTATTGGACATGCTTGCCATTGAAAGCTGTGTGGTCACTGTGGATGCAATGGGCTGCCAACAGGATATTGCCCAGAAAATCCTCGACAAGAAGGCCGATTATATTTTGATGGTGAAGGACAACCAGAAAAGTCTGAAACAACAGATCGAGAAAGTGTTCACCCTTGAAAAACCTTCCCATTCCCATAGGCAGACAGATATGGGGCATGGGCGTGCAGAAAAAAGGGGATGTGATGTGATCAGTGGGCTGAGGTTTTTAGATGACCGTTCGAATTGGCCGGGGCTTCAAAGTATCGTGCGGATAAGATCAGAACGGGCAGAAAAGAAAACAGGGAAGATCACGCGGGAGGCCCGCTATTATATTTCTTCTTTGCGCGGGGATGCCGCACAGTTCAATGCCAAGATCAGGCAACATTGGGCAATCGAAAACAACCTGCACTGGTCATTGGATGTGCTCTTCAACGAAGATGCCCTGCTGATGAAATCCGGAAACTCGGTTATCAATTTCTCGATTGTCAACAAGATGGCCTTGGCTTTGTTGGACAAAGAAAAATCCACCAAAATGTCCAAACGATCTAAACGGTTGACCGCTGCACTAGATGATGGTTACAGAAGTTTGGTGCTGAAATGTTAAAAGCGATTTCCCTGGCTCATGTCCATCTTGGTATGTCGATAAAGATAAGGTGTCTGCATTGTTTTGATTGAGTGAAAAGAGAATCCCTGTGAAGGGTGATTTATTCCAAAGTAATATACCATTCTCCATCTGAAGATTCGAATCATTTATGTGCAGTCGAATCACTGGATGGTTCGTTTTCTCTCGTACACTCAACTGTTGGCAGCCAATCGTTAAGAGTAGTAAAATGATAAATGTACTATTACTGCGAAACCGTTCCAGGTGTTCCATAAAAACCACTTCCGTTGATGTATGGGTCTTTGTTTGTGACGTGGTAATGGTAAATGCCATTGGGATAATCCACTGTTGCAGCAGTGTGCCCGTGATAGGCATCAAGCGCACTTTCCACCACGTCAGCGCCATTCTCTTGAGGGCCATACACAGGAAAGCCATCTAAGAGAAAGCCTAGCAAAGCCGACTTAGTTGCTTTTACTTGTGTTAGATAGATTGGCTCTACATGATAGTGGTAGGCACCTGCTTGCTGAGGGTGCCTATAGTATTGATCAAAACTAGTGATTTCATTCGTCAGAGGCTGATTGGGGCCAGCATATTGATTGTAAAACGGAACGCCATTCAACGAAACACCAATTGCTCCAAGCGGGGTGGCACTATGACTAGCTGCTACCTTTGGATTCGCGGGGATTTTAAAAGTATAATTGAATGTGTTTATTGAATTCGGGTTTTTCTTAAATGTGTTTCCGCCAAAAGTAGTACCTGTAAAGCTTTCATACAGGCTATTGGTGGAAGCGTAGTAAACACTTTTGTGATCGGGTGCGCCTGTTGTTTTAATTGTAATATATGTTCCATCAGAGGTTACACTACTGGCGCCATATATTTTTTTGTACACATCGGGAACCTCCGTTGAGGTTGTGGTTGGTGTCACATCGTTGTTTTTACAAGCGCCCAGTAAGAACAAACAGAAAAGATAGTTGAACCAAGTCATGCTTTTTATTTTTTTCATTGGCTATTCTAAGTTTAAAATGGTAATTTGATTACTACTATACATAGCGACTTAAATAATGCAGCATAATTTATGTATTGTTTCATTTGGCTTTCCCCACTCTTTCATTTGTTTTTTTATAATTAACTCTACTTCGCCCAGTGTGGAGAAATATTTATTGTGGGTACATTTCCTGCGTGTTATCTTCCAAACCCGCTCAATATTGTTTAGATCGGGACTGTATGGTGGCAAAAACATTAGGCCGATTTTATCCTGGTTTTCCGATAGCCACGACTTCAACAAAATAGCATGGTGATATCTTGCGTTGTCCAGAACCACGATCAATTTCTTCCCGCGTTTTCTTGTCTTGAGGACTTTTTTTAAGAACGCCAAAAAGGTCATTGCGTTGAACACTTTGGTTAGCATTGTTGTCATCTGTCCAGTACTTGCACTTACCACCCCGAAAAGTGATATGGTTTTCCGTGTGGGGGCATGAAGCAAAACGGGGTCTTTATCTTCGGGCGGAAACCACATTTTGCACCTTGAACCATGCTGCTGAAAATGACATTCATCCTCAAAACGCAAATCGTTATTTTTGTTTATTGCCATCAAAAGGAGTTTTTTTAAAAGCCTTTTTGGCTTTTGGGTCTCCATTTGCAATTAGTGGGCGCGGCTTTCGTAGTCGAAATCCCATCGAATTAAATATCCGTTGGCATTGACGGACGCCCAGTTCAACCTTATACTTTTTTTTAAGGTGGGCGGACATCAACTTACCATCCCAAAAATTCTGTCCATAAGAAAAATCGACAGGGCTTTTGCGTAAGTCATCACCTAATTGTTGCCATTGCTTCTCGCTTAGACTACCAGGCCGACCTGACTTTCCTCCTTCTGCCAAACCAGAAAACCCTTTGCTGTTAAAACTTTTTACCCATCTCTGAATAGTAGTAGGGGATTGACCAAACAATTCTCCCACGGTATAACAATCATAGCCGTTAAGAACCAACAATAAACCGTGTAGCCTATGATCGTACTTGGAATCATCCGATCTGTGTATCTCCTGTTGGATGGCTATGTGCATGTTCTTGTCGTCTTTAATAAATAACCGTTTCATTTGTCTTCATTTTTAGTTTGTTGAAAACAAAGATAACAATTTAATAATTATACTGCATTACTTATGTCGCTGTGTATAAAATGTGTTTCGGATTTATATCGGGCAAACAAACCACTACAGTGGCTCAGATAACTTCATTCGAAGAATCGACTTTAGGGATTCTATTATTGACGACTACCACAAAAATAATAGCCGTTAAAAAAAGCATCGTCCACAAAATAGAATTTTTATTGGAGAAAAGAGCATTGTGAGAATTATCAACTTCCCATTTTCCATTTTCTACCCGCAGCTTTATTTCATGATTGTTACCGTTGTATAAAATGTATTGCTTTTGTGGTAAGGCTTGGGTAGCTACAATCAACTCAGTCTGATTGTTTGGCATGTCTTTGAACATCGTATTTTGAATGAAAAAGGACTTACCATTTTTGGGTTTACCAGTCAGTTCTGCGAATAAGGTTGTTTCATGCCCGAGCTGAACCTGAAGATTTACAAACCTACTCGTATCATTGTTGATGATCACCAAACTGCTTTTTCTAAAATGCTCAATCACCAATTGAATAAACTCTTCCTTAGTTTTATACGCATTTTTTCCATATTGATAATCAATCTCTCCTTCAAAAGCGGTAAGTGAACTTTTAATCAGCAAGAGAAATTTTCCATTTTGCTCATAAATCATCAAACTTGATAAATCTGGGCTATGGCCATTCGCCATATTTACAACGAACAAAAAAAACACAACAAGTATTTTCATAGGAGAGCTTTTATTAGTTTGCATAGGCACCGGCCAAACCATTGATAAAATTGTTCGACCCTGCTTTGTCTACATGGTAGTGGTAACCTCGGGTATCATCATAATGCCCACGGTTGGAATCCAAATCCGAATACTCTGTCCCACTAGCACTCAATCGTTCAAATATTCCAAAACCATCCATGGCATAGCCGATCATTGCTGCGTGACCATCGGTTTGTGTAATTTTAGTCGACTTTCCTGTGGCTGCATGGTAATGATAACCTGCCCCCAAGTTTATATGGCCTCCTGCATCGTCAAACGGAGCCAATGTGTAGGCAGCTAAAATTATGTTTACAGGCGCAGGGGCATCAAATACCACTCCGTTGAAAGCAATGCCTCGTGCGGATGGTCCCGATGAACCAGGCCCAGCTCCAAAACTGGTTGACGAAGATAACTTCACAGGAGTAACCGGAATGTAAATGGTTTTGGTCAGTGTGGAAACGTAGGAGGGCAAGCATTCTACACAGTAATTTTTATAGGCTACGCCAACATTTGGATTGGCGGCAGCCTGGCAATCGGCTTGTGTTAATGTCTTGGTGATAGCGCCAGTGTTTGCGTTGTACATTTGCCAAGTCGTATTATTGTAAAATGTGGCCAGGTTCTTAATGAAGGCACCATCTACATCATACACGTTACCTCCTTCCATCCAAATGCCACCTTTGCTTGCATCATCTGCAATATTCGTGGGGCACCACGGACCTTGTGCATGATCAGTGGGTGTACTTTTGCTCACAATTTTGTAGCAATCGGCTGTTTTTCCGTTAGACAGGGTGCGCGAAACAATACTAATTGGCTCAGAAAGTCCTGCTGAAAGAAATTTGCTAGCGTCTACCTGAATGACCGTGCCAGAAGAATTGGCTGCAGGTGTTGGGTCACTATTACTACACGATGCAATCAGACCCAAAGCCAGTGTAATCATTGCAACTGAAAGTTTACGAGAAGTTTTAAGCTTTATCATAGTTGTATTTTAGTATACCTATGAATACGACCTTTTTAAAACAATCCTTCGGTGGGAGGAATAAATCTATTCTTTCGGTGGAGTCGTTCTATTTTCAGGGCTAAAGAAATCAGCAAGATCATCGGTTAGTTCGCTAAAGTTGTCTAATTGATCGGCTCTACAAAGTTTTTTAATCTCATTAAAATGATTGTAATGAATGGCTTCAATCTCCTTTTGCAAAGCACCCAATTCGTTGATCAGTGAATCTTTGACCGTGCCATTTTCGTTTTGAAGAGTTTGATAAAGACTGCTTTTCGTTTCTTGAATACGGTCATTCAATAATTTAATTGAAGTTCTATGTTGTCCGATCAATTTTTCATATTGTTCTACCTGATCCTTTTCTAAATGTAAGATTTCAATGATTCTGTCTTTTGGGCCAATTCGATCAAATGGGCGCCCGTGTGGAGGTCTTTTCAAAAACAAGAACCCCACAAGAAGAAAATTGATCGCCAACAAAAGGAAAACAACAATGGTCAACAACTTTAGTTTACTCATGGTACAAATCGTTTGAGTTAGACAATTCCATGGAGTTAACTACCTCTTCAATGCCTTTGCTACTTTTATTATTTGGTAGCGTGAAAAATGCCGAAACATTTAGTGTGAGAACGATCAGTGCCACAGTGACAAAAGTGAACCTCCATGTGACTGAAAGTTTTTCACCCGTTGGCAAATCGATGCTCGCCCTAATTCGGGTGAGCAAGAAAGGAGGTGCCTCCACGGGTTGAATCTTCTTCAGTAATTCCAGCTTTTTATCAATGTCCATAGCCTTTGTATTTGGTTTTACGATAGTTACTTCAAAATCCTTCTCTGTCTTTTAATTTTTTTTCAATGGCTTGTTTGGCTCGCTGGAGCAGCGACTCAACCGCTTTTATGTTTAATTCCATAATCTCGGCCACTTCTTTTTGCGGGCGATCTTCAATTTTAGATAAGATAATGGCTGTTTTTTGTTTGTCGGGCAGCGAGTGGATGATTCTCAATAGTTCTTGCAAACTCTCTTTGTCTTCCAGGGAAATGCCAAGATAGGCCACCTCGTACAATGGCTCGTTGGAATCAGGATGGAAGAGAGAGGTGATAAACCCGAAGCGCTTTTTTGTCTTTTTTGCCTTGAGAAAATCAAGCGATTGATTGATCGCGATGCGGTAAATCCATGTTTTTAATGACGCTGCCTCCGGCTTGTATTGGTTCAGATTATGGTACAGCTTTACAAAGACTTCTTGTGCCACGTCCTGAGCATCTTCTTTGTTCAATACATAATGCAAGCATACATTGTAGACAAGGTTTTTATATTCGTTGTAAATGGATTCGAATTGCCCTTCGATTGCCATGTTAAATCAAGCTTTCACCACCCACTCAAAATTCTCCGCCTGCGGAAAATCTTCAAATACCTTTTGGATGAATTCATTCGGAACAGCCAATTTACGTTTCGTCATGTCGATCCACGCACCATCCATATTAAGAATGGCAGCAACGGTTCGATCGTCTTTATAAATGTGATGGCGAATACTCCAACGGCTAAAGTCTTTGGTTGACTTGGTCACTACTAAATCAACCGTAACCAAATCTTCAAATTTAATTTCCCTTTTAAAGATGGCTTCTTCCCGAAACAAAATCGGACCAATGCGCAACTCCTCAAATTTTAGATTGGTGAGCCCGTGTTGTGAGAAGCAGGCAATACGAGTAGTAGCCCCGTAATCATAATAGGCGGAATGTCGGAGGTGCCGGTTTTGGTCAATGTCTGACCACCGAACTTGAATGGGTATTTCAAACTTCGTCATAACACTATATTACAATTCCTTTGGCTAAACTTCCGTTGGCATAGCTGCAAACTTCATCTTTTTCGTTCATAATACTAGCGACTCCAAAAATACGTTTGCCGATGACTTGGGTTTCTTCGGCCTTTACAATTACCTTTTGTGTAAGCAAGGGTTTAACGTAATGAATGGTGAGGCTTGAAGTGGCCGTGAGCCCATCGGCATAGTGGTAAATGCCCAGCAAGCCAATCGCTAGGTCTGAAAGTAACGCAATGACAGCACCGTTCACTGCGTCTGTACCGATACCACCTTTGTGAATATCCATTACCTCATCGATAAAAACCATTGGTAACTTTGATGTTGATAAATCTACCCGTATGTGCATTTGCTTGAGTTGAACAGATTCATTGAAGAGATCTTCAATGGCTTTCCAATTACCATTGGCTGCCACTTGTCGAAAGGTATGAAGTTGGTTGAGGTTCATAATCAAAAGTTAAGGCTAAGGCTTAAGAGCGAAATCAGCAAGCAAAGCGGTGAATAGTAAAGAGTGTCATTTCTTGCAAAGGCGCTGCTTGTTATTTTTTTAAAGAAGCCAACATATCTAAAATCGCCAATGGCTCGGAGTAAAAAAATGAAGGTAACAATGAAATTTCCATTCTTGAAGATGTAATTAGGAACTGGCCAGGATAAAAGTTGTGCATAGCCTAACTCAATAGCAGAAAAAATAAGCAAACCAATCGCAACTATTATGCAAGAAAGTGCGCTTGGTTGAAACAATTTTTTGCCTTGCGGGTTCAAAGGAACAGCAACATCACCGCCCCATGTGCCGCCCATTGCCCAATAAAAATGAATACCTGCAAGGGTGATTAAAATAGTGAAGTTGATAATGGCCGAAACAAGGATTAATTCCACTTTGCCTTCGTGAAGAAAATTTGCTTTACCTCGTTTTCTAACGACAGTGCTTTGGGAAACAGAATTTCGTTTTCGATGCGGGCGTGAACTTGCAAACTTTTTTCGAAGTTGATGAGTTCTGTGAAAATCACTTTGATGTGAAGGGGCGCGTCTGGTGTGATAAAATAATCCTTTGTTATTCTGCGAATGCCTGCCATCTCATCGTCATGGGCTTCGTGCTCGAGGGCGCAGTTTTGCAACGAATGTTTTTCCATCAACTGATAAAGGCGCGATGGATTGTAATACCCTCGCTTGGCACGCTCCAATGTTTTGATGTATTTAAAGAGTGTATCTTCTTCTTCGTAGATGTGATGGATAAAATCTTCTAAGAATAACGGGTAAAGAACTTTTAAATCTTTTTCGATCGAATCATATTCCACATGATTTGCTTTAAAATTTTCAACCAATTTGCCGATAAATGGCAGCTTGTGTTTCGCAAAAAGATAGTGGCTATGCTTCAGGTATTCAATAATCAAATCGATGGGATAGTAGAAGAGCGGAACGTCTTCTTCTTGAAAATTGGTGCGTGGCGATTCAAGTTCTTTCACCATTTGCTCAAGATTGAGGCCACACTTTTTGCATACTTGCTCCAAGGTTTGATCAGAGTATTCATAAAAGCGAATGCCGAAGTAAAAGAGCACTTGTGCCATCTCTTTGTCCTCCTCCACTAGGTCGGCAATGCGTTTATTTTTGAGCAACACTTTTTCCATCAATAAGTAAAGGTAGGAAAACAAGAAGTAGCAGACAATAGGCAGTTGGCCACCTTATTTGCAAGCCACTCCGTCAACGTAAGAATCAATGACCTTCAATTTTTTAGCCACTTCGCTTCCCTTAAATCCACTGATGTCCGCAGATCGGATTTGTTTCTTGTATTCTTTCAACAATTCTTTTGACAAAGGTAAATACGACCAATGCCATTTTTCTTCTTCATAGCCGGAGCGGCCAGTTGCTTTAGATGTATACGGTTGACAAAAATCAAACTCTGACGCATGCACTTGCAGCCACTGGTAAATTTTCAATCCTTCGCCAGAAGCAAAATAAGAATTGTCCAGCGAATTCAAATCCATATCTGTACCCCAATGATGACGTGAGGTGCCGGGCATCGAGCTGTATAACAAAATCATTTTGGCTCGTTCGGGGAGATCCGCAATGGTGGTTAGATTTTTTCCTTCCACTAAGGTCTTACCATTCCATTTATTTTCCCAAATCGATTTTTGTGAAGTGAAATTGCGTGTAGCTGAAATGATGAAAAGGATCACGCCTTCCTTCTTGGCCGCATTCGCCATCTTTGCAAAAGCCTCATAACTTTCTTTGCGAAGAAATTTACCGACTGCACTTCCTCTTGCGTATTGAGAATCAATCTTTACAAACCGACTGTCTTTGGTTTCATCAAATTGACCGAGTAGGTATTTTTTATCAATGGTTTGACCGCTAACAACTTTTATGGTCAATAGTAGCAACACAAAAGCAGTCAAAATATAGGAGTTAGGAGTTAGGAGATACTGCCAACTGCTTACTGCCGATTTATCCTCCGTAGCATTAGCCAACGGGTACTGCCGACTGTTTACCTGCCTGTCCGGTAGGCAGGCTGCCAACTGCCAACTTTTCATAACCCTTCGTTTTTTGTCAACTAAAGTTTAAACTCTCTCCTCCACTTGATTCATCACCTTCGTCTGCACTTGTATCGATTCATGGTGAATCAATCGTAACAGATCTCTGGTAAAGCCTTCGTCCATTCCCATGGCTTTGCAAAGTGCTACGCGTGTCTTCACAATTTCTTCCCAACGGTTTACTTGTAAAATAGTAACGTTGTTGTCTTTCTTGTACTGACCAATCTTTTCTGATATTTTCATTCGTGCAGACATCTTCTGCATGATTTCGTCATCGAGCGAGTCAATCTGTTCACGCAAAATACTGAGCGTATCTTTAAATGTTTTGTTGTCTGTTGTAACCCTGCGTACTACTAATTCAGAAAGAATTTTGCCCAATACTGCTGGCGTTACTTGTTGCTTGGCATCACTCCAGGCGGCATCGGGGTGGATGTGACTTTCAATCATCAAACCTGCCATGTCCATGTCAAGTGCTTTTTGAGAAACAAAAGCAATCAAATCGCGGTTGCCCGAAATGTGGCTTGGGTCGCAAATAATTTCTAATTCAGGGAAACGAGTTTTCAATTCGATTGCTAAATCCCACATGGGCAGATTTCGGAAGGGCCCTTTTTCGAACGAAGAGAATCCCCTATGGATAGCGGCCATTGTTTTGATGCCGGCTTTGCTCAAACGCTCCATAGCACCAATCCATAATTCTAGATCGGGGTTAACCGGATTTTTTACCATCACCGGAATGTCAACGCCTCTCAAGGAGTCGGCAATCTCCTGCACTGAAAATGGATTCACGGTGGTACGCGCGCCTACCCATAAAATATCTACACCTGCTTTTAAGCTTGCTTCCACGTGGGCAGCGTTGGCCACTTCGGTTGTAATGGGCAAACCTGTTTCTTTTTTAGCAGCGGCCAACCATTGCAACCCAATATCACCTGCGCCTTCGTATTGTCCGGGTCGTGTGCGGGGCTTCCAAATGCCTGCTCGCAAGGCATGCACTTTGCCTGTGGCAGCAATTTGCTTGGCCGTGGCAATGGTTTGCTCTTCCGTTTCGGCACTGCAAGGTCCGCTGATGATAATCGGTTTATCTATTTTTAACCAACCGCTAATCGTGTTAATACCTTTCATAAGTCATTTTAAGTTTATTTTTATTTTTTCAGTTTATATTTAGTGATGCTAGTGTTATGTTAACTGTACTTTGGCGTACGGGGCTATAAAGTCGGCAGTGGGCAGGATACAGTGTGCATTATAGGACTTGCGGTGACTGCCTACTGCCTACTTTTTAAATGACGTCATAATACATTTAACTTATCACTAGATACTGGATACTAGTTTCTGGACGGCAACCAGCATCCGGAATCCAGTATCTATTTCAATATCCTTCTAATTTCATTTGCCTTCTTCATCGTACTCAGTAATTCTTTTGTATCGTGCTTCATCAAGTGATAGTGAAACCGTTGCAAGTGCATAATGTATTCCGACAATGCCTGACTCAAAAATCCTGAATTTTGTTCGAATATCGGAGCCCACATTTCAGGTGAACTTTTCGCCAAACGCACGGTTGAAGCAAAACCACTTCCTGCTAAATTAAATATATTCTTTTCATCTTTCTCTATGTCGAGCACAGTTTGTCCTAGTAAAAATGAGCTAACGTGCGATAGGTGCGAAACGTAAGCCACATGTTTGTCGTGCTCTTCGGGCTCCATAAAAATCGTGTTCAATCCTAGGGCATCAAAAATCTCTTGAGCTTTTAACAAAGCAGTTTCTGATGACTTCTGCTTTTCGCAGATGATGTTGGTTTTGCCTGCGAACAATCCTGCAAAAGCGGCCGATGGACCAGAATTTTCTGTTCCGGCAATTTGATGTGCAGCCACCCATTGGTTTCGTTTGTGGTGCGTGGCCACCGATTTGCAAATGGCATTTTTGGTGGAGCCCGTGTCAATCACAATTGTTTTTGGTTCGATGATATCAAGCAAACCTGGTAAAAACGAATGTATGGAGTTGACGGGTATTGACACCACCACCACGTCTGCATTTTTTACTGCTTCTTCCAACGATGATACTTTGTCTACCAATCCAAGCTCCACTGCTAATTTGCTGTTCGCGGGATTTGCATCGACACCTACCACAGAAGTTGTCAACCCTTTTTTGCGAAGGTCAATGGCTATGGAGCCACCAATTAATCCTAAACCTACTACTGTTAAACGCATTTTAGATTTTAGATTTAGAATGTACGATTTTGTGTTGCAGCAAAAAGATTTCAATTCTCTCAAGTGCCTCGTTTAACTTCTCCGCTGTGGCACACAGTGAAATGCGTATGTATCTTTCTCCCGCATCCCCAAAAATAAAACCCGGTGTAATGAACACACGAGTTCCGTACAAAATTTCATCAATCCACTTTTCTACATCAGCAATGGCATCTGGTGCCTTCGCCCATACAAACAACCCAGATTGCTTATCGGAATACTTACAACCGAGGACGTCTAAAATTTGGCATGCTACTTTTTTTCTTTTAGCATACACTTCGTTTAGTTGTTGAAACCAACTTGCATCGTTTTGCAATGCTTCCACAGCCGCATGCTGTAACCCAAGGAACATTCCAGAGTCCATATTGCTCTTTACCCGCACCACAGCGTCCACATATTGTGCATTACCCGCCACCCAGCCAATGCGCCACCCCGCCATGTTGTGCGATTTGCTCAATGAGTTTAATTCCAGCGCTACTTCGTTTGCGCCATCACAACTTAAAATAGATAACGGCTGCTCGTTCAAAATCAAACTGTACGGATTGTCGTTCACAATCAAAAAATTGTTTTCGTGGGCCAAGTCAACCAACTCTTGCATTTCTTTTTTTGAAGCAATGCGCCCAGTGGGCATGTGCGGAAAATTTACCCACATTACTTTTACCTTCGATAAATCTGAATTTCTTAATTCATCTAAATTAATTCCCCAATTCGAATCTTCGTGCAAAGAATATGTTCTGGCTTTTGCTCCTACTAATTTTGCCACCGATGCATACGTAGGGTAACCAGGATTCGGTATCAGCACCTCATCACCTTCATTTACAAATGCCATCATAATGTGCATGATGCCTTCTTTAGAACCCATCAGCGGAAGGATTTCTGTTTCAGCATTAATCTTGACTGCATAAATGCGATGGTAAAAATCAGCAATTGCTTTTCGCAGTTGCGTAATGCCCTTGTAGTTTTGATAGCCGTGGTTTGCCGGATTATTGGCCGACTCTGTCAACGCATCAATCGCATTTTTAGATGGCATTTGGTCGGGGCTGCCAATGCCCAAGTTAATTACACGCCACTCAGGTAAATCCAACCCACGCACCTCTGCCAATTTTTTGCTGAAGTAATATTCCTCCACCTCTTTGATGCGGTTGGCGGGTTGAATGTGAATTTGTGTTTCTGTGCTCATATCTATTTAAAAGATTATCGAATTTGGAGTTAGAAGTTAGAATCCACCTTCCAATTATCTCTTGGTAAAAAAAACTTGTTTCTTCATTTGCATTAATTGCTAATTCTCGATTTCCTTAATTTTTGACATTGCCCATTGTCAATTGTCAACTCTACCTTGCCTACTGCCAACTGCCTACTCAACTAATTGTTCCTTTCTTATACTCTCCCAAAATATTCAAGTTCCTCACTTGCCTCATCGCTTTTTGCATGGCCGCATCGTAGTCTTTACGTTTTTTCCATTCCAAATCTACGTGTATCGAATACTCACTTGGCCTTCCGATAATTGGTATTGATTGAATTTTGGTCAGGTTGATTTTATTGTCCTTGAAGGTGGTGAGTGCATCGGCCAAACTGCCCACTTCGTTAGCAACTTCAAAGCAAATCGATGCTTTGTTGCTATCGGCTACTTTTTCCGTGCCACGGGCTAAAACCAAAAACCGGGTAAAATTCTTTTTATGCGTTTCGATGCGTTTCTCTAAAATCTGCAATCCAAATTTTTTGGCAGCCAGTTCGTTGGCAATGGCTGCTGTTTGTGTGAGGTTCAACTCCTTCACGCGCTTTGCCGAAACGGCTGTGTCATCGCTTTCGCGGATGTCAACGTTTTTCAATCGAAATAAAAAATCGCTGCACTGCCGTATGGCCATGGGGTGCGATTCAATGGTTTTGATATCGCTTAACTTCACACCCGGCAGTGCCAACAAGTGCATGTGAATAGGCAAGTACACTTCGCCTACAATGGAGAAGCGATAATCTTGCAAAAGAAAATAGTTAGGCAAAATGCTTCCAGCAATTGAGTTTTCAATGGCCATCACGGCAAAGTCAGATTTTTTGTTGGCCAAGGTTTCGCATAGTGTATGAAACGACAAACATTCTACCGATTCAACGGCAGAATTGAAATAAGTAAGTGCAGCCACTTCATGAAAGCTGGTGGCAATGCCTTGTATCGCGATTTTTAGTTTCTTCTTTTTGGCCATTTGTTTCTGTTAAAGGCAACCTACACCTTGAACGTATAGGATGCCTAATAAAATAAAAAAGTCCCGATTTTCATCGGGACTTTTCGGAGTTTCGTTTGTCTATCTGTTAACAAAGCTGTACTCGACCAAGCCCCGCATGGGATTGATAAAAGTAAAAGCTAAAGTAAAATCGTGTTGTTTTCATTTGATTGCAAAGCGAAGGAAAGGGAAAAAAATTACACCACCAACAATTAACCTAGATTTTTATGCGTAAAAGGGATAAGCTAACCGCTGTTAGTTGGTCGATTGTATGGAGATAAACAAAAAGTTACCTTTGGGAAACCATTAAAAAGTTACGATTTATGAAAGTTCAAACAATAGCGATTGCTCTATTATTAACACTTGGCGCTTGTGGTAAAGGTGGCAACCACAGCGAGCACCAAAATCATGAGGCTTCTGACGAAAACAGCCCGACCAAAGCGCTGGAAAATCAACTTGACGAAGATCACATGAAATTGATGGACAAAATGGATGAGCTTGCTAAGTTGAAAAGAGAAGTGCAAGACAAAATCGCGGCCACGCCCAACCTAATTGAGGACAAAAAGAAACAGATGGATATGGTAATCGCTCAATTGGATTCGGCCAACGATTCGATGATGGACTGGATGCACAAATACAATCCGCTCCCCGACTCAGCCGACCAAGAGAAGGCTCGTGAGTATTTAGAGTCGGAGATGGAAAAGGTAAAGAAGTTGAAGGATTTATTCAATGAGTCGATTGAAAAGGCGAAGGAGATCGTAAAAAAGTAGGCAGGTGGTAGTAAGCAGTATGCCACTATAATTTTAATGTGTTAAAATAATGTGCTGCTTTGAGCAGCCTACTCCCATACCACGAAAACATTTCCCCGTCAACCAATTGAATATTGCTATTTGGCAACAGTTCTTTTAATTTAGCTATATGAGTGGGCTTAAAAGGATAGGGTTCTGAAGAAAGAAAAATTGCTTCAGCGTCAAGTTGTTTGAGTTGCTCATCTGTTAGGACAGGGTATCGACTTTGGTTAAGCGCGTTGGTAAAGCCGATTTCAATCAACATGGAATGAATAAAGGTATCACCACCTGCGGCCATCCACGGGTTCTTCCAAATCAAGTAAAGCACTTTCGTAGTTGCTGCTTTACGAATGGTGGCGAAAGAATCTTTGATTTTATTTACTAATCCACTGGCAGACATTTCCGTTCCAGTAAGTTCACCAACGGATGAAATCATTTGAAAGGCATCTGGCAATGTTACGATATCCGACATCCACACGGGGAAATCCTTTTCGAGCAAGCGAATGCCTTCTTCATCATTTTCTTCTTTGTTGCCAATAATCAAATCAGGTTTTAAATCTTGGATGATATCCACCCGAAAGTTTTTGGTACCGCCAACCTTGGTTTTGGTTTTTACTTTACCGAAAGGGTGAATACAAAATTTGGTAATGCCAACAATCTGTTCCTCTAGACCTAAATCAAAAAGCAATTCTGTTTGACTGGGCACTAATGAAACCATCCGCCTTGGCGGATAGTAAATGGAAATGGTTCGGTTGAGTTGGTCAGTAAAATGCTTTAACACAGCTTAATGAGCTTACAGCAAAATGGCCATGCTGCTCAATTGGCTTGCTACTTTCAGGGTAGAAGCGGTAATCGATGCTTGGTTTAACTCAAACTTCAACTTCCCGTCAATTACTTTAAAATTGATACAGCTTCCTTTTTTCCCAAGGTTAGCGCTGTCGGTAATCGTTAAAATGGGTTTGCCAGAAGCAGCGTTTCTTACCGCATCAAATTGACTTCCTTTGTTTTTGCCGATGTACACAACCGAGCAGTAGGCTGCTTCATCTGGTGAAGAGAGTTTTTTGATTGCAAACTTCTTAGAACCTTTTGGCTTGCCTTCATAGAAGGTTTTTAATATGGTATACACATCATCCTCCCCAATTACGCCCAACACAAATTCTCCCCCTTCGGCATCATTGGGCCATTGAACGTATTTTAAGAAGTTGTAAATCATTTGGGCATGGATTTCATACATTGGTTTTTCTGCTTAGAAAATCCTGCATGAGCTGCGAGAACAAACAATCCGAGGAAAACAAATTTTTTTATATATAACGTTCTAATGCTACGCAAATTAACTTTAAAGTTTTGTTCACAAAAAAAAACCAAAAATTGCTCCGGGTTAAATCGGAGGGGCAAATGCTATTAAATTAGAATTGCCATCGAAGTAAGGGCACTGGATACCTTTAAGTTTGAGACTTCAATCGCTGTCTGGTTAAGTTCGAATTTCAACTTATCTTCAACTGTTTTAAAGTTAATGCAACTACCTTTAGAGCCTAATCCATTCCGATCGGTAACTACTAATGTTCCCTTGCCTTTTACCTTTGCATTGGCTGTTTCAAATTCTCCGCTTTTGCTACGGTCGATGTATAGGATCTGGCAATCTTGCACTTCAGCAGAATTTTTGAAATTTTTGATCACAAACTTCTTATTGCCTTTTGGCTTACCTGCATACCAAGAGTTCAAGGTTTTGAAAACCTCTTCATTTCCAATCACACCAATTACAAATTCGGTGTTCCCATTGTCAGGCCATTGAACATACTTAGAGAAGTTGAAAACCATCATAGAATAAACTTCGTGCAGAGGACGCTCTTGCGCAAAAGTTTTCATCGTAGTAAGTTTAAATAATACCACCAGTATTGCGAAAATGATTTTTTTACTGTGTTTCATAATTGTTGCTTTTTTTCCGAGTTTGATAATGCAAAAGTAAGCCCCTCCAGATTGCTGGAAGGGCTATCTTGTAAAGAGAACTATCAGATGTAAGTTTTTTTGATTTTTACCAATTGCGATGCAATTGGTAAAATGAACCGATTTCTAATGGTTTTTTATTTGATGTACCGAAAATCATGGCCTGGTTTTACCTGCATCAAAACCTCATATATCAAGTTAATTACATTTTCCACGTCTTCTTTGTGGACTGTCTCTACGGTAGTGTGCATGTATTTAAGCGGTAATGAGATCAAAGCAGAGGCAACACCTTCAGCCGAATAGGCAAATGAATCGGTGTCTGTACCTGTCGAACGGCTAACGGCTTGTCGTTGGAAGGGTATTTTTTTCTTTTGGGCTGTTTCGATGACCATTTTCAATACATTGTTCTGTACAGCAGGGCCATAGCAAACTACAGGGCCTAATCCACATTTTAGATTGCCACTCTCCTTTTTATTATACATGGGCGATTGGGTATCGTGGGTCACGTCTGTACAGATTGCCAAATCAGGTTTGATTCTGCGTGAAATCATCTCTGCACCCCGCAATCCGATTTCTTCTTGCACTGAGTTGACTATATATAAGCCAAAGGGCAGATTCTTTTTGGTTTCATGCAGCCTACGCGTAACTTCGGCAATCATGTAGCCACCCATCCGGTTATCGAGCGCGCGGCCAACCAAGTAGTTTTTATTGAGTTCGATGAGTTCGTCTTCAAATACGGCCACACAACCTACATGCACGCCCATGGCCTCGACTTCTTTCTTCGACTCTGCGCCAATATCGATGAAGATGTTTTTTAAACTAGGTGCTTCTTCTTTGCCTGCGTCCCGCACGTGAATGGCCGGCCAGCCGAACACGCCTTTCACCAATCCTTTTTCAGTATGGATGTTCACGCGCATGCTTGGCGCGATCTGATGATCTGAGCCCCCGTTTCTGCGCACGTAGATATAACCGTCATCGGTGATGTAGTTTACAAACCAACTGATTTCATCGGCATGGGCTTCAATCACTACTTTGTATTTGGCTTTGGGGTTGACAATGCCCACAGCCGTGCCATACACGTCTATCATATAATCATCGATGTAGGGCTTTAAGTAATCCAGCCAAATTTGTTGGCCCGATGATTCAAAGCCTGTGGGCGATGCATTGTTCAAATAATCGAAGAGGAATTTTTTACTTTTTTTGTCCATGACTAATTTTTAATTCATTGGTAAATTTATAGAAATTTGGCTTGTTTCGAGTTCTATGCCAAATATTTGATTTTATAACTCGTACTCCTACCTCCGCCTTCCTCCTTTTCCAACATACCTTTTTCGATCAGATTCTGTATGTCGCGCAGAGCAGTGTCGGGCGAGCTTTTGGTCATCTTCGCCCATTTGGAAGAGGTGAGCTTGCCTTCCAAGCCGTCCATGAGTTTGTTGAGCATCTTACGTTGGCGGTCGTTCAGGGCAACGGTGCGATTCTTCTCCCAAAAGGTTGCCTTGTTCATTACGCTTGCCACGTTGTTGGTAGAGGCTGATAACGCGCGCCCGAAGCAATTGAGGAACCATAACAACCAACCTGTTATATCTAATGTGCCGCGTTGAGTTTTCTCCAAACAATCGTAATACATCTTACGCTCTTGTTGAATCTGTGCCGACATGCTGTAGAAGCGCTGGCTCGATTGGTCGGAGCGCGAGAGTTGCATATCGGCTATGGCACGAGCGATACGGCCGTTGCCATCATCGAACGGATGTATGGTAACGAACCACAAGTGCGCGATGGCTGCTTTTAATAGGGAGTCCAGTTCTTCGGATTGATTAAACCACTTTAAAAAAAAATTCATCTCGTGCTCCAGTCGCGCGGCTTCGGGTGCCTCAAAGTGTACGCGCTCTTTGCCCATTGCGCCTGATACCACTTGCATGGGATCGCCTTCGGCATCGCGCCAAGCGGCAACTTGTATTTTGTGCAAGCCGCTTCGGCCCGTGGGGAACAATGCTCCGTGCCAAGCGAATAAGCGTTCTTTGGTTAGAGGCTTGGCATGCTTTTGTGTAGCATCGAGCATCATCTCAACCACACCATCTACATCTCTGCTAGCCACGACCAAGCCTGGCACTTTCATGCCCAGTTTTCGTGCGATGGAGGAGCGCACTTGATCCATTGGCAACTCCTCGCCTTCTATCTCGCTCGACTTCATTACGTCCAATATTAAATTGCCCAACGATGCTTCGGACTGCAATTGAAAACCTAATCCTTCCAGTTTGCCCAACAACCGACCTTGCTGATGACGCACGGTAGCAAGTGGATGCACCAGCTTTTCATGATCCCAAGTAAACTCAGGCCAGTTCTTCAGTAAATGAATGTATTTAGACATTCTCCGCAAATTATGCGGTAAATATAAAAGCACGTGCGGAGATTAGCAAATTAATCTCCGCATATTTTGCGGATATTATAGGGTTATTCCCCGCATGTTGGGAGAGCAATTACAACGGAATATTCCCGTGCTTCTTTTTCGGCAGCACCGCCACTTTGTTTTCCAACATTTGAAATGCCCGAATCAATTTCTCGCGAGTTTGGTCGGGCATAATCACTTCATCAATATAACCACGGTGGGCGGCTCGGTACGGATTTGCAAATTTTTTGGTGTACTCATCCACCTTCTCGGTTAGCTTGGCTTCTTTATCGACCGCTTCTGAAATTTCTTTTTTGAAAATGATTTCAGATGCACCCTTTGCGCCCATCACCGCAATCTCGGCTGTGGGCCAAGCATAGTTCATGTCGGCACCGATGTGTTTGCTGTTCATCACATCATACGCTCCTCCATAAGCTTTGCGAGTGATCACCGTTACGCGGGGCACGGTGGCTTCACTAAAGGCGTACAACAATTTTGCTCCGTTGGTGATGATAGCATTCCATTCTTGATCAGTGCCTGGAAGAAAGCCTGGCACATCTTCCAATACTAACAAGGGAATGTTGAACGAATCACAGAAGCGAACGAATCGTGCCGCCTTTACGCTGGAGTCAATATCCAACACGCCTGCCAATGATGCGGGTTGATTGCCCACAATGCCAATACTTCTCCCCGCCAATCGGGCAAAGCCTACCACCATGTTTTCTGCGAAATTTTTATGAACTTCAAAAAATGTGTTTTCATCTACCACACCATGAATGACATCACGCATGTCATAGGGTTGGTTGGGATTGGCCGGAATGATATCGTTAAGGGCTGGCCGTAATTCGTTCCCAAATTCGTAAGGCAATCGTGGTGCATCGTCTTCACAATTTTGTGGGATATAGCTAAACAATTGTTTGATTTGATGGAGGCACTCCACCTCATTAGGGCAAGCAAAATGAGTAACGCCACTTTTGGTACTGTGCGTGGTGGCTCCTCCTAATTCTTCAGCCGTTACGTTTTCATGCGTTACGGTCTTTACCACGTTTGGTCCGGTCACAAACATAAACGAAGTATTCTCTACCATAAAAATAAAATCCGTCATGGCAGGTGAGTATACCGCACCGCCTGCGCAGGGCCCCATAATGGCAGAAATCTGTGGCACCACCCCGCTGGCCATTACGTTTCGATAAAAAATATCGGCATAGCCGCCTAGTGAAACAACCCCTTCTTGAATACGTGCTCCACCCGAATCATTTAGCCCAATCACAGGCGCACCATTCTTCATTGCCAAGTCCATCACCTTTACAATTTTTTCTGCGTGCGTCTCGGAAAGCGACCCCCCAAAAACGGTGAAATCTTGTGAGAAGACATACACCAATCTTTGGTGAATTGTTCCATAGCCTGTGACTACACCATCGCCTAAGTAATGTTCTTTATCGAGGCCAAAATCTTTGCTTCGGTGCATCACAAATTTCCCTAATTCCTCAAACGAACCTTCGTCCAACAAAAGCAATACACGTTCCCTAGCCGAAAGCTTTCCTTTGGCATGTTGTTGTTCGATCCTTTTTTCGCCACCACCTAATAAAGCTTCAGCATTTTTACGGTTTAGTTCATTGAACTTATCTTGCAAAGGGTGATTGGTATTTTTGGTGGCCATATTTTTCTAAACTAAATGATCCGAAATATAGTTAATATCGCAATTGTAGATTGCATTGTTATATCCGAATGGTAATGGAGAAACTCGCCATCATTGATTTAGGCACAAACACCTTTCACTTACTAGTTGCAGAGTGGAAAGAAAATCAGTATGCCATTACCTATCAAGAGAAACTACCGGCAAAAATTGGGGCGGGCGGAATCAACCAATCCATCATCACGCTCGAGGCCATACAGCGCTCGGTTGTCGTTTTGCAAAGTTATCGGCAAACGCTCAAGGAAATGGGTATTGAGCAGGTGAGGGCTTTTGGTACCAGCGCGTTGCGCAATGCCTCTAATCGCACGGAGGTGATTGAAAAAATTAAGCAAGAGACGGGCATTGAGGTAAAGATTATTTCGGGCGAAGAAGAGGCTGAATACATTTATCGTGGTGTGCGAGAGGCCGTTAAATTGGGAGTGCAAAAATCGTTGATTGTTGACATTGGCGGTGGCAGCGTTGAATTCATTATTGGAAACGATCAGGAGATTTTTTGGAAACAGAGTTTTGAGATAGGTGGGCAACGGTTGCTGGAAAAATTTCAGAAGCATGACCCGATTCTAAAAGAAGAAATCGAAAAATTAAATCTATACTTAGAACAAAGCCTTGCACCCCTTTGGCTGGCGCTTCATCAGCATAGACCAAAAACGTTGGTTGGGTCATCCGGAACGTTTGATACCCTAAGTGAAATCTATTGTTATAAAAACAATATTCTACAAGAGCAAAAGGCCGAAATGCCTTTCTCGCTCATTGCTTTTGATGAAATCTTTGAAGAACTGCTCATCAAAAACCGAGCAGAGCGCATGCAAATACCTGGCATGATTGAGTTGCGGGTGGAGATGATTGTGGTGGCGTGTTGTTTAGTAGATTTTGTATTGAAAAGGCATCGATTCGAGAATATTCGTGTTTCTTCCTACTCGTTGAAAGAAGGGGTTCTCCAACTATTTAATCAGCAGATTAAAACCAAGCCGTGAGGCTTGTTACTAGCCATGTACTGGTGTTAACTGGGTTTGATTTTTCATCTTCATAGACCAAATCGGAAGAGAAAAAGTGCCGGCCTTCAATGCGAAGCAATGCATTGTGGTTGGCTTTGTAATTCAAGCAAAGCCCAGTGCTATAGGTATTGAGGCTACCAATGCCAGTAATTGGAAATTGATGAATTCCACCATCGCTGTAGTATTCAACTCTTCCCGAAAGGGATACTAAATTGGTGAAGTGATACCGTCCTATAAAATTAGCTTGCCACCAATTTAAGGTGTTGGCATTTGTTCGCTCTTGAAATCCGATATAAGCGCAAGAAGTGGCGTCAAATTTTTCACTCGCTTTGTAGATCCAATAGAGGTCTGTGAAGTACCGCATTCTCCATGCTGGATTTTGGGTGGTATTGTTATTGCCGATGTAGGTGTCCCAGTTAAAAAGCATTTTATTGTTAGGGCGAAATTCTACTTGCGTTCCAATGGATTTATTTTTGTTATTGTCTTGGATAACCTGCCAGCCATTGAGCAAATACAAATAGGTATTCCATTTTTTATTGACGGGAACGGAAACTTTAATACCCGACAAATAATACGGAACATTTTCTGGCGCGAACGATCGGGTGTACATAAGGTGATCTTTTGAAATGGGGCTTTCGTTGGTATAGGGCGAGGTGAACACTCCAACATCTACCCAAATATTTCGTTTTCCTGAGAGGCGAATACCAGCCGTTGCCTCTACAATATTTTTCAATGTCCCTATTTCATTGGCATAGTTGGCATTCATGTAGGTGCCGTAACCAGGCACAAACCGAGCGCGAAAATTAGTTGCCTTGTAGCGCAAATCGATGTAAGCAAGATTGATGTTCATTTCATCGGGCCGATTGGAAGAAACGAAATAGGGTATGGTGCCTGAAGCAGGTCTGTTAAAACTATATCCGTAGTAACTATCCATGTACCCACCAACCGCCAAGTGCCCTATGGTGGTGGTTTCAAGTGTATCCATGGTACCAGTGTTCACTATTTGAGAGGCTGTTTGGTGGAATACCAACGTCAATAGCCCAAGTATTGCGTGTTTCATTCGGACTTAAAAATCAAAGATAACCAATTGGAAAACATGACGAAGTACCGCCACCAGAGACCATACTACCACATAAATATCCCTTTTTGTTTAATATTATTTCCGTTGTATAAATCCAAAAATAGACAAAACCTATTGCATCTATAAACAGCTATGCTGAGTAAGTACAATTAAATTAATTTGCTGAGGCTGTCTTTTTAGGTATGTAACCAAACCTTAGTCTTTATTGAGAAGGAGTGTATGGTTACGGGCTTACTCAAATAGGAAATAGCTACATAGGAAAAGCTCAATTTGACTCTGCCTCTCGTTTTTATAACCAGACTTAACTTGTTTAAAATGATTATATTTATCATATAAATGAATAATTATTCACTTACATTTGCGTCATGGCACGACCACGTGATGAGAATAAGATTGAAGCGATCTACGAAGCAACCTTGCGGTTGGTATTGAAAACCGGTTTTAACGGGTTGAAAATGGCTGATGTGGCAAAAGCAGCCAAATTGGCCACGGGCACTCTCTATATATACTTCAAAAACAAAGAGGTACTTATCAACGAACTGTATTTTCATTTGAAGAAAAGCAAAACGGCTAAAATGTTGGAGGTATTCGATCCCAACGACTCTTTTTCGGACGCCTTCAAAAAACTTTGGTTCAATTATCTAACCATTAGTTTGGCCGAGCCTGAGCGGATGCAGTTTATCGAGCAGTTTACCCATACCAGTTATCTCACGAAAAAGACAAAACAACAAAGCGACCAATTGCTAAAGCCCTTGGAGGATTTTTTATCGATCGGAATCAAGCAAGGTTTGGTGAAGAAATTGCCTGTGGAATTGCTGCTCAGTCAACTGCTTGGCCCTATTAACGAAACGGTGAAGTTACACTACGATCAAACGCTGAAGATTACGCCATCACTAAAGGAAGAACTTTTTCAGATGGCATGGAATAGCATTAAAGCATAAAAAAATTTAACCGATAAATGAATCAAAATTCACCTACTAAATTTACCTTACTATGAAAACAGTCGTCATCACAGGTAGTTCGTCTGGCATTGGCAAAGCTGCAGCCATTTATTTTCAACAGCAAGGTTGGAACGTGGCTGCCACCGTGCGATCGCCTGAAAAAGAAACGGAGTTGAACAAACTCCCAAATGTAAAGCTATATGGATTGGATGTGACCAGTACTTCCAGCATTGAGCAAGCATTGAAAAACATTCAAAAAGATTTTTCAAAAATCGATGTAGTAGTAAACAACGCTGGCTTCGGGGCCGATGGCGTGTTTGAGTCGATGGATGATGAGTTCATTCAAAAGCAGTTTGACACCAATGTGTTTGGACTCATGCGCGTAACGCGCGAAGCAGTGAAAATCATGCGCACGCAGAAAGGCGGCACCATTGTGCAGATTGCGAGTGTAGGTGGCCGTGTGGCGTTTCCGCTGTATTCCATTTATCATGGCACCAAGTGGGCGGTAGAAGGTTTTACGGAATCATTGCAATACGAAGTCGCTCCGTTCAACATCAAACTGAAATTGATTGAACCGGGTGCTATCAAAACAGAATTCTATGGGAGAAGCCGTGCGTTTATGAAACCGGATTATACCACCGACTACAACGAGTTTGTAAAGAAGTGCGAAGCTGTTAGCATGGATGCGGGCGAAAAAGGCGCTTCGCCCGAGGCAGTGGCCAAAGTAATTTTCAAAGCAGCCAACGATTCATCCACCAAAATGCGCTACCCGATTGCGTATCCAGCCAATGTGCTGTTGCCACTAAAGCGATTGGTGCCTGAGCGATTTTTCTTTTGGGCGGTGAGACAGTCGTATAAAATATAGAGTAGACATTCGGCAATTGACAAGTAAATTGAATCCCGAAAGCCCGCCTGACCGGACCGGCAGGGATGACATGGTATAGAAATGATGGAAAAAATAATGGAAATAACATAAAAAATGAAAAACATCAACAAACCATCCGATTATGAAGAAATTGTAAATCGGGTGAAGTTGCTCTCAACAGCCAATATCCGCCAATGGGGTAAGATGGATTTGCCACAGATGCTGGTGCATTGCACAGCTCAATTGAAAATAGCATTGGGTGAAATCACGGCTGCGCCCCAAGGTTCGTTTATGATGCGCACGGCTTTGGGTAAGTGGATTGCTTTCTCTAATTTTACTTGGCCGAGGGGCACGGACACACCGAATGAAATGAATGTGCACATGAATAGTTTCACGGTCACAGATATTGAAAACGAAAAGAAAGAATTGCTCGATTACTTAGCTCGCACGAAGTCGGCATCCCAACTCATGCCGCATCCATTCTTTGGAGCAATTCGCAAAAAAGAGTGGGGCCGACTTGTTTATAAGCACATCAACCATCACTTGAAACAGTTTTCGCAATAGCCTATGACTAGTTTTGTATTTTACCTTGGCATTTCATTTATCCTTCTCCACGAGATGGACGCGGTGCGCTGTCATGAATGGAGAATTTTTCCAGGTCTGTCCTTACTCAAGAATAGCACTGGGTTTCTGGCCTTCATGGTTTTGCATATTCCATTATTCGTGTGGATACTAATCGCACAGGGCGATGGTGCTTTTCGCAGAGGCTTTGATATTTTCCTTGTGATTCACCTAGGGCTGCACCTCCTGTTCTTAACTCATCAAAAAAACGAATTTAAAGACTGGATTTCATGGACAATCATTAGCGGGGCGGCCATTTGCGGAGCAATTGATTTAATCCAAATTATGCATTAGACTCTGTTGATAGCTTTTTTCTTCAACAGAATCAATAACTTAGTTCACCATGCATAGCATTAGAAAGGTTTGGAATAAAACTTGTTGCAAGGTGCTCATTTTCATCAATTTATACGATGATTGAAATTCTCTAATGCATAAAGTGGGATTATTTCCCGACAATATTTTATTGACATTTGGACAAAGTGTTAATCTTGTCAATCTTCATTCGCCTTATTCTTCTCCCATGTCTTCAATGCATCGGGAAACGCTTTGGCATCGCGTTGCGCCAAAAGGTTACTGTAGTATTTGGCCACCAAGGTATCGCCTGCGCGGAAGTACGCTTCTCCCAATGTGTCGATGAAGCTGTTTTCTCCAGTAGCGTATACATTGAGTATCTGAGCCCATTGTACAGCATTCTGAAATTGCTTTTCACGAATGCAATCGTACACAGCCGAGTTAATGATACCCGGTGAAACTTTTTTGTCTACGAGGTGATGAAGGATGCTATCTCGTTGGAGCGTCAGTATCTCTAGCGAGCACTTACTGTAGTTTTTCACGACCAGATGCAAGGGTGTGCCACGCTGTTTGAACTCCGTGAAATAGGAATTTCCAAACGTAGGCTGTCGGTAGGTTTTGTTTTCTTTGTCGTATTCGGCTGTCAATTTTATTAGATGCTCAACGGGCAAGTGGCGACTGCTGATGGCCTTGTCCAAATCAGTCACGCGGTCGTTATAAACAAAATCAGGTCGCTGCTTAAAATCGATTTGCGACATAGCGCACATGCACGAGGCGTGCAACGTTTCATAGGTATAACTTTTACAAAGATTCACCCACTAAACCATTTAGCTTGTTAACGTCTTTCAAACGAGTTGTTAAACCAATGTTAAAGTAAGCCATTTAGAGATTATCAATATCAGTTTGTTTTCGCTTCTAACTTCAAGTATTAATCAGTAATTTCGTTGCGAAAAATTTTTGAAACGATATGTACTACCACCGACTAGGTAAAATACCCCCCAAGCGCCATATACAATTTCGTCAACCCGATGGGAGTTTGTACAAAGAAGAGTTGGTCAGCTCTGAAGGCTTTTCCAGCATTTACTCTACGTTGTATCATATCTATCCGCCAACGCGAATCAAGACGGTGAAGGAACCGGTGAAGTATGGCCCACAAATCATCAAAGATTATTCGCTTCGGCAAACGCATCTGAACACCTCAAAAGTAACCACCACGGGCAATGACTTTTTAGAAGCGCGCAAAGTATTGTTGGCCAATGCCGATTGCTCGATTTCCATTTGCTCGCCCCAGCAACGCAAAATGGACTACTTCTATAAAAATGCAGAAGGTGACGAAGTGCTGTTTATTCACGATGGCAATGGGGTGTTGTTCTCGCAGTTTGGAAAATTGGAAATACGCAAAGGGGATTATGTGGTGATCCCGCGCACGGTGATTTATAAACTGGAATTTGAAGAAGGGCCATTACGTTTGTTGATTATTGAATCCGCTTCTCCTTTGGAAACGGTAAAGCGCTATCGCAATCAACTGGGTCAGTTACTGGAGCATTCACCTTACTGTGAGCGCGACATTCGCCCCCCACATGAATTGATTACCGATAGCTCGCGCGGAGAGTTTTTGATGAAGATAAAAAAGCAAGGCTACTTGCATCAATACGTGTATGATTATAGCCCGCTCGATTTAGTAGGATGGGATGGTTTTCTTTGGCCGTATGCTTTTTCCATTCATGATTTTGAACCCATCACCGGTCGTTTGCACCAGCCACCGCCAGTACACCAAACGTTTCAATCGCACAATTTTGTAATCTGCTCGTTTGTGCCGCGGTTGTTTGATTATCATCCGTTGGCGATTCCTGCTCCGTACAATCACAGTAACATCGATAGCGATGAGGTGCTCTACTATGCCGAAGGAAATTTTATGAGTAGGAGAGGGATCGAGCGCGGCTCGTTCACGTTGCATCCGGGAGGATTACCCCATGGCCCACACCCTGGTACGGTAGAAAAAAGTATTGGCGCAAAGGAGACACACGAGTTGGCTGTGATGGTGGACACCTTTCGCCCGTTGTATTTAACAGAAGATTCGTTGGCATTTGTGGATTCAAATTATCCCATGAGTTGGACGGATAATGCTGAGGGAGGATTTCATGAGGTGAATACGCCCTAATTTGATAAATCTTACTGTGAAAAATTTATCTTTACTTGCATTCCTGTTGGTATACGGTTTGTCTTGCAGTCCTTTGAAGGAGCGGCAAGCAATATCGGATGGGGGAGAAGTTTCAGCATGGATCACCACCAGGGATCAAAAATCTTTGTTGACCAAACAATCAATTCCCCTTTCGTTTGATTCCGATTCTGTTTTCACCGAAGTCATTGAGGTGGATACCGCTCAACGGTTTCAATCCATTGACGGGTTTGGATTTGCCCTTACGGGTGGCAGCGCCTATTTAATCAACCAAAAACTTTCCCCAGCCAAAAGGGAAGAGTTGTTGAAGGAGTTGTTTCTAAAGGAGGGAACCGGAATAGGCGTTAGCTATATCAGAATAAGTATTGGCTCATCCGATTTAGATGAACATGTGTTTACCTACAATGATATGCCAACAGGCAAAGTTGATATCCAGCTGAATCAGTTTAGTCTTGAGGAAGATAGAAAGAACCTGATTCCATTGTTAAAGCAAATAATTGCCATTAACCCGGCAATAGAAATAATGGCTAGCCCGTGGTCGGCACCAGCTTGGATGAAGACCAACCAAAGCTTGAAGGGCGGAAGCCTTGCAACTGCCTACTATGAAGTATATGCGCAGTACTTTGTAAGGTACCTTCAGGGTATGGCGAAGGAGGGCATCATCATAGATGCTATAACAATTCAGAACGAACCCGAAAATCCAAATAACAATCCGAGCATGGTGATGACCGCGGAGGAGCAAAAGATCTTTGTAAAAAAACATCTCGGACCCGCTTTTCAAACTAATGGAATAAAAACCAAGATTGTAATCTTCGACCACAATTGCGACCATCCCAATTATCCAATATCGATTCTGAATGACTCTGAAGCAAAGAAGTTTATTGACGGATCGGCCTTTCACCTTTATTTGGGGAACATCGATGTGCTTTCACAAGTACAGGTGGCGCATCCTGATCGTAACATTTATTTTACCGAGCAGTGGACTTGGTCGAAAGGAGAGTTTGGAGGTGATCTTAGATGGCACACCAAAAATTTGATTATTGGTGCCACCCGCAACTGGAGCCGGAATATGTTGGAATGGAATTTGGCTGCTGATGAAAATCAAAATCCCCATACCGATGCCGGTGGCTGTACGGAATGCTTAGGGGCATTAACGATTGGTGATTCCATCAAAAGAAATGTTTCGTATTACATCATTGGCCACGCTTCAAAGTTCGTGAGCCCTAACTCGGTGCGCATTGAATCTACTTCTCTAACTAGTTTGCCAAACGTAGCATTCCAAACAACCAATGGCCAAAAAGTTTTGATTGTTTTAAACGATACCGACCAAGCACAAAAATTTTCAATCCGATTTGCAGGAAAAACCGCATCCACTGAACTGCCCGCCTCTGCTGTGGGTACTTTTATTTGGTGAGTAAGTTTGAAATAGTAGTGTTGTCGCCTCGTTGACAAACTGAGTGTCCACGATCTTCGTTTACCAAGCATGACAAAGAAACTTCTATTCGCTATGATTTTGGCGAGCACCACGCTTAGGGCGCAACAAAATCCGGTCATCATTGAATTATTTACTTCGCAAGGCTGTTCCAGTTGCCCCGCAGCCGATAAAAACCTGACTGAAATATTGCAAAAAGCAGCTAAAGAAGGGCAGCCTGTATACGGTCTGTCTTTTCATGTTGATTATTGGAATTACATTGGCTGGAAAGATACTTATAGCAGCAAAGCATTTACGGAGCAGCAGCGAAAATATTCGGAGCAACTAGGATTTGTCGTCTATCTATACCCCCCAAATGATCGTGAACGGAACAGATGAATTTGTGGGCGCCAATAAAAATGCTTCGGAGCGTGCGATTACCAAAGCATTGAACCAACCTTCCGAGTATCAAATAGCAATCGGTGGACGTTCGTATGCCAATGGAAAATTGAAAGTGAACTATTCCATTGCTCCTCACTCCAAGATTGAAAAAGGTGATGTAATCAATCTTGCCATCGTAGAAAAATCACTTGAGAATTATGTTCCCCGCGGTGAAAATTCATGGCGCAAACTTCATCATGACAATGTGGTGAAATGGTTTAGCAGCTTTCCGCTAAAGGAAAAAGGCGAATTGGAAATCGCAGTCTCGCATTGGAATGAAAAGAAGTATGTACTGGTAGTTTATATCCAAAACAGTGATTGGAAGGTGTTGGGAGTGGCTTCGATACAAGAATAGTAATTATTGGGCTTGGTAAAACAGACTTTGTTTCTATAACATCAATTGCATTTCCACTTAAATGAATAGAAATTGGCTTCGGCTTCAAATGAATTATTTAAAAAACAGGAGTTATCAACATTTAACAAATAAAGGCCACTAAAAATGGAATTTGTTGCATCGGTGTAGATCCATTTTTTGTAAAATTTAATCACCTTATATTCTTTCATAAAAAGTTCATTCCGAGGTTTGTCAAAAAAGGTATTCAATGATCCAAACGCTTCAAACTGTAATACATGTATGATTTCGTGTGAAATTTGTTTAGAGCTATAATACTTATCGCTCATTAGTATTGAATTTGTCAAAGTTGTACCAGCAAGTTCGCTTGAATAGGTATTTATCTTTAGTGAATCAGTAAAGAAAATTGGGTGCCCCAATTTAAACGTTTCAGAAAAACTCAGATTCCCTCGAGAAAAGCAATAAATAAATCCATATAACGCATAAGGCATTACTTTGTATCGAAATTTAACCCGGGTTTCAATATCAATTTCCAATCTATTGAACCCGAAGTTTAAGTGCCAAGTTTTTAAAAATTTATTATTACTTGCTGCATTTTCGATAATTGACATACCTGCGGCATTCATCAGCTTTGATCCCCACGCAATTGATGGGTTTTCAATATCACCGTACTGATAGATTAGCTTCTTGCTTCCATAGACCAATAATCCACCAGTAGCCCCCTTTGCAAATCCACGGAGGAAAAGCTTTGTAAGTTTCTCATTTGGTTTTTTGTTAATCATCGAACCTATTCCACCGATGAGCCCTCCAGTGCCAACGTTAAACAATGCAGCTTGAACATCATTTTGCTGAGAAAAAGATTTAAGGCACGATAAGCATAATAAAATAGCGTAAAGAACTTTGTTTGTTTTCATCATCTAAAAATAGAAAATGCGAGGAAAAAATTTTGACCTAAAACTACAAAAAAAGGCAGCCAGAATCGGCAGCCTTTTTTTAGTTTTAAAATCAAATCTATTCAATCGCCATTCGTGAAGAAACCAAATCAGAATTGTAAAGAGAAACCACAGTATTATTATTGATAACCTGCTGATTTCCTCTTGCTAAGATTATATCAAAACTACAGTCAGATGGAAACCTTTGTAAATCAGCTCTACTTATTGTAAAAGATCCGGTGTCATCAACTAATTTAGTCAAATCGACATCAGAAATTTGCTGATCTGTGATTGAATATGACCTACCAATTAAAGCTATCGTAATAGGTTTGTTGTTCAAGAATTCAGAACGAGCCCGAAAATCCAAATAACAATCCGAGCATGGTGATGACCGCGGAGGAGCAAAAGATCTTTGTAAAAAAACATCTCGGTCCTGCTTTTCAAACCAATGGAATAAAAACCAAGATTGTAATCTTCGACCACAATTGCGACCATCCCAATTATCCAATATCGATTCTGAATGACTCTGAAGCAAAGAAGTTTATTGACGGATCGGCCTTTCACCTTTATCTGGGGAACATCGATGTGCTTTCACAAGTGCAGGTGGCGCATCCTGATCGTAACATTTATTTTACCGAGCAGTGGACTTGGTCGAAGGGAGAGTTTGGAAGTGATCTTCGTTGGCACACCAAAAATTTGATTATTGGTGCCACCCGCAACTGGAGCCGGAATGTGTTGGAATGGAATTTGGCTGCTGACGAAAATCAAAATCCCCATACCGATGCCGGTGGCTGCACGGAATGCTTAGGGGCATTAACGATTGGTGATTCCATCAAAAGAAATGTTTCGTATTACATCATTGGCCACGCTTCAAAGTTCGTGAGCCCTAACTCGGTGCGCATTGAATCTACTTCTCTAACTAGTTTGCCAAACGTAGCATTCCAAACAACCAATGGCCAAAAAGTTTTGATTGTTTTAAACGATACCGACCAAGCACAAAAATTTTCAATCCGATTTGCAGGAAAAACCGCATCCACTGAATTGCCCGCTTCCGCAGTGGGTACTTTTGTTTGGTGATGTATCCAATGTAATGAAGGCACGATGCTAGGCGCAGCTTCCATATTTTATGAAGCTGTCTCCATAATGAATAACATCAAAATTTGTTGCGTTTCACTAGGTATCCAAATAGTGCAGCCGTGAAAAACATAAGGATGCTATAGAGTGCTGCGGGTACACTCATTAATGAATTATTTAATACACTGAGTGCAATGAAGATGGCCAATGTGCCGTTATGAATCCCGATTTCCATGCCAATGGCAACGGCTTGTTTCTTTTCTACGCGCCACACTTGCGGTAAATAATAGCCCAAACCCATGCTCAACAGATTGAATACTAATACTGGAAATCCAATCTCGCCAAAATGGGTAATGAGGATAGCGCGCTCGCGATAGACAGCCACCACAATTATCAACACCAAAAACACAGCCGATAGAATTTTTACGGGCTTATCCATTTTTGTGGCAAAAGAAGGCGCTTTACTTTTTACAAGCATGCCCACTGTTACAGGCAATAACACGATCATAAATACTTCCACTATTTTCGCAAATTGCATCGGCACATATTGATCGGATGTCATGAAGTGTGCGAGTGAAAAATTAACAACCAAAGGTAAGGTGAATAATGTAAGCAAACTATTGACTGCGGTGAGTGTAATATTAAGTGCTACATCACCATCCGAGAGATGGCTGTATAAGTTAGCAGTTGCTCCACCCGGAGATGCTGCCAACAACATCAATCCAACCGCAAGGGCTGGCTCTAAACCAAAAATTTTTGCCACAAAAAAACAGATGGCCGGTAGCAAAACCATTTGGCAAGCCAACGCAATGGTTACAGCCTTCGGATACTTGATAATTCTTTTGAAATCGCTTAGTGAAAGTGTTAGCCCTAACCCCAGCATGATGATGCCAAGCGCTATGGGCAATAGGGCAGTGGTTAAAAAATTAGACTGCATAAAACTAGCTTAGTTCTTTTTCTCTTTGCCTAAAACCGACAATACAAAATTATCATTTTGACAGACTAAAGCAAGGATGGCATACAAGGTTCTGGGGGCGGATTATAAGATATTGCAGATATTAGAATCATTGAGCGTTTAAGAATCTGTGCTGGTTGATAAAACTTTATGCGTTATAATTTCCCCTTTCTCCAATCGAAATACCCGATCACAAACCTCGGCTGTTTTATGCCTGTGTGTTACCATCAATATAGCCATGGCTGTTTTTTCTTTTTGCAGGATGGATAGAATGAACGACTCGGTTTCTTTGTCCATGGCGGCAGTGGCCTCATCAAGTAAAAGCAACTGTGGTTTTTTAAACAATGCTCTTGCCAATGCCACCAACTGTTTTTGTCCACCCGAAATGTTGATGCCCTCTTCGCCCAATAAAGTCATGTAGCCCTGTGGAAATTCGCTGAAGAATTTCAAAAAACCTTTTTCTTGGCAGAATTGAACTGCACGCTGATAATCCTCAGGCTGATCGCTAATCGTAATGTTGTAAAGTAAGTTGCCATTGAAAATTTTGATTTCTTGTGGTACGCAACCGATGCCCGAACGCCAAGCAAAGGTGTCGATAGATTCTAGACTTTGCTCGTTTACTTTGATCGTGCCCGCTTCTGGTGCATAGAATTTTTGAACAATTTGCATCATCGTGCTTTTACCTCCACCGCTTTCGCCCAGTAAAGCAACCATTTCTCCTTTTTTGATTTTCAATGAGACAGCTTTCAATATCTGTTTCCTTCCGGGGAAACGAAATGATACATGGTCAATCGATAATTCTTCCAATTGAATTTCCAAAAATTCCCCGGTAGTGCTTTGCCTCTCCATAGCTGTAAACTCAAACATCCGATCAAACGCTACCAGAGCTTCTTGGATTTGTATGTTGGAAACAACCAAGCGGTTAACAGAAGGAATGATATTGCCCGCAATCCCCAACAAAGCAACCAACTCTCCAATGGTCAGTTTTTTGTAGTTATTATATTAGAACCCCGCGTTTTATGAATAACTGAATCTACTTTATCTGCCTCTATCTGACCATCATAAAAATCGAAATACATTTCCTCTGTAAGTATTAGTTCATTGCTCACAAAAGCAATTACAAGATAAAAATAGGATTACTATTAAAATTTTTTCCCACAGATGATTGTTAGATTGAGTTAATTCAGCTGATTCCATATTACTTGTAGAATTTCGAGTACACAAAGATCGTATGCCTTAAATAATAGACCAAAGTAATAGTTACAAGAACTACAAGCATACTTAACTTCTCATATTCCCCAACGATTGGTCCCCAAATACCATGATTATATTTAACTTTAATACTTAGCCAAAAATTTTCATTAGGCCAACCGTAAGGCAAAAAACTCAAAAAGTCAAATAGACAGGCAATTGGCATAATTACACTTATTAAAATTAATAGTGCTTGATTGCTACTAAAAAAATGCAGCATTAAATGAAAGGCGGACGCAGATAAAGAAAGAAGAAAAAACTTACACATAAAACAAAGTAACACTAAAAGTGCACTCATGTACTCAGTAGAATTTACAGATAATGGAAGTATTAATGCTTCCAATGCCGCAATTAAAAAGATAGCCATTACAACAATAAGGTTTATCACAAAGGATGAAAACAATTTCGACATTATGTGGAAATGGTAAGGAACAGGTAACGTGAGTAAGTATTTCCAGGTATTATTTTTCTTCTCCAGTTGATATAAAAAAACCAAGGCCAAGTTTAAACCAATCAATCCAATGGAACAGACAAATAGATATTTCCCAACATAAAATGACGTAAACAAATTGCTTTCATTAGCTGCTTTACTAAACTGAAGAAGAACATACTTTTTTGAAAGAATTAGCCATGATAGGAGTAGAGAAAGAATAATTGAAATTAATAGGTAAATGAACTTCTTTTGCTTGCTGATTTTGAATAAATCATTCTGTATTAACCAAAGAAGCTTCATGCGAACTAATTTAAGGCCTGATATATTTTATTATTGTAGAATTTTAAACCTAATAGTAATACAAGGGAAATTATTATTGATTGAAGGTAAATAGTTAGATCAACACCAGTTCCTAATTGCAAAGACCAATATGATTTAACTCCATAGCTATAATACTGAAAGGGGTTATAGGGAATAATTATAGATCCTATTGAAATTGCCCCAATTATTATAAGGCCTGGGCTATCAACTAATAGGACAATCATAAATAAAACAATTATCAATGGAATTGATAGCAAAAACACTCCCCCGAAAACTATAGACAGAGTTTTCAAATCAAACATCTGATAGTGAGAAAAAGGCCAATCCGTTTTTAAATTCCCTAAAACCAGACTCACAAGGAATAGGGAAAACGCAGAAATTAATATGGATAAAAATAAATAGGAAATTACTAGGATTAGTTTTGAGTAGATTAAATCGGAAAACCTTAAAGGTAGTGTGTTAAGGAATTTCCATCCTTTTGCTTTCCTTTCAATTTCAAAAAACCAGACTAGAAAAATTGAATAGTATGGCACTAAAAGAAATTTAAAAAGAATCTGAAACCATTTATAAATATAGTTATACGGGTTAGGATCATTACCCGCGCTTTGAATGCGCTGGAGAAATTCGTCATACGGCATTATGTAGATGAATGCAAATACTATGAATGATGGGACTGCCAAACTAAAAATTAATAAAAATGAAAAGGGAGATTTAGCGCACTTGGTAAATTCATTTTTGAGAGCAATAAATAGTAGCATCTAAATTTATCCCTTTACCAAATCAAAATATATTTTATCAAGAGTTCCTGCCGAAGTGCCCTTCAACTCTGAAGTGTGTACCGCAGTACCATTGTGTATTATGCCTACGTGTGTTGCTATCTTTTCTAATTCAGAAAGGTGATGACTTGATATCAAAAATGTAGTATCATTTTCCTTGTTTAATTTAAGGATCAATTCCCGAAACTCATTAAGGCCATTAGGATCAAGACCATTAGTAGGCTCATCCAGGATAACAATCTCTGGTTTACCAATCATTGCGAGCGCGATACCTAATCTTTGCCTCATACCGAGCGAAAAAGTACTAACCTTATCCCGCGAAACGTTTTCCAAACCAACAACCGATAGCAACTTCTTAAGGTACTCTTTTTCAGTACCGTAAATTCTTCGTGCTAATTCCAAATTTTCAATTGGGCTTAAGAAGTCATATAAAGAGGCGTTTTCAATTAAAGAGCCAATTTTTTGCGATAGGAGAAGCCTATTAAATTGGTTAATAAGTTGCTGATTTATTTTCACAGTTCCTGAGTCAGGAATAATTATTCCTAGAATTATTTTAATAAGGGTTGATTTCCCCGCCCCATTTTTTCCCAAAAGGCCAAAAATTGATTTTTTTGGAATATCAAATGTAACGTTCTTGAGGACTTCCGTCTTTTTATATGCATACGATATGTGATCAATTTGAATCATTCAGTTAGTTAAGTTCAAATATACAGTTTAAGCAATAGTAATGACCTTATAAAGACATTACTATTGCTATAACCAGTACTACCATGGCTCCGCGTATTGGAAAGTGCCATCGCAACCAAAGCAAACAGCCCAATCACCCCAACGGCCAAGATTCCAGTGTTCACAGCAAATACCTGCACCAGAGCAGCCGCAACCTCTTTCAATTTGTTCCATTTTTTCAACATTCAAACTTTTCATAAAATTTTATTTATTTTTCCCAGAATCCGTCTGGAGCGGTTGTTTTAATCTGCCTGCCGGCTAAGGCATTAAAACATTTAAAACAACCAATCAAGGAAAACCAAATAATTTTGATAACAATTTTAAAAAGAAAAATACCCTCCGCCAAAATGCATGCTTTGAAAAGTAGTATAAAATCGATTGGTTTATTCCATGCAAAAAATGCTGTGGAAAACGCAAGGGTTGTAAGTAGCAACTTGAAGGCATATATTAAAAGAAATATTGCTTGTAAAAGCCATTTTTGCTCATGCTTTTTTTGAAGCATCCCTTCAATCCATTAACAGATGAAATCTCATCGATGGATTAACCCCAGCGATATACTATTGGTTTGTTCTATCAAGCATTTTTTTAATTGCCTGAATGGCAATTGTTTCATTGGGCAAGGGCGGAATAAATATCTCAATTCTTCTTTTTTTATTTATCAAAACATACCAAGGCGCCCCTTGAAAATTTTTTGAGATATCGA
Organism: Chryseotalea sp. WA131a; assembly: GCA_025370075.1. Taxonomy (NCBI): domain Bacteria; kingdom Pseudomonadati; phylum Bacteroidota; class Cytophagia; order Cytophagales; family Chryseotaleaceae; genus Chryseotalea; species Chryseotalea sp. WA131a. The sequence goes on along the minus strand of CP073016.1, from coordinate 2,626,936 downwards.
AATCAGCTGTATAAATATTTTGATGAGCCCTCTGAAATTTACTTGAAAAATAGAATTCCAATTTTTTTGATTCATTATGATTGCAAAAGATGTAGTTCACATTAGGATAATCATCAATCAAAAGTTCAATGTGAGGTGAAGAACCCTTCCACGTAGTTTGAGATTCATCTCTTATCATGAGCAATGAAAATTCATTTTTCAATTCTTCAAGCGTCTTCAATGCACCCGCTTTGCAGTTTACTTTAAAGGGAGGTAACGAATCACCTAGGCCAAGCTTAGTCTTAGCATCAAGACCAGTTGTAGAGATTATTTTATCGTCATAAGCATAAGTTTTGTATCTATTTCCATCTTCCTTTCGTGGTTTCCGAATTATGCGTTCAATCTGGCTTGAACTATTCAAACTAGGAACGGAAATATACTTACCTGTTTTAAGTAATTCATGAACTTGTTTTAAGGTAAGAAGATTTCCCAATGAATCCCTATTGATAATATTTTCGACATCTTGTTTTCTGTCAATGATAATTTCTTGACAAAAAGCAACTCTGGCGATACTGAAACAAATGATTCCAACAATTTCAATTTTCATAGAAAAAAAGGCTTGAACAAACCAATTTAAGTTTGCCCAAGCCACTTTAAATTAGGTTAGAAATAGAACTTGCAATTCGATACTGAATAGTATCCATAAAAAGAATCACCCCAACTTACTTCCAAACCCCAGTTTAAATCGCAAACTAAGGCCCAGCCCCCATTAAGCTCTTCCATTTTTTCAACCTCTAGCTTTTTCATAATCGTGTTGTTTTGGTTTTTCCCAGAATCCGTCTGGCACGGTTGTTTTTTTTTGCCTGCCGACTTAGGCATTAAAACATTTAGAACAACCAATTAAATATACCAAAGTCCCCCCATAAATGGGTAATTTTGAGAAAAATATTTTTATGGGCGGCAAAAAGGTGTTGGCAATGGTGGTAGATGACCATCCGATGATATGTGATGCTATTGTTCAATTAATGGAATCTCCTTCCATGCACGTGTATGCAGCCTACTCGGAAGAACAAGCTCTTTCCATTTGCAAAGCGTATAGCCTTTCTGTTGCATTGGTAGATGCGCGCCTTCCGCCAGGGAGTGGTATCGACCTAGTTAAAGTAATGAAAAAAAATTACCCCGCCATAAAAGTGGTGGGCATCAGCAGTTATAATGAAGAAGCCACCATCGCAGAATTTTTGATGGCTGGTGTTGTGGGGTTTTTATCAAAAGCTTCGCTGCGCAAACCAAAATTAGATGATTGCTTGGCGCAGGTGCTAAATGGAAAGCAATTTTTTTCTCCAGAAGAATTGGCCCTAAAAGAAAAGTTGTTTACAAATAAAAAGCCCCCCACCACGCATTTGGCTATACGCGAGCGTGAAATTGCTCTTTTAATCAGTCAAGGTTTTTCGGCAAAAGAAATAGGTGATCAATTAAAGCTGTCTAAAAACACCGTGGATGCTTATAAGAAAGACCTGCTTGCAAAAACACAAACAAAGAGCAGTGCTGAAATGATTGCTTATCTATTGCGTAATGGCATTTTGTGAAGCGGCAGATCCACTAGCACCACCATGCCTTTTTCGATAGCAAAGGCAGTATAAAAATTTGCATTGATAGATTTTGCTCGTTGCTCCATTGATTTTAAACTTGATTGAAACTTCTAAATGAATAGCCAATAAGCTCACCAATAACCAGCAATAGCAATACACCAATAGAATAGATTGTAAGCTCCATTGGGTTACTGTGTAACCTTGTCGATTAAAATTTACTTTTTATTTAACTCCGGCAATACAAAATTATCCAACGGACTGGGCAATTTCATAGCTGCTTCAATATCCTTTACGGTGCGGGGTGCGAGTATGGATAGATGATCGTAGCCATCTTTGGTAATCAAATAATCATCTTCTATTCGTACTGCAATGCCCCACCATTTTTTATCGCAGGGTGCACCTTCGGGAATGTAGATACCTGGCTCAATGGTGATAATCATATTTTCTTGGAGTTTATCGTACGTCCCTTTGTCGTGTACGTCTAGCCCAATATGGTGGCAGCAACCGTGAGGATAATACAAATTGCGTTCGTCTACTGTTTTGATGATACCCAATTCAAACAACCCTTGGTTTACGATTCTGCGGGTGGCCAATGTTAAATCGCGGAAGGTGGTGCCGGGCTTGCAAATTTTCATCGCTTCTTCTTGTGCTTTCAACACCAATTCATAAATCTGTTTTTGCTCAGGGGAGAATTTTCCGTTCACAGGAATAGTGCGTGTAATATCGGCCGTGTAGCCGCGGAACTCAGCACCCAAGTCCATTAAGATTAATTCTTTATTGCTGATGTTGGGTTTATAGTTGTCTATATAGTGAAGAATACAACCGTTGTGCCCCGCACCAACAATGGAGGGATATCCCAAATCTTCGGCTTGGTATTTTTTAAATACAAATTCATGAATGCCTTGCACCTCACGCTCGCTCATGCCTGGCTTCATGGCCTTCATCACCTCCAATTGGCCGGCACATGAAATCTGGACAGCACGTTTGACTAGCTCGATTTCTTCTTTTGTTTTTATTCCGCGCAGGTCGTCCATAATGCTCTCTAATCCTTTTAGATCGATGTTGTTTTTGAGCGGCTCTACACTTAAAGTTGTTTTGTCTTTTTGATTGAAGTTTACCTTGGCTTTAAACTGCGCTTGTAAATCGTACATGTCAGCACTGTCGCGGTCATCGTCACGCACATCGTTGAAGAAATCGTAGAACAATACTTTGTCGAACTTCGTAAAGTTTACATTGTATTTTTTGAAATCGGTGTTGTTAAAGGCTTGGTTAAAACCCAATACATCTTTCACACCTTTATCGCCCAACCGCCTGCCTGTCCACATCTCGCGCATTTCGTTGCGAGGTTGTACAAAAACAATTTCGTTGTACTCCACTCCGTTGTTAGCGGTTTGGTTGTCTTTAAAAACAAAAAGCACCGCGTTGGGTTCGCGGTAGCCGGTTAGGTAGAAAAAGTCAGGATCTTGGTGATAGACGTAGTCTACATCGTTAGCACGATTGCGCACTGGGTTGGCAAAAAATACCGCCACTGAATTGAGTGGCAACTTTTCGCGCAGCTTTTCTCTGCGGTCTTTATGGAAATCTTTGGAAAGGAAATCAGACGGGAAATCAGAATTTTGGGCTATGCCTGAAAGCGAAACCAATAGCGTGAGGGCAATCGAAAGGTATTTCATCTTAAATATTGATTTAGTGTTTAAAAGTACTTAAATGAATTAAACTTTTATGAAGAAGTTTGATAGACTGAATCAATTTATTTTTTTCTCCAGCACCACAAACTCCAATTCTTGCTTCGGAATGCCCCACCTCGTATCGGGAACCACAAAAGGCTTTCGCTCGCCCGTTAGTTGGTAGCCATGCCGCATGTACCAATCGATTAACTCTTTTCGAACGGAAATCACGGTCATTATTATCGTGTCTACTCCAAGTAATTTTGCGTGATTTTCCCCAGCCACTAATAATTTCTTGCCAATGCCTTTGCCTTGCGTGTTGGGTGCTACCGACAACATTCCCAAATACAGCTTGCCTTTTTCCTTTCGCAACTCCACGCAACCAAGTATTTTACCTTCTTCAGAGTACTTCAAGATTATTGTGTCCGACTTGCTGATTAATTCTGCAACGGCCACCTCATCAATACGAGTGCCATCGAGTAAATCCGCCTCGGTAGTCCAGCCTTGTTTGGAATCTTCTCCGCGATAAGCGGAGTTAACGAGTAGGTTGATGGCAGTTGCATCGGCCAATGTTGCAGTTGAAATTTGTGATGACATAGTTCAAATATATTACTTTGCACTTTCTGCCCCAATGAATGTTTTATAAAATCGACCTGTTCGCTATCTTTATTTTTGTGGGAATTGTGCAGGCGATCTTTCTTTCGCTTTTTTTTTAGCCAACAACCGAAAAATTGAGACGAACGTGCATCAAGGCATCATACTGCTGGCCGTGACGTTTTACCACATGGCTGTCCCAGATTTTTTCAAAAATTGTTTTTGGATTTTCGTTCATCACTTTTACAAAAATCGTTAGTTCGCTCACGTATCCTTAAAACAAAATCGTCCCGTGCTGACATTTTCAGTACGGGGCGGCCTTCACAAAGATGAAATGATCACCTTTTAAATACAATCACGATGATGAAACAACTTCTATACAACAGAAATGAAACTTTGAAAAAGTTTGTGCTGACAAGTGTTTGGTAGCTATCGTTTGTTGGTTACTTTTGTTAACAATATCAACTATTTGAAAAATACTGTGCGATATGGTTTTTCTGTTTTATTATTGGCTATCTCACTTTTTTGTGGAGCACAACAGAATGCTACCTGTGAGTGCCAAAAAGATTTGGCCTTTACAGCTAATTACCTTGAAAATCATTATGCTGGATTTCAAGACAATGTGACTGATAGGAATATCGATGCATACAATTCGCTTAAGAATGAACTTAATGGACAGGCAACCAACAATCTGCCCGAAACGCAATGCTTTCTTTTGCTAAAGAAGTATTTGAATTTCTTTCGAGACAATCATTTACAAATTCGTTTCAAAGACACAAAAGCTGTTGATGAGAAATCTGAAATAGAGGTGAACAAATTTAGAGAGAGTTCTATTTTTAAGAGTAGAGAAAGAATTCTCAATGATTCGATTAAAACATGGAGATACCTCGAGCTATCATTGGATCCAATTGAGGGCATTTATGAAAACGATGTATACCAAGTAGCTGTAGTCAAAGACAATCAATCAGATTTTAGGGATTACTATGGCTATATCACTAATAGTAAAACACAGTTGTGGGATGCAGGTCAAGTTAAGTTTGAAATTAAACGAGTATCCATTTCAGGGTTTCAAACAATATTGTTCATGCGAAATCACTCTATCGAAGTAAAAACGGTTGATGCCATCAATCCAGTTTTTGGAATCTTAGATGTAAAGAAGATATACCCAGTCGAAATGGTAATTAAAAAGACCGATAGAAAGGACTTTAGCTTGCCACCAGATGGAAATTGGTTTCAATTTAAGGTATTGGATAGCAGCACTTCATACCTTCACATCAAAAGCTTTCATGGTTCACTGAAAAGAAAAATTGACTCAGCTCTAATAAAAGCTATACCAATCTTTGCAAAGCGACCTAATCTTATAATCGACATCCGTAATAATGGCGGTGGGAGTGACCAATGCTGGGAATTGTTAGAAAAGTATATTTACACACAACCTTATGAATATGGCGTAACGGAATATTATTGCTCACCTGAGATCATCAAAAGAAATGAAGAATACCTAAGCGAGATGAAAAGGAATAGAAAGGAATATGGCTGGGGAGCGATTGCCTTTTCTAAAATTAAGCTTCGAAAAATTCGAAAAGCAAAAGCGGGCACGTATTTGACTTTTAAGGAAATTATTCCGTGGTGGGCGCGGCCTTTTGTGAATAGCACGAGTTACAAACAAAAAAAAGTCTATAAGTATCCTGAAAAGATAATTGTAGTATATAATAGAAATACAGCAAGCTCAGCGGAGGGTCTAATACTTAGCGCCATGAACAGTAAGAAAGTTTTAACTTTTGGAGAAAACTCAGGAGGCTATATTGCTTTTGGAGATGTTCGGTTGACTAATACACCTTCTGGTTTTGTATTGCAAAGTGCCACCCAGCGAACTCGAAACAGGTTTCCATATGAAAAAATCGGTATTCCACCGAAGGTAAAAGCCGAAACTGGGGAAGACTGGGTTGAACAATCGAAAAAGCTGCTAACGAATTTTTCTAGTAAGTAACAGTAACTAACTAATTCAACTTTACCACCCTCCCAGGCATCATCCCTGTATGTTCGCCATCTTTCAAAACCTGGAGGCCATTTACGAAAACATGTTCAACCCCAGTAGCATATTGATGGGGCTTCTCGAAGGTGGCATTGTCCTTTACCGTCAAGGGATCAAAAACAACTACATCGGCAAAATGACCAACTGCGAGAGATCCCCTCTTTTTTAATTTTAGGTTGGAAGCCGGCAATGATGTCATTCGCCTGACAGCTTCTTCCAAGGGCATTAGTTTTTCATCGCGTGAATATCTTCCAAGCAAGCGAACAAAACTTCCGTAAGCTCGTGGGTGAAGGTTGCCTTGGTTGTAAGGAGGTTCGTTTGCGATTGATCCTGCATCGGAACAAATACTAACAAACGGCAATTGCAACATTCGCTTTACGTTTTCTTCCTTCATCAAAAAGAAAATGCAGGGAATAGTTGAGCGATCTTCCACAATTAAATCAAGCATGGTTTCATTAGCACTCTTTTTGCGGTGGGTTGCAATTTCACTCAATCGTTTGCCTCTGTAGAGTTTGTTCAGTTCTTCACTTCTAAATCCTAAAATCATTACATCTTTGGGGTCTGATAGGCGTGAAGGAATACCCATTTCCAATTCTTTTAAAACTCGTTTTCGAAGAACAGGATTCTTCAATCGCTTGCGCATTTCACCTGCGCCACCTTCTTGCACCCATGTGGGCAAGCGAGCCGTCATACTGGTGCCACTGGCATTGTAGGTGTACATGTCGGCTGAAATTTTTAAACCAGCCTTCTGTGCGCTATCGATTTTGGCAATCACCGTATCAATCTTATTCCAGTTCCACGTGTTGTTGATTTTTAGATGATAAATCTCGGCTGGCACATTGGCTTCTTTGGCGATTCGAAAAACCTCGTTGAGGGCAGCATAAATTTTATCGCTTTCACTGCGCATGTGTGTGATGTAGATTCCTTTAAATTCAGCCACCACTTTGCACAACTCGATCAACTCTTCGGTGGAAGCATAATCCGCAGGAGCGTAAATCAACGATGAGCCCAAGCCCAAAGCACCTTCTTGCATGGCTTCGCGTACTAGCGTTTTCATTTGCTCCATCTCTTCTGGCGTTGGCTTCCGGTTTTCGTAACCCAGCACATAGTTGCGCACCGAAGTTGCACCCACAAACGAAGCAAAGTTTGGGCTCGATCCTTTCTTTTGCAGATAGGTAAAGTACTCTCCCAACGAACCCCACAACGAATCGCGTTCATTTTTTTTCTTTCTCGGTCCAGGGCTCCAACCCTCACCAAAAATCTCGAGCGTAACGCCTTGTTTAACATCACTCATCGAGCGACCATCTTTTAGCAACGAGCCATCGGCCCAACTCAGCATGTTGATAAATCCGGGTGAAACGGCTTTGCCTTTTGCATCCATTTCTGTTTTGCCTACGTCACCCGACAAATCACCAATGGCTGCAATGGTATCGGCATTGATACCCAAATCTGCTAAATAGGGATTGCCCCCACGTCCGTCATAAACAGTTCCATTGCGGATGATGGTGTCGTAGGTTATTGGTTTTTTTGACGAACAGCAAAAAATAAGAAAAGAGAAAAAAAATAATTTCCGGTTGATCATATGAGTAGGAGAGAGGGATAAGAAACAATTTTTAAGCATAACAAAAATGATATAGACAAAGATCATTTTTTCCACCATTTTTGCAATAACCTTGTGGTAAAACCATACGTTAAGGTTTACATAATATCGATTCAATGAGCGAGAATAAGAATTCTAATTTTCAAATCAGTTTGCCATTTGTGCTTTGTATTGGGCTGGCAGGTGGTGTTTTGCTGGGTGCAGGCCTGACCAATAAATCGGGAGGCACGGAGGTAAACCGCGATGTGCAAAAACTGCGTGAGGTGTTGAGTTTGGTTAAGTCAGAATATGTGGACGATACCAAAACAGACGATTTAGTAGAAGAAGCCATTGTGCACATGCTCGGTAAACTAGATCCTCACTCGGCTTATATATCCAGTAAAGATCGCATTTCTGCCAACGAAGATTTGCAAGGAAACTTTGAAGGCATCGGAATAGAGTTCAGCATATTCAACGACACACTCACCGTAGTGCACGCCATCAGCGGTGGCCCTTCTGAGGCAGTGGGTGTGCGCCCGGGCGATCGCATTGTGAAGGTAAATGAAAAACTCATTGCCAATACCAAGCTCACCAATCTAGATGTGATGCGTTACTTGAAGGGCCCTAAGGGCACCGAAGTAAAAATAGAAGTTGTTCGCAAGAACAAGAAAGAGCCGATCACCTTCACAATCATCCGCGATAAAATCCCTCAGTTCTCGGTGGATGCCGCTTATTTGGTTACGCCAGAAATTGGTTATGTGAAAGTAAATCGCTTTTCGCAAAACACGTATCAAGAAGTGCACGATGCGTTGACCAAGTTGCGCAGGGAAGGCATGAAAAAGTTAGTGTTGGATCTTCAGGGAAATCCTGGTGGCTACATGGATCAAGCGATTTCCATTGCCGATGAATTTTTGCCCAAGGGCGAAAAGATCGTATTCACCAAGGGCCAAGAAAAAAAGTATGACGAGGATGCCATGGCCACCGACAAAGGCGATTTTGAAAAAGGTGATTTAATTGTGTTGGTCAACGAAGGCAGTGCATCTGCTTCTGAAATTGTGAGTGGTGCCTTGCAAGATAACGACCGAGCGCTGGTGGTGGGCAGGCGTTCGTACGGAAAAGGATTGGTGCAGCGTCCGTTTAATTTGAGCGATGGATCGGAAGTTCGGTTAACCATTTCTCGATATTACACTCCGAGCGGTCGCACGGTTCAAAAGCCCTATGAGAACCTAGACGAATACGATAAAGACATTGTGAAGCGCTACAAACACGGTGAGTTTTTTACAGCGGATAGCATTCATTTTAATGATTCGCTTAAATACAAAACATTAAATGGCCGCACCGTTTACGGAGGTGGAGGCATCATGCCTGATTATTTTGTACCGTTAGATACCACACTCATTAGTAAATACTTTAATGAACTTTCGTATGCCAACATCTTGCGCGAGTTTGCCTTTAATTATGCCGAACAAAACAACGCTTCACTTAAGAAAATGAATTTTGCAGCGTATCAGCGCGATTTTCAAGTAGGTGACGCGATACTTAATCAATTGACGGTGATGGGCAAAAAAAGCAAGATCGAACCCGATTACGCGGATTTGAAAAAGAACAAAAAATTGTTTCAAGTGTATTTAAAGGCCGAGATTGCCAGAAGGGTTTGGGGCAACGAAGCATTTTACCCTATCTACAACGAAACAAACGAAGTGCTTCAACAAGCTATTAAGTTGTTTGATCGGATTCCAGATTTGGATAAAGGGAAGATGTGATTACGATTGAGATTAACCTAACACAAACGGATAACCTTTCTACTCATAAATATCTTTCATCTCTCGCAACGGATTTAGATATTTTGATTTAACTGTTCCTCCACATATCTTTTATAAACCTTGCCAATCTTAAACAACGCTCCGTTTATTGTTAAACTTTCGGCCTTGGCGGATTCAATAAAGCGAGTGTTTACGATGTGGGAGCGACTGATTCGCAAAAAATACTTGGGAAGTTTTTGTTCTGCTTCTTTTAATGATTGCCGTACAATATGGGATTTCTGTTTCGTAAATACCTTCACATAGTTTTCTAGGCTTTCCAAATAAAGAATATCGCTAAGCAGGAGTTGCTTCTCTGATCCTTCAGCAAAAAAGATAAAAAATTCAGTAGTTTCGGCTGGCCTAACGGCAGGGTTTTTCGATTTGTTTTGGATAACGTGCAGAAACTTAAACATCACATAAATTCCCAGCCCCGTAATGGTGAATACCCAAAAAGTGAGAATTTTTGAAAGCGTTTCTGATTGGTTAAATCGATAGACTAGGACTATGTGCATAATGGTAGAACTTAACACCATACCGCTTAAAGTCCTGAGAAAGTAAGTTCGTGTTCGGTTGTTAAGATAGAGGCCTTCAAATAGTATTCGATTGTGGAATACAATCCATCCGTACATTAATAATAGAAATAGGTAGGGCAAAAATTTGTTGACGCCAACACGATCATCTAACGAAATCCTATCAGGAACATAGTAAGCAATCAGCAATGCTATAGCTCCTAACATGTTTCTCCACACTACCGATTCCAACAAAACCTTAACCATAGTTGCAAAAATAAGTCTTTGCCATGCATTTTAGCCATGTGACGAAGTGCTTTCGTCAATGGCCAACTGCTTTCGCCACTTTTTACTTTCTCAATTAATCGAAAGAAACTCTTTTGCGGAGAGATTTAAACAAAAACTATGATTCACCAAGTTAACATTGCCATTCATGCCGTGCTGGGCACCATTGCAATGGTCATCGGCTTATTCGCCATTATCTACAACCGTAATGTGACTGTTCACAAAAAGTTGGGAAGATATTTTTTGTATCTATTAACTGTGGTGGTCGGCACTGGCTTTATCGGCTTTTTCTTTTTCAGGCAAGACCCATTTTTATTGATGCTAACCCTTATTGCTACCTATGTTGGCTTTGCGGGCTTTCGCAATATCAAACTGCGTGAAAATCGAAGTACTATCTGGGATGCCGTTGTCGCATTAGGGTCTTTGATAATAGCTGCCGTTTATCTGTGGAAGCTTGCCAATAGCCAAGCCCATTGGAATGTTTCAGTAATGTCCTCAACCTTTGGTGCTTTGGGCTTAGTTACCTCTTATGATTTGATAAAATTCCTTTTCCTCCACAACAATCTAAAAAAGTGGTGGCTGTACGAACACATCTACAAAATGATTTCCGCCTTTAGTGCATTGCTCTCGGCCTTTTCAGGGAATGTGCTGAGAGATTTTCATCCTTACAGCCAGATTCTGCCGAGTGCATTTTGTACGGTGATGGTTGGATATTTTATCTACAAAAAAGTGGAAAGTAGGCAAAATCAAATAAAGGAAGTTTAGAGGAAATTATCCGCACAGAAGGGGCGAAGTTATATCCATCTTATTTCTACGATGGAATTTTGAATAAGCTTGATAAAATCATTGTAAATCTATGTTCATCCACGTTATCCGTGAATTACTTTACAAACTCAATCCAACACAAACGGATAATCTTGCTGCTCATAAATATCCTTCATCGCTTCCGATGGATCTGGATAGTTCGATTCTTCTGCAAACTTAACGCTCTCTTCTACTTGGGCATTTACTTTTTGGTCAATGGCCTCCAGTTCTTTTTCGGTAGCTACCTTTTTATCCAATATCGATTTGCGCACACCTTCAATCGGGTCGCGGTGTTTGTACTCTTCCACCTCTTCTTTGCTACGGTATTTTTGTGGGTCACTCATAGAGTGGCCTTTGTAGCGATAGGTTCTTAACTCCAATAAAGTCGGGCCTTCACCAGCACGCGCTCGCTCGGCCGCACGGGCCACCGCTTCATGCACCGCTTCTACATTCATGGCATCCACTGGTTCAGAGGGCATGTCATACGATTCGCCTAAAGTATAGAGCTCCGTTACGTTCGATGAGCGTTTTACCGAGGTACCCATGGCGTAGCCGTTGTTTTCAATCGCAAAAATCACAGGCAGCTTCCACAGCATAGCCAAGTTGAATGCTTCGTGCAAGGCGCCTTGCCGCACGGCACCATCGCCCATGTAGCAAATGCACAAGTTGCCTGTCTCATTATATTTTTCTGCGAAAGCGATGCCCGCACCCAATGGAATCTGTCCGCCTACAATGCCGTGCCCACCATAAAAATGATTCGCTTTATCAAAGATGTGCATGGAGCCGCCCTTGCCTTTGCTCACACCAGTTTCTTTGGCATACAGCTCGGCCATCACCGCATTGGGGCTAGTGCCCAATGCCAATGGGTGAGCGTGGTCGCGATAAGCCGTAATGTATTTATCCCCTCTTCGCAAAGCAGAAACTGCACCCGAGGCGCAGGCCTCCTGACCTATGTATAAATGGCAAAAGCCACGTATTTTCTGCATGCCATAGAGCTGCCCTGCTTTTTCTTCGAACTTGCGCATCAGTTGCATCGATTCATACCAAAACAAGTACGTCTCTTTCGAATACTCAGTTTTTGCTTTGCTTTTGGTAGCAGTGGTAGCGGCCATAGTCGTTTTCAGTAAAGATTTAGATGCGAAAATACACTACAACACGCCAACTGCCAAACGTTAGGGTGTCCAACACTTTTCTAAAATTTTTTGGAGGCATGCCCCGCCAGACGCGGGGCACCAGGCTATCCGCTCCTACTCCTCGCTCAACGCACATCCTACCCTGCTGCGAGGTATCCGCTCCTATCCTTTGCCCGCCACGCATTTCGCATGGCCTGCCAAGCGCCTCGCATGGCCATCGCCCGTCCATCTCTTTGCGCCTTAACTCGAAAAAAGCAACTTTGCATTCAACTTTCTAAAAAAGTGTTCCTCCAAAAACTCCGTCTTTACAATTTCCGAAACATTGCCGAAACGCAATTGGAGTTTTCCACCAAAATCGTTTGCCTGCTCGGCAAAAACGGAAGCGGCAAAACCAGTTTGCTGGATGCCATCCACTATCTATCCTTTACCAAAAGCGCAGTCAATCCTTCCGATTCACAAAATGTAAAAGATGGGCAACCTCAGTTTTTAATAAAAGGCCATTTTGAAATGTCGAAGTTGGATGATAACGAGCTAAGCTCTCAGACTAAGTCACCCTCTCTGGGCCTGTCCCGCTTTTTAGCGGGAGAGAGGGACGGGGTGAGGCGGCAAATCACCTGCACCTACACCCAAGGTCAAAAAAAAATCATCAGCGAAGACGGCCAAGATTACACCAAATTTTCCGAGCATGTGGGCAAATACCCCGTGGTGCTTATAGCCCCGCAAGACATTGAATTGATATGGGACGGCAGCGAAATGCGAAGAAAGTTTTTCGATAGTGTGATTTCGCAGTTGGATAAAACCTATTTGGAAAACCTCATCATCTACACCAACCAACTCAAGCAACGCAACAGTCTCTTGCGCGCTTTCGTGGAAAGCGGAAAAACCGACCACGATTTGTTGGCCAGCTACGACCAAAAGTTAGTGCCTGCAGCCAATTACCTTTTTACAAAGCGGAAGGAATTTCTTATCGAATTCTTCCCGTTCTTTCAGCAACACTATAATTACTTGGTTGGTCAATCAAACGAACAAATAAGTATTCACTATGAATCCGATTTGTCAGGAGCAAATTTCTCGGCTTTGCTTTCCCAAAACCTGCAGCGAGATATTGTTTTGCAGCGCACCAGCACCGGCATCCATCGCGATGATTTTGATTTTAAAATCAACGGTTTTGAGTTAAAGCGCCACGGCTCGCAAGGCCAACAAAAATCTTTTTTGATAGCCCTGAAGTTGGCAGAGTTTCAAGTCATTGCTGAAAAGAAAAAGTTTAAACCCATTTTGTTGCTGGATGATATTTTTGATAAACTCGATGACGAGCGCATTCACCAACTAATGCACTTGGTGGCGCGAGGCACCTTTGGCCAGTTGTTCATTACCGATGCTCGTGCCGATCGCACTCAGCAAATCATTCACTCTGCTAACTTAAATGCTAGTATCTTTAGGGTAGAAAACGGCACTTTTACCAATGGCTAAAAAATTCAATCAAGAGGGAAACACTCAGCATATTGGTGATGCCATCAAGCAGCTCTTATCGAGCTATCACTTAAAATCGAAATTTGACGAGGCCAATCTACTAGCCTCTTGGGAGCGACTGGCTGGCAAGCCTGTAGCCAAACGAACAAAAAAATTATTTATGCGGGGCAAAGTGCTTTTTGTAGAACTTGATTCGCCTTCCATGAAAAACGACCTCAACTATCACAAACCCCAAATCATAGAAATGCTGCAAAAAGAGTTTGGCAAAGAGGTGGTTAAGGAGATTGTGATTATGTGAGTTTGAGTACATTGCCTCAGACCACACCCCTCAGCCACAAGCTATTTCTGGAAACGGACAGCTTGAGGCCTGCAACCTTTCAGAATTACCTTTCAACTGTCCTACATTTTCAAACATAAACTCCCCCAACGGTTTGTCTAAACCAAAAAACCGTATAATTTTGCGTTCCCGTTTTTTTGATGGGAGTCAAAAGCGGAGCAAAAGCTGATTCTATCTAAAAATCAAGGTTTTGCAGAGTTCTTAGACAATTTGAATAACGTAGAGGGGAGATACTCAAGCGGCCAACGAGGACAGACTGTAAATCTGTTGACTTATGTCTTCACAGGTTCGAATCCTGTTCTCCCCACTTGCCATCCATTAGCTTAAGCGAAGGATGGCTTCCGCCAAAGTTTTGCGATTGGAGCTAGTCCTTCATCGCCAAGGCTACGGAGGACAAGCGGGAGTAGCTCAGTTGGTAGAGCGATAGCCTTCCAAGCTATAGGTCGCGAGTTCGAGCCTCGTTTCCCGCTCAAGACAGTTAAAAGCTGTTGTAGCTCAGGGGTATCCCACACATGCGGGACTTGGTAAGTAAGAAGTCGAGGGTTCAATTCCCTTGGATTGGATTATTGAAAGATTGAAAGGCTGCTGTTGTAGCTCAGGGGTATCCCGCACATGCGGGACGTGGTAAGGAAGAAGTCGAGGGTTCAATTCCCTTGGATTGGATTATTGAAAGATTGAAAGGCTGCTGTTGTAGCTCAGGGGTAGAGCACTTCCTTGGTAAGGAAGAGGTCGAGGGTTCAATTCCCTTCAACAGCTCTCTGAGGAAAACAAATTCAAGATCTATTTTGAATTTGAGACTTTGAAATGATTAAAACTTGAAATCAATTTTTACTGATGGGTAGCGACCATCAAAATAGGTGAAAATGGAAATCAAATGCCGAATAACCCTTATTCGAAAGGCTTAAAATGTTTAGGGTGTATGCTTCTCAGGCGGAGAAGCTTATGAGAGTAACTTACTTTAATAAATTATACACTTTTTAACACTTTAAATTCGAATACAGATTATGGCAAAAGAAAATTTTGACCGCTCCAAACCCCACGTTAACGTTGGTACTATCGGCCACGTTGACCACGGTAAAACCACCCTTACAGCTGCAATTACAAAAGTACTTGCTTCCAAAGGCTTGGCCTCAATGAGAGATTTCTCATCTATTGATAATGCTCCTGAAGAAAAAGAAAGGGGTATCACCATCAATACATCACACGTAGAATATGCTACTGAAAAAAGACACTACGCACACGTAGACTGTCCGGGTCACGCTGACTATGTGAAAAACATGGTTACAGGTGCTGCCCAAATGGACGGTGCTATTCTAGTAGTGGCTGCTACTGACGGCCCTATGCCTCAAACGCGCGAGCACATTCTTTTGGCTCGTCAGGTAGGTGTACCTGCACTGGTGGTGTTCATGAACAAAGTTGACTTGGTTGATGACGCAGAATTGTTAGACCTAGTAGAAATGGAAGTTCGTGAGTTGTTATCTTCTTATCAATTCCCTGGCGATACCATGCCAGTGATTCGTGGTTCTGCATTGGGTGCATTGAATGGCGAAGCAAAGTGGGTTGAAAAGGTGGAAGAATTGATGAAGGCGGTAGATGAGTACATTCCTCTTCCAGTTCGTTTGATTGACAAAGATTTCTTGATGCCTGTAGAAGACGTGTTCTCGATCACTGGTCGTGGTACTGTTGCTACGGGTCGTATCGAGCGCGGTATCATCAAAACGGGTGATCCAGTTCAAATCCTTGGAATGGGTGCCGAGAACTTGACTTCAACCATCACGGGTGTGGAGATGTTCCGCAAAATCCTTGACAGAGGCGAAGCGGGTGACAACGTAGGTTTATTGTTGCGCGGTGTGGAGAAAGAACAAATTACACGCGGAATGGTAATCTGTAAGCCAGGCACTGTTACACCTCATGCTAAATTCAAAGCTGAAGTGTACGTGTTGAGCAAAGAAGAAGGTGGTCGTCATACGCCATTCTTCAACAAATACCGTCCTCAATTCTATTTCCGCACTACCGATGTTACTGGCGAAATCAAATTGCCTGCTGGTATTGAAATGGTAATGCCTGGTGATAACGTAACCATCGAAGTAGAATTGATCAACAAGATCGCGATGGAAAAAGGTCTTCGTTTCGCTATCCGCGAAGGTGGCCGCACAGTAGGTTCTGGTCAGGTAACTGAAATCGTAGATTAAGAACAAAATTCATCCAATTAAATTAAAAATCGCTCACCGGGAAACCGGTGAGCGATTTTTATTTAAAAGGCACTCAAGTAATATTTTCGCGTTTTTTGATTTGACTTACGGGAAGGTAGTTTTACATTCGAAAAATAAAGTAATGCTACTATTTTAATAAGAACAATTAACAATGAAAATCCTAACATTTGTTTTAATCGGTCTCGCTTTAACAGCTAGGTCGCAAAGCGCAAGCGTTGAAAAGTCAGTATTCGGAATCCAAACAGGTTTTTTGGGTATCTGGGCCCATAATGAAGCGAGAGTGACCAACCAACTTGTATTTAGAAGTGAGATAGGCGTTAATGCTGGGATAGCAGGTGCAGCTGTTTTTTTACAGCCTGTAATTACTGCCGAGCCTAGGTGGTATTACAATTTAACCAAAAGGGTAAACGAATCAAAAAGAACATCGGGAAATAGTGGTAATTTCTTTTCGATTAGAACAAGTTATCATCATGACGTGCATCGAGCTGCCGATGATTCTGATTTTGCCTTCAATTCCAGCTTCAAGTCGAGAAGTATTTCTATAGTTCCTTCGTGGGGTATTAGAAGATATCTCGGCAACCATTTTAACTACGAGGCGGGTGTTGGCATCGGTTATTACCATGCGCCAGGTGGCTATGACGACCTTGATTTGAATTTCCACCTTAGAGTAGGTTATAAATTTTAAAGTAGTATTGCCCAATCAAACATAATCGTTATTTGTAATCATTGACGTTGATTGGATCGTTTGAGAACTTATGAAGAAACAGAAAGCTGTGGGTGCCGCCAACACCTTACTTTCGCACTCTCTCCATATAGTGGTAAGAGTTCGAAAGTTGGGAAAAAAGGGAATGTGATGTGATCAGTGAGTTGAGTTTTTTAGATGACCGCTTTCATAGGCCGGGGCTACAAAGTATCGGGTAAGGTCAGACAAAAAAAGAAAACCGGAAAGATCACGCAGAAGATCCGCTATTATGCTTCTTATTCGCGTGGAGATGCCGTAAAGTTCAATACCAAGATCAGGCAACATTGGGCTATCGAAAACAACCTGCACTGGTCATTGGACGTGCTTTTCAACGAAGATACTCTGCTAAAGAAATTCGGAAACTCGGCTATCAATTTCTCAATTAGTAAAAGATCGCCTTAGTTTTTTTGGAGAAAGAGAAATCCACCAATGACCAAACGATCAAAACGGTTGACCGCTGCACTAGATGATGATTACAGAAGTTTGGTGCCAAAACGTTAAAAGCGATTTCCATGCCTCAAACTCTCCTCCAGCGATTTAATCTTCGCCTCTGCATCCGCCTTTTTCTTCCGTTCCAAAGCAACTACTTCTGGCTTGGCGCTGGCAATAAACTTTTCGTTCAATAGTTTTTTGTCAAGGACAACAATGAATCCTTTTTGGTATTCAATTTCCTTTAGAATAGACTCACGCTCTTTTGCAGCATCGATCTTGCCTTCCATCGGAATATAAAACTCCAACGTACCAACTAAGAAGTTAGTGGCATTCACCACTTTGTCATTCACAAAACTCAACTCGCTTAAGTTGGCTATTTTTTTTATCACTACGCCAAACGAATCGATCTGCTTCTTACTGGCTACGTTGCCGATTAACTTCAATGCTTCTTTTGGAGAAATACCTTTCGCATTGCGTATGTTGCGTACTTGCGCCACTACCTCAAAAGCTACCAATGCGTCTTTCGTGATGACATCGTGAATAGCACCTGCCTTCGGCCACGCCTCCACAATGATGCACTCCTTCTCTTTTCTTTCATTCAGTTCATGCCAAAGTTCTTCCGTTATGAAGGGCATAAAGGGATGAAGTATTTTCAATAGATTCTCGAAATAAGAAATCGTTTTGTGATAGGTCGTTTCATCAATTGGTTTTCCAAACTCGGGCTTCACAATTTCTAAATACCACGCACAGAAATCATCCCACACCAATTTATACGTGGCGTGCAGCGCATCCGATATTCTGAATTTCGAATAGTGATCTTCTAATTCTACCAGCGATTGGTTCATCTTTGCCTCAAACCACTCAATGGCGATTTTATTTTCTTGCGGTTGCTCCATCTTCACCACTTCCCATCCTTTCACCAACCGAAACGCATTCCAAATCTTATTCGAAAAATTTCTTCCCTGTTCACACAACTTTTCGTCAAACAACAAATCATTACCGGCAGGCGAACTAAATAGCATCCCCGTGCGCACACCATCAGCACCGTATGTTTTAATTAAGTCGAGCGGGTCAGGCGAGTTGCCCAAACTTTTCGACATCTTTCTTCCTTGCTTGTCGCGAACAATGCCAGTGAGATATACATTTTTGAAAGGCATCTCACCACGATATTCATAGCCCGCCATCACCATACGTGCCACCCAGAAGAACAAAATCTCAGGAGCGGTGATCAAGTCGTTGGTAGGGTAGTAGTAATTCAAATCAGCATTTCCTGCCTTGCCGGCAGGCAGGCCCTTGTTCTTAGGATCACCAAAAATAGTCGGGTCAAAAACAGAGATCGGCCACAGCCAGCTAGAGAACCAGGTGTCGAGCACGTCTTCGTCTTGCTTAATTTGCTCGCTGTCTACTGCTGACTGCTGACTGCCGACTGCCGACTGTAGACTTCGAAACATTGCTACTGCCTCTTCTTTCGTTTTCGCCACTACAAAACTTCCATCCGGTGCGTACCAAGCCGGTATCCGTTGTCCCCACCACAACTGCCGCGAGATACACCAGTCGCGCACGTTCTCCATCCAATGTTTGTACGTGTTTTTAAATTTCGGTGGAATCAATTGAATGGTGTCGTTCATCACATTCTCCAGCGCAGGTTTGGTGATGTCTTTCATCTTCACAAACCATTGCAACGACAAGCGTGGTTCAATCACCGCATCGGTGCGCTCCGAGTGACCAACATTGCTTTTGTAGTCTTCTACCTTGCTTAACAGACCTTTCTCTTCCAGCTCCTTGCCAATTTTCTTGCGCGCAATAAAGCGATCTTCGCCTACATAAATTTTTGCCAGCGCATTCAGCGTTCCATCGTCATTCAAAATATCGATGACTTCCAGCTTGTGTTTCAAACCTAACTCATAGTCATTCAGGTCATGTGCAGGCGTTACTTTCAAACAGCCCGTACCGAAATCCATGGCTACATATTCGTCTTCAATAATCGGTATCGCACGGTTGATCAACGGAATCAATACTTTCTTTCCTTTCAGGTGTTTGTATCGTGCATCGTTCGGGTTAATGCACACAGCACTATCCGCCATAATGGTCTCAGGCCGTGTGGTGGCGATCGTTACAAAATCGCTACTGCCCTCAATGGCGTAGTTGATGTAATACAACTTCGAGTTGACATCTTTGTAGTTCACCTCATCGTCCGACACAGCCGTTTTTCCTGCGGGGTCCCAGTTCACCATACGCAGCCCACGGTAGATGTACCCTTTTTTATACAAGTCAATGAACACGTCAATCACGGCATCCGTCATGGGCGGATCCATCGTGAACTTGGTGCGCTCCCAATCGCACGAGGCACCGAGTTTTTTTAGCTGCTCTAAAATGATGCCGCCATATTTTTCTTTCCACTCCCAGGCGTATTTCAAAAACTCCTCTCGCCCGATGTCCGATTTTTTGATTCCTTTTTCTTTGAGCATTGCCACCACGCGCGCCTCTGTAGCAATCGAAGCGTGGTCAGTGCCCGGCACCCAGCAAGCCTCTTTGCCCTCCATGCGCGCCTTGCGAATCAGCACATCCTGAATGGTGTTGTTGAGCATGTGGCCCATGTGCAGCACACCCGTTACGTTGGGGGGCGGAATCACGATCGAGTACGGTTCTTTATTGGGGTTGGGCTCCGAATTAAAGAAACCCTTGTCCATCCAGTACTGATACCATTTGTCTTCTACATCAGCGGGGCTGTATTTGGTTGCAAGTGCCATTGACAATTAAAATAAGAGGGCAAAAATAAGAAATATCATTGGACGTGCGATGGGTATTTTGAATTCTTGGCGGCCTGCCACGCGAGGCAGTGGCAACGCGCTATCCGTTTCAATCTTTTTGCCTATGCCTCTTTGGCTTAGAGGCAAAAAGGATTTCCACTACTATCGCTGGCCGATGCCAGTACGTAGATTAGCTTTCACGCAAAAAAATGGTGCGTTAAACAGTTGCGCAAAGCCAGCTATTTTGGAACGATTGGCGCGAGTTTGTGTATTGAGAGTTGAGTATATTTGAGAGTTATAGCCAATGGTAGGACGACCGTTCACAAGACGACTGACCGACCAATTTTTAAACATTAAAACAAAGACAAACCATTTTGACAAGTGACCAAAAACATACAGACCATATTGCAACTAGACAGCTTCTAAACCGACACGCTGACCAACGCTATGTTTTTTATTTTTTCCCCACCGCACAAAAAAAATTGAAATTCTGCCTACGCACAATTGGCACATTTGCAAGCCGCACAAGCCGACACACAAACCCAAGCTTGCAAAAGAGCCAATTCTCCCACCCGCCACATCACGACAATGACCGTTTTAAAGGCGAAAAATCGTATCTTGACCGACAAAAAATTGAACTGAATTAGATGGCAGAAAAAGAAGCTAAAGCAAGAATAAAAATTAATAAACTCCTTGAGGAATCAGGGTGGAGCTTCTTTGACACAGACAAAGGTAAAGCGACTATTAAACTTGAATCTTCCATCAAAATGGACGATTTAGGCGAAGACTTTGAACATTCAAAAAACGGTTTCATTGACTTTTTACTGGTTGACGAGAACCAAAACCCAATACTTGTTTTAGAAGCGAAGAAAGAAAGTTTGAATCCGCTTGTTGGAAAAGAACAAGCAAGAAATTATGCCAAATCCCAAAAGGTTAAATTCATCATTCTTTCAAACGGAACGCTTCACTATTTATGGAATATCGAAACTGGAAACCCTGAACAAATTCAAGTGTTTCCTACATTGGAATCCATTAAACAGTATTATCTATTTAATCCAGAACCAAGCAAATTAGTTAGCGAACAAGTAAATGATGACTATGTTGTTTTAACTCAACTTCCGAACTATAAACAAATACCTGAGTTTCAAGACGACCAAAAAAAGAGTCCGATAGTTATCGGACTAATCTTCAATTTGAAACTTCGTTTTCTTCGCTATTATCAAGTGGAAGCAATCAAAGCCGTTCAGCAATGGGTAAGCGAAGGTAAAAAGCGTTTCTTATTGGAAATGGCAACAGGCACAGGAAAAACTTTGACTGCTGCCGCTTTAATCAAACTCTTTTACAGAACTGGAAACGCAAGACGTATTTTATTTTTGGTTGACCGCTTGGAATTGGAAGAACAAGCAAGAAAAGATTTTACCAACTATTTAAAAAACGACATAACAACCGTTGTTTACAAAGAAAAGAAAAACGATTGGCGAAAAGCGGACATTGTGGTTACAACCATTCAATCGTTGATGGTAAACAATAAATACAAAACACTTTTCTCACCAACCGACTTTGATTTGATTATTTCTGATGAATCGCACCGACTTTTAGGTGGCGGAAACAGCAGAGCGTTGTTTGAATATTTCTTAGGTTACAAATTAGGCTTAACAGCAACACCAAAAGACTATTTAAAACATTTAGACACCGACAACATTGACGACCCAAGAGAATTGGAACGAAGAATGTTGCTTGACACTTACACAACCTTCGGTTGTGAGAGTGGCATTCCAACGTATCGTTACACGCTTGTGGACGGTGCTAAAGATGGTTATTTGCGTCAGCCGATTGTTGTTGATGCAAGAACTGATGTTACCACCAAACTTTTATCGGAGCAAGGTTATGGCATTTTGGTAACGGTTGCCAGCAGCGAACAAGAAGACATTTTAGAAGAAGTAAATTATAAGCAAAATCATTTTGAACGGAAATTTTTCAGCGAAGAAACCAACCGTGTGTTTTGCAAAACATTTATTGAAAACGGGCTGAAAGACCCCATTAACGGAGAGTTTGGAAAGAGCTTGGTCTTTGCTGTTTCGCAAAACCACGCTGCAAAATTGGCTCAATTGCTCAATGAATATGCACACCAAATATTCCCTGGCAAGTATCAAAGCGACTTTGCTGTGCAGGTAACTTCCAATGTGAAAGGTGCACAACAAATGACAATTGATTTTGGTGAAAAAGATAGTTTGTTGGGAAGAAGTCAATTCGCAAAAAACAATGAAATTTTAGAATCCTACAAAACAAGTAAAGCAAGAGTTTGTGTAACCGTTGGAATGATGACCACTGGTTGGGATTGCCCCAATATTTTGAACCTTGGTTTAATGCGACCCATTTTTTCGCCAACCGAATTTATTCAGATAAAAGGAAGAGGTACTCGTATTCACAAGTTTGAACATAAATTTAAAAACGACCTTGGCGAAGAAGAAACAATCTCCATTGACAAAGCAGCATTTAAACTCTTTGATTTCTTTGCTACTTGCGAATACTTTGAAGAAAAATATCAGTACGACCAAGTTTTAAAACTGCCTGTAAACTTCGACAAAGGTGACGATATGCCAACGGTGGACGACAACACCATCAAACCAAAACGAGAAGGATACGAATACAAAGAAGATGATAGAATTCATTCTTTGCACGAACAACAAGTTGACTTTTTAGGAATGAAAGTTGACCGAATGTTTTTCCAGCAGTTTGAAGAAAAGGTAAAAACCGATGATGAAATAAAACAACTGATGGAGGCTGGTGATGTGGAAGTAGCCACAGCAAGAGTCAAAGAAAAATACGACAACAAACCTGAAGAATATTTTGACTTGGAAAAACTACGCAAGTCCTTAAAAATTGACCGCAAAATTGGTTGGCGTGAATTATTAGAACTTATTTATTTCGGAAACCAAATAAAAGGCAAAGACGATTTATTGAATGATGAATTTGAAAAGTTTATCAGCACCAACAATGTATCTAATATTGACGATTTGATAGGCTTGCGCTATTTTTTTGATGCTTATATCACTGACCCAAGCGTGCGTCATATCATAGACCAACAAGATTTTACAGAACTTTACCACAACCCAAGTTTTAATGTAGAAGACTTTAACCGAGTTGATGATGAAATGAAAAGCAAATTGCCTTATTATATTAAAACGTATGTGCAACTGAATAAATTTGTGAGCTAATGAAAGCCGAAAGCCAAAATATAGAATGGAAAGAAACATGGCGAGATGAATACCTAAAATGGATTTGCGGATTTGCCAATGCGCAAGGCGGGAAAATTTATATTGGTATTAACGATAAAGGCGAAGTACTCGGATTACCCGATGCTAAAAAATTGCTTGAAGATATTCCTAATAAAGCTAAAAACCATTTGGGCATATTGGTAGATGTGAATTTGAAAACCAAGGCAAAAAAATCATATTTAGAAATAATAGTTGAGCCTTATCCCAATCCTATTAGTTATGCAGGTGAATATCATTTTAGAGCAGGGACTACAAAACAAACTTTAAGAGGAGTTGCCCTCGATAAATTTTTACTTAAAAAACAAGGGCAGCGATGGGATGGCGTTCCTCTTCATAAAGCAAAACTTAGCGAATTAAATGCCACTACTATTACTCATTTTAAGCAAAAAGCTTCACAAACTGGGAGAATGAATGCAGACGCATTAAAGCTTAAAAACGAACTACTCATAGATAATTTACGATTAAAAAGCGATGACAACCAGTTGAAACGAGCAGCGGTATTGCTGTTTCACAAAGACCCTGAAAAATACATCACAGGAGCCTATATTAAAATTGGCTATTTTTATGATGATGATGATTTAGCTTTTCAAGATGAAATACATGGAAATTTATTTGAACAAGCAGAACAAACAATTCAATTGCTAACCACCAAGTATCTTAAAGCAACTATTTCATATCAAGGATTACATAGAATTGAGCAATTTCCGATACCCGAACCAGCACTTCGCGAAGCCTTACTAAATGCTATTGTACACAAAGATTATAGCTGCGGTATTCCCATTCAAATAAGTGTATATCAGCAAAAATTAATAATATGGAATCAAGGCCAACTGCCAGAAAACTGGACAATAGCTCATTTATCTGAAAAACATCCTTCTAAACCTTATAACCCCGATATTGCCAATTGTTTTTTTAGAGCAGGACTTATAGAATCGTGGGGACTTGGCACGCTTAAAATTTTAAATGAATGTAAAAAAGCTAAACTGTCAGTACCCAACTTTAATTTTCAAGATTCTGACTTTACCGTTACGTTTAAACTAAAAAATACTAAACAACTACAATCTCCTGTAGCTATCAAATTATCGGGTACTAATGCCGATAAAGTATTGCAATTAATTGAAAGTAATGTAAAAATTACCATCAATGAGCTGGCTATTAAATTAAAGGTTTCGGAAAGTACTATCGAAAGAATATTAAAAAATCTTCAACTAAAAAATATCATTTATAGAGATGGAAGTAAGAAAGAAGGAGCATGGATAATTAATGCATCGAAGGAATAAATGAAGGATTAAATGAAGGAATAAATGAAGGGATAAATGAAGGATTAAATGAAGGAATAAATGAAGGATTAAATGAAGGAATAAGTGAAGGAATAAATGCAGGATTAAGTGTTGATTGAGGAGTAAATCATAAAAGAACTAAATGCTAGACAACATAACCAAAAAAAATATTGACGATTGCCGTGATGTGTTGGTAGGTAAAGTGCCCGACCCGAAAAGCCAAATTGAACAAATTACATTGGCTCTTATCTATAAGTTTATGGACGATATGGATAAAGAAGCCGTTGAGAAATTTAAAGGCAAAGCAAAATTCTTTACAGGCATTTATGCCAAATACGGTTGGCGCAAATTATTTGACCCATCGCTAAGCGGACAAGATATGCTGGCATTGTACAGTGAAGCATTGGAAAAATTGAACACCAATCCCAATATTCCTGAACTGTTCCGTAATATTTTTAAAAATGCTTATTTGCCTTACCGTGACCCAAGCACCTTAAAACTGTTTTTAAAACACATTAACGAGTTTGAATACAGCCACAGCGAAAAGTTGGGCGATGCTTTTGAATACCTGTTGAGTGTAATGGGAAGCCAAGGCGATGCAGGGCAGTTTAGAACACCCCGACACATTATTGATTTTGTAACGGCTTGTGTAAACCCACAGAAAAACGAAACCATTTTAGATCCTGCCTGTGGTACTGCAGGATTCCTACTTAGTGCATTTAAACATATCCGCAATCAAAACAGCAAGGAAACAGAAATCAAAACAAACGATAATCTTGGAAATCCTATAATCCAGAAAATCCTGATTCCGACATTTACCCCAGACGATAGAAAAAAACTTGCCGCCAATTTTGTGGGTTACGACATTAGCCCCGATATGGTACGCTTGAGTTTAGCGAATATGTATTTACACGGCTTTGCTACGCCACTCATTCACGAGTACGATAGTTTGAGTAGCGAAGACCGTTGGCAAGAAACCTTTGATGTGATATTGGCAAACCCGCCATTTATGACACCAAAAGGCGGCATCAGACCACACAAAAAATTTGGTGTACAAGCCAACAAAGCCGAAGTATTGTTTACCGATTACATTGCCGAACACTTAAACAGCAACGGACGAGCAGGAATTGTAGTACCCAACGGCATTGTGGCAACAAGCCAAACCGCTTACAAGCAATTGCGAAAAATGCTGGTGCAAGATAGTTTGATAGCCGTAATTAGTTTACCGGCAGGAGTGTTTCAGCCTTACAGCGGAGTAAAAACATCGGTACTAATTTTAGACAAACGATTGGCGAAAAAAAGCCAACATATTTTGTTTTTGAAAATTGAAAATGATGGTTTTGATTTAGGAGCACAACGCAGAGAAATTGACAAAAACGATTTGCCTGTGGCTTTGCAAACTTTGGAAGCATACAAGGAATGTTTGAGCAATGACGTGGTTTTTAAAGATTTTCCGAGTTTGGCAACTTTAGTTGAAAAGTCAGTCATACTAGAAAATAGAGATACAATTTTAAGTGCAGAAAGATATTTTGAGGAGAAAATAATTATTTCAGAATTTGAAAAAGTTAGACTAGGCGATATTACGGAGGTAATTACGAAGGGAACAACTCCAACTTCTGTTGGGTTTAATTTCCAAGAAAGCGGAATTAACTTTATCAAAATTGAGTCAATAACTCCAGAAGGATTTATCATTCCTGAAAAGTTTGCCTTTATCAATGAAGAATGTCATAAATCATTGAAACGTTCTTCACTAAACGAAAATGACGTTTTGTTCTCAATCGCTGGTGCATTAGGAAGAGTAACAGTAATTAATAAGAAATATTTGCCAGCAAATACAAATCAGGCACTATCCATTATTAGATTAAAAGAAGGACACAACCCTTTCTATGTTGCAAGCATTTTAAGAAGTCATATTGTGACTGATAAAATTGAAAATCTAAAAACAGGTGTTGCACAATTCAATCTTTCGCTTGAACAAATTAAAGATTTTGAAATCCCTCTCCCACCGCTTGAAATACAACAACAAATAGTAGCCGAAATAGAAGGCTACCAAAAAATAATAGACGGAGCCAAACAAATTGTAAGCAACTACAAACCTGCCATTAACATCAACCCTGATTGGGAAATGGTGGAGTTGGGAACATTGGTAAAATTGGTTGGAGGAAGCACACCATCAAAAGAAAATTCATCGTACTGGGAAAATGGAAATGTAGATTGGATTACTTGTTCTGATTTTTCAAATAGCCCAATGTATATTGAAGATTCTATCAGAAAGATTACTGAAAAAGCAGTCAAAGAAAATTCAACGAGCATTGTTCCAAAAGATACTTTGGTATTAGTAACTAGAGTTTCACTTGGCAAAATGGCGTTTGTTAGTAAACCAACAGCACTAAATCAAGACTTAACTGCTTTGCTTTTTGATGAAGAAAAAATAAACAAGCGTTACGGATATTTCTTTATGCTTTCAATAGCCCACAAAATTGAAAATGACGGTCACGGTGCAACAGTAAAAGGCGTTACAAGAGATTATGTAAAAGATATTAAAGTTCCTTTGCCATCACTTGAAGAACAACAAACCATCGTAAAATCAATAGAAGAAGAACTACAATTAGTAAATGCCAACAAACGCTTAATAGCAATGTTTGAGCAAAAAATAAAAACAAAAATTTCTGAGGTGTGGGGTGTTGTTTCTGAGCCTGTCGAAAGAAAGGAGGAAGTGGAATTAGGATAATGGCAAAACTATTCAACATATCGGATTGGAATGAACAATCGTGGTGGAACACAGGTGGTACTCGGGATAAAAAAATTTATTTAAATCCCGAGGATGGCGAGTTGTATTATTTTAAACAATCCTTTAAAAAAGGTCAACGCGATTACAAACATGAATTTTGGTCCGAAATTATAGCATCAGAAGTTGGACAACTTTTAGGTTTCGATATTTTATCTTATCATATTGCCATAAGAGGCAATATTGTTGGGTGTATTTCTAAATCAATGATTAATCAAGCATCAGAAGATTTAATAGAAGGTGGAAAATATTTGCAAGCGTTTGATAATGCGTTTAATCCAGAAAATACTAAACTTCGCAATCAGTACAATTTTGATTTGATTTTGAATGCACTTGAATCTTTTAACAAAAAAAAGCACTTAAAAGAACTTGTTGAAACTATTGTTTTCGATGCATTGATAGGAAATAGTGACAGACATCAAGAAAATTGGGCTATTATTAATGTAAATACTAAATTTACTGTTGGTATACATCAAATTGAAAGAAGCTTAGAAACCGGAGAAATTGATAAAATGCCTAAATTATTTAAAAAAATACTTAAGGCTGTATATACTGTTGGAGGCAAAATACGGCCTGAACTTCAAACTGCAAGATTGATGTTGCCGGAACAAACTAGATTTGCTCCGATTTACGATAGTGGTTGCAGTTTTGGTCGTGAGTTAGAAGACGAACGAGTGAATTTTATGCTATCAAACGAAGATGAAATTCAAAAGTATGTTGCAAAAGGGCTGGCGGAAATTCATTGGGGAAGCAACAAAATAAATCATTTTGAGTTAACAATTAAGCTACTGGAAAGTGAGGGATTTAAAGGTTTCATACTTGATTCCTTGAAAAGAATCATAGAGCAGTTTGACTACAAAAAGATTGAGCAGATTGTGTTAAATGTAGATAAATCAATAATTGAATTAGGAAATAGTAACTTCCTACCAAGAGAAAGGAAAGAATTGGTTTTGAAATTGCTAACTTTGCGGCTAAATAAATTGAGAGAAATTTATTCTCAATACAAATGAAAGAGATAGGACATATATACCTAAGTTGGAGAGAGGGTCTTGGTAAAAGAAGGCATATCGTGGGTATTTTGAAAAAAAACGCTACACTTGGCATTCGTTTTTCCTACATTAAAAAAGGTGTTGAAGTAGCTAAGAAGGATGGATTTTCACCATACACTGAATTTCCTGATGTTACTAAAGAATATACTGAAAGCGTATTAGAAGTTTTTGGCCAAAGAATCATGAAATCTGAACGTTCAGACATTTCAGATTTTTATGATTTTTGGGAGATTGACACAAAATTTAAAGAGGATAAATTTTATTTGTTGGCTCATACGCAAGGTTTGAACCCTACCGATAATTTTGAATTTTTGGCTGATTACAACCCGAGTAAAAGTTTACGTTTTCTTACCGATTTAGCTAGTTTAAGTACACTTAAATTGTCGGCAGACAGTGTTAAGGCTGGAGATATTTTGACTTATAAATTGGAATCCGATAATGAGTTTGATGATAAGGCTGTAAAAGTTTTTAAAGGGGCCAAAGATGTAGGTTACATCAAGAAAATTCATTCAAGAGTTTTCTATAAGCAAAAAGGCAGCTTACTAAAGCTCGTAGTTAAGGCGGTTGAGCAAAACGGAATTATAAAACGAATTTTTGTTAAGGTGTGTTGTAAATAGTCATCGTACAGGTGTAAGCACATTTGCAATGTACTTTGGCGTACGGGGCTATAAAGTCGGCAGTGGGCAGGATACAGTGTGCATTATAGGACTAGCGGTGACTGCCTACTGGTGACTGCCTACTGCCTACTTTTTAAATGACGTCATAATACATTTAACTTATCACTAGGCTATTTTTTCTCCGCTGATTACCCGAATCCCTATCCCCTCGGCTCTACCAACACTACCGTTTCTTTTTCCACCACCACCATTCCCGCTGGGTCGCCTTTGCGTTTGCGAACAAATTTTTTGGGCGTAACAGTTACCGGGCAAAGACTTTCGTTTTTCCGTTTGGAGTAATGGGCAGCCAATTGTGCTGCGCGTTCAATCACATCTTTGGGAAAATTTTTATTGGCTTGGTGCTTGATCAGCACATGCGACCCTGCCACATCTTTGGCGTGCAGCCATAGGTCTTCTTTGAAAGAATGCTTCAGCGTTAGTTCATCATTCGATTCAGCACTTTTTCCAATCCAAATTTTATAACCTTTAAATTCTGCTTCGCGATAGGGAAGCGACAGTTCTTTTTTTGAACTAAGAACTGAAGGGTTACTCGGTAACTTATGTTTT
The DNA here is from genome assembly GCA_025370075.1 of Chryseotalea sp. WA131a. NCBI lineage: Bacteria > Pseudomonadati > Bacteroidota > Cytophagia > Cytophagales > Chryseotaleaceae > Chryseotalea > Chryseotalea sp. WA131a. Next base: position 2,597,398 of record CP073016.1, on the reverse strand, counting down.
GTGCTAGCGTTGCTCTCAATTTCTTGAATGGTTTTGTTAATCGACTCTATCTCTTTTTCTTTTTGGGCAAAGGATTCTTTCAATTTGTTGATTTCAATCTGCTGGTTTTTGGCTTTGCGATAAAAAATCTCTGCGTTGCGCTGGGCATTCAGTTCTTTCTTTAGTTTTATTTCTATTGGTTGTTGGTCGTAGAAACTTTCCAATGTCACTTTCTCCATTCCTTGCTTCACCAGATGCATGTTGGCCATCAGCAAATCTCCCCACAGTTGATAATGCTGGTCGTTTATCAATTCGTTTAGCTTCGTTCTATTTTTGAGAATGTAGTTTTTCTTGCTTTTGAGTTGCTCGTGCCAGTGGCGCAACGCTACCGTTTTTTCTGATTGCTGAGCGTTGGCTACCGTAGATTGATAAAAGAATTCGGTAATGGCTTCTATTGGATTGGTAGATAATTGTATGCCAGCCTCCGATGGCAATAAACTAAAGAAAACGTTGCCTTTCGTTTTGTTGACATAAAAGATTGGCTCTTTGAGCAGCGCCAATGCATCTGAAAATAGCTTCCATTTTTCTTCTGTTGGTTGACTTTCAAAGTTTTGTAATAAGAGATAGCTCCAAAATTCTTTGCCGAGCGTAAAATAGGTTTTTGATAATTCATGAATTGATTGAATAAAACTTTCTTTACTCCAATCGATGCTTCGATTTAGTTTTGAAAGCTCGATTTCCCAATCGGTTTGAAATTGATTTCGAAAAATTGCTTTCACGCTTTCTTTATGCAATAAAACAATGTTGGACTGGCTGCCATGCATTTTGAAAAGCAAATGGTAGTCATCTTCCAATGCCAACGAAAAGCTCCGCTCGTTTTCATATTGCGTTATCTCCATCACTTTTTTTAAAGTGAGCTCAGTGAATAAATCAACACTATTTTTTTTGGCACGATTAAAATTGTTGGGAAATGAAAGGCAACAAAGCGAAGGCTGCAAACTGGCTTTGATGAAGAATGATTCGATGGAATTGTTGAATTCAATGATTAACTCTTCCTTATTTTGGCTAAAGCAAGAAACAAGTGTAAAGCCAGCCAGTTTTTTTTGGAGACTACTACTGAGTTGTTTTAAAAAGAAATAATTATTGTGCACTACAAATTGAATGAAAGCCCATCGTAGCCCAAAGCTATTGATTCTGGCAATTCTTTTTCAATGGATTTCTGGGTGCCCATTTTATGGCTGATATGTGTGAAGTAAGTTTGGTTGGCTTCAACTTGCTTGGCAACCTCTATTGCTTCGGCCAATGTAAAGTGTGATGGATGGCTTTCTTTCTGAAGAGCGTTTAACACCAACACCTCTGTGCCTTTTAGTTTTTGATAGGTAGATTCTGGAATATGATTGGCATCGGTGATGTAACTAAAATTGCCAATGCGAAATCCCAATACGGGCATGTGGAGGTGCCTTACAAGTAATGGGGTGATGGTCAGACCCTCAACATCAAAAACACTATCATCTATAGTATGTAGTTTAATTTGTGGCGTACCCGGATATTTTTCTGCCTCAAAGGCGTAGTAAAATTCAGTTTGTACTTGCGCTAAGGTGGGCATTGTTCCATAAACTGGCATGTCTCGCTTTTGCAAATAATTGAAAGCGCGCACGTCATCCAATCCGGCAATGTGGTCTTTATGACTGTGCGTGAGTAAAACGGCATCCAACTGTTTCACTTGCTCGCGTAACATTTGCTGCCGAAAGTCTGGCCCCGTATCTATGACGAGCATTTTTTCATTTACTTGAATTAGAACCGATACACGCAGTCGCTTGTCGCGGTAGTCGAGTGACCTGCATACGGCACAATCGCAGGCAATGACAGGCACCCCTTGTGATGTTCCCGTTCCAAGTAAGGTGACTTTCAAAAGAAATTAAATTTTGAAGGTGTGACGTAGAAGCGCAGAGGTGATTTTGCTTTTCTCTTTTTTGAACTCTACAAATTTTTTGTTAACCAATTGAAAGCCTGTACAAATTTTTGTTTGGGTATCGACTACCCAATATTCTTTCACTCCCGATTTTTCGTAGACTTTTTTCTTTTTGGTGAGGTCGAAGTCTTTCGTCCCTTTCGACAATACCTCAACGATAAGGTCTGGTGCTCCATAGATTCCGTCTTCGTGAATAACAGCCACGTTCTCATTTAAAATAAAAACTAAATCAGGTTGGTAGGCATTTTTTGAATCAAGGTAAACATCGATTGGGGAAACATAGTAGATACCTTTCTTCGATTTATTTTGGTAGTTAAAAAATAAGCCAGCAAGTGTGCTAATCAATCCTTGGTGTGATGTGGTAGGGGCAGGAGACATATATAAAGTATTATCAATTAACTCACAACGAGTCCCTTCCGGAAGCATTTTAAATACTTCCATAGTGGTGCGTGGGGGTTTTTCAATTAGACTGACCATGCGTTCCTGCGTTCGTTTAACTTTAAAAAATTTATTAAGCCGCCTTTGCTTCTGCTTGGGTCAATTCCTCATAAAGTTTCTGGCTCTTTTCGGTGAATTTGCTACCGTCCAGTTCTACGTTTTTCAAAATGTCCAGCACGGCATTGATTTTTCCTTCGGTGGTGAAAAACTTATTGATGATCATAATTTTCTGCTCTTTGAGCAAGCAATAGCCTGATTTGAAATTCCCTTTTTCGTAGCGCAGCACATAGTCCGATTCGGCAATCAAATCTTCGAGCTTGGTTAAAAATTGATTGGTGTACTTAATCATTTTTAGTGGTTGTTTTTGTGGTTGCAAGATACAGAAAAGGTTTCGGTTTTTATGGATTAATTGGTTGCGAAGTGGTGAGCGTGAGGGATGGAAGTGGAAAGCCTCCTGAAGCTGCGCTCGGGGTAAGCGCTCGAAGCGAGGGGGCTTGCAGCGTACAGCCCGACCCGAGTGTGCGTGGGCTTTGCGGGAGGGGACGAGGGGCACGCCCATAATTGATTTTGTGTTTATTGTGCAAGCCTATGTTTTTTTATCCGTCTTTTATTTTCGATCGCTCTGAAAATAGTGATGGGATTGCCTATTTTTGCACGCACAAAAAAAATGTCATTACACGTAAACCATCTCACCAAAATGTATGGCCGCCAACGGGCGGTTGATGACGTTTCATTTGCTGTTGAAAAAGGTGAGATTGTCGGATTTCTAGGCCCTAACGGTGCGGGTAAATCGACCACCATGAAAATTGCCACTACCTACTTACCTCCCACAGAGGGTAGTGTGTTGGTGAACGGCATGAATGTGGAAGAGGAGCCGCTAAAAATCCGGAAAACCATCGGCTACTTGCCCGAGCACAATCCGCTTTACTTGGACATGTATGTGCACGAATACCTTCGCTTTATTGGAGGTGTTTATAAACTTGATTCAGATCATTTGAAAAAGCGTGTGGGTGAAGTGGTGGAAATGTGTGGACTTGAGCGCGAACAAAATAAACCCATTGAAGCGCTATCGAAAGGTTATCGGCAGCGGGTAGGGTTGGCGCAAGCGCTAATCCATAATCCTGATGTGTTGATTTTAGATGAACCCACTTCGGGGCTGGATCCCAACCAAATTCTGGAAATCAGAAAATTGATTAGGCAAATCAGCCAAAACAAAACAGTGATTTTTTCTACGCACATCATGCAAGAGGTACAAGCCTTGTGCAACCGCGTGATTGTGATTAATAAAGGAAAAATTGTGGCCGATGACCAACTCAGTAATTTAATGAAGGGAAATGCGAACGCATCTATTCTGGTAGTGGAGTTTCAGGGAGAAATTTCCACGGAAGAGTTGAAGCAGCTAAAAGGTGTTAGGAACGTGATCAAGGAAGGTGCACACTATAAATTTTTTTCAGATGAAGGGGTAGATGTGCGCGCAGAACTTTTTCGTTATGCTACTGAAAAGAAGATCTCGATTTTGAGTTTAAAAGAAGAGCAAAATTCGTTGGAAGAGATTTTTCGTTCACTAACCAATGGTGCGGTATGATCCAGGTTTTTAAACGAGAGTTTCGTGGGTATTTAAGTTCACTCATTGCCTACATGGTGATAGGCGTTTTCCTTACGGGAATCGGGTTGCTCACGTGGGTGTTTCCTGAGACTTCGGTGCTTGATTACGGCTATGCCGATTTGGATACGCTTTTCTCGATGGCTCCGTATGTTTTTATTTTTTTGATCCCTGCCATTACCATGAAAAGTTTTGCGGAAGAAAAGAAAATGGGCACACTGGAATTATTGTTGACAAAGCCATTGTCGGATAGCGATGTGGTGCTGGGCAAGTTTTTCGCGGCCTTTGCCTTGGTGCTGGTGGCGTTGCTGCCTACCATCATTTATTATTTTTCGATTTCTTCGTTGGGCAATCCAGCGGGCAACATCGACACGGCAGCCGTGATCGGCTCTTACATTGGTTTGATTTTATTGGCTGCTATTTTTTGCTCCATCGGTGTGCTGGCCTCGGCACTCACCACCAATCAAATTGTGGCGTTTATTGTGGCAGCTTTTTTATGTTTTATTTTTTACACGGGTTTTGATTCACTTTCTGCCTTTGCAGGAAGTAATGTGTTATTGATCAAGCAATGCGGCATTCTTTATCACTACGAGTCGTTGAGCAAAGGCTTGATTGACAGCCGCGATGTAGTGTATGCGGTAAGCATTACCGGATTTTTTGTTTTGTCCACAATGGTTGTTTTAAAAAGCAGGCTATGGTAAATTGGATGAAGCGGAGAAAGACGGGTGATGTATTGCTATTGGCTAATAGTTTGGTGCTGTTGGTATTGTTGAATTTACTGGCTTCGTTTTATTTTTTCCGTTTCGACTTAACGGAAGAAAAGCGCTACACCATCAAGCCGCAAACCAAAGAGTTACTCTCGAATTTAGAAGAAGAAGTTTTTGTGGAAGTTTTTTTGGAGGGAGATTTGAATTCCGGGTTTAAACGGTTTCAAAAATCCATTCGCGAAATGCTGGGCGAGTTTCGGATTTATTCTAATAACAAGGTGAATTTTATTTTTACCGACCCCACGCTGGCGATGGGTGAAAAAGCCCGCAACGAATTCATGAGCGAGTTGGCCTCGAAAGGAATTAGTCCCACCAATGTGATTGAAAACAAAGACGGACAGCGCGTGGAGAAATTTGTGTTCCCGGGAGCATTGGTGTCGGTGGGTGGATTTGAAACAGGGGTGATGTTGTTGAAGGGAAGCCGGACACAAGGTTCGCAAGAGGCACTTAACCAGTCAATTGAGAATGTGGAATTTGAATTGGCCAATACGATTTACAAATTGACCAATTCCAATCGGAAAAAAATCGGAATGGTGCGTGGCCATGGTGAACTGGATAGTTTGCAGATTGCAAGTTTTAACAATGCCTTACTGGAGCAGTATGATATTTTTCAGGTTGACATTAATCGAAAAGCTGCCATTGGTGATTACGAGGCTCTGATTGTCGCAAAACCCAGAACGGAATTTTCGGAGCAGGAGAAATACAAACTCGACCAGTATCTGATGCGTGGTGGTAAATTATTATTGTTGCTCGATTGGTTGGATGCCAATATGGACAGCGCAAGCAGCGAGAACTACTTTGCATTTCCGTACAACTTAAATTTAGATGATCAGTTGTTTCGGTATGGAGTTCGGATCAATGCCGATTTGGTGCAAGATCGCGTAAGCGGAAAGTATCCGATTGTGGTGGGCAACGAAGGTGGCAAGCCTCGGTTGATGCAGTTGGATTGGCCGTTCTTTCCGTTGATCAATCAGTATGCCGATCATCCTATCACCAGAAACTTAGATGCATCACTAACAAAATTTATCAGTAGTATCGACACGGTAAAAGCCATTGGGGTTAAGAAAACGCCATTGCTATTTTCTTCTCCCTATTCGCGAAAGCTAACGGCACCTGTAAAAGTGGGTGTAAATGATTTGCGCAAACAATTGAAGGAGGGTAGTTTCAATGCTGGGCCTATTCCTATTGCTTATTTACTCGAAGGAAATTTTACTTCGCTTTATAAAAATCGTTTTGCGCCAAGCGGTGTGGACACGCTCGGATTTAAAGCGAATAGTTCATCCACCAAAATAATGGTTGTGGCAGATGGTGACATGGCCCGTAACGATGTGAACCCACGGCAAAACACTCCGCAGAGTTTGGGATATGACCCGTTTACCAAATACACCTTTGCCAACCAAGATTTGCTGCTCAACATGGTAGCTTACTTGACCAACGAAAATGGATTGATAGCCGCCCGCAATAAAGAAGTGAAAATCCGCCCGCTGGATAAACAAAAAATTCAAAGCGAACGAACCTATTGGCAAATGATAAATTTGGTATTGCCCTTGGTGCTCTTACTATTGTTTGGTTTGATGTGGGTATACCTACGAAAAGCCAAGTACGCTAAATTTAAAATCAGCAATTGAAGATGCAACAGAAACGCAACATTCGGTTATTGATTTCGCTTGTAGTATTGACAGCGAGTGTATTCTTGATTTCGTGGCTAGGGCAAAAAACCACCCATCAAATAGATAAGGAATTGTTTAAAGTAGCCGATCAAACACAAATTGATAAGGTGGTTTTTGAATCAGGTAACCGAAAGCTAGAATTGAAATTTAGCGGCACCAAGTGGTGGGTAAGCGACAAAGAAGCCGATCGACAGTTGATAAAAGTTTTTTTTGCCACCATCCTGCAAGCCGAGCCCAAACGAAAAATTTCTAATTCACCTCTCGATTCGTTGAAAAAGCAATTTGCGCAAAGAACAAAACTAACCCTATGGATGGGCGACCAAGTGGCAAAAGAGTTTTATGTAGCAGGCAATCCCGCAAAATCAGAAACATATTTTTCGTTTGATGGCAACGAATGGTATGTGGTTGCCATTCCTGGTTATCGTGTGTATGTGGCTTCTATTTTTGACTTGACCGAAAACGATTGGCGCGACAAACGGGTCTTTAATTTCAATTGGCAGAATTTTAAAAGTTTGAAAGCTCATTTTCCACAGCAACCGACACAAGATTTTACCATATCATTTGCCAACAAACTTTTTGGCATTGAAGAAGTAGCCGTGGCAGACACCACCAAGTTGAGCAATTATTTGGAGGCGATTTTTAATTTACAAGCCGAAAAAATCCTGACTCCTGAAGAAGCAACAAAATATGATAGCCTGTTGGCAGCCGAACCATTTCTGCAAATTGAAATTCAAGACATTGCTACTAAAACTTTTGCCTTGAAGATTTATTCATCGCCAGGAAAAAATAGTCGATTGGTTGCTAGAACGAAAGAGGAAGCTATTTTGCTTCCGCCACAGGCTGCTGCTGTCATGAGAAAGAGGGAGTATTTTGTTTTGAACTGAGTCTCGATCCAATGAGAATCAATGGGCCTATTGTTCAGTAAATAAAATCAGGTACTCTTCACCACAATCGGTGCAGCCAAGCAACTATCGGGTATGGCGAAAACATCTACCAATGGCACGGCCTCTTGGCGAACGTCCCAGCACAATTGGTTCATGAGTTTGCGGATGGCTTTTGTTTTTACTCCTTCCATGTACCCTTGCTCTAAGTACCAGCCTTTGTTTTTGTCGATTTGCGAAAGGGCAAATAGGTCGCAGAGTTTTTTAAGGATGGCTTTGCAGCCAGCATCTGGCGTGGCATTTACTTGTTCAATAAATTTTTCCAGCACCATGCGCTCGATGTAGGCAAAGCCCACTTGCACCAGGTGGTGTTGCGCTACGTTGAAGGCATCGAATGAGTCCATACCTTCGCCAATGTGGCGCTTCAAGCGCTTGGCAGCAGAAGTTAAAATGTCGCGCTCGCGATATTTGAAGGCATCTAATTGAAATTCTGGATCTAGTAAGTGTTCTTCATCGGTGTTACGCACAATGAGTGGGTTCAATTCAGCAATGGATGTTTTCGCTTGGTCGGCCACGTAGCCAAGTATGCCGAAGAAATCCATGCGTGCAAACTCTTGCTTAAATTCTGTCAGTCGACTCTTCGCCACCAATTGCATCAGCACGGTGTTGTCTCCTTCAAACGTGGTGTAGATGTCGGTATCGTTTTTTAAATCATCGATTCTGTTTTCGGAGAGAAACCCTTTGCCGCCACAACTTTCGCGGCACTCTTGTAACGTGGCCGTGGTGTTCCAGGTAGCAAAGGCTTTGAGTCCAGCGGCCAACGCTTCAATCTCTTGCACTTCTTCTTCTTTGCGATTGATAAATCGGTCTGTTAAATAACGAAGTGAAAAATGCAACGCATACACATTCGCTAGCAGTGGCATCAGCCTGCGCTGATGGGTGCGATAATTTAAAATGGGCACTTCTGGCGCACCTTCTGGTCCAAATTGTTTTCGCTGATCGCTGTATTTGATGGTGATGGTCAAACCGGATTTTGCTGCACTCAATCCCGAACGTGGAATGCCAATACGTCCGCCTACCAACGTGCCGAGCATGGTAAAAAATCTGCGGTTGTCACTGGCAATGGGGCTGGTGAATTTTCCGTCTTCGGTAATTCCTGCAAACCTATCTAAGAGATTTTCTACCGGTACCACTACATTTTTAAATTCAATCTTGCCATTGTCCACACCATTCAATCCCATTTTTCGTCCGCAGTCTTCAATGGTAATGCCCGGCAAGGTGTTTCCTTTTTTATCCCGTAAAGGAACGACCACAGCACTCACGCCATAATCTTTTCCATCGATAATCAACTTCACAAAAACCGTGGCCATTTGTCCGTGCACGGCCGCATTGCCGATGTATTCTTTTTTGGCAAAAGCATGTGGGGTATGAATGAGTAAGGTTTTGGTGGCAGGCTGATACGTGGCGGTTGTCTCAATGCCTTTTACATTGGAGCCGTGGTGTGTCTCCGTCATGGCAAAGCAGCCGGGCAACTCAAGTGTGCCAATGTCTTTTAAATATTTTTTGTGGTGCTTTTCCGTTCCTAAAAAATAAACGCTCATTCCCCACAGCCCAAACTGTACACCAAATTTGATCACCATACTCAAATCGTGATAACTAATGGTTTCCATAATGGCGAAGTACGCAGCCATATCAAATTGGCCACCGTATTCTTTTGGAAAGGCCATGGAACCAAAGCCCTGCTCGGCCAACAGTCGGCACCAGCTCAACACCCGCTCGCGATAAGCAGAAAGATTGCTGGGATCCACATACCGAAATTCAGGATCGGAAAGAACTGTTTTTACTTTATTGATAATGGCTGCATCGTTTCCATCTAATAATTTAGTCATGGCCGCCACATCAAACGTCCGCAGTGTAGTTTGTTGTTGTGTAACGGTGGCGCGATTGCCCGATTGAAAATTAAAGGCTGCCTCGTGACTAATAAAGCCAAGCGTGGCTTCTATGTTTGCCAGCGAAGGTTTTGCTTTTAATACTTCTACCGATACCTCGCCATGGTGCAGTTCAATCAATTTAATACCAATGTCTACCAAACTTTTTCCATCGGTAAGGTCGGCCCCATTTTTTATTTCTTCTTTCCAATCCATCAAATCATCGGCTGTGGGTGGATTGGCAGGGTTGAGTTGGTCAATCAAAAAATCATGCTCGTCTTTGCTCAGCCACTGCTGACTATTAATCAATCCTTCAATGGTGGCCATTTCACTTGGTGTGAGAATAGCATCTGACCACACAGTGTAAAACAGTGGAAGAAATACGAATAGGGAAGGGTTGGATTTGAGTTGAGGTGAGTGTAGCATGGCTGTATAGGTTAGAAAACATCAAACAACACAAAACGAAATTTTTTGTAGGCTTCTTGTATCTACAAGAAACAACTACTCATCCTAAAAATGGAAGGTAATATATGGTTACTTGTAAGAAGCCTCATTTTACCGATTTCTACTTTATCTTTTTGCTTTTCCCTTTTGAATCATAAATGGTAAATGCGGTTATAACATCTGCTATTTTAAGCTTTCTTGAGGATTGAGAAAGATATCCTGATCCATAATAAAATTCTACCCGTTCTTTCTTGCCATCTTTTTTAATCATCACCGCGTACGAATCTCCATTCGTTGGTGAGAACGAATTTTGATTCTGTTCATTATTTGAAAATATCTTTAAACTGTCTTGATTTTGAGTACCAATGATGAAGCGATGCTTTTTCGTGTGAATAGAGGCCAACGCCTTGCCATCGCCCGGAATGTAAAAACCACTTCTAGAAGAAGGTACTAGATTGAATTTTCCAGTCCCATCCCCGAGTAGTACTAATCCCGTAAAGGCATCGTACCGACCCGCAAACACTTCGTTTCCATAGTCATTTCCAGTCATGGCAATGTCTAAATAAGAATCACCATTAAAGTCTCCTACTGTCATTCCATTCACAGGCGCAACCTGTGCGAGCTGATCAAGTGCTTTGATCGAAAACTTATTGTTTCCAACATTCTCAATATAACTTGTTAACAGATAGTTGCATCGCATGATTAAGGCACCATTTAGTTCATCTGGGGTAAAAAGTTTCTCAATGGTGGTCTTACCATACTCGCGATAGTGCGAAAATTTATTTCTGAATTTTGGACTTTGTGAATTTAATTCATCCCAGAAATGGACGGGGTAAAGTTTGCGGATTGGACTATTCATACTTTCTTTCATGTAACATGCCAATACCGGATCAATGCTACCATTGCCATCAAAATCTTTGGCATATATAGTTAGTGGATGTTCCCGATCAACTCCATAATTATTATTCTGACCCAAATTTCCCACCACATAATCAATATCTCCATCTTGATCATAGTCACCAGGCGCTATGCTGTTCCACCAGCCCACATAGCTTTCTATTCCTGTTTGCGTCAGCAGTTGCAAATTTTTTCCCGTGTTTTTAAAAAACTGAATGGGCATGAATTCACCAACAACCAATAAATCCACTAGTCCATCAGTATTAAAATCCGTCCAGAGTGCGTCAGTAACCATTCCAATAGATTGTAGTTTAGGAGCAATTTTTTCTGTTTCGTCTGTGAATTTTCCTTGCGTGTTTTGAAGTAGGTAAGACGTAGCAGGCAATGGATATTTTCCTGCATTTACTCGGCCACCTATAAATAAATCTAAGTCACCGTCTGCATCCCAATCGGCTGCCCGCACGCAAGACCCACTGGTTCTTGTATTGGGTAAAGCTTCTTTGTTAATCGTTAAGTTTCCCTTGCCGTCATTCAAATACAATCGATCCTGAAAAAGATCAATGGTACTTGCAGGCTCGATGGAGCCGCTGACAATGTATAAATCAAGATCTTTGTCATTGTCTGCATCAAACAGCAGCAGGCCTTCGTCTTCTTCTATTTTGGTTTTAAGTTCTGCTTCGGATTGTAAGTTCTTTTTTAAAAATTCGCCATCAGGCCGTTGCAAGAACAAGGTTGTGGGATATCCCGATCCACCACCTACAACAAAATCTTCCAGTTCATCTCCGTTAATATCGCCAACCGCTATTCCGGGGCCAGCCTGCGAAAATTTATGAGGCAAGGTGCGTTGCAGGTTAAAATCAATTACGTCATTCTCTGTTGGTTTGAAGGAAGGGATAGTATTGCATGCTGTGAAAAGTTTTTGAGCAGGAATAGAAATTGGATTCGAAACGGCACGTGCGTTCGAGTAATCGACTTTCAACAACTGGTTACCATTCACTTTAAAAAGTGTTTGCGTTTTTTTATCTGGCCATTGAATGATAACAGTATCAATCTCCTTACTATTGCCTATGCCAAAATGGGCTAAAGGTTCTACGGATGATAAAAAACCTCTCGATGTATAATTCTCAAGGAATTGGATTGTACCATTGTGCTTCAAAGTGATTTTAGAACCAATTCCATTTTTATTTTGAGATGGTCCATTAAGTTGCATTCTCAAGAAATTGCTAGTTTCATTACCTTCTTGGTTTAGTTTACGCTTCTTATTTTCATAAACAAAAGCGACATCGTTTATGTTGTTGACCACGAAGTCCAAATCTCCATCATTATCAAGATCGGAGAATGCAGCTCCATTGGAAAAGGAAGGTACTTCCAACCCCCAATCTTTGGTAACATCAAGAAAAGTTAAGTCCCCATTGTTTTTGTAGGCATAATTAGAAACCTTAATTACAGGTATTGAGTCAAGCAGATAACGTATTCCAGCAATATTTTCTTTGTCTGCTCTAAAAATGGCAAAGTCTCTGTCAGTAATATCTTTTGGAAATCCATTTGTAATGAACAGATCTTTATAGCCATCATTATCAAAATCTGCAAATAAAGGAGACCAACTCCACTCTGTTTGATATATACCAGCCAATTGACCAATCTCACTGAACTTAATGCCTTGACTAAGGCCATTGTTTAGGTGAAGCATATTTCTGATGTACTGATATTCATAGCCAAATTTTTCATTATTCACGTAGGTAAGGTAGCTCTTGTTAGAAATGGTGGTTTTCTTTCTAGCATTAACTTCTGGAAGCATATCCAGAGTGATAATATCAGGCAGCCCATCGTTGTTAACATCGGCAGCATCATTGCCCATCGAAAACTGACTTTGGTGACCAATGAAATCTGCAATGCGATTAGTGAATTTACCATTCTTGTTGATGTACAAAACATCGTTGGAGAGATAATCATTCGAGACATAGATATCGGGCCAGCCGTCTGCATTAAAATCTGCAATAGCCAGACCAAGCCCAAATCCTTCAATTGAAATGCCCGCTTCTTTTGAAACATTTGTAAATGTTCCATCACCGTTGTTTCTATACAAACGATCATTGTTAGGGGATGAACCATCAATAATCTTAGGGCGATAATTAGTTGGAGAATTTTTTAATCTTTCGTTGGTAAGTACATATAAATCTAAGTCACCATCATTATCAAAATCAAGAAAAGCAGCATTGACACTGTATCCGGCATCATCTAATTTATATTCGGCCGCCTTTTCAGAAAAGGTGGGCAATCCATTTTTGTTCAATCCATTGTTGATGAAAAGCATATTTCTACGATTGACTGAGTCTGGCCTCATGGTGGCGCATACGTAAACATCCATCCATCCATCGTTATTGATATCCACTACGGTAACGCCAGAGTTCCATCTGCCCAAAACATTTATGTTAGCAATTTCTGTGATGTCTTTAAATTCAAAATTTCCTTGGTTTAAATAAAGCCTATTGGGTACTTGATTACCACTGAAGAAAATGTCTTGTTTGCCATCATTGTTGAAATCTGCAATACCCGTTCCTCCACCATTATAGATATATTCGGTAGTTAGAATATTAGCGGAGTCACTTTCTGTAATAGAGTTTTCAAAATTAATGTGATGATGCTCTACGCTTACTTTTTTGAATAATGTTTTAGCCGTATCAGATTCTCCGCAGGCAAAAGATAACTGTACACACAAACAATAGAAGACTTGTTTTTTCATAACTCTAAATTTATTGACAAAGGCTTACAATTCAATTCCAATTAATTACGATTCTTTAAAAATCAAATATCGATCAAAAAAAAGAGACTGCTTTTTAAGGCAGCCTCTTTCAATCTAGCAATTGCTCAAAAATCAATAACCAGGGTTCTGGGCAAGTGTTGGTTTACCATCTTTATTACTTTGAATGATGGCAAAGTCTGGTATAGGCATATACTCACTCTTGCCGACAACAAATGCACCACCCGCCATAACAGAACGTTTAACTGACTCCTTTGCGATATAGGCAGTAAGCTCATCGCTTGCCGTTCCCCATCTCACCAAGTCAAAGAAGCGATGTCCTTCCATTCCAAGCTCAAGTTTTCGCTCAAAGCGGATGGCCTTTAAAGCAAAGGTTTTGTCCCAGGCATTGGTATATTCATTAATTACATAGTTTGCAGCAGGTTGCGTCAGATCCATGATTTTCTCTCCTGAAGCATTATACCCTGAAAATCTTCCCTTCACAAAGCCATCTGGATTGGCGGCTCTTCTGCGTATCTCATTTACAAGATCGCGTGCCCTTGCAGGAGAACCTGCCTCTGCTTCTGCTTCTGCTAACCACAAAATAACATCTGCGAAACGTATCAAATTATAGTTATTGGCATTGAATTTCTGACCCCAGCTGCCATTCTCTGCACCAGAACTTTCCTCGGCCTTATAATAAACATTTTTGATTGGGCTAAAGGGGCCACCGTAGTCAACCTTACGTATCCAGGCAACACCTGGGTGAAAGCCCCAATCTAAATATGGAATCTCTCTTCTACCAACTGACCAATCAAGTCGTGGATCCAAGGTGCCTTGATACGGAACAAAGGTTCTATTAGCAGATGCAAAAGCTTCATCGCTGGTCACATCGCTAGCATTAAATGTGTCAAACAAAGGCAAACCATCCGAACCTGTCTTGAATGAATTAACAAAAGTCTGTGAGGGCTGAAAGAAACCACAGCAGCCTCCAGGGCCTCCTCCAAACGGGTAGTTCAACACGTTTTCATAGTTTCCGTTATTTCCATTTGCACCATCACGTACGGTGTACTGAATAGCAAAAACAGTCTCTTTATTATTCTTAGTAGCGATACGGAAATTGTCATGGTACTTTTCCATTAGACCATACTTTACTCCACTTGCCGTTGTTCCCTGACTATAAATTTGTTGAAGTAGTGGAAGCGCATCGGTAAATTTTTTTCGAAACATATATGCTTTTGCCAAATAAGCACCTGCGGCCCATTTGTTAGCCCTACCCACGCTCGATGCGGTAGGCCCAAGATTATCATAGGCGAACTTAAAATCCGCTTCTATTTGTGGCCAAATGTCCTGATCATTTGAGATGCGGAAATCCGTTACGTTCTCATCCACATACGGAACGTTGTTGAATACTTTTTTTAATTCAAAATGATATAAACCCCTTATAAATCTTGCTTCACTAGCAATTCTGGTCCTATCTGCATCGGGAATGTCTTTTGCTGTGACTAAGGCTCTTAATACAGCATTAGCTTGCCCCACGCCATCGTAGCTAATTCTCCATTTTGATCCTACAGGGCCATCACCTGGATTTGGCTTATAGATAACAATGGGGTTCAGCGCGTTTTGATCGGTCTGCTCTGATCCTTTGTATGCATCGGCACCTAGGATGCTGCCCCAAAGCCAATTATTAGGAGTTGAGTACCAATCGCAACAATAACGCAGTGAAGCATAGGCATTAACTAATGAACCTTCCACGCCCCCAGCACTAGCAAGTGAGGAAGAACTGTAGACACCTTGTGGAGCGCGCTCTTGGAATTTGTCATTACAGGAGAGCACGACCATCACCGCTACTAACAGGGAGCTCGTAGTGATGGACAATCTTTTAAGTTTTATTTTCATATAATTTAATTATGGTGATTAGAAAGTTAGGTTAAGACCAAAAATAAATTGTCTTGAATTAGGGAATCCACTGGAATCAATACCCATGGACAAGTCATCACCTTGAATGTTGATATCTGGATCAGGTCCAGAGTATTTGGTAATGGTAAACAAGTTCTGACCTTGTGCGTATATCCGCAAGCCTTCTATCTTGTACTTACTCAAAAAGCTTTGTGGTAACTTATAGCCTAATTGAACAGTTCTAGCCCTGAAATACGATCCAGATTCTATATAGAAGTCGCTAGAAACCGAGGCTGCGTAGCTGTCCAGGTTATTTAAGATTGGCAACGTAGCATTTCTGTTTTCGGGTGTCCAAGAATCTGTGACTACGCGTTCGCTGATACCACCAACAAAACCTCTTAGGTCAGTCCACCATTTGGT
This sequence comes from Chryseotalea sp. WA131a, assembly GCA_025370075.1. Taxonomy (NCBI): domain Bacteria; kingdom Pseudomonadati; phylum Bacteroidota; class Cytophagia; order Cytophagales; family Chryseotaleaceae; genus Chryseotalea; species Chryseotalea sp. WA131a. Next base: position 2,581,760 of record CP073016.1, on the reverse strand, counting down.
GTAGTTGTAAATTTTGTTTCCATAGTTCCAAAAAAAGAAGGCAGTAAAATCAAAGTTCTTGTAGGCCAAGCTCAAGTTAATCCCCATTTGAAATACAGGAATTGGGCTACCCAAATAAGTACGGTCTTTGTCGTCTATCCTTCCGTCAGGTACTCCGTTAGGTCCACTTACATCTTTGAACCTCCAAGAACCAACTGTCGCATATGGCTGCGTAGGACCCGCGCTGAGCTCTCCAGTTGATTGAAAGAAACCATCTCGTTGGTAACCAAAGAAGGAAGATAACGGATTGCCGACTTGTACGCGGGCGACATCATTTAGCCTACCAGCCCCTCTACTTATGAATGCACCTTCCACACCATTAAACTTAGTAAGTTCATTGGTATAATGAGTAAAGGTGGCAGTCGCATTGTAGCGGATACCATTACCAAACTCACCTCGATTGGTCAAAGTTAGATCAATTCCTCTATTACGCATAGTTCCAATATTCACTTTCGGTAAGGTGCGCAATGGTTGTATCGCTCCAATTATTGGTTGGTCTACTAGCAAGTCCTTTGTTTCCGTATTGAAATATTCTACTGTGAAGTCTATTTTGCCATCAAACAAACTTGCATCTAAGCCAAAATTCGTGGTCTCTGTGGTTTCCCATCTTGTGTTTAAGTTCCCCTCGCGCAATAATCTGTAGCCAACGCTTGGTGCACTTCCATTCAAACCATACCACGATGTTCCATTAACAGATCCGTAAACAGTATATTGGTTTTGCGCATCCACATTTTTTTGGCTGCCCATTTGCCCCCAACCACCACGCAGTTTCAAATCGCTGATCCAACTAACATTACTTAAGAATTTCTCTTTGGATAACCTCCAACCGAAACCGACCGCAGGAAAAGTAGCAACACGAGCATTTGGGCCGAACTTGGATGATACGTCTCGCCTAACCGTAGCATTAAATAGATATTTGTCCATTAATGAATAGTCAATACGCGTAAAAAGTGAGTAAAGGGTTGAGTTGTTTTGATAACTGTCCACAATAGGGGTGGGGTTATTAGATGTTCTTAGAGACATAAACTTAGGATCATTGAAATCATAGTTGGTTCTAAATACACTCATCATCGAACCATCATATGATATAGCTTCTGATCCTGCGAGGACTTTGACTTGGTGAATCTCTGCGAAGGTCTTGTTAAATTGAAGCGTATTAGTCCAAGTCCAAGTTAAGTCTCTTTCATTTCTCTCTGTATAGCTGTTTCCATCACCACCCTCTTGATTTTCATAAAACTGATAAGCAAAGGACCTTAAAGGGTTGTCTCGGTAATCAATACCGAAGGAGGTACGGAAAGTCAAAGACTTGAGAATATCCACTTCACCAAAAGCATTTCCGAAAATTCGGTAAGTATTGTTTATATTATCTTTACCGCGAAAAAGATTAGCTAATGGGTTGCTTCCATTTCCACCCGAAATCCTACTACCCGCAAAATTTCCTCTGATATCATAAACAGGTATATAAGAGGGTACTCTGTATGATTGAGCCCACCCCCCCCCTTCACCTTTTTGATCACCACCCACTCTATCTTCAAAGCTAATCTGTATGTTTTCACCAAAACGGAGGAATTCACGTGGTTTAAACATCGTATTTACACGGAGGGTATACCGCTTGAAGCTGTTGTATTTTATAGTTCCATCTTGATCAAAATAATTTAACCCGACAGAATAGTTTCCCTTATCGGTTCCACCAGCAACGGTAAGTTGATGACTTTGGATGGGTGCCGCTTGAGTAACTTCTTTGAACCAGTTTGTACCTTGACCTTGTGGCAATCTCGCAATCTGATAAAAATTAGCTCCACCCCTTGGCGCATTAGGATTTACGTTGTATAAACTTGGGTTCATAGCAGGATCGCTTTCTATCCCCCTAAATACAGTTCCTGAAGCATTCACTGCGACATATTCTGGTAATGTAGGGTTATCTACGCTTCCATATACTTTGTCTGTAGGAATTGTTGTAACCCCTGAGTTTTGCCATGATCTTCTAAGATAATCTCCGTATTGCTGAGGATTGGCCATTTTAGGAAAGGTGCTTTCCGGAATGAATTGCGATCCATAGTAAGAATCGACCGTTACTTTAGTACTTCCAGCCTTTCCCTTTTTAGTAGTGATGATAACTACGCCATTTGCTGCTCTCGATCCGTATATGGAGGCTGCCGTAGCATCCTTTAATACTTGTAATGATTCAATATCTTGGGGGTTAATATAGGATGGATTTTCGGTCGGAGTGCCGTCCACAACATAAAGGGGGTCATTGTTGCCAAATGAGGCAAATCCTCTGATCCTCACTTTGGCACCAGCGCCAGGTTCACCACTACCGCTGACGGTTACCCCTGCAGCTCTTCCTTGCAATTGAGCCTGCAAATTAGCAGAAGGCGTTGCCAACAGATCGGACGTTTTCACTGATGCAACAGAGCCTATGATATCGCCTTTCTTTTCTGTGGAGTAACCTGTTACCACCACTTCTTCTAGCGAGGTAACATCTGTTACCATTAAAGCATCAATCTGCGAACGGCTATCCACAGGTACTTCCAATGTTTTGTAGCCTATAAACGAAAAGACAAGAGTTGCCGATGGCTGAGAAACATTGATGGTATAATTTCCCTCTACATCGGCTACTGTGCCGTTGGTTGTGCCTTTTTCCAGAATGTTGACGCCCGGCACTGGCTGCCCACTTTCATCTTTTACTGAGCCGCTAATCCGCAAGGATTGGGCGAACAACTGAGAAGAAACGATCATCAGCATAACGACCAATGACACGTTCCATGGCTTGTAGAATTTTCTCATTTTCTTCTGAATTGGTTTAAGTGAAAAAATTGATTGGTTAACATGAGGTTGAAAATTAGGTAACATTATGGATATATAAAAGCAAAAATTCTGAAAAAATCGATTGCGCAAACGATAAAGTAGCTAACAAACGATAGGTTATGGAATTAAATTTTGTGATTTTAACTTCTGCAAAATTTAATGTAAGGTTGTAATTTTAACAGAAAACAACTCCATGAAAGCATTAACAACCTCTCGCAGAGATTTTATAAAGAGGGTAACATGCACTGCCCTAGCCACAGGTGTTGCAAGTTCTTCCTTGGCTAATCTTGATTCTTACAAACAAATATTAGAGTCTAACCGTGGCCGACAATTCTCAGCGAACGATCAGGTGAATATCGCCATCATTGGTATGGGCATCATGGGGTTTAGTAATGCGTTCTGGTCGCTGAAGGTGCCAGGAGTAAAACTGGTGGCGGTTTGCGATTTATATACAGGTCGGCTAGATCATGCAAAGGAAAAATTCGGTAAAGAACTGCACGTCACTAAAAACTACCAAGAATTGTTGGATCGAAAAGATGTTGATGCAGTAATCATCGCCACCTCCGATCATTGGCACGATCGTATCTCTATCGAAGCCATGAACAAAGGCAAGCATGTGTATTGTGAAAAGCCCATGGTTCATAAATTGGAAGAAGGCGCAGAAGTGATTGCCACACAAAAGAAAACAGGTAAAGTATTTCAAGTGGGCAGTCAGCGCGTGAGCTCAATTGTTACAGAAAAGGCGCGCGACCTGTTTGATTCGGGGGCAATAGGAGATTTGATTTTGGTGGAAACGTGGATGGATCGGCACAGTGCCAATGGCGCTTGGCAATACTCTATTCCTACGGATGCAAATGGTGGTACAGTAGATTGGGATAAGTTTATTGGCGATGCACCCAAGATGCCGTATGACCCGGTACGTTTTTTTCGGTGGAGAAATTATCAAGACTATGGTACGGGAGTAGCCGGTGATTTATTTGTTCATCTTTTTTCGGCTCTTCACACAGTGACCAGTTCGGCTGGACCTGAACGAATTTTGGCTACTGGTGGATTGCGCTACTGGAAAGATGGACGAGACGTGCCCGATGTTATCATGGGCGTTTACGATTACCCCCAAGCACCTAAGCACAGTGCATTCAATTTACAGATGCGGGTAAACTTTGTGGATGGATCAGAAAATGGTGAAGGGTTGAGGCTAATCGGCACTGATGGATACATCGATTTTGGTTGGGATTATGTGAAAGTTGTACCTCATAAATTAGACAAGGAACCGGGTTATGGTGGTTGGGATTCATTTGATACATTTAGTGAAAGCCAACAAAAGGAATATGAAAAATGGTACAAAGCCAAATACCCCCCATCGAAGCCATCTGTGATTAGCAAAGGAGTTGAATTTGTAGCTCCCGAAAATTATAGCGCGAACTTTGACCATCATTTGAATTTCTATCGGGGTATTCGAGAGCGAGCCGCCATTAAAGAAGATGCTTTATTTGGGATGCAAGCAGCAGGGCCTGCATTGGCAACAAATAAAAGTTACTTTGAGAAACGGATTATTAATTGGGATCCTTTGAATGCGAAAGTAATTTGATTGGTATTTTGAGATTACATTACTTCTATGTGTAACCAAAAAAATTACGCCATAGCCTTAACAACCTCTTCACCGATAGCTGTGCCAGTTTTAGTTTTTCTTCATTCGATTGACTAAACATCACATCTGCTTTGTCGCCTATCGTGTATAAAATCAATACGCCTCTATCGGAAGTTTGATTTTTATATCATGATAAAAATAATTGAGCAAGCATAGGATACGCTGCGGCAATCCCGAAAAGCCGGCTCCGATTACAATTATTGATTTGGCTTTTTTGCCAATTGAAAAATGAAGGGCTCACAAAAGTTGCTGCAGCAGCAAGGCTGGTTGTTTGAATAAATTCCCTTCGGTTCATAGAGGAAATCTACTGGAATGATTGGCTAAATCAATATCAGCAAAATGTTATTTGTTCATTTTTACGTTAAAGCCAAGGTAAGGAATGACACTCACATTTCGTTCTAAACCAGAAGTTGGCACATAGATGCCTAAGTCAAAAGCATGCATAAGCCTGTCAAAACGCAAACCAGCTGAAAGAAAGCCTACCGCGTTGCTGGAAGATGTGCTAGACGGAATAATCACATGATTTTCTGAAATCACACTTAGTTTTGGCGAGGCCTTTTTAACGAAGCCAAAAGTTACGATTGCTCCGTCATCAACACCACGGCCCGAAATAATTTTACTCAATCCAAACGTAAAATTATTTTGAGAATCTCCACTTGTGAGCAAGCCTTGAACAATGCCAAAATTAGTGTTGCGACCACTGCTATTAAGAGCATAGTATTGCCCATTAATCGCAAATTTTAATTTGCTTTCCGGATTAATTGTAATTTTTAAATTTGGCGAAAAGTAGGTGGTGGGCACAAATGTGAAAAAAAGAAATGCCCGTGCTGACGTGCTTACTAATGCCATAAGTAAAACTACTGAAAGCAACATACTGATTGGTGTAGTACCACTTTTTTGGTTCGGCTGGAATCGCTGTATTAATTAGGAAATATTTAAATCCAAATTGATTGTCGTAGTAAATTGTTGATTTATCTTTTGGTAGAATGGTTTCAATTTTTTGCCCTAGCAAAACAATACTTACTACTTGAACAACACCCACCTTCATGGTTCCAAAGTTTGCCGTTTTGATAAGATAAAACTCTTTGTTTTGGTCCATGAGCTGGCCAACCAGTTTGGTTCCATCCTTTAATGTAAACTCAAATGTGGCGTAAGTGGTATCTTGTTTTTGGGTTTCTTCTTGGCCAAATAAAATAACAATGTTCACAAACACTAGAATTGTTGCAAAAATGGTCGTTTTCATCTTAAAGTATTTTTTTTGTAGCTACCTATTTTGGCAGGCTCATCCGAATCAAATTTAACACCGCCATGCTGGCCATGCGGATGTTGATGGCTCTGTCTTGCGAGATTTGTAATTTCTTAGTCACAGTTTGGTGTTTGTCCGAGTAAGCAATCCATACCATGCCCACTGGTTTTTCGGGAGTGGCTCCGCCTGGCCCGGCAATGCCGCTAGTAGCCACACCAATATCGGTGTTGAATTTGGCACGCACGATGTTGGCCATTTCAATAATGGTTTGCTCACTCACGGCTCCATATTTTTCCAGCACTTCAGGTTTCACACCGAGTTGCCGCATTTTTATTTCGTAGGCATACGGCACCATGCTTCCTAAAAAGTAATCTGAGCAGCCCGGCACACTGGTAATCAGATGCGATAGATAACCACCCGTGCAACTTTCTGCCATCGATAAAGTAAGCTTTCGGTCGCGCAACATTTTGCCAATGACTACTTCAATCGGTTCGTCACCAAAGCCATAAACATATTCACTTGCTAGTGACAATATCTTTTCTGCGAGTATATTGATTTCTTTTTCTAATGATGCCGCATCTTCACCAAAACCTGTTAATCGCAACTTTACTTCACCCAAACTTGGCAAGTAAGCAAGTTTGATGTGCGTGGGCAGCGATTTTTCCCAAACAGAAATTTTATCAGCTAAAAAAGATTCACCAATGCCAATGGTGCGAATCACTTTGTGTTGGATCACCGGCATGCGAAACGTTTCTCTCAGTTTTGGAATCACGCGCTCGGTCATCATCTTCTTCATCTCGTGCGGCACTCCTGGCATCGACATAAAAATCTTTCCTTTTCGATCGAACCACATGCCAGGCGCGGTGCCAATGGGGTTGGTTATTTTGGTACAGGCACTCGGCAGGGCGGCCTGTTGGCGATTCATCTCTGTCATCTCTCGGCCACGACTTTTAAAGAAAGCCGTTACCTCCGCCAAGGCTTCTTCATTCATCACCAACTCGCAGTTAAAATATTTCGCGAGCAACGGTTTGGTCAAATCATCGCTGGTAGGGCCAAGGCCTCCGGTAATCAAAATTATATCAGCACGCTTTTCAGCTTCCGCGAAAGCGGTCAATATTTCTTGCTCTTGATCGCCCACACTGGTTTTACGAATGACTTTAATCCCAACTTTGTCTAACTCCACGCTCATCCATTGCGCGTTGGTGTCCACAATTTGACCGTATAAAATTTCGTCACCAATGGTGAGTAGTTCAGCAGTAATAATTTTCATTCGTTAGTTTAAGACAGCAATTGAAACAAAGAATATATTGGTCAGTAAATAGAAAATCAAAATGGCACCAAAACCTCTCTTGTTAAGTTTCATAGAGGCACCTATTCTGCCTCTATCATGCAGGCGAATGCAGATAGCAGAAATCACCAGCATGCAAAAAATCGCCAAGAAAGTGAGCGTGTGCAATGTGTCGACCAAGGTAAATGTGGAAGATTCGGGTAAAATAGAATCGATGATGTATTTATTACCTACTACAGCAAGCAAACCGCCCACTGGTAAACCAAAGCGAGGATATAACTCGTGTGGCTTAAGGGCAAAGCTCAAGAACGCTATCAAAAAGGAAATATACATTGCCACAAAAATTTTCATGAAAAGACCGAGTGCCTCGCGCTGCAAATCCATCTCAATATTAAAAGATGAAAAGGTCTGGCTATTTCTTCCGGGTCTGGAATCACCAAAACCAGTTTCGTATGTTTTCAGCTTGGTGTAAACTCGAAAATTCTTGATGTTCCATCCATCGATGGCTTCTTCTGGATCAAAGCGACTTCCTTTTAAGTCGGGTTTGAAAACCAAATGGGAGGTATCAAACTGTGAATTTTCAATTTGCAAATTCAAGTGCTGTTCATCAAACGGAAAATCAGAAACAATCCATTTTTCTTTCATTACTGCCTTCATCTTCATCATCACCCATGCCTTGCCTTCAATGCTATCTTTGATAGGAAAGGCCTGCTCCACACTTTTAGAATTGGGTATATCCAACTGTTGGGTAAAATCTAATTTTGGATTGCTGTACACAAACCATACCCAAAAACGGGCAGTGTAATCTTTATTGTGAAAATTGATGTCATGCACACTGATTACGTACGCGCCTGCACGCACCGTATCGGGTTGAGCATACAACCTGCCTATCAACAGAAATAGAATGGCGACAGCGAAGAGATTTTTTTTCATAGGTGCACCGTAAAGATCATCCAGCAGGGCTGCCGAATAGTTTTCTGCCAAGTTTCTTTAAAAAAGTGTAATTTTCAACTTCAAATTTAAACTATTCTGGTTATGCATTCTATTTTATTGATGACGCACTCTCTTGTGCGCTATTTCCTTCTGATTTTTTTGATTTTGGTTATCGTTCGCTCGTTTATGGGATGGAATAGCAAATCGGATTTTACCAAGCGCGATGAACAATTGAGCCTTTGGTTGTTTATGTTTACCCATACCCAGCTTTTGTTGGGCATTATTTTATTTTTTGTGAGCCCAGTAGTGATTTTTAGCAAAGCATCCATGGCAAATCCTGAGGCACGTTATTGGTTGGTAGAACACAATACAGGCATGATTATCGCCATTGTTTTGATTACCATGGGCAGAATCACCATGAAAAAATTGAGCGATGGAGCAGCCAAGCACAAGCGCTTGTTTATTTTTAATACGATTGCATTGATTATCATCTTAGTTATGATTGCTCAAGCAAAACGTGGGTTCTTTTCAATCAATATGTGATACCAAAACCTAACCACCCAGTACGGTGGTATTTGGATGTCTACATCAGATGACAAAGGCCAATGGACAAACAGGCAGGTGGAGTTTACGGTGTTGAAAATGTATGGAATTTATATTTCAAATCTCCTACAGCAATTTTTACATCGATATTCTTCCTCAACAAGGGGTCGACTTAAATTGAACAATGAGAATAGGAAAACGAAAAGGGTTTTATTCGTAGGCTTCATTACTTTTTCCCAAGATTTTGAATTGCAATGTGGGCATTGAATGAATGTTTCAAAAGGTTGATCGTTCAGAATGTTTTTGACTTCCAGCGCATCTTTCTCAAAAATATGAAGCCGCACACCTGGAAAAATATCGTTGCGCAACGGGTAGAGGGCGGTGAAATTTTCTTCTGTTAAAAAACAGGGAATTCCGTAGGCATCGAGTTTGGTTTTTGCCAAGTTGGCTTGCATTACAGTATCGTATGCCTGAAATACGACTATTTTTTCGGAGGCCTCCATGTGGGAAATGTAGCGAATAGTTGTTTGAAAACCAGAATGGAGCGAACCTTCGTGCCTGTAGGCAAGTAGGCCGCCAGCCGAACAAAAAAGAAGTAAAGTTTTAGTTATTTTAAGCCTAAAAGGTTGCCCATTTCATCTATAATATTTCCGTACATTTACCAGACTTTATGAGGGCGATAATTAAGTTTTTATTTGTTGTAGCAGCATTGGTCATGGCGACCGAGGGTTTTTCGCAAACCAAAAGAAGAATTATTCAGCTATCGGGGGTAGTTAGCGATTCTACAGAGCAATTGATTGGAGCTCACGTATATGTACCCAAAGCTGGCCGAGGCGATGTAACCAATCACCTGGGTTTTTTTAGCATTCCAGTTTTGGTAGGTGACAGTGTGGTGATTAGTATGGTGGGCTATCACCGTGCGAGTTACATAGTGCCAGATGCACCTTCTGAGCAATTAACGATATTAATTGAACTGACGCAGGATGTAACCATGCTCAACAATGTAATTGTAGGTTTCCCTACGGAAGAACTGTTCAAAGAGGCCATATTGGCCATGAATATTCCATCGGACAACCGTGGGCTAGATCAAAAAGCATTGAATGCTGAGCTGATTGCCTTGATGGCGCGTGCCACGCCCATGGATGGCAATGCCAATTATAAATACTATATCGATCAATGGTCTAATTCCGCGGGCAATACCTTCCGACCGGTTTACAATCCGTTCTTAGATCCGTTGAATTGGGCCAGGTTCATCAAGAGCTTCTCCAACAAAAAGAAGAAGAAATAACACCAACTTTTTTGGTTAGTATTTACAAGGTTTTGCTATTATTGCGGCCTGAAATTTTGATTTTCGAGGTGTAGCGTCCCGTCCCGCGAAGCGCGGGAGGATTAGCGCATCAGGAAAAATAAATCGAGGTGTAGCGTCCCGCTAATAGCGGGATTAGCGCATCACGAAGAATAAATCGAGGTGTAGCGTCCCGTCCCGCGAAGCGCGGGAGGATTAGCGCATCACGAAGAATAAATCGAGGTGTAGCGTCCCGTCCCGCGAAGCGCGGGAGGATTAGCGCATCACGAAGAATAAATCGAGGTGTAGCGTCCCGTCCCGCGAAGCGCGGGAGGATTAGCGCATCACGAAAAATAAATCGAGGTGTAGCGTCCCGTCCCGCGAAGCGCGGGAGGATTAGCGCATCACGAAGAATAAATCGAGGTGTAGCGTCCCGCTAATAGCGGGATTAGCGCATCACGAAGAATAAATCGAGGTGTAGCGTCCCGCTAATAGCGGGATTAGCGCATCACGAAGAATAAATCGAGGTGTAGCGTCCCGCTAATAGCGGGATTAGCGCATCACGAAGAATAAATCGAGGTGTAGCGCAGCCCGGTTAGCGCATCACGTTAGGGACGTGGAGGCCGGAGGTTCGAATCCTCTCACCTCGACAAAGCCTCACAAGTTAAGTGAGGCTTTGTCGTTATATGGCGTTTACTGTTTACGTTCTATTTAGCAAATCCACTCAAAAATTTTACTGTGGTCAAACAGATGATTTTGAACTGCGCATCTCAAGGCATAATGCAGGCATGGTTAAGTCCACAAAAAACGGCTCGCCATGGATAAAGATATGGACATTAAATATTGCTACTAGAACGGAGGCATTGGCTTTAGAGCGTAAAATAAAAAAGCGAGGCATTTCTCGCTATCTGATTGACGCTGGGGTTGAAATTAAAATTGAGGTGCCGCGTATCGATGAGGATTAGTCCTGCGATTGCGGGAATATGGAGGTGGAGGCCGCCAATTTTTGACAAAAATCATAATGAATTTGTTTTTGATTCTTTCTTGAAACTAAGATCGGGTGAAAAGATTGCGTTCATCTCTCGTTCAGATAAAGAGAAGTTGATGAAAGATTTACTCGAAATAAATCGGGAACTCCGGATACAAATTTATGACAACACTTCTGGAGAAGCTATTTTGATAAACTAGCCAACTCCCTCATCCTCTTCACTCGTTCCACATCCACCGTCCTCAATTTGTATTCACTCCCTTCATCCGAACCCATGCCCGCTATCGATTCGTTTTTGTAAATCATTCCGCCTTCGCGGAAAGCGGTGGCTGAAAAATGGATTTCTTTGCAATTTGTCTTTCGAACGATTTCTTGAACGGTGTTTTCATTTACGCCTGATCCAGGCATGATGGCAATTCGTCCGTTTGCTTTGTTGATTAATTCGCCAATCAACTCTGCCCCGGCCAATGCCTGTGGCTGCCGACCCGAAGTTAGTATTCTATGAAAGCCTATTTCAATGCAATCTTCCAATGCTTCAAACGGGTCGCGCGCCATATCAAACGCACGATGACAAGTTACTTTCAATGGTCGTGCAATGTCGATCAGTTCTTTGCATCTCTTTTTGTCGATGCGGCCTTCGGGTGTTAAGATGCCCAATACAATTCCATCAACGCTCAGTTTCTGGCATTGATAGATGTCCCGCTTCATGCTGTGGAATTCGTAGTTGGAATACAGGAAGTCTCCGCCACGCGGGCGCATCATCACGTACACATCCATACTGATGTTTTGCCGCACGGCTTCAATGATTCCATACGAAGGAGTGGTTCCACCTTCGGCTGGGTTGTCGCATAATTCAATGCGGTCGGCCCCACCTTGCTGCGCGCGCAAGGCTGATTCAATGTTGTAAACAACAACTTCTAGAAGCATCTATGGAAATAACTTGTAAATATCTTTTCTGTTTTTAACCCTTGCCAATTGAACTAGATTATTTTCAAGGTAAAAACCAATCCGATAGTTGCCCACTCTAACTCGATACGCGTTTTTATAGCCAACTAACTTTTTAGCATTTTGAATCTGACGAATAGATTCTGATGCTTCAATCGACTCAATTACCTTTTTGATTGCAATTTTTACAGATAATTGGGAAATACTATCTAAGTCATCATTGAATTTAGATAAGAACTCAACTCTCACTTGGTCAATTTTTTCATAATGACATCCCTCGAGATAGTTTTGGTTCGATCGGCTTCTTTCATTAACTCGCCCATCCCTATATCTTCAATGTCTTCGAAATTGAGTGTTCTCGAGGATATTTTTAGTTTGGTTAGAAGCTCCGAAACGAAATCAAGCTCTTTTTTGCTTTTCGTATTTATTAATATAGATTTCATATCTCAAATTTAAAAAATACTTTTAGATTCAGTAAGTGTATTTCCAGTTGGCTGGTAGACGGCAAACGTAAAACCTTTTTGCAGACAGTAGGCTCCGTATTCGCCATTCTTGTTCAATGCCAAAAACCCTACCTGTATGGTTTTAGCTTTGTCTGGGTTTTTTTGGATGATCCGTTCTACGGCAAGTTTGCAAGCTACTTCGGGTGAATTGCCTTGGCGCATCAACTCTACCACTAAATGGCAGCCTACAATCCTTATTACTTCTTCGCCCACACCAGTGGAAGTAGCGGCTCCAATTTCATTGTCCACATACAAGCCAGCACCAATAATGGGCGAATCGCCCACGCGGCCGCGCATTTTGTATGCCATGCCACTGGTGGTGCATGCTCCCGAAAGATTTCCGTTTGTATCCAACGCTAAAATCCCAATCGTATCATGATTTTCGATGTTGGCAATGGGCTTGTATTTTTTTTCTTTCAGCCATTCTTTCCACGCTTGTTCTGATTCTTTTGTTAGCAATTTTTCTTTTTTAAATCCATTGGCCAACGCAAATTGAAGAGCCCCTTCGCCCACCAACATGACGTGTGGCGTTTTTTCCATCACCTTCCTTGCCACCGACACGGGATGAACGATGTGTTCCAAAAATGCCACCGAGCCGATGTTTCCATTTTCATCCATGATGCACGCATCCAGCGTAACATGCCCTTCACGGTCGGGCAATCCGCCTAACCCAACTGAAGTTTCTTTCGGGTCGCCTTCAGGCACGCGCGCACCAGCTTCTACTGCATCTAATGCTTTGCCACCTTTCGAGAGAATCGCCCACGCAGCTTCATTTGCTTGCAGCCCGAAGTTCCAGGTTGAAATGACAACGGGCTTTGTAACCATTTTGCTTTTCGCAAAGGCAGATGCAATTGGCAACGAGGCAGCCGCTGCACCAAGTTTGATAAATTTCCTTCGGGTTGTTTTCATATTTGGGAATTGGGGCTTAGGACTTGGGAAGTTTGGTTTGATTAACTTTTTTCAATTGCTTCTTTTATCACTGCACAGGCCAGTTTAATTTCTTCTTTCGTGATGGTGAGTGGAGGGGCAATGCGAAAACTATTGGGGTGCGAAAGAAACCAATAGCAAATCACGCCATGCTCTTTGCAGTATTGCACGATATTGTTCACGCGTTCCTCCGTATCAAAATCAAATGCAAACATCAATCCGATGCGCCTTACTTCTTTTATTTTTGGATGACGGAGCAATTCTTCAATCAATTTTCCCTTGAGTTCAACGTCCATCAATAAATTCTCCTCTTCTATCACTTGCAATGTTGCCAATGCAGAAGCACAGCAAACCGGATTGCCACCAAATGTAGTGATGTGGCCCAGCATGGGGTTGTGTGTAAGCAACTGCATATTTTCATAACTGGAAATAAACGCCCCGATGGGCAAGCCGCCACCAAAAGCTTTTGCGATGGTGAGGATATCAGGAGCCACACCAAAATGCTCGAAAGCGAATAACTTGCCCGTGCGCCCCACGCCACATTGTATTTCATCGAAAATCAAAATGGCACCCACTTCGGTGCAGCGCTGACGAACGGCTTGCAAATATTTTTTAGTGGGCACTCGCACGCCCGCATCGCCTTGAATGGTTTCCATGATCACACAGGCTGTGCGCGTTGTGATTTGCTCCAGTTCGCCTTCGTTGTTAAATTCAATGAATCGCACATCCGGCAACAACGGCAGAAAAGCTTGCTTTTTTTTCTCATTGCCGGAAACACTGAGTGAGCCGTGCGTACTTCCGTGATATGATTTTTTGCAGGAGATGATTTCGGTTCGGCCGGTGATTCGCTTCGCCAGTTTGAGTGCCGCCTCGTTGGCTTCGGTTCCTGAGTTAACAAAATAACTGCAAGAGAGTGATGGCGGGAGGAGGCTTGCAAGTTTCGTGGCCAACTGATTGGAAGCGGATTGAATATATTCGCCATACACCATCACGTGCAGGTGCTTGTCTAACTGTGTTTTGATGGCCTGAATTACGGTTGGATGCCGATGGCCCACGTTGCTCACGGCAATGCCTGAAATCATATCGATGTATTTTTTTCCGTTGGGGCTATAGAGATAAACGCCTTCTGCTTTTTCTACCTCGATCAAAAACGGATGAGGCGAAGTGGGTGCGAGGTATTGAAGGAAGATTTGTTCCGAAGTCATTCCCGTGAAGGTACAAAAAGTAAAAAGGTTTGCTAAAAAAAAGAAAGCCCCGGCACGTTACATGCCGAGACTTTACCAAACACCCTATCTTTAATGTCTTTCTTGGATTCCTTTTTGTTATCCCGCGATGGCTATCACGGTTTGATTTGTAATTTGTATTTGCCTTTAAAATGCTTGCTTTTTGATTGATGGAAGTTTTATGCGTGAAGTGATTGTGAAATCGTCATGACAAAAAGAATCATGATGAACAATATTACTATTTGCTTTAACCTACTTTTTAAATTTATGGTTGCTTTGATGTTCGCCAATCCCTTTTGAGCTTCCATTATGGTTGTTTTTAGTGATCTAAAAATGCGACAGTTCAAGCGCATTATTTGATCATAAATAAAGCAAACGGTACATCCGTAAAGTAAACTGCAAACACTCAGATATGCACTAAAAAGGCTAGTGATGGCCTCTCATCAAAAATAATTTTGATGGGTCAGATTAACTTTTTTGGACTTTTAACAAATCCATTACTTCTTTTCTTACATCGGCAGCGGGGCGTTTGTCGAATTCTGCAGTGGCAATAGATTTGAAAAGGTCTGCGACCAATGATTTTTGAAACCCTAACCGTTCAGCAAAAATGGTAGCCACCTCCAACTCTTCGTCTTCCACCACATGATCCAGATAAATCATTTGTACCAAATGGTACACCCACTCTAGTTTTTCAATTTCATCGGCAGGTTCCTCAAATTTTTGCTGCGTCAGGTTTTTACCAATATTCTCTATATCGTGGCTGCTAATGCCTAAGTGGCTGCCCCACTTAAACAAGCAACGAACATGATGGCCAGTAATGTTTTCGCGTTCAAAGAAAATGGCCAGCAAATTGAAATAGCTTTTTTTGATTAACTGTAGATTTTCCATGCGGTTACCAAAGTACGCAAGTTCAGCGTAAAACGCTCATTCTTGCAAGAGACTTTTTTCAGTGAACATTAGCCAGAGTTGTCGGGCAGCCGACTGCGGTTTGGATTTTTTTTAATGATTTTTGGCAAAACTATTGAATATGAAGAAGGCTTTAATGTTTCCACTGGTTTTTTGCATATCATGTATTGGGGTAGATGTGCGCGATGCGGTCGTTCGGCAGGAAGCGATCAACGTATTGGCCACAGGTAAATTGCTAATCAAAGACAGCAATGGAGTACTTGTGAATAAAGGGCCACTCGCATTTTTGAGCCTAAAGATTGGGGAAAAGCAAACCATAATGGATCATTTTAGAAGTGTTTAATAAACTGTTTAGATATGAAAATAAATTGCTGGAAAAGTGGCGGTGTTAGTTTGATTTTGGTTTTATTTCCACCGCGGGCATAGCGGGTGGAGGTTGGCCACAGCCACAAGGCAAAGGCTATTTTAAGTTGGGGCTATCTAGGGACATAGCTATTATAAAGATTTTTTTTTGAGATATGCTAGCAAACAGCCCTGCCTATCGGACAGGCGACCCAAGCGTGCAATCTTGGGGTAGAAGCAAGGGCACGCCAAATAAAAAAGCCACCTGCTACTAACAGATGGCTTTTACTGCTTTTACAAAAAAAGAGCTACACTTTAGCTAATTCAGAAACCAAGTCGATAAGTTTGTTGGAATAGCCCCACTCATTATCATACCAGCTTACTACTTTCACAAAATGGTCGTTCAGTGCAATGCCTGCTTTCGCATCGAAGATAGAGGTACGCTCATCGCCCAAGAAATCTTGCGATACTACATCGTCTTCGGTGTAGCCTAAAATGCCTTTCAGTTCGCCTTCACTGGCTTCTTTCATGGCAGCCTTCACTTGTTCGTAGGTTGCTGCTTTTTCCAAACGAACAGTTAAGTCGACTACCGATACATCTGCTACTGGTACTCGGAACGACATGCCCGTTAATTTTCCTTTCAATTCAGGTAATACCAAGCCAACCGCTTTGGCAGCACCCGTTGAGGATGGAATAATATTAGAGAAACCTCCACGGCCACCTCTCCAATCTTTGGCCGATGGGCCGTCCACTGTTTTTTGGGTAGCAGTAACAGCATGCACCGTACTCATCAAACCTTCTACAATACCAAACTTATCGTTCAATACTTTGGCGATAGGTGCCAAGCAATTGGTTGTACACGATGCGTTTGAGACAATGGTGTGGGCGGATGTTAATTTTTTATGGTTTACACCCATTACAAAAGTGGGGGTGTCATCTTTGGCAGGAGCCGACATGACTACTTTCTTTGCGCCAGCAGTAATATGCTTTTGGCAATCGGCAATAGTCAAAAACAATCCGGTGGATTCGATAATGATTTCTGCACCTACTTCATTCCACTTAAGATTTGCAGGATCCTTTTCTGCGGTTACACGAATGGTTTTTCCATTCACCACTAAATGCTTGTCTTTTACTTCTACCGTTCCTTCAAATTTGCCGTGAGTGGAGTCATACTTCAGCATATAGGCCATATAGTCGGGATCAACCAAATCATTGATGCCCACAATCTCGATGTCTTTGCGATGGATGGCAGCGCGAAAGGCTAGGCGGCCGATGCGCCCAAAACCGTTTATACCTACTTTTGTCATGCGATTGAGTTTTAGATTTTAAGAAGTCAAAAATATGGTTCTCAAAGGCCAAAACCAACGAAAAGTGTAAAGGTTAGCCAACTTTTTTACCGCTACGGTTTGCAAATCAAATTCAGGAATCTATCTTTGCGCCCTCTTTACAGAAAGACGGTCCGTTCGTCTAGGGGTTAGGACACCAGATTTTCATTCTGGTAACACGGGTTCGATTCCCGTACGGACTACAGAAAACTAAAGCCATCAGTAAAAGTGATGGTTTTTTTTTGTTTTAATGAATTTGTGTTTGCCGTGAACGAAGGCAAAGAATGACTAAATTCAACCGCGTTCAAAATTCAATTAGAAATAAGTTCCAATCAATAAAAATGTTGCATCCGTAACACCGTTACCAGATGGAAGGATGTAATCATCTCATACTTTTCTAAATACTTTCCTTTCAAGTGTTGAATAATTTTCAAACATTTTTCTTCATAAGTCCATAGAGGAATCACGCAACACAACTACACTGCAGCAATGGCTGGGTAAATGACTTCGTCAAACGAAGCGAGTGAAAGTTTGCAGCCACCCTTCATGCCAATAGCTACTGGTAAATAAATGGTGAACGATGTGAATAAACCTTCTGGGAATTTTAAATCCCTTTTGAGCCGGGCCGCTACAATGCCCAACAAAAAGGCCAGCACCATGGCCGACAATAAACTGGTTAGAATAATTCAATTTTTGGTGAATTCGATTTTCGAGCGAAAAGTAGTTTTATTTTAATCACCAACAAAAAAACTTTTGTATGGTTGGCTCTTGCGATTGTACTGAATTAGCCTGAAATAAATACGAAAATAAAATTTTGTGCCAATCGTTTCTTTTCGAAATACAAGTTTGCAATATGGTAATCAGTTAACTATTCGTGTATGCTACATTGAAGTGACGGAAAACAAAACAACCGCCATCGTTGGTAAAAGCGGTAGCGGCAAAAGCAACTTGCTCCAGCCGATCATTGGATTAGAGAGACCTACACCAGGAGAAGTGCAAGTCTTTGGCCAACGATTGAACTACCAAGCCATTCAAACGGTTCGGTTGCGTTGTGATTTTATGGTGCAAGGCAGTGGTTTGTTTCCAGCAGCGTGTGGCCATTTGTCGTGCTTTGTATTAAATCCAACGCTGTCGTTAATGGATGAACCTTTTGGCGCACTCGATTCAATTACCCACAGCGAAATCCACCAAGAGATAGTGCAACTGCAAAAACTACAGCCCCGCACCAATCTGTTGGTAACACATGACGCGGGATACTTTTCACTTCTGACCTGCTGAATAGCTTTAAAAAAGACAAAAAGTCTTATTTTTTGCCATTTCTTACAATAATTCAGTCATTATGTCTTAAAATTACCCCTAAACTGAATCGGCACATTTTTTCCTAAGGTGTTAATCGTAATTTTAAAAAACATGTTCAATCAATAAACAACCAATTCTATGAGCATCATTCGTTATAACCCCGCTGACTTTGTGCCAACCACATTCAGCAATTTAGTAGACCGATTCTTCAATGAATCTGTTGCACGTTCTGGAGGTAGCCAGTTTGTACCCAAAGTGGACATCATCGAAAATGAAAACGCTTTTGAAATTCACTTTGCCGTGCCAGGACTGAACAAAGATGATTTCAGCATTGAAATCAAAGACAATTATTTGACTGTAAGTGGTGAGCGTAAGTTCTCCAACGAGAAAAAAGACAAAAACTTCCACTCGATTGAAACCAACTATGGTTCATTCAGCCGATCGTTCTCGTTGCCCGAAAATGTGAATGCCGATAAGACACAAGCGAAATACACCAACGGCATTTTGGAATTGACATTGCCAAAAGATGAAAAGAAAGCCTTGAAGCAAACGATCAAAGTAAGCTAAGAAATTTTAAAATTTGGTTTAGGTGTGTGGGTAAGCGTCTCGGTGAAAGCCGGGGCGCTTTTTGTTTTTGAACTTTTCAGCATATCAATAGAAAGAATCTATTCTGAACTCGAACTTCGGGCATCCATCCTCAGACATCAAATCCCGAGCTTCTATCTTCTTTTTTCCTACCTTACATCCTCAACTGAAACAAAATGAAGCGTTGGCTATTGTTTGCATTGGTAATTGTGTCTGCGTTGATTGGCGCTATGTTTGGCACGTTGCTTACCTTAAAATACTTTGCTGACCGACCGAGCTATCATTCGATTGAGGAAAGACAAAACCTACAGACTGCCAATTTTTTAAGAGACACTTCGTTCCGCATTCCGTCAGGTTTAAATTTTGAAGCAGCAGCAAAAATGGTTACGCCTGCTGTCGTGCATATTCGCACCGTGTATGGCTTGGGCAATTTTAGTTTGAATGCGCTGGATAATTATTTAAATCCACATGCACAATCCTCTGGATCGGGTGTGGTAATTTCTGATGACGGATACATTGTTACTAACCATCACGTAATAGAAGATGCCACTTCCATTGAAGTGGTAATGAATAACAACCAACGATTTTTTGCCAAAGTAATAGGTAGAGATCCCAGCACCGATTTGGCATTGATAAAGGTAAAGGCGAAAAATTTGCCTTTTGTAAAGTATGGCAATTCAGATAACGTAACCATGGGCGAATGGGTGTTGGCCATCGGCAATCCGTTCGATCTCAATTCTACTGTAACCGCAGGTATTGTAAGTGCGCGCGCAAGAAACATCGGAATCTTGCGTGATAAAAATAACCTCCAAATAGAGTCTTTCATTCAGACGGATGCTGCCGTCAATCCGGGCAACAGTGGTGGTGCATTGGTTAATTTAGAAGGTGAGCTGATCGGTATTAATTCTGCCATTGCCACAGCAACCGGAAGTTATTCTGGTTATTCATTTGCGATACCCGTTAGCTTGGTAAAAAAGATCATGGACGATTTGCTGGAGTATGGCGAAGTGCAGCGAGGGCTGTTGGGTGTACAAATTGCAGATGTAACAGCCGCGTTGGCAGACGAAGAAAAACTGGATGTCGTGCAGGGTGTGTTCATCCGCTCGGTTAACAAAGGCAGCGCAGCCGAGCAAGCCGGTATTGAAACAGGCGATGTAATTACAGAGATTAATCAACATCATGTTTCGGGCGTTTCTGAAATGCAAGAATGGGTGGCGCGTAATCGGCCGGGTCAGGTAATTCATGTTACGTATCGAAGGTCTGGTAAAGATCATCAAGTAAAGGCGGTGCTAAGAAAATTGGATGGCACCAACGAATTGAAAAAAATGGATTACCCGATTGTTTCGGGTCTTGAGGTAGAAGATTTATCGTATGGAGAATTGAATAAGCTAAGTTTGGATGGAGCAGTGCGCGTAAAAAGTTTGACGGAAAGCCATTGGAAAAAATCTGGACTGAAAGAAAATTTCATCATTACCCATATCGATAAAATTCCAGTTGATAATGTATCTGATTTTAATCGCATCATGGAAATGAAAAAGGGAGGCGTATTAGTGGAAGGCATTTTTGAAAGTGGTGAGATGGGAGTGTTTGGAGTGGAGATAGAGTGAAATCGCGCAAGCAAGATCGTGATCTGATTTCTGCTCTTTAGAAATAGACTACCACCATATTCATACATTTTACTTTTTTTCCACAGCATTCGCCTGCTACCCAAGGTTCTGGATTTTCTCTCACTAGCCTGAGTGCTTCCTCATTCTCTCTGTTTGCAATGCCTTCAATTACGGAGAAACCATTTATTGTTCCATTTTCGTGAACAATAAAATTCACAAATACTCTTTTCTTCTTAGTGCCTTTTTCTGACTTGAAGTCTTTATTCAGATTATTTGATATCCAGTTGTAGTAAGCTGAGAATCCATTTTTCGGGTAAGGAGATTTATCAGCAATGATGGAAACATAAACGGTTGAATCGGATTCGAATCGTCTCTATGTTCCTCTGTCACAACATTTTCTCGTGGTTTGCGCATGTGCATACATTGGAATCAAAAACAGCATGGTTAAGTTTAAAAACAGGTATCATTTTTTAATTTTCTTTTGGAATGCATGATTTGCGAAAAAGCCACAATATGCTTGTGACAATTTCACTAGCTTTGCACCACTTTTCTAACTTATACTTATGCAAAACTTCGGAATTAAAGAGGCACTCAAAACCCTCGGCATCAAAAGCAGCAACATGGGCACTTCAACTGGAAAAAAATGGTTGCGGTCTACGGGCAAATCCATCACCAGCTATTCGCCTGCAGACGGAAAAGTGATTGGTCGAGTGCAAAGCACTGATGAGAAGGCATTCACAAAAGTAATTGACCAAGCGCAAAGAGCATTTTTGGAATGGCGCTTATTGCCTGCGCCAAAGCGCGGTGAGGTTGTGCGCCAAATTGGGGAGGCGTTGCGCAAGTATAAAGAGCCATTGGGTAAGTTGGTGAGTTACGAAATGGGCAAATCGTACCAAGAAGGGCTTGGCGAGGTGCAAGAGATGATAGATATCTGCGATTTTGCAGTGGGGTTGTCTAGACAATTGAATGGAATGACTATGCATTCCGAACGGCCGTCCCATCGCATGTATGAGCAATATCATCCGCTAGGGGTAGTGGGGATTATTTCTGCTTTCAATTTTCCCGTGGCGGTCTGGAGTTGGAACTCAATGCTCGCGTGGGTGTGTGGTGATGTGTGTATATGGAAGCCTTCGGAAAAAACACCGTTGTGCAGCATTGCTTGCCAAAATATTGTGATGAAAGTTTTTGCCAAGAATAATGTGCCCGAAGGTGTTTCGTGCATCGTGAATGGAGATTATAGAGTTGGCCAATTGATGTGCGAGAACGAAAATGTTCCTTTGGTGTCGGCTACAGGATCGGTGCGCATGGGCAAGGCCGTGGGCAAAACGGTAAGCGAACGATTGGGCAGAGCATTACTAGAGCTTGGAGGTAACAACGCCATTATCATTTCTGAAAATGCAAATTTAGATATGGCCATTCGTGGTGCCTTATTTGGTGCAGTAGGTACAGCCGGTCAACGGTGCACCACCACGCGCAGGCTCATCATCCACGAAAGTGTGTATGAAGAAGTGAAGAGCAGATTGAAAAAAGCATATAGTAATTTAAACATCGGCAATCCACTTGACCAAACTAACCACGTAGGGCCTTTGATTGATAAACTTGCCGTGAAAGCATACAGTAATGCGCTGAGAAAAGTTAGGCAAGAGGGTGGAAAGATGGTAGTGAGTGGTGGCGTGTTAAAAGGCAAAGGTTTTCAATCGGGCTGCTATGTAAAGCCAGCGGTGGCTGAAGTGAAAAATCATTTTGAAATTGTGCAGCAAGAAACATTTGCCCCGATTTTGTACTTACTAAAATATAAGTCCATTGAAGAAGCCATCGCTTTGCAGAATGGAGTTAAGCAAGGGCTATCGTCAGCCGTCATGACTTCGAACTTACAAGAAGCTGAAAAGTTTTTGTCTCATGCGGGTTCAGATTGCGGTATTGCTAATGTAAACATTGGCACGTCTGGTGCCGAGATAGGCGGAGCTTTTGGTGGAGAGAAGGAGACTGGAGGCGGTCGTGAGTCGGGTTCTGATAGCTGGAAAGTGTACATGCGAAGGCAAACCAATACCATCAATTTTGGTAGCTCGTTGCCGTTGGCACAGGGAATAAAGTTTGATATTTAAATTTCCTTGGAAAACTAAATCAATAGAGTTACTTTGAACCTTCTAATCAAAAGGTATGTCTGCTAAAAAATACAAAACCGTAATGTTGATCGATGATAATGAAATCGACAACCTCATTAACCAAAAAATGATTGAGGCGGCAGCTGTTGCCGAGAATATTTATACCCATACGGGAGCAAAAAGTGCCATTGAGTTTTTAAAGAACATGGAAAAGATGGATGTAGCAGATAAAGTGCTACCTGACATCATATTTTTGGATATTGATATGCCCTTGATGGATGGCTTTCAATTTTTGGATGAGTTTGAAAAATTGACCAAGCTCACCAAAAAGAAGAGCCGTATTGTAATGCTAACTTCTTCCATCAATCCGCAAGACTTTAGCCGATCAAAGAAATATCCAAACGTAAAATTGTATTTGAACAAGCCACTTTCGCACGATAGCATTATCAAGTTGGAGGTATAGACATAGTTACAACGGTTTACTTCTACCACCAAAGCTTCGATTCTATTTCTACTTAATCGGATTCCAAGGCCACCAGTTTCTTTATAAACTGTTCATCCATTTTAATGAAGGAAGTGGGGGAGAAGTAGTTCACCTTTATTTCTTTGTATTTCGGTATAATGGCCGCAATCTTTTTTGGTTTATCCTTCTTTGCTTCGCTGGTGGCAATCTTTAATATTTTCAAAAAGTGCAATATATTTTCGCACTCATCTTTACCAAACAAGCGTATTTGCCGCTGAATGCTGTTAGAATGTTGATTAAACAAATCAAATTCATGCATCAAGCAATACAACAAAGCCAATAGAGTCTTCACTTCCATTTGCAAGAATGGATATTTTTTTAAACTCACTTCGTTGAGCAAATGATTGATGAGTTTGGCGGCTTCTTCGTATTTATCAGAACAATAGAAGCTCATCGCCCTATAAATAGTAATGATCAAATGCTTGGGCACATCTTGTTGATCGGGCTCAATATCCGCAAACACTCTTTCGTTATCGGCCATCAGTTCTTTTCCCGTCCCCAATCGTAAACTTCTTTCCAATCGTGAAACAAAAAACTGAGCGGGGAAAGTGTAGGTAGGATAGTTCACCAGCAAACTGCCGGCAGCATCGTTTACTTCTTCATAATACTTTTCGGCTTGCCGGTATACTTTGTAGTGATTGTAGTATTCCAAATGCAAAAATTCAAACACTAAATTCAAGTGGAAGTAAAGTGGATCTAGATTATAAGTGTCAAATATTTTTTGTACGTGCGCAAAAATATCTTCAATTGATTCGCCATCTTGTTGCAGGTTGTCATCGGGTTCTACAAACAACTTATGAAAAATACCCATGCAGCTTTGGTAAATGTAAAGCCGGTGCGATTTGTACAACTTGGCCACGTTCTGCATTTCTTTCATCAACAAAGTGAGGCCAAGTTTTTCGGTGGCATCGCCTGTCAGATAATAGTTACCGTACTTTTTAAAGTAATCGGCTAGCAAATCTTCTGCTTTATCAACGGCCAACATATAGGCCACATGGCGGTTGTAGAGTTGAGAGTAAGTGAAATAATCTGGCGAGTGAGCGTGTAACTTCTTCAGTGATTTGTACACTACCGTCAGTTCGCTGGCCAAATCATAATCCAATAATTCTTTTTCAAGTTTTTTAAGTGTGGTAATGGAGATGGTTCGCTTTTTGGTGAACAAAACTTCGTTTAGGTTAGCCACTTTGCGCAAAATATCTGTGCGCGGGCTTTCCATCTGCTGCAACAGATGCTCTTCTATCTTTTGGTTTAATCGCGAACGTAGCGTATAGTAAGCGTTGGCGTTTACTTCCAACTCAACCATGATCTTACTATCCGAAAGCTGGCGTTCGCGTAGTGCCTTCAGCAAATAGGCCGATTTCTCTGCATTTCCCTCCATCAGGGAGTCATGAATCTCCTTGAAATCCTTTTCCGAAAGTTGCTTTACAATGTTCTTCAGTTTAGCCATATAGACAGTATGTTCTTTAAAATTACGAAAATAACAAAATCAAGCAATATTATTACCTACACTTTGACAGGTGGCAAAAGACATTTTTACCGAATTGGCCTAGGGAATAGTTTTTGGGCAAGGTGAGGAAATTTTTGATATGGATACATTTTCGCAGATGATCATTGATGCTGTTGCTCTTGTAAAGAATGCGGTGGTGAAGATTGATGTGTATAAAAAGGACAAAGGCAAACTTGCTCGGGCAGGATCGGGCTCTGGATTTGTGTTTTCATCAGATGGGTTGATATTCACCAATTGCCATGTGGTGAATAAGGCGGACAAAATCATGGTCTCGCTTCTGAACGAAAACGAAATAGAAGCCACGCTGATCGGCCAAGATCCGGATACCGACTTGGCGGTGTTGAAAATATTTACGGATGGCTACTCCGTTTCGAAGCTTGGCGATGCCTCTCAGCTCCAAATCGGTCAGTTTGTGATTGCTATTGGGAATCCGCTGGGATATCAACACACTGTAACTACTGGAGTAGTGAGTGCTCTGGGCAGAACGCTTCGCTCACAAAATGGAATGTTGGTCGATAATGTGATTCAGTCCGATGCGGCCCTTAACCCTGGCAATTCGGGTGGGCCATTGATTTCTACCGATGGGGAAGTAGTGGGTGTAAACACCGCCATTATTCAAGGGGCAAATGGGTTGAGTTTTTCGGTAGACATTAATACGGCCAAAGAAGTGGCGAGCCAGTTGATACAATCGGGAAAAGTCTTTAAGGCGTATTTGGGATTTCAGTTGCAAGAAGTGCCGATCAATAACAAAATTAAGAGGCATTACCATTTGCCAAACGAAAAGGCGTTGTTTGTGGTAGGGATTGAAAAAGATTCGCCAGCCTCAAGATCGCAAATAAAAGAAGGTGATTTGATTGTATCGTTCAACAACAAACCGGTGAATACGCTCAATCAACTTTTCAAAGAACTGACGAAAAAAGAGATCCTGTCCATGATTGATGTATCGATCGTGAGGTTCACCGAACTTTTGACCGTGAATATTTTTCCTACTCAGCGGCCCAATTAGTGTTGCATTTAGGTGATTCTGTTCTTTTCTTTGGAATATGGTCCCCATTGAAACAATTTATCTTTTTCCAACACTCGATGCGGCCTTGATTGATTTGCTACGATCGCTGAAACCCGAAGATTGGGCGAAGCCTACGCTGGCAAGGAGATGGTGTGTAAAAGATGTTGCAGCCCATTTGTGGGATGGCAACCTCCGCACACTTTCAATGTTGCGTGATGGCTACTTTGGCGAACATCTTGCTGATACATCTTTTCCAGGCATTGTAAGTTTTTTGAATGACTTAAACGAGAGTTGGGTAAAAGCCGCCAAACGTATTAGCCCCAAGGTGCTAATTGAGGAACTTGAGTCATCAGGAAAAGAATATTATGAGTACTTAAAACAACTTGACCCAATGGCTCCAGCGACTTTTTCGGTTGCATGGGCTGGTGAGGAAGTTTCAAAAAATTGGTTTCATATTGCCCGAGAATACACTGAGAAATGGCATCATCAAATGCAAATACGCGAAGCAGTGGGAGCAAATGGCCTTCTTTCATCAGAACTTTATCACCCGGTTTTGCAAACATTTATGATGGCATTGCCCCATGCGTATCAATCGGTGTGTGTTGAAGAAAATGATGTAGTACAAGTAAGCATTACTGGAGAGGGAGGAGGTAAATGGTCGATTCAATTTTTGCAACAACATTGGAGGCACTGTCCCCTTTCTGATTCACCCAAAGCTCAGATTGAAATTGGCGGCACCGATGCGTGGAAAATTTTTACAAAAGGAATCACCCCTGAAGAGGCATTGAAAGAAGTGAGCATATCAGGTGATAACGCCTTGGCTGCATACGCCCTAAAAATGGTGACGGTAATGGCCTAGTTCAATTTGGACGCATTGGATTTTAAAATATATTTGCACCTCAATTGGGGGATTAGCTCAGCTGGCTAGAGCGCTTCCATGGCATGGAAGAGGTCATCGGTTCGAATCCGATATTCTCCACAAAAAAATCCGCGTAAGTGGATTTTTTTGTTTTCCTCCCATCTCGGTGAAAGAATTATCTTGGTGCAAGCCGTAATGTAATTCCATCGATTTCTTCGGTAAGTCGAATCTGGCAACCCAACCGGCTATTATCTTTTACGTGAAAGGCTTGATCGAGCATGGCAAGCTCGGCATCGCTTTGCTCAGGCAACTCATGATCAGATTCTAAATACACTTGGCAGGAAGCGCACAAAGCCATTCCCCCACACGTTCCTTCCACAGGCAATTCGTATGATTTACAGATTTCCATGATGTTCATGTTCATGTCGGTGGGGGCATCCAGCGCATGGGTTTGACCTTCGCGGTCGATGATGTTCACTTTGATCATGTTCTCCATATTCTCTGATTAAAGGCAACAAGACTGCGACCTGAAGCTGGTGGCTTGAAGCCAAACTCAAAATCCGTTCACCCCATTTACAGTAGTGTACTTTAGCACGTTCTTTTTGTTTGGGTATATTTTTGTAAATGCCGATTGAACAGCAAGCGTACCCTCGTGAAATCCACACAAAATCAATTTCAATTTGCCCGGGTAGGTATTGATGTCGCCTACAGCGAAGATGCCTTTGCGATTGGTGGAGTAATCAAAGGTATTGACTTTCACTGCGTTCTTTTCAATTTCCAAGCCCCAATCAGCAATAGGGCCAAGACTTGGTGTTAAACCAAACAAAGGCACAAAGTGGTCAGTGGGTTTTTCAATATTGCCTAGTGTAGCGTGATTAATAGTTACCGATTCTACCTTGCCATTGCCCGTGATACCCACCACCTCCGCATCGGTAATCAATTTTATTTTTCCCTGATCGGCCATGTTCATTACTTTTTGTACCGAATCTAAATGACCACGGAAAGAAGTTCTTCTGTGAACCAAAGCCAGTTCGCTTGCAATGTTGTTCTCAACTAAATAAATCGACCAATCCAACGCAGAATCGCCACCGCCCGAAATCACTACTTTTTTTCCTTGATAAAATTTGGGATCGCGGATGATGTATTCCACTCCTTTGTCTTCGTATTCGGCCAAGTTTTCAATCGGTGGTTTCCGTGGTTCAAATACGCCCAATCCACCCGCAATAATCACCACCGGTGCTTTGTGTTGAGTGCCTTTGTTAGTGGTTACGATGAAATGATTTTCAGGGGTTTCCTCTAGACTGACAGCACTTTCACCTAACGTAAACTCTGGTTTAAACACTTCTATCTGTTTCATCAGATTGTCTACCAAATCGCCCGCATTTACGATAGGGAAACCAGGGATATCATAAATGGGCTTCTTGGGGTAGATTTCAGTTAATTGGCCGCCTGGCAAAGGCAAAGAGTCAATCAAATGACAACGGAGTTTTAGCAAACCTGCTTCAAAAACAGTGAACAACCCAACCGGGCCAGCACCTATGATGATAATATCTGTTTGGATCATAGTAAAAAGGAGCGCAAAAATAATCAAATAATACCGATGCTACATGTTAGCATCATTGGGCTCAAACTAGTCCCTTTTTAACCATTTTTGGGTCATTTGGTTTAGGATGCCTTACCTATTAATTTTACTGGTCAAACCATAAAGGTTTACCTACAAAATGCCCAAAATAGTAACTGAAACGACCAGCGATGCACACGTAGAGGCTGCTAAAGTGCAGCAGCAAATCAAAGACTATTTAGGTTTGCGCACCAGCGATTTGATTTTTGAGTTCAGTAACGTAGAAGGAAAGGCAAAACTGGACTTGATTACCATTAACCCGCGCCATAGCCAGTCATTCTTATTTCACTCTGAAACAGGTGCCGATAAAGTGGATGCTTTGCGTAAAATGTTGGCGTATGTGCAGAACTACAAGGAGAAAGAAAACTCTTACACGATCCAATGGGTAACCAAAAATGATAGCGAGTTGTATACTTCGTACTTTAGGGCGAGTAATATCTTAGAAGTACTCGAAAAATTATATTATGGCAGAGATAGGAACACAATTACTGTATTTAGTGTTGTATTGAATCCCGTATCTTAAAAAATTTGAATTATGATTAGTGTAACCGATAAAGCCAAAGAACGCATTACCCTCCTTCGTCAAGAAGAAAAACGTGGTGATAACGAAAACATTCGCGTTTCTGTAAAGGGCGGTGGCTGCTCTGGCCTGATGTACGATTTGGGTTTTGATGCCGAGATCAAACCAGTAGACCAAGTATTCGAAGACAAAGGAATCAAAATATTGGTGGATAAAAAGAGCCTTCTTTATCTGTTGGGAACCACGCTGGATTTTTCGGATGGGTTGAACGGCAAGGGTTTTCAATTCATTAATCCCAACGCATCTCGCACCTGCGGGTGTGGCGAAAGTTTTTCTGTTTAGCTCGGTTCAACGGTTGCAATGCATTTTAGTTCAATGGCAATCGGAGTTGGCAATGCATTCACTTCTACCGTGGTTCGGCATGGTTGGTTTTCTTTAAAGTACTCTGCGTAAATCTTATTGAAGGTTTTGAAGTCGCTTTTCATGTTGGTGAGAAAAACGGTTACGTCTACCAAGTTTTCCCAACGCGAGCCGGATGATTCCAATATCAGTTTTACATTATTGAAAACAGAATGGCACTGGGTTGCAATGTCATAAGCAATAATATTTCCTTGCGCATCTAACGTTACGCCCGGAATTTCTTTTGAGCCTCGTTGCCTTGGGCCTACACCGGATAGAAATAATAGACTACCCACTTTGCGCGCATGCGGGTATGCACCAACTGGTTCGGGAGCTTTATCAGAAGAGAAAGTATTGTCCATTTTTCAAAATATATTGCATTCAATTTGTGATTCTGTGGCTAACCTCACTCAACTTCAAAAACCAAACTGCTCCACATACTTTGGTAATCGGCTCCTTCTTTTTCTGAAGGTATCATTTTTACCATGCTCACCATCCAAGGGCCAGTGCTACTAAGTGGAAACTTTACTGTTCCATCTTTTTCGGTGTACATATTTTGCAAAAAAGTAGTGGTGTTGATTTTGTACCAAACCTTTACCATTTGTTCAATAAGTGGTTTGCCCTGGAAAAGGACTTTACATTCTAGGTAGTCACCAGATTTCAATGTGTAAGGATTTTGCAGCGGTATAATTTCTACGGGTGTCCCTAGCTGTTTTTTAAATGAATCTGTCTTTTTATTCCCTACTTGCACGAGCAGCTTCACAAAACGACCGTAAAATTCTTTGGCAGGTTTATCTAATGTATTATTTTTTGTTCGCAGTGCATGGATGTCTTCAAGGCCATCTTCTTTTAAATAATCGTTGAATTTAGCAGCATCCAATTCAATAAAGGCATAATTGCTTTGCATCGCAATTAGTTGAGTGCCTTCCTCCGTCATTTTCAAAGCCACCCGGTCACGACCGTCTGCTTTCACTAGTTTTTTTAAGTCGGTGATTTTGGTGCTGGTGTGCCAATCCAGCTTTTCTACTTTGTGTTTTTTTAAATCCCACTCTTCGCCATCAAAATTTTCGCCTACCTTAAAATTGAATTTCAATTCTTCGCCAATTGCCAATCGGTACTTTCTCGGCTGCAGCCAAAATTCATGCGCGGAGGCCAATACTGAGATTAAAGTTAACAGCAGAATCCATCTCAATCGTTTCATAAATTTATCATTACCTTCATTTTCAAATTACGGAATCAACAAGTTTTTCAAATTAGCTGTTCATCAACTCCTCAATCTCCTCCACCTCAATCGGAATGTTTTTCATCAAATCAAAATTTTCTTTTTCACCAATGACCACGTTGTTCTCCAGCCGGACGCCCACGTTTTCTTCCCGAATGTAAATGCCTGGTTCAATCGTCCAAACTTGTCCTACTTCTACTTTTGCATGCATGTTGCCAACATCGTGCACATCCAAACCGAGCATATGAGAGGTGCCGTGCATAAAGTATTTTAGCAGCAATGGTTTATCGGGGTCTTGTTTCTCCACTTCTTCTTTTTTCAGCAATTTCAAATCGATTAATTCGCGTTCCATTATTTTCTTTATCTCTTTGTGGTAATCGAAATACACTACACCCGGCCTCAATAGTTGCATGGCCGTCCTTTGCACTCGCAGTACTGCGTTGTAAACTTCTTTTTGTCGAGTTGTAAATTTTCCGTTTACTGGAATAGTACGAGTCATATCAGCATTGTAGTTCGCATAGGCAGCCCCTACATCCAATAATAAAACGTCACCCTCTTTGCAAACTTGGTCATTTTCAATGTAGTGCAACACACACGAGTTGCTGCCCGCTGCGATGATAGGTGTATAAGCAAAACCCGTGGAACCTTTCCGCGTGAATTCATGAATAAACTCGGCCTCGATTTCGTATTCTTTCACTCCAGGTTTTACAAATTTCAATACGCGCCTAAAAGCTGTTTCAGTAATGTTGCAAGCCTCTTGCATCAAAGCAATTTCTTCTTGCGATTTTACACTGCGCAATTTGCTGATGATCGGTGCGATGCGTTGGTAGTTGTGGAGCGGATAACTTGCCTTGCACCATTCAATAAAACGTGCATCGCGCGTCTGCACAGTGATTTCGGCACGGTAATGTTCATTTGTGTTTAGGTATACATTTTCCACATTACCCATGGTCATCAGGTGGCGAAATACGCGCGGGAATTCACTTAACCATAAGATCGTTTCAATGCCTGTTCGATGTTTGGCTTCTTCTTTGGTGAGTTTGTGCCCTTCCCAAATGGCAATATGTTCACTGGTTTCTTTCAGGAACAGAATCTCCCGCCATTTTTCATCGGGAAAATTAGGGCACAAAATTAAAATTGATTCTTCTTGGTCAACGCCTGTCAAATAAAACAAATCGTTGTTTTGCCGGAAGGCCAGTGAGCCATCTGCATTGGTAGGCATCGTGTCGTTGGCATTGAAGAGAACAAGCGAATTTGATTTTAGCTCTGGTATTAATCTTTTGCGGTTGTTAATAAATAATTGAGGACTGATGGATTGGTAGCGCATACCTTCAAAATTAAGAACTCCTATCAAAAATCTATGTTTTCCAACATAATTTAAACCACTACATTTGAGGTTTGATTTTACGCAAAAATGAAAATCTCATACAATTGGCTTACCCAATACATCGATATTCCCGAAACGGCTGAGGAAATTGGTAAAGTACTTACCGATACGGGCCTGGAAGTAGAAAGTGTAGAACCGTTTGAGACCGTAAAAGGCGGACTGAAGGGTTTGGTAATTGGCGAAGTAATTACTTGCTCAAAGCACCCAAACGCAGACAAGCTCTCCATCACAAAAGTTAACATTGGAGGCTTGACGAATTTGCAAATCGTTTGTGGCGCACCCAATGTGGCAGCCGGACAAAAAGTTGTGGTGGCTCCAGTAGGCACCACGGTTCATCCTACCAAAGGCGAGCCCTTTTTAATTAAAAGTGCTAAAATCCGTGGCGAGCAATCGGAAGGAATGATTTGTGCCGAAGATGAAATTGGCTTGGGCGAAAGCCATGCGGGCATTATAGTGCTCAACACTACCGTGGCCAACGGAACTCTTGCTACGGAATATTTCAACGTGAAATCTGACTATGTATTGGAAATTGGCCTCACACCCAATCGTGCCGATGCTGCCTCGCATGTTGGCGTTGCGCGCGACATCAAAGCCGCGAAAAAAAGAGACTTGAAATTGCCATCGGTAGAAAATTTCAAAGTTGAGAATACCAACCTGACCATTCCGGTAACGGTGGAAGAAAAAGAAATGTGCCCACGCTTTTCGGGTGTCACTATTTCAAATGTGCAAGTAAAAGAATCACCCGATTGGCTCCAGAGCCGATTGAAGTCGATTGGATTGACGCCCATCAACAATGTGGTGGACATCACCAATTTTGTTTGTCATGAGTTGGGTCAACCGCTGCATGCCTATGACGTGGCCGAGATAACCGGGAAAAAAATAATGGTGAAGACGCTTCCTGCAGGAACGAAATTCAAAACGCTGGATGGAAAAGAAAGAACCTTGTCGGCCACCGATTTGATGGTGTGTGATGGGGAAGGGCAAGGCATGTGCATTGCAGGTATTTTTGGTGGCATCAATTCTGGCATTACTGAAAAAACCACTGACGTATTTTTGGAAGGCGCTTATTGGCAACCAAGTTCCATTCGCAAAACAGGCATGTTCCATGGATTGAAAACCGATGCTTCATTTCGGTTTGAGCGTGGCACCGACCCGAATGGAACCGTATATGCCGTGAAGCGTGCCGCGATGTTGATTAAAGAATTAGCAGGTGGTCAGATCGCTTCGGAGGTGGTCGATATTTACCCAACGAAAATCGAAAACAAAACCATTGAAGTAAAAGACAAAAACATCAATCGGTTGATTGGCAAAACGCTTTCGCGCGAGGAGGTATTTTCTATTCTCGAAAGTTTGGACATATCAGTAATCGATAAGAAAGAAGATCGCCTGCCTGCCGGACAGGCAGGATTTACCGTTTCGGTTCCGCCTTATCGGGTAGATGTATTGCAAGAAGCGGATGTAGTAGAAGAAGTGCTGCGCATTTACGGCTTTAATAAAATTGAGTTGACGGAGATTGCCGGCACTGATTTTTTTGCCAGTTTCCCTGAAAAGGATATCAATAAATTTAAAAAATCGATTGGCGAATTGTTGGTGGGCAATGGGTTTTACGAAATCTTGACCAACTCACTCACCAATTTAGCCTATCAACAAAAACATCAATTGACTTTTGGGGGTGAGCCAATTGAAATGCTCAACAAGCTAAGCGAAGAGCAAGGCATTTTGCGGCAAACGATGTTGTTTACCGGATTGGAAGTATTGGCACACAATATTAATCGCAAGCAAAAAGATTTAAAGTTGTTTGAGTTTGGAAAAGTGTATTGGAAGAATTCATCTGCACCCAGCAAAGAAGGAAAATACCAAGAGGAAGAGCGACTGGCTGTTTACCTTACAGGAAACCAGGAGACCGAAAGCTGGCAGCGCAAAACACAATCGATAACCTATTTTGATATTGCCCAGCACGTGGCGCATATACTCAAAAAATCAAATATCGAAAACGTGAAGCAAGAGTATTTGAGAGATCCTTTGTTTGATTATGGAGTAAAGATTTTGAAGGGCAATAAAGAAATTGGGAAGGTGGGCAAGGTAAAAACCGCGTTGGCAAAAGATTTTGGCGTCAAGCAAGAAATTTTTTATGCTGATTTGTCAACCCATTTGCTTTTCAATTCAGCAAACCCTAAGTTCGTTGTGGCAGAAGTACCCAAGTTCCCCGAAGTAAGGCGCGATTTGTCGTTGGTATTGGATAAGCAGGTTACTTTCGCAGAAATAAAGCAGTTGGTTTTGGAGACGGAGAAGCGATTGATAAAAGACATCATCGCGTTTGATGTGTACGAGGGCGACAAAATCCCGCAAGGAAAAAAAGCATACGCACTGGGCTTTACGTTGTTGGATGAAACCAAAACCTTGACGGACGAGGAGATTGAAAAGACGATGACCAGCTTGATGAGTGCTTTTGAAGGAAAGATGGGGGCGGTTATCCGAAAATAGGAGTCAGAATTTAGGAGTAAGAATATAGAATTTGCTGATAGAACTTTGAACCACCCCGCATGGACCAAGAAGCATTAAAAACCAACCTCAACGGCCTAGAACGCAAGATTTTGGTTTTGCTGAATGAGCACAAGGCCACCAAAGACGAGGTAAAGCGACTCAAATTAGAGAACTATGAGCTGAAAACAGACCTGAGCAGGCGCGATGATCAGCTCCATAATTTTAAAAATCAGATTAAAATCACTAAAATTGTAGACCATATAAACCCGGAAGACGGAAGTGTTTCGGAGTTGAAAAGAAAAGTGGACGAGTATATCCGAGAAATCGATAAGTGCATAGCTCACTTGAGCAGATAACCCGGTAAAAGTTGATGGACGAACTATCCGTAAAGATAAAAATTGCTGACCGCGAATACCCCATGAAGGTAAAGCGCCAAGAAGAAGAAAAGGTGCGTGCGGCCGGCAAGCTCATCAACGAAAAAATAAAGCGTTACCGCGAGCAATTTGGTATTGACGACAAACAAGACCTTCTCGCCATGGTGGCCTTCGACTGTTTAGTAGATAAACTCGCAGAAGAAGAAAGCCTACAAGAAATTGATGAAACGGTGGCCGAGAAGGTCAACCACTTAAATCAGTTGGTTTCGCAAGCACTCTAAATCCATCGTCCTTTTTTCTCCATTCTTTTTCGCTTCGTTGTGTAGCAATGATTGCCTTGGCAACGGTTGCTGCCCAATTCTCGCAGTTGAGCGGGTGTTAACCATAAATTTTTTCACCCATGGAAGCACAAATAACAATTATAGCCCTTATCGCCCTAGTGGCTACCGTATTGTTGAGCATGTTACTCGGCTCGTTTTTATACAAAAGAAGGATCAAAAAGAACGAACAATCGGCCAACGAAAAAGCAAAGCTGATTCTTAAAGAGGCCGAGTTGCAGGCCGAGAACTTGAAGAAAGACAAGATTATTGAGGCCAAAGACAAACTCTTTAAAATGAAACAAGAGTTTGAAGAAGAAGCCAACCGCAAGAAAAACCAAATCATCGCCAACGAGCAAAAAATAAAGCAACGCGAAGCCCAGCTTTCCAAAGAACTCGAAACCTTGAAGCGTAAAGAAGGCGAAGTGGACGAAGAGCGCCAAAGCTTGGCACGCCAGCATGAATTGGTGAAGAGCCGAAAAGAAGAACTGGATAAATTCAATACGCAGAAAGTGGCCATCTTAGAAGGTATCAGCAAATTAACTGCTGACCAAGCCCGCGATCAGTTGATTGAATCATTAAAGGAAGAAGCGCAAACCAAGGCCAGCTCATACATCAAAGACATTATGGAGCAGGCCAAGCTCACGGCTACCAAAGATGCCAAAAAGATTGTGGTGGAAACTATTCAGCGAACGGCCACTGAGCATGCTGTAGAAAACTGCGTTTCGATTTTCAATATTGAAAGTGACGATATCAAAGGAAAAATCATTGGAAGGGAAGGGAGGAACATCCGCACGTTAGAGGCGGCAACAGGAGTTGAATTTATTGTGGATGATACGCCTGAGGCCATTATCATTTCGGGCTTTGACCCCGTGCGCAGAGAGATTGCACGACTATCGTTGCACCGCTTGGTGCAGGACGGACGCATACACCCGGCCCGTATTGAAGAAATTGTAGCCAAGACTACGAAGAACATCGAAGACGAAGTAGTAGAGATTGGCGAGCGCACCGTCATTGACTTGGGCATTCACGGTCTTGCGCCTGAACTGATTAAAATGGTGGGCCGCATGCGTTATCGTTCATCGTATGGACAAAATTTGTTACAACACTCGCGTGAAGTAGCCAACCTGTGTGCGATTATGGCTGCCGAGCTTGGCCTGAACGTAAAGCAAGCAAAGCGCGCAGGGTTGCTACATGATATTGGTAAAGTGTGGCCAGAAGAATTAGAGAAGCCACACGCCATTGTGGGTATGGAGTTGGCTCAGAAGTACAAAGAGCATCCGATTATTTGCAATGCCATTGGTGCCCACCACGATGAGATTGAAATGACCAGCATTATTTCGCCCATTGTGCAAGCATGCGATGCCATTTCAGGTGCGCGCCCTGGTGCAAGACGCGAGGTGATGGAGCAATACATCAAGCGCTTAAAGGAATTGGAACAAGTGGGTTTGAGCTTTGAGGGTGTAGAAAAGTGCTATGCCATTCAGGCCGGCCGCGAGTTACGCGTGATGGTAGATGCCGAAAAAGCAACGGACGAGCGCGCAGCCCAATTGAGCTTTGACATTTCTCAAAAAATTGAAAAAGACATGCAGTATCCTGGGCAGATAAAAGTGACGGTGATTCGGGAGATGAGAAGTGTGGCGTATGCGAAGTAGATTTCTGAAATAAAATACAGCATTAGCAATAAAAATATGTGACTTTATATGTTTGATGGGATTTTAAAATAAAATTACCACCTTCATGATAAATCCAAAAGTTACCTTCAATTGCCCAATGAAATGGGAAACCATGAAGGTAGGTCTTATATCTAGACATTGCGAAAATTGCCAAAGAGACGTTCAAGATTTCACATTGATGGCCAAAGATGAAGTTATCCAATTCTTATTGGCACATAGAAATTCTAAGGTATGTGGGCGAATCAAGAAGTCTCAGCTGGACTACAAGTATAATGAGATGCTTGTGGTAATCAATGCATATATTGAGAAGAACAAGAACTCAAATTTTGCATTTTATCTATTGACAATTGGTACGTTAATGCTAACAAGTTGCTCTTATGATGACCACAGACTAACAAAACTTGATTCAGCAATTCATCTGACTAAAGAAACTTCGGCTACAAAAATAGATGTTAAATGTAGTAATGATACTCTTGGCATCGAAGATATAATTCTCGGTGACATTATGATAGACTACCGATCTGATTCAACCCAACAATCAGATGGTATTAGAATTTTTGCAGAGGTAATGCCCGAATTCGTTGGAGGTATTGGAGCTTTGATGAAATATATAAACGAAAGCATTAAATACCCAGATTTTGAAAAGAATAACAAAATTGAAGGAAGAGTATTTGTTTCTTTCACCATTGATATTGATGGAAGCATTATCAATCCTAAAATTGTTAGATCTGTCCGAGAATCAAAAAATTTTGATATTGAGGTATTAAGAGTGATTAGTTCGATGCCCAAATGGATACCAGGAAAGGAGCAAGGTGAACCAGTAGCCGTACAATTTACTTTACCAATAATGTTTAAATTATAGGATTATGATTTCATCCACAAGGAATTACTCACGTAAAAGTTTAATTGAGAAAGCTCTAGAAATTGGCGAAAAAAGTGGATTTGTAGAAAACTTCAATCGAAATAAATTCTTAAAGGATCTCAACAACAAGTATCTTTCAAAGTGACTAATGTCCTACCTCCTCAACAACCACCAATCCCCTCGCCTCCTCTTTCGCAAAATCTCCTTAATCGATTTTGATTCGTGGCTACCTTTCTTTGAAGACCCCGAAACTTCCAAGCATTGGGTAGAAGAAAAAGAATCTCCAACAATAGCTTGCGAGAAGTGGTATGCCCGCCAGCACGAGCGTTATCAAATTAATTTAGGCGGCATGAATGCGTTGATTGAAAAATCTAATGGGTTATTGGTAGGCCACGCGGGGCTATTGGTACAATCGGTAGATAACATTCAAGAATTGGAAATTGGTTATTCATTGCTGCCAAAGTTTTGGGGCAAGGGCTATGCCATAGAGGCCGCCCAAAAATGCAAGGACCATGCCTTTGAAAATAATCTGGCTACCTCGCTTATTTCCATCATCAGTCTTTCCAATTTGCCATCACAAAAAGTGGCGATTAAGAACGGGATGACCATCGATAAGCAAACAATGTACAAAGGCAATGAGGTGTACATTTTCCGGGTCAACAAAGTTTAGGTAAGTAACCCACTTGGCTTTTCACAATAAAAACGAACTCTGCAATCGATTCCGTAAATTATTTTGTCAAAATCATCCCATCGTAGTTGGTTAACACCTTACTTCACACGACCATATCCATTCTTCCGTGCATCCCTCTCGCATTGCCGTCAAGCTTATCTTCTTCATCAATGGATTTATTCATGCTAACATGGCTTCTCGCTTTCCGCGCATGCAAGAAATATTTTCCATCAATGACGGTACGCTTGGTTTTGTCTTGCTTTCCTCTTCGGTTGGCGCGTTGCTTGCCATGCCTTTCACGGGTTGGCTCATCATCCGCAATGGCAGCAGGCGCATCACCATCTTCTCCGTATTCTTGTATTGCATTTTTGTGCCACTCATTCCCGTTGCGCCCAACCTGACTGCCCTGGTAGTTTTGTTTTTTATTATGGGACTAACAGCAGGCATGCTCGATGTTTCCATGAACTCGCAAGCGGTAATGGTGGAGCAAAACCAAGGAAAGCCCATCATGACATCCTTCCACGCTATTTTTAGTATTGGAATGGTGGCGGGCGCTAGTTGTGGTTCCTTGTTTATAAAACTAGAGACAACGTTGTTTGTTCACTTAAGTATTATTGTTACACTAAGTGTGATGGGTGCCGCATGGGCGCGTTACCATCTTATTCACGATAAACCAAAAGAGAAAGAAGTAGATGGCCCCGCCTTTCGTTTGCCCAATGCGGCCATGGTCAGTATTGGTGTGATTGCTTTTTGTTGCATGTTGGGCGAAGGTGCCATGGCCGATTGGAGCACCAACTATATGAAAAACATTGCAATCTCGGGCGACTCCTTGGCTCCGATTGGTTTGTCTGCTTTTGCGTTGGCGATGACGCTCGGTCGGTTTTTTGGCGACAGTGCGCGCCTCAAGTTTGGCGATCGAAAATTGATGGTTATTTGCGGCCTCATTTCCATTGCGGGCATTGCGTTGATGCTTTCATTCAATAATCCCTACTCCGTTATTTTCGGTTTGTTCATTATCGGCATTGGTCTTTCTTCTATTGTGCCTATTGCCTATAGCATTGCAGGCAATACCAAAGATTTGCCACCGGGAGTTGGCCTCGCCATGGTTACCACAGTTGGCTATTCTGGTTTTTTGTTTGGGCCGCCCATCATTGGACTGCTTGCCAATTGGCAAACATTGCGAATTGCTTTATTGTTTGTGGCCATTCTGTTTGTGGTGATGACTTATTTGAGCACGCGATATCAGGCGAAGTAACTATTTTTGAGAATGGAAATAAAACAAGTTGAGACCAACTCCAAAGGTTCGTTTTTTATAGAAGAGAACAACGAACCATTGGCGGAGATGACGTATTCCAAAGCGGGAGATAAGCTCATCATCATTGACCATACCGATGTGTCGGATAAACTGCGCGGCCAAGGCGCGGGCAAACAATTGGTGATGAAAGCCGTGGAATATGCGCGTGCCAAAGGAATTAAAATTTTACCACTCTGTCCGTTTGCACGTTCGGTGTTTGACAAAACACCCGAAATTGCCGATGTGCTTTCGTAGTTTTGGACTATGCCCTTCCTCCAACATTCGTCCTATCAAAAACCATTTTATCTTTTCAATGGCCATTGGGAAACCATTGTGCCTAGTGCGTTCAGAAAAATAAAAGGTGTAACCTATCAGCGCGAGCGGTTGGAGCTGAACGATGGTGATTTTTTGGATTTGGATTGGTTGAAAAGCAAAAGTGATAAACTTGTCATCATTTCGCATGGATTGGAAGGCAATAGCGAGCGGCACTATGCTAAGGGTATGGCGAAGTATTTTTTTCAACAGGGTTGGGATGCACTTGCGTGGAATTGCCGGGGATGCAGTGGTGAGATGAATCGGTTGCCTCGATTTTATCATCATGGTGCTACCGAAGATTTAAATGCAGTTATCGATCATGCCATTCGATTGGGTGGATACACCACGGTTTCGTTGGTTGGCATTAGCATGGGCGGCAGCATGACGCTGAAATATTTGGGCGAGAATGCAACTAACCTACATCCATCCATAAAAAAAGCTGCAACTTTTTCGGTGCCGTGCGATTTGGGTTCGAGTGCTGCTGAACTCGATAAGCCGAACAAAAAATTCTATTTACAACGTTTCTTAAAAAAACTTAGCAAAAAGATTGAAGCAAAATCAAAGGTCTATCCTCAAAAGGTAAGCCATGCGGGATTTGATGAAATCAAAAGTTTCCGGCAGTTCGATGATCGTTACACGGCACCGCTGCATGGTTTTGCGGATGCCCAAGATTTTTACACGCGTACTTCCGCACTTAATTTCATTCCTTTAATATCTATACCGGTGTTGATTGCAAACGCATTTAACGACCCCTTTCTGCCCGATGCATGCTACCCCTACGAGATGGTTAGAAATCACCCTTTTGTATACTTAGAAACGCCCGCACACGGAGGCCACACAGGGTTTTCATTAGCCGGAAAAGAAGAAAATTGGATGGAGGTGAGGGCGTTTGAGTTTATTTCTGTGGGTTCATCGCCTAACTGGTGGCTGCAAACAAAAGGCTTTTCGCCTTCATGACTTCAACCTTAGATCGTATAAGTGAAATGTTGCACTCATGAATTGTTCTTTTTAAATCGGTTCATGCGTAAAAAATCGATGGGCTGCTTTGTTCTTCCTTCCAGCGAAAGCTCACTTAAAACTTCGCCCACCACCGAAGCAAATTTAAATCCGTGTCCGCTAAAGCCCGCTGCAACAGTAACTTGGTTGTTGTATTCAGGCAATTGGTCGATGATGAAATGCTCATCGGGAGAATAAGTGTACAGACAGGTTTTTACACTTAGCACATTACCGATGGCAGAGGGTAGATATTTTTGCACGGTTGTTAATAATTGATTCACTTCCGTCTCAGTATCTAAGCGATTTACATGATCGGGGTTGGAGGGAAGTCCAGGATGATGGTAGGCAACCTTTAATCCCAAAGGTCCTCCCAATTTGCTGGCAGGCACAATAGGAAAACCATAAATCGAACCGGGCATGTTCTCATCGGCAATCAACCAACACGGAAAGTTTCCCAACGTGAAATCTTGCCACCTCTTCGGCTGTAGCCAAACAATTACTTGTCGGGTTACTTTTAAATGTGATGATAAGTTAGGAATGAGCTGTCCATTCCATGCACCTCCACAAATGATTAATTTCTTGCCAACGTATTTTTCCTTATCCGTGAAAACGTGAATTTCATCACCCACTTTTTTCCATTCTTTTACGCGCTGACGGGTAAGTAATGTTGCACCTTGCTGAATGGCTTGTTCTGCAAACAGCGAGAGGGCTCGTTCGGGAATAAGAAAACCTGCTTCGGGTTCTAGCCATTGCTCGTAGTAATGAGGGACTTGAAACGTAGAGTGCTTTTGTTCCGGATGATGAAGAATATCAATTAACGGAATGTGATGAAGTTGCGCAGCAAGTTTCGTCCCTTTGATCAATTCATTTTGCGAAGCACCCGCATAATACAAACCTGTTTGATAATACAGTTGAACGTCTGTTTCTTTTTCCAATGCTTGCCAGTTGTGATAGGCTTGGTGCAAGAGTGGTACATAGTCGGGATGCTCAAAATATGCTTTGCGGACAATGCGGCTTTGCCCTGCATGCGAGCCTTGGTCGTGTGGAATTTCAAATTGCTCAATGCCCAAAACAGAAACGCCTTGCTTGCTTAGGTAATAACAAGCGGCCGCGCCCATGGTGCCCACTCCGAGTACGATTACATCATATTTGGTTTTCATTATGGATTCTAAATTATTGCTTCGTTCGGTAATTGGTTTCTCATAGGAATTCAGGTTGCACTATTTGCATTCTGCGCAATTCTCTTTTTTTTATTGGAAGAAGCGTTTGTGGACTTGCCATCGATTTCCCTTCACATATTAAACCCCTTGAATGTGTTGGGCGCTGGATTGATTTTGCTTTAGTAAAGAAGTCACTTCGGTGGAAGAACAAATAACTGTTCGATGCCCTAACCCTATCGACCAACCAAATGGACTCCATCATCCGCAAAATCCGTGAACTGCTTTATGATGGAAACAACTTAACCCGCGAAGACATCCAGAATATTGTGAACCGAAACGTTGAAAAAAAACAAGCCTATCAATCGGGTAAAACAATCCGTTGACATTATCACCATGAAACTCTTTTACAAGCTCCACCCACTTCTATATTCACTTTTTACAAAGGCGTTGGCTTCATCAAAGTTGGTAATCTTCATATTCTTTGCATCCCACAAAAGTTTTTTACGACCAGGGAAAGTATAGCCCTTTCCATCGGCATTCATCTTACGCTGATTATAACTGCGGATGGCGAGGTTACCCATCAATATGGCTTCGGTAAGCGGGCCAGCATAATCGAAGGCAGAGCTCAATTCCATTTGGCCATAACCCTTCAAGCAGGCATCTACCCATTGCGTGTAGTGCCCGGCTTCATTGCCCGGTACGCGCGGTAATTTCGCCTTTGGCATGGTCACCTCAGTCATTCGCTTGGTGGGGAGCAGTGTAGGCTTTAGTCCGTAACAGCCAGCCATTAATTTGCCTTTTGTTCCTTCTAAAATAATGCCATTGCTTCCATCTCCCATTGGTTCGTTGGGCAATAACTCTTCGGGTCGCTCGGGCAGCAGACCACCATCAAGCCAGGTTAATTTGATATCACCTTTGCCCTCCCTTTTAGGAAACTTAAAATGGATGATAGACGAAGAAGGGGCGCAGTCTGAATAGTTGGCTTCTTTAAAAATTCCCTCCCAATTGGTAGTGGCGCTGCACTCTACCTCATTGGCGAAATCAACAGGTAAAATCCTGAAAAATGGATCTAACACGTGGCAAGCCATATCGCCTAATGCGCCTGTTCCAAATTGCCACCAACCGCGCCAATTAAAGGGTACATAAGCTGGATTGAAATCAATAAATTTTGAAGGGCCGAGCCATAAATCCCAATCCAGTTCTTTCGGCACTTCATGCTTGCCACTGGGAGTGGGGATGCCTTGTGGCCATACTGGTCGATTGGTCCACGCAACAGCGCTTTTCACTTTTCCAATTAATCCGGCATCGACCATCTCTTTCATTTTGCGCACATCTTCATGAGAAGAAAACTGATTTCCCATTTGAGTGACTACTTTATTTTTTCTAGCCGCTTCAGATAGCATGCGCGCTTCATAGATGGTATGCGTCAGTGGTTTTTGTACGTACACATGTTTGCCACGATTGATGGCCGCCATGGTAGCCACTGCGTGCGTGTGGTCGGGTGTGGATATGGATACGGCATCGATGCCTTTTTCTTTGTCGAGCATCTCGCGAAAATCGCGGTAATATTTTGCCTCGGGAAATTTCTCACGGGCTTTTACGGCCATGCGATCGTCCACATCACAAAGAAGGGCAATTTTTGCTTTTGGGTTGGCCGCAAAACCGGTTAAGTCTGAATACCCTTTGCCGCCAGCTCCAATGCCAGCTATGTACAGCGTATCGCTGGGAGCTACAAAACCATTACCACCCAATACGTGACGTGGCAATATGGTAAAGGCTGCACCTGCTAGGCCTAACGACTTTAAGAATGCCCTGCGACTTTGTGAAGATGAGTTGCTCATAATTAAAGGATTTACGAATTACAATTTTAGATTTACAATTTTGACTCTGAACTTTAACGTCTGACATTCTAGGAAGTAGGAGATAGTAGTTGTAAGACTTAAAATCAAGTAACACTTACCAACCACTAATTCCCAATTTCCCCTTAAACCCTAAGCCCCAAATTACCTAACTAAACTTCACACTCTCCGCTAACGTCCGTTCATCGTACTTCAACCCGTATTGATCCAGTACCTCTTGCGGAACGCCATCCCACTGATTGGGCTTATTACCTACATAGCCCATATCAGCCAATCCGATTTTGCTCGTGTAAAATCCGGTAGCCGTTAAATCACGAAGTAAATTGAAGAAGGCCACGCCTTGCGTCATGTCAGGTTTTGCTTTTTCAGGGAAGGCGATCTCATCTACCATTTCTATTTGTTGAGTTGGTGTGCAATCACTAAATGCTTTTGTGTAAAGCTTCATGCACTGAATGTCCAACCACTTCAAACCACCACGCATGGGGGTCTGATGTCGCGGCATGTCTTTCACGATGAACTCGATGAAGTCAGGAACACCTGCTTCGGTGGCACTACCCGAAACATCATCTTTTGGGATGATGATGGCCACCAAAATG
This sequence comes from Chryseotalea sp. WA131a, assembly GCA_025370075.1. Lineage (NCBI taxonomy): Bacteria > Pseudomonadati > Bacteroidota > Cytophagia > Cytophagales > Chryseotaleaceae > Chryseotalea > Chryseotalea sp. WA131a. Next base: position 2,537,568 of record CP073016.1, on the reverse strand, counting down.
GTAATGGTTTTCATCTCATGCTCGTCAAAGAATTTCTCTGCCGAGATTTTTTTGAAGTGCGAGATCTCATCTGGTTGTCGATCAAAACCACCTGTGACTTTACTCAAATCTGGTGCTTCCTCCTTTTTGGGTGTATCGCACGATTGCAGCAACACACCCGTTGAAAGCGTGCCAACTGCGAGGGTTTTTAAATATTTTCTTCTGTCCATATTTTTTAATGTTAGATTTAAGATGTACGATTTTTGTTTTGCGCTTCTGCCTTGTTTTTAAATCTTACATCTTAAATCATAATTCTTAAATCAGAGATTCTGTTTCTTCATCTCTTCAATAATATACTCGCTGGCTCTCATGGAAAGGGCGAGGATCGTCCATGTGGGATTTTTATCAGCTTGCGATACAAAGGGGCCGCCATCTACCACAAACAAATTTTTACAATCATGTGCTTGGTTAAACGCATTCAAGGCCGATTTCTTTTTGTCGTTGCCCATGCGCACGGTGCCTACTTCGTGAATGATCCTTCCCGGTGTTTCCAGTCCATAATTGTCTTCCGCACCTTTGATTCCCCACGTAATATCACCACCCATTTTGTGGATGATTTCTTGAAAGGTTTCCTGCATGTGCTTGGCTTGCTGAATTTCGTAGTCGCTCCACTTGTAGTGAAAACGTAAAACAGGAATGCCGTACTTGTCCACCACATTCGGATCGATCTCGCAATAATTATCTTCTCGCGCAATCGCTTCACCACGACCGGCCATTCCAAAACTTGCACCGTAATAAAATCTGTAATCTGACTTCAGCGATGCACCGTACCCTCCGGCTGGTTTCATTCTTCCATCTGCGCCCGGGTATTTTCCATTTAAATTTTGAATGCCACCGCCAAATCCATAGCTCGGCATACCCATACCTCCCCAATATTCAATATGATAACCGCGGGGAAAATTTAATTTCTTGTTATCGAGCCACCAAGGAGAATACAAATGCAAACCACCCACACCATCTTCATTGTAGCGCTTTCGATTGAACAACTTTGGTAGCACACCGCCCATGGCCACACCTGTGCTGTCGTGCAAATATTTACCCACTACATTACTGGCGTTGGCTAATCCGTTGGGATGTGCAGCCGATTTTGAGTTCAGCAGCAACCGGGCCGACTCTCCCGCACTGGCAGCCAAGATTACAATTCTTGCGCTGATTTGATACTCTTGCATATCGTCTTTGCTTACATACGATACGCCTGTAGCATCTCCTTTTTCGTTTGTCAACACTTCGCGCGCCATGGCATTGGCGATCACATCTACATTGCCCGTGTTAATAGCAGGTTTTACGAGCACTGAGGATGACGAGAAATCACCGTACACGGTGCAACCACGGTTACACTGTGAGCAATAGAAACAAGCACCCCGCTCATCGTTTATTTTTTGTGTAAGAATCGATAGGCGAGAGGGAATGACTTTTACACCAAGTGAGGTAGCGGCATCTTTCACAAACAACTCGTGCAAGCGAGGCTTTGGTGGGGGCAAAAATATTCCGTCTGGCTCGTTGTAGATTCCCTCTTTCGTGCCAAACACACCGATCAGTTTATCTATTTTATCATAGTAAGGTGCAACATCGTCATAGCCAATCGGCCAATCTTCACCTAATCCATCAATGCTTTTATGTTTGAAATCATTGGGGCCAAAGCGCAAAGAAATTCTTCCCCAGTGGTTAGTGCGCCCTCCCAACATACGTGAGCGAAACCAATCGAACTTGGTTCCATTTTTTTGGGTATAAGGCTCACCGTCAATTTCCCATCCGCCATAGGCTGCATCAAAATCCCCGAAAGGGCGAAATGATGTGCTCGCACCCCTGCGAGGAGATTCATACGGAAATTTTAGTTGAGTTACATTTTTGGCGGGGTCGTATAGCGGGCCGGCCTCTAGCAAGGCAACCTTTACCCCAGCTTTGGCCAATACATAGGCGGCCATGCCTCCACCAGCACCTGAGCCTACAATGCATACATCGTAGGTCTTAGGATTTTTTTTGATTTGTAAATCGGGCATCCCTAGAAATAGTCAAATTTAAAGTGATTAAAAATAGGGATGAAATAGTGCTTTAGCAAGCCGTTGGTGGAAGATATTTGTACAGGAGCAGATCATAGATAAGAATGTGAGTTGTTCATTGTTTCATCAGTTCTTAATAATCAACAAAACAATATTAAAAATCATAGCCATAATAACCATCGCACTTATGATTCTCGCAAATTTGAAGAAGTTCTCTTTAGTCTCGGGTACTTTAAAGATTTTAAGCCAAGTCCAAGTTAACTTATCATCCTTGATTTTTTCGAATTGTCTATTCGCCCATTTATTGTTGAAACCGCGCGCAAACTGAAATATAACTACAGTGCATATTGCCACATAAAATTCATATCTAATCATACGGATATTACCACTCATTTATAGTTGGCAATGAATAGAACAGAAAACCTATTCAAAAAATCATTATAGCAAAGTCATAAATTCGCTTCAAAACCTCCACCTCACAAACGCTTCCATTGCTTCGTAGTTCGCCAGTCCAAGTTTGTCATAGTTTTGTGCGGTCTCGCGGTTGCGCTCTTCGGCACGTAGCCAAAATTCGCGTGCGTCATCGCCAGGGAACACAGGCCGGTCTTTTTGTGATTGGTGTTTGAAAATGGCGTAACGCTTGCGCTCCACTTCTTGTGGTGATAACGGAACGGCCATTTCAATTTCATGTGTTTCAAACTCGTGCCACGCGCCACGGTATATCCACAGCCAGCAGTCTTTTGTCCAGCTTTCGTTTTTCAGTTTCGCCAAGGCTTCCGTAATGATTTTGAAGCATACAATGTGCGTTCCGTTGGGATCGGCAAAATCGCCTGCGGCAAAAATTTGATGCGGCTTAATTTTTTGTAACAGTTCCATCGTCAGGTCAACATCTACTTGCGAAACGGGGTTCTTTTTTGTTTTGCCCGTTTCGTAAAATGGCAACGCCATAAAGTGAATGTTGGAGTCTTTCAACCCTGCGTATCGTGCGCCTGCAATCGCTTCGCTCTTGCGGATGAAGGCCTTTACATTTCGTATCTCTTGCGAGTCAGTTTGGTTGGGCTGCTTTTTCTCAATAAAGCTACGGGCATCCGCATACACGGCCTTCAGTTTTTTACTGTCTGTACCCAAACTGTCAGAGTAGTCAATAGCAAACTCCATATAGCGAAGCACGTCATCATCCCATACCGCAGTATTGCCAGATGTTTGATATGCTACGTGAACATCATGGCCTTGATCTACCAACCGAATAAACGTACCTCCCATGGAGATTACATCGTCATCGGGGTGCGGAGAGAAGACGATGGCTCTCTTCTGTGGAGGGTTGGCACGCTCGGGTCGCTGCGAGTCATCCGCGCCCGCTTTCCCTCCTGGCCAACCAGTGATGGTATGCTGCAGCTTGTTGAAGATATGGATGTTGATGTTATACGCAGAGCCACGCTCTACCACCAACTGCGCCATGCCGTGGTTGTTGTAATCTTCTTCGGTGAGTTTCAGCACGGGCTTTTTTACCACCCCAGAAAGCCATATCACCGCTTTTTTGATGAGAGCTTCATCCCACACGCAATCTTTCACCAACCAGGGGATATTGAAACGGGTGAGGTCAGAGGCCGCATCTTCGTCCAATACAAATTCTATATTTTGGGAAAGCTGCAAGTAGGTAGCTGGCACTTCACCAGAGATTTCGCCTTCCACTGCTTTCTTGATGATGGACGCTTTTTTCTTGCTCCAAGCCATCAAAATGATTTCTTTGGCTTTGAAGATGGTGCCAATGCCCATGGTAATCGCCTTCGTTGGCACGTTTGCTTTACCGCCAAAGTCGCGGGCAGCATCTCTGCGGGTAAGGTCATCTAATGTTACCAAGCGCGTGCCTGAGTTGGGTGCAGAGCCTGGTTCGTTAAAACCAATATGGCCTGTTCGTCCGATACCGAGTATTTGTATATCCAATCCACCGAGAGATTCAATCTTTCGCTCGTACTCTAAGCAGAAGGTGGCAATTTGCTCTTTCGATACCGTGCCATCGGGTATGTGAATGTTTTCGCGTTGAATGTCTACATGATTGAACAGGTGCTCGCCCATAAAGCTCACATAACTTTGTGCTGCCTCGGGTTGCATAGGGAAGTATTCATCCAAATTAAACGTGATCACGTTTTGGAAGCTGAGGTTTTCTTCTTTGTGCATGCGTACCAATTCTGCATACACGCCCACCGGGGTGGCGCCTGTTGCCAACCCAAGTATGGCAAAGGTTCCAGCTTTTTGCTTTTGTCGGATGAGGCTGGCGATGCGCTGCGCCACTACTTTGGAGGCAACGTGTTGATCTTTGTAAACCGTTACCGGAAGTTTTTCGAAGCGGGTTTCTTCTAAAAGATTTAGTCGAAGCGATTTGGATTGATTGGCAAGTGTAGGTGATGACATTTAACCTGTAAAATTAAGCTTCAATTATACTGATTTTTGATGGCTTTACCAGCGATAAGTCATTCATTCTTCAATACCATTTTTTGAATGCACGTTGTAAAATACCTTCCGAAAGAGGGCCCCACCCAATTGAGTGCCATCACCTCTTCTTCGTTTTTATCGTAATGCTGATCAGCGGTAACATAGCCAATGTAATTGCCATTGAAACTGGTGATAATAAGGTGCTTGTTGTTTTGCTCGCACCATTTATTAAAATCAGCATCGGCATAAAGCTCTCCCGAAAAATCGCACGGTGTGCCCATGAAGATGATATTGCCGATTTGTAAATAGGTAAACTCACCTTTCAACGGTTCAAGGAGTGAACAGAAAGCCCAATTGCGCGCCTTCCAGTTTTTGGCAAAGTGTAATTGTGATGGACCAAACTGAATCGGGATGTGTCTGGTAATGATGCTAACAGAATCTGAGTTCATGGTAAACTGTTTTGAATGGTTTATTTTGGTGGCCAATATTTTGGCGATGGAATCGGTTTTGTGAAACTGATCTCCCTCAAAGCCAACAATCCGGTGACTGCCCACCATGCCCGCCATGAACATGCCGAATTGATAACCCCCCTGTTTGAATTGCTTCACCAATTCTGCTGGGTAGTCGCCCGACAAGGTTGTACCCAGCAAATCAAGGGTAGTGGGGTGGCCGCTAAATGTTGCAACGATGGCGCGGCTGCTATCTTGCCGTAGCATTTTAATTCCGCGCAGCCAGCCATCGGTTTTGCCATTTCTATCCAATCGATTTTGTACTAACTCGCTCGCATCAGTTTCCCAGTAGTATAAAGAGGATGGAAGGGAAGAGTGTTTGGCAATTTCCAGTTGCTTGATAATTTCTTGAGTGGTTGATTCCACCCATTTTTCGTGATAGTTGCCAATGGTAAATTTACCTACCAAACTTTTATCCCATCCACCAATGGCACTGTGCGTGTGGGTGGCAGATAAATACAAAAAGTAATTTTTTTTGTATTGCGCTACGTACTCATCTAGTTTTTGTTTGAGGATCGGGGGGAAGAGCATCAAATCCATGGAGATGATAAACGATTGAATACCTCCATTGTTTATATACAAAACCCGACAGAACAACGAATCGTGTACGCTATCGAATTTATCTTTTGGCGTATAGCCCGCCATGGGCATGGAATAATGTGGGGTGATATTGAATTCGCTCCATCCAATTATTAATTTTTTAGTGGCCGGGTACTTTTTTAGCCGAAGCGTATCCAACTCCTTCATCATTTCTTGGTAGAAACTTTGTTCTTCAAGGGGTGTGCGATCGATTGGTGCAATTAAGGAAATCGCTAACAGTGCAATCACTGCTAGTGTGTACGAAAAGAATTTTAATGGCTTTCTCAACAGCATTTACTATTTACACGAGCATAAGTTGATTAATTCCAACTCAATGACTCACATCTATTTTAATTCAAAAAGAGATAATCGGCAAATAGTTTGCCACGAACAATGGCTACTTTCTTTTAAGTACTTTCTCTACAGCCTTTACAATATCTTCGGGCGACAATCCGTATTTCTTCAACAACTGCGTAGGCGTTCCGCTCTCGCCAAAGCTATCATGAACGGCCACCATTTCTACTGGGGCAGGGTAGAGGCGACCCAGTACTTGTGCAATGCTATCGCCTAAGCCTCCATTCATCTGATGTTCTTCGCAGGTAACCACACACTTTGTCTTTTGAACGGATGCCAGCACGGCTTCAATATCCAACGGCTTAATGGTATGGATGTTTATTACTTCGGCACTTATTCCAGCTTCTTCCAATTTGCTTTCCGCCTCAATAGCATGCCACACCAAATGCCCCGTTGCAAAGATGGTCACATCTTTACCATCAATCATCTTATCTGCCTTTCCAATGGTAAAGGGTCTATCAGGGGCAGTAAAAATCGGCCAACTGGGTCTTCCAAAACGTAAGTAGGCAGGCCCCACATGGCTGCCCAAGGCAAGGGTAGCGGCTTTGGTCTGATTGTAGTCACAAGGCACGATCACCGTCATGCCTGGCAACATTTTCATCATACCAATGTCTTCTAGTATTTGGTGGGTCGCACCATCTTCTCCTAATGTAAGCCCTGCATGAGAGGCGCAAATCTTAACATTTTTACCTGAGTAAGCGATTGATTGCCGAATCTGATCATACACTCGACCTGTAGAAAAGTTGGCAAAGGTACCCGTAAAAGGGATCTTCCCACCAATGGTCATGCCTGCTGCCAGGCCCATCATATTGGCTTCGGCTATGCCTACTTGAAAGAACCGATCAGGAAAGTCTTTCTTAAAAGCATCCATTTTAAGGGAACCTGTAAGGTCGGCACAAAGTGCCACCACATCTGGGTTAGATTTTCCTAGTTCTTGAAGGCCGGCACCAAAGCCAGACCGTGTGTCTTTCTTTTCAGTAAAAGTATATTTGGTCATAGCGATTCTTTCGAATGCAAGTTTAGAAAAACCTTGCCGTACTTCCTCCCTTGTGAGAAAATAATGTTAAGCAGATGTTAATGAAGTAACCTAGCCATCTTGCCTTCGTTAAGACGTATGGTTTAACGATTGGAACCTATGATTAAAAATGTGGGAAAGCGATTTTACCTGTGGCTGTTAGTGTGTTTGCTTTTGGCAATTTTACCATGGTTTCTGCTGTAAAAAACTTAGGGCTTCTCTCACCGATTGCTCCGGGATTTCTTCCATAGGCACGTGGCCAGCACCATCAAAAATCAATAGCTTTGAATTGGATATAGCATCCTTAAATTGATAGGCATTGATAACGGGAATCCAGGCGTCTTTCTCTCCCCACATAATCAATGTTGGTACTTTAATAGAACGGATGCTGTCTTGTAAATTTTTGCCAGGCTGACGCAGCCGCTGCGTAGTTGCCAGTCGGTTGCCCGCTCGCATCATCAGATCATAGAATCGATCTACGTCCTCTTCTTTTACCTTGGCAGGATCGCCATACACTTGTTTTAAGTTATAACGAAACAAAAATTTAGGAGTGATTTTTACGACTGCATTGGCAACCCAATCATTTTGGAGCAACTTAAAAATAAATGGCCGGCTTTGCGCTTTGGAAACGCTGTCGGTTGAAATCTTCCAGAAACCTGCAGCATCCACCAGAATTAATTTCTTTACGCGACCCGGGTTATGCAATGCCATCTTCCACGCAACTAAACCACCCATGGAGTTGCCAGCAACATAAAACGAATCGATGTTTAGTTGATCGGCAATTTCGAATACAAGTTTTTCATAATCATCAGTTGAATACCTGGCCGATGCAGAAGGCCCTGTCAATCCGTGACCGGGAAAATCCAATGAGATGGTGTGATAATGTTGGCTGAGTTCTTTTTCCCACGCATGCCAAGTGTGAAGCGATGCAAAACTTCCGTGCAATAAAAAAACAGGATGCCCCGCACCTTGTTGGCGTACATGAATTTTGTCGGGCCCAATTGCGAGGTAAGAACTACCGGGTACAAAATACTTTTTTTCTAATTCTGCAACCGGAATATCAGATTGGTTCCACGCAATGCTGAGTAAAAGAATAATCAACAGAATTGAGCCAAGTGAATACCCAAAAATACGGGTGATTTTTTTGACCATAGCTTACCAATCTGGCTTACCCTTCTCCTTTGGCTTAGTTGCCTTCCTCTTGTTTTGCTGAAGGTATTGTACTTCTTGATTTTTCATAGCTTCCAAAATCATTTTGGCCTTCTCTTCGGTGATTTGCATTTCCTTTAATTTGTCCGCTACTGAGGGAGGAATCCCCTTTTTTTCTTTTTCCTTCTGCTCTTGCTCTTTTTGTTCCTGCTCTTTCTTTTCTTGTTCCTTTTTCTGCTGGTCTTTATCTTTTTGCTCTTCTTTTTTCTGTTGATCGTTTTTGTCTTGGTCTTTCTTCTGCTGATCTTTTTGATCTTTCTTTTCTTGGTCTTTTTTCTCCTGCTCTTTCTTTTCCTGATCTTTTTTGTCTTGGTCTTTTTTTTGCTGGTCTTTTTTGTCCTGATTAGGATCGTTTTTTTGATCTTCTTTTTTATCCTGTTTTTGATCTTGCTTTTGCTTTTCCTGCTTTTTCTGCTCTTCAATTTTCTTCTTTACCACTTCATAATTGTAGCGCGCTTCTTGATTTTCAGGAGCGGCTTTTAGCGCTTGCTTAAAATAGTTCAGTGCTTCTTCCGACTTTCCATTCGTGTCTGCCATCACGCCCAATTGCTGGTTGGCTACGGAGTTGATTCTTTTGTTGGTACTTTGGGTTAGTTGAGAATAGGTATTGAGCGCATTGGCGGTGTCTTTCAATTGAAAATAAGAAGCCGCTAAGTTGGCGCGCACTTCATCTTCGGTAACGCCTAACGAATCAACCAAATACTTGTATTTAGCAGCGGCTGTCTTGAAGTCGCCAGCCAGAAAGGCTTTTTTGGCTTCGGTTTTGGCCGTATTGATTTTACCGATCTTGTCTAAATCTGTGATGAGCAAGGCAAACAACAAAAGAAATCCCCACTTCATATCGTTACGGTTTTTATGCTTACCAATAAATCCAACACCAACAAAATTAAGGCAGCCAACAAAAAGTAAAAATAGCGATTGGCCGAAACGTCTACGGTGCGCGCATCGCGCAGCTCGCCTTCAATCTTGCCGATGGTGCTAATCAATCGGTTTACATCGTTTCTGCTCTCATTAATTTCAAAATATTGACCATTCGTTTTGCTGGCCAACGACTTTAACGAAGTTGCATTCAATTTTGATACAACTACATTTCCGCTATTGTCTGTTTTGTATCCCCGCCCGGTTTGAATCTGGCTTCCTTTTTCGGTGCCAACGCCAAGAGTGAACAGCTTTATTTCTTGGTCTTCCACTTCGCGTGCAATTTCGCTTGTTTCTTCACCAAAGTCTTCGCCATCGCTAATTAAGATTATCACTTTTGATTTTTGTTGGGCAGAACTAGTGGTTTCTTCATCCAGTTTTTTTAAAGCCATTTTTAAAGCTGGCGCAAAATCAGTGCCGGAGGAGGGCACCAAGCTGGTATTCATGGTTTCAATAAAAAGGTTGAGCGCATTCTGATCAAAGGTAAGGGGGCATTGCATAAACGCTTCTGATGAAAAGATGATCACGCCAACTCGATCGGAATTAAAAGCAGCCACAATCTTTTTCATCTCGTATTTGATTTTCTCCAATCGCGTAGGTGGAACGTCAAAGGCATCCATAGATTTGGAGAGATCCACACAAATCATAATGTCTTTGCCAACCGATTTGATTTCGCGTTTGGAGGAGCCAAACGATGGTCCCAAATAGGCAATAATGAGCAGGGCGAATAAGGTTATTCGGATACCTAATTTTAGGATGATTGTATAGAACGGGGTTTTTAATATTCGACTTATTCGCCAAAGTTTTAGGATGTAAAGAAGGTAGAACCCTACAAATAAAATTGCCAGAACCACCTCAAACCAACCGAGCGAGCGAAAGAAAATCACGTTAAAAGATCATTTATAAGAGCGGCTAAAAGTAGCAAGTACTTCAAAAATAAAAAAGCCTCCTATCATTGAGAGGCTTTTTGTCGGGGTGGCCAGATTCGAACTGACGACCTTGGCGCGAAGCGCGCCACGCGATTCGGCTAAATAGAGGCACCTATGTCAGCCAGGAACCTTGCCGCTCCCCTCGATTTTATTTTCTTTTCCAGCGCGACAGCCTCTAACCGTGTGCAGACCACTTTTGTCCAAACGGGCCTCCATGGCGCACAAGACCTAATGGATTTTGTTTCGCTACTGTTATGTTCAATTAGCCTATTCTCAAAATCATGCGTCTGGCCGCTGTAGAATTTTTGGCAGGACTCGCTGAAGAGTATATAAACTATGAACGCCATAAAATTGAAAAAGCCTCCCTATCATTGAGAGGCTTTTGTCGGGGTGGCCAGATTCGAACTGACGACCTTGGCGCGAAGCGCGCCACGCGATTCGGCTAAATAGAGGCACCTATGTCAGCCAGGAACCTTGCCGCTCCCCTCGATTTTATTTTCTTTTCCAGCGCGACAGCCTCTAACCGTGTGTAGACCACTTTTGTCCAAACGGGCCTCCATGGTGCACAAGACCTAATGGATTTTGTTTCGCCACTGTTATGTTCAATTAGCCTATTCTCAAAATCATGCGTCTGGCCGCTGTAGAATTTTTGGCAGGACTCGCTGAAGAGTATATAAACTATGAACGCCATAAAATTGAAAAAGCCTCCCAATTATTGAGAGGCTTTTGTCGGGGTGGCCAGATTCGAACTGACGACCTCTTGGTCCCAAACCAAGCGCGATACCGGGCTACGCTACACCCCGAACATTTTTAATGGGCTGCAAAGATATGAAAACATCTTTATGAGCCAATTTTTTTGTGATCCCGGCTGGATTCGAACCAGCGACCTACTGCTTAGAAGGCAGTTGCTCTATCCAGCTGAGCTACGAGACCAGTAACGTAAGCGGAGAGGGGGGGATTCGAACCCCCGGTAAGGTTTAACCCCTACGACAGTTTAGCAAACTGTTGGTTTAAGCCTCTCACCCACCTCTCCAGAGCACTTAAGGGCTGCAAATATAATAGAATGGCAGAAAAACAGAGGACTATTTGTGCAATTTTGCAGGCAAATCTCTTTTAACCCAGATTTTGCAGTAGAATGAAATAGTGACAAGGTGTCTTATATTTGAATATGGAACACCACTATACCGATAAATTAGTAACAGCGTGGGGCGGGATGAAAGAGATGAAAATATTGATTGACCAAACTGGGATCAGCAAGAAGTTGGCCGAGCTTGGTTTGCCTGAGAGCAAGAGTAACAACCGGATAGATGCCGTGGGTATAATAGAGAGTTTTTGGGTGGGCATCTGGATTGGTTGCTTTCGTTTTAGTCACACAGCGGTGGTGCGGGTTGATGAAGTGTTGCGCCAGATATTTGGATGGAAGCGGGTTGCTTCGGGGACCACCTTCGGGCGGTTCTTTAAAAAGTTTACGCCCTCAATGAACCACCAAATTTTCATTGAACTGTACACGTGGTTTTTTGAGCAGATCCAATTCGACAATTATACGTTGGATATGGACAGCAGTGTGATCACCCGTTACGGGGAACAGGAAGGCAGCAAAAAAGGGTACAACCCCAAGAAGCCTGGCCGTGGCAGCCATCATCCCTTGTTTGCTTTTGTCAATGACATACGCATGGTGGCCAATTGCTGGAACCGCAGCGGCAATACAGGGAGCAACAGCAACTGCATCCATTTTTTAGAAGAGACCTTTGCCATCCTCAAAAACAAAACAGTAGGGTTGTTCAGGGCCGATAGTGGGTTTTGTACCGGTACAGTCTTGGATTTCATTGAGCAGAGAAATATCCCCTACGTCATTGCCTGTAAGCTGTATGCCAATTTACAAGCCAGCATTTATGGTATCACCCAATGGAATGCGATAGGCGAAGGCTTATGGGTATCGGAAATAAACTACCAGCAAGGCGGCTGGGGCAAAGCCCGTAGGATTGTGGTCATCAAACAAAGTGAAGAAATCAGGGCCAGGGCAACGGGTAAGAAGCTCAAGACATTATTCAGCAGCATGGGCATAGCGGACGAAAAAGTGTACCGCAAAAGGTACCATGCCTTTGTCACTAACCAAGCCCTGCCGGCAACAGAAATATGGGAACAATATAAGCGCAGGGGTGATGCCGAAAACAGGATCAAGGAGTTGAAAGAAGATTTCGGTACAGAAGGCTTTTGCATGGATAGTTTTTGTGCTACTGAAACAGCTATGCGCTTTGTGATGGTAGCCTATAATTTGATGAGCCTGTTCCGCCAAATAACCCATCAAAAACAGCCACAGCCCAAGCTTTCCACATTAAGGTTCAACTGCTTTGCAGTTGGAAGTTGGGTGGAGCAGGAAGCCCAAAAATGGGTACTGAAAATGTCCGTCCCACTCAAAAGAAGGCAATGGTATGATGGATTATTCTCAAATGTCCAAAAAATAAACCTGCCACTAAGTCTGACTGGATAGTTCTACTGCAAAATCTGGGTTTAACATTTCAGCACCAAACTTCTGTACCCATCATCTAGTGCAGCGGTCCTTCACCATCAAAATATAATCGGCCTTTTTGTCGAGGATTTTCTAGGCAATATCCTGTTGGCAGCCCATTGCGTCTATCGTGACCACACAGCTTTCAATGGCAAGCATGTCCATTAGAGCAGGGATGGTCGTGATCCTCATTGCTCTTCTCGCCCACACATTTGTTGGGCCAGGCAAAACCTGTTTTGGGTGGCATAAGCAGAGACCAAGTGAAAGGCTGTCCGCTCTAGGCAGGCTGATCCGCAGAGGGTCTTACCATCTGTTTTACAAAACTTGACGCATCAGCGTATTTTCAATAATATGAAAGCAGGTGATTAATCACCCCGCCCATCCTTCTCTATCCAAACTTCTGTATTGAATAGCCTCAGCCAAATGCTCGATTTTAATTTCAGGTGAGCCGGCCAAGTCGGCAATGGTACGCGAGACTTTTAGAATTCGATCATAAGCGCGTGCCGAAAGACCCAATCGCTCCATAGCGGTTTTTAACAAGGTGCGACCCGCATCGTTGATAACGCAGATTTCTTTTACCATGTTGGCGGGCATCATGGCATTGCAATAAATTTCTTTTTGATTTTTGAAACGCTCGCTTTGCAGTTCACGCGCCTTCACCACACGCTCGCGGATCACTTCACTTGTTTCATTTTTTCGCTGCGTAGTCATCTGGTCAAAACTTACCGGCACCACTTCCACATGCAAATCAATACGGTCGAGCAAGGGCCCACTCACTTTACTTAAATAGCGCTGCACTACACCTGGGCCGCACACACATTCTTTTTCTGGATGATTGTAGTAACCACATGGGCAGGGGTTCATGCTGGCCACCAACATAAAATTGGCAGGATAATCAATGGAAACTTTTGCACGCGAGATGGTGACGCGCCTTTCTTCCATCGGCTGGCGCATTACTTCCAAAACGGTTCGTTTAAATTCTGGCAACTCATCTAAAAACAGAACTCCGTTGTGCGAAAGAGAAATTTCTCCCGGCTGTGGATTGCCACCGCCACCTACCAATGCAACATCCGATATGGTATGATGGGGCGATCTAAAAGGCCGTGTAGTGAGCAGTGTTCCATCGGCACCAACCTTGCCCGCCACGGAATGTATTTTGGTGGTTTCCAATGCTTCGTTCAGCGTAAGTGGAGGTAAAATGGAAGGCAACCGTTTTGCCAACATGGTTTTGCCTGCCCCTGGTGGCCCGATCATAATGGCGTTGTGCCCTCCGGCTGCAGCAATCTCTAATGCTCTTTTAATATTCTCTTGCCCTTGCACATCTTTGAAGTCAGCATCGTAGTTGTTGACTTTACTTTGAAACACATCGCGTGTGTCCACTACCAGTGGTTCGATTTTTAATTTGCCTTCTACAAAATCAATGGCTTGTTGCAATGTTTCCACACCAATTACATCCAAGCTGTTGACGATGGCCGCTTCCTTTGCATTTTTCTTCGGCAAAATAAATCCTTGATGTTTTTCTTTCCGCGATTGAATGGAGATGGGCAACACACCTTTGATGGGGCGAAGATCGCCATCGAGCGAAAGCTCACCCATGATCACATACTTTTCTAAAAGGTCGGTAGTGATTTGACCGGAAGCAGCTAGAATACAAAGAGCGATGGGAAGGTCGTAGGCAGATCCCTCTTTCCGAATATCAGCCGGAGCCAAGTTGACAACCACTTTATTGCGTGGAAAAAAGTATCCCAAACTTTTGATAGCTGACTCTATTCGGTGCTGACTTTCTTTGATGGCATTATCTGGCAGGCCAGTGAGAAAAAATTTTTGCCCTTGTGTTACATCCACTTCCACTGTGATGGTCTTCGCATCTACCCCATGCACCGCGCTCCCAAATGTTTTTGAAACCATGTATCTAAATTGTAAAGTAAATATATGTAAAAAGAAGTAGGCAGTTGGCAGTAAGCAGTAGGCAAAATCTTTGTATTAGAAAAAGTAAGAGGCAAAACTAAATGTGCGGACTTTCTGTCCAATGCCTAGTGCCTAATTGACTAAATCAAGCAACCTGCTTTTCAATCAACAGCATCAAAATATGGATGATCTTGATGTGGATTTCTTGGATGCGGTCGGCATAACCAAAATGAGGAACGCGTAATTCAATATCGGCTAAGGGTGCGAGCTTACCTCCATCTTTTCCCGAAAGGATAATCACCGTCATTCCTTTGGCTTTTGCTGTTTCGGCTGCACGGATGATATTGGCAGAGTTGCCGCTGGTACTAATACCCAACAACACATCTCCTTTGTTGCCGAGTGCCTCGAGGTAGCGAGAAAACACAAACTCATAACCGTAGTCGTTACTCACGCACGAAATGTGCGAAGGGTCTGAAATACAAATGGCAGGAATAGCTTTGCGTGGTTCGCGATATTTGCCCGTAAGTTCTTCGGCAAAGTGCATGGCATCGCAGTGCGAGCCACCATTGCCACACGAGATGATTTTGCCACCTGCCTTCAGCGATTGGGCAATGGCGCTGGCGGCCAATTCAATGGCGGCAATGTTTTTTTCGTCTTGAATAAATTTTGATAAAACGTCAGCGGCCTGATTCAGCTCAGCAGTAATAACGGATTTGAGTTCCATGATTCTTTACTTGGTGATAGAAGTTGATTGTTTGGATCCGTTTTGTAGATCGTACACCTTCGCCTTCAGCACGTTGTTTTCGTGGCGCATCGCCTCTTTTTCTTTCTCGAAATTTTTATTGTCTAGCCATGTCCAAATCGCTTCGGCCATCACCAAACCTAAGCCGAGCAGGGTTCCGTATTTAAACCATGTTATCTTGCCAAACATGCTATACAGGAGTGATAAATCCTCTTTGTTTGCTTCTACAAAAATGGTAACAATAACAGATGCTAAATGATATGCTGTAAAAACGGAAAGAAAAATTAACCTGCGCTTGTTCATGAAAGGGTGTTTAAGATTACAAACTTAGGGTTTTTCAATTCATGCAAAAGTGAAATAACTATTAAAACCTTACCTGCTAGGCGGTTTTTTGAATGTCGGATAGCTTTTTATAAATACCATTTTTTTGATTCAACTCTTCATGTGTGCCACGCTCGGCAATCGTGCCATCTTGAATCACCACAATTTCATCGGCATGCTGAATGGTGCTCAGCCGATGAGCAATCACAATGGATGTTCTGTTTTTCATGAGATTGAACAACGCCTCTTGAACCAGTTTTTCTGATTCCGAGTCGAGGGCGGAGGTTGCTTCGTCTAAGATTAGTATAGGCGGATTTTTTAAAACAGCACGCGCAATACTCAACCGTTGGCGTTGTCCGCCCGAAAGTTTGGAGCCCCGCTCACCGATTTTTGTTTCGTAACCGTTTTCGGTTTGCATGATGAAGTCGTGGGCATTGGCGATTTTAGCGGCTTGTATTACTTCTTCTTCGCTCACATTGGGTTTTCCAAAAGCGATGTTGTTGAAAATGGTGTCGTTGAATAAAATCGATTCTTGCGTAACAATGCCCAAGTGCTGACGCATCGATTCCAAATCATAATCTGCGATTGAAATCCCATCAATGCAAACCTCGCCTTGGGTGGGGTCATAAAACCGCGGCACTAAATCCGCCAAGGTAGATTTGCCTCCGCCCGATGGCCCGATGAGTGCAATTGTTTTCCCTTTTTCAATTTTTAGATTAATGTTTTTTAAAACATGATCGGTATCGTAAGCAAAGGAAACGTTTTTGAATTCGATGATACTAGTAAAAGCAGTTAAAGAGACAGCCCCTGGTTTGTTTTGAATCATCGGTTGCATATCAATCAAATCGAAGATTCGTTTTGCGGATGCAGTTCCTCTTTGCAAGGAAGTGAGTCCATTAGAAAAGTTTTTGGCAGGTTGGATGATCATTGCAAATAGTGCAATAAATCCTATAAAAACACCTGCATTTAGTTCACCAGACAATACCATATTGCCTCCATAAAACATGATTACAGCAACAATCAAGACTCCTAGAATTTCTGAAATGGGCGATGCCAACTCGTTTTTATAAGACATTGATTTGGTAGTCTTTCTATAAAAATCACTTTCCTTTTGAATTTTATTGATGATAAAGTTGCGAGCGTTGAAAGCCTTAATCACGCGCATTCCTCCAAATGTTTCATCTAGGATATTTACAATTCTTCCCAAAGATTGTTGACTTGAAACGGCTTGCTTTTTTAGTCTTTTAATAATTTCCGCAAGTGCACCGCCTGTGAGCGGTAAGATCAAAAGGGTGAATAAGGTAAGCTTCGCAGAGATAGTGAATAGAAATGCGAAATAAACAACAATAGTGATGGGCTCTTTCAACACAGCCTTTAGACTATTCATGACTCCGTTTTCCACTTCATTTACATCGTTAGTAAATCTGGAAATTAAATCGCCTCTTCTGCTGTCATTAAAAAAACCAATGTGCATGGTGGTCACTTTGGAGAAAATATCCATTCGTATGTTTTTAACAAGATCCACACGAATTTTTGTTGCCATTACTCTTTCGAGGTACACAAACAAGTTTGCTAGAATCCTAAAAACTACAATCAATGCGCAAATGAATAATAGAGCATTGATAGTTCCATGATCTCTGATGATGGCTATATAGTAATGATCGAATGAACCAATTACGAAATCTTTAGAAAAACTGAAAGGTGGTAAATCAGGAACAATCACGTCACCCTCTCCCTGTTTAAATAGAATATTGAACATAGGAATGGCCAGTACAATATTGACTGCCCCAAAAATAATTCCGAGTATCGAATAGAAAAAAAAGAATGCAAGCCTAGACTTGATGCTATTGGCATAAGAAAGAATCCGAAAGAATATTTTCATTCAAAAAAAATTAGAACTCGTACGTGCGCTGAGGAATATTCCACCGTATCGATAAGGACGTAAACGATGTGTTGTTATTGTAAAAAGCCAATTCACTTTCACTCTTGCGGATAACATGCTTTACATCAATAAACAAATTGTGCTTAAACATATACGATGCCGTAAAATCCATGAACGTGATTTTATTGGCAAAACCTTGCCCAATTTGGTTGCCATAGTCTTGCTGCCGTGTGCGGTTGTCTTTCAAAATATCGCCTCCATAATTTTGGTTCACACTATCGCGCCCCGTTTTGGCATAAAAGAGTTTAGCGCTTAAGTTTAGTTTTGGAATCGGCTGATAGCGAACAATGGCCACCAGCTCGTTGAAGTTGGCGCCCAAGGGATGAGCCAACGCTTGGCTATAATTACTGTAATTGCTTTGCGTATCGTGCGAGTAGGTAAAAGGCCGCACCACATTTGCCTCCAATTGAAGATCTAAGTTATTGATTCCGCCCACATCAATGTACTTGAGCCCAGCTTGCAAGGCATACTTGTTTCCCCACCAGCCTTTGCTCGAAAAAGCTTCGCGTGCTACAAATTCATCTAGCACGGCTTGGCCATAAAGCGAAACTCCTTTCAGGGCATTCCATTTAAAGTCAATTCCAAGAAGGGCATTATCAGTACTGCCAAACTGTTGCTCGATGGCGCGGTAAAAAATGACAGGATTCAAATAACCCACGTCAAACTTCCCTCCGTTAATAGAATCCGTGGGCGTGAATACAACCGACTCAAAAAAACCAAGGTTAAATTTTTTACCAATGTTAACGCTCGCGTGGTGAAAGGCCATGTATTTTTCGGGATAACGCTTGCCAGCGGAAGAGCCACCCACGCTTCCGCGCTCATTTCCTGTCAATCGATTGAGCTGAAAGAGGTAATTGATTTTCCACACTTTGGCATTGGCGCGCAAAAAGAAATTGGGTGGTGAGTAATCAGAAAAAATCAACGAGCGATAGCCATTTCCAATAAAGGTTTGGTCATGACCCACTTGCATGTAAATGTGTTTGGTCACATTAAAATCGATATAGGCACGTGCTTGAAAAAAATCAACCCCATTGGTTTTATATGTTTTCCAAAAGCCCTCGTGTGGTATTACTGGATAGGTGGATAACTGATCGCTTACATACGATGGCAAAATCATCTGATTATCGGTGAGGTAGGTATAGAACCCGATTTTCTTATCGATCATGCCGCGGATTTCTACACCACGCGTATTGACGGTGGCCATTGTATTGGTGCGCGAGTCATTGGCAACGCCTACATACAAAACGGGGTTTACGTGTAAATCAAATTCGGGTTTATCCACAAAAGCAAAATCAGATTTTTTCTGATAGATTTTTCGAAAAGGTTTTTTGCTATCGCTGGTTGCCGCTCGACTCCATTCCCAGTTGTCGTTGCGCAAGTATTCGTAGTTGAATTGGTCTGAGCGAGAAGTGAACACGTTATCTTTTGACTGCAACGAATCGACAAAGGCGACCAACATGTTTCTTTTCGCAGGCTTTACGGATGAAAACCACTCTGGGGCAATGCGACCAGCCTTGATTTCGTATCGACTTAGCCAATGGTAGTAGTCCTCATTCAAAGGGGCGTTGGTGCTTTGGGCGAGACCCGACATTGTTAACAAGTAAAAGAGAATGGCCGAACTGTATTTCATTTCTTCAAGTTAGTTAGATATTGCTCTGCGGTCATGGCGATTTCTGGAAATGCGTGAATCACTTGTTTGTCGTAGGTGATGAGGTTAACATTCAATTGAGATGCTAAGGCAACGTATTCACAATCGTAAGCTGAGCAGGTTGAGCGTTCTGTCAGCCCAAGCACATTTGATGATTGAACAACAAATTCTCTTCCCTTCATCTGGTTCTCTGCCTTTTCTTGAATTTCAATTGCCTGTGCTAGCGTGTATTGCTTTCTTCGAACATAGCCAGTTAAAATGTTTCTAAATTCACTTCTCCACAGAAAGGATGAATTCCAATCTTTATCATTGACCAGCAATTCGTTTATCACTGCGTTATGTTGTGATGGCAGCCATAGGTAGGCCATAACATTTACATCCACCACAATCATTCCCTGCCAGCATTTTTAAACTCATTAATTTCTTTGTCTGTTATCATCGGGCCAATGGCCCAACTTCTAGTCAATTTAGCCTGTTCCATTATTTTTTGGGAGTCAAAATCCATTTCTAGCTCTTTTTTTAAAAGGTTAACTACCTCTCCATTGATACTTCGGTTATTAGATTTAGCCCGATTCTTCAACTTTTTGTAGATGCTGTCGGGCATATTTTTTATAGTGATGGATGCCATAGAAAATGGATTTTAAATGCAAAATACAACCATTTTGGTTGCAACTCAAAATATCCCCAATTCAATCCTTGCCAATATGCCCAAAATCCCTACTTTTGCAGTCCTTTAAATATAACGCATGGTCAAAATCATGCAAAAACCATTAAAAAGTTTAAAACAATGAAAAAAGAGATTCACCCTAACTATAAAGAAGTCATTTTTTGGGATACTTCCAGTGATTTCAAATTCTTGTCACGCTCAACCAACGTGCCTAAAGAAACGATTAAGTGGACGGATGGTAAAGAGTACCCTGTAATTAAAGTGGAGGTGAGCTCTGCATCGCACCCTTTCTTCACAGGAAAGAAAATGTTTTTGGATACGGCTGGCCGTGTCGAAAAATTCCAAAAGAAATACGGAAAGAAAGAAACGGCTCAATAATTTTATTGACTATTAACAATATTGAAAGCCTCTCTCGAAGAGGCTTTTTTTATTGACTTAAAATTGAAAGTTTAAATATCCAAGATGTTACCTTCGCCCAATGAACCTTATTCTTTTCGATCACCCCACCATCCGTCAAAATTTATTGCCTTTTACGTTTACCCGACCGGTGGCCACTATCCGAACAGGCATTTTAACGATTGCTGAAAAATGGGAGAAGCGATTGAATCTTACTCCCTCATTTTCGACAGAGTCGTATCTCACCAAAAAATTCCCACTTCGGCATGAAAACGATAATCTTTGGATCAACGGGGCACTTTGTCCGGATGCAGATTTGGTCGATGCCGTGTTGAAATTAAATAATGGCGATGCACTCACCAAAAACAATATGATACTGGCCGTGCGCACCCCTGACGATGAAGTGCCAGAAGTGATTGCAGGCAAAGTGAATGAATACCAACGTGAAATTATATTGATCGACCAGATGTGGAAGATTTTTCAACACAATGGCAATCAATTAGGAGCAGATTTTCAACTCATCACCAAGGGAAGAAAATCCGAAGCCATTTTGGATAAACATACCCGAACCTATAACGAACAAAATATTTTTATTGAGCCAGGAGTAAAAATTTGGTCAGCTATTCTAAATGCAGAAAATGGTCCGATCTACTTGGGAAAAAATTCGCAAGTGCAAGAAGGAGCAATGATTCGTGGGCCTTTTGCACTAGGGGAGGGCTCTGTCGTGAACATGGGCGGAAAAATGCGGGGCGATGTTTCGATTGGCCCGGGTTGTAAGGTTGGTGGCGAAGTGAGCGCTTCTGTTTTTTTCGCAAATAGCAACAAAGCCCACGATGGTTTTTTGGGTTGCTCGGTGATAGGGGAGTGGTGTAACTTCGGTGCCGATAGTAACACTTCAAATTTGAAAAACAATTATGAAAACGTGAAGTTGTGGAGCTATGCGAAAAACGGGTTCACCGACACAGGGTTGGTGTTTTGTGGTTTGATGATGGCCGACCACAGCAAGTGCGGCATCAACACCATGTTCAATACAGGCACGGTTACGGGCGTGAGCTCAAATATTTTTGGCGATGGCTTTCCGCGAAATATCATCCCTTCGTATTCGTGGGGGGGGGCAGCAGGTTTTACTACCTATCAATTTGAAAAAGCGATTCACACGGCACAAAAAGCAATGGAGCGCAGGGGCATCCCGTTAACAGAACTCGATAAGGAAATTTATAAAATTGTTTTTGAATCAACCGCGAAAGAAAGAGTGTGGGAGAAAATCTCAAACTCATGAATTAGTTAAGCAGTAGGCAAGCGCAGTAGGCAAATGGACTAGTCAACATTTTATAGTATCTTAGAAATGAAGAAGGATTTACTTCGCCATCTGTTCCAATTTAGGTTTGATCCCTGCCTACTGGCTACTGCTTACTGCCTACTTTCTATAGTCAATTGCTTACTGCCTACTGATCTATGAACTTCACCTCCATCCCTGGTTTGTCAGAAATAAAAAGCACACTTATACGTGCTGCTCAATCAAACCACATCGCTCATGCCCAATTGTTTGCCGGTAAGCAAGGGTCGCTCAATTTGCCATTGGCATTGGCGTATGCTACCTATTTGCATTGTCAAAATAAATCCAGTGAAGGTGCTTGTGGTGTGTGCCCGGCATGTAGCAAAAGTTTAAAATATGTCCATCCCGATACCAGCTTTGTTTTTCCGTTGGGCAATATCAAAAACGATAAAGATGAGGAACGCTTTAAATCAGAGATATTAAAATCGTGGCGAAGCTTTTTGATTGAGCAACCCTTTGGTGATTTAACAGATTGGATCAACTATTATGGAGGTGAGGACAAACAGGCGCTGATCTCCCGAGAAGAAAGTAGAGAAATCATTAAAACACTTACGCTAAAACCTTTTGAGAGCCCCTACAAAGTGATGCTTATTTGGCAGCCTGAATTGATGCATCCCTCAGCAGCTAACGGTATATTAAAAATTTTAGAGGAACCTCCCACCAATACCTTTTTTATATTGGTGACCAACGCAGTTGAGCGGTTACTGCCCACCATTATTTCGCGCACACAGTTGGTGCAAGTACCGATGCTTTCCGATCAAGAGTTGGAAGAGTTTTTAATTTCAAAAGGTGACACCGATGAAGCAAAGCGCAAAGAAGTAGTGCGATTGGCGGAGGGGAATTTAAATGCCGCCTTGAAGTGGATGGATACAGAAGAAGATCATTTCCAAGATCGATTCGTAGGCTGGATGCGCACATGCCATAAACGCGATTATGCCGGGCTTGTGGGCATGGCCGAAGAGTTTCATGAATTAGATAAATTGGGTCAACGGAATTTCATACACTATAGCAGTGGATTGCTACGTGAAACATTGCTGCATTCCGTGGGTGCGAAATCGATCAGTCGTGCTACGGCTGCCGAGACCGATTTCCTGAAAAATTTTGGCAAAGTGATGAATGTGGAAAAAGTAGAAAGGGCATCGGGTTTACTAACGCAAGCAGCCTATCACCTTGAGCGCAATGGCAGTCCTAAAATGATTTTTTTGGATACATCGTTGCAGCTCGCACAGATTATTAATCCTTAACAGAGGCGACTTACATCCATTGCCGAATTTGTTTTATTTTGCGAGCCAAAATTTTACGTATGAACAAATCATTGATTGCTTTTAGTTTGCTGGTGTTAAGTCTTGTATCGAGCTGTGCTCAGAAATCGGGGAAATCAGATTATGTGGTTACCATCAAAACATCGTATGGCGACATGGTGGCAATATTGTATGACGAAACGCCCAAGCACAAAGCGAATTTTATAAAGCTTGCCAAAGAACATTATTTCGACAGTCTATTGTTTCATCGAGTAATTGCTGAATTTATGATCCAAGGTGGCGATCCAGATTCGAAGCGTGCACAACCCGGCCAGCTGTTGGGTCAAGGAGGTCCTGGGTATACGGTGGATGCAGAATTTAATCCAAATCTTTTTCATGAGAAGGGTGCGTTATCTGCGGCACGTTTGGGCGATGAACAAAACCCAACCAAGGCATCGAGTGGAAGTCAATTTTATATCGTGCAAGGAACGGTTATCCTCTCTTCTGATTTAGAAGATTTGCGTATCGATCAGATGAAATTTAATACCGCCTTCCGTCAAGTCATGCAAAACCCAGCCAATCAGCCATTGATTGATACACTCAACAAGATATATCTAACAGGCGATATGCAGGCCTACAAAAAGAAGATTTTCAGTTTAGTGCCGCGAATAGAAAAAGAGACTGGAATGACACTTGCGAAATTTGTTTCTCCCGAAAAAATAAAAGCATATACTACAGTTGGCGGTGCTCCACATCTAGATGGCGGCTACACCGTGTTTGGTAAAGTGATCAAAGGTCTTGAGATAATTGATAAAATTGCCTCGGTTCAAACAAATGGAGAAAGGCCATTGGAAGACATTCGTATGGTAGTAATGGTTGAAGAAATGCCAAAAAGTAAGATCACCAAACTATACGGATACGTGTTTACTGAAGCACCTAATAAATAATAGTACCCGAAATGAGAATACTAGTTACAGGTGCCAACGGCCTGCTTGGCCAGAAATTGGTTGAACTCATTTTAACCAAAGAGGATTACCTCATTGCCACAGCAAAATCAAAATTGGTTTTGCATCTTACAAAAGGGGAGTACTACCAATTGGACATTACGAATAAAGACCAAGTGCTGGAGGTAATCTCAAAAGCCAAGCCAGATGTGGTCATCAATACCGCAGCCATGACCAATGTTGACTTATGCGAATCTGAACGCGAAAAATGTTGGGCCAGCAATGTTACTTCCGTAGAAAATCTAGTGGCTGCCTGTGCCCTTTCAAACACTCACTTAATTCATCTATCTACAGATTTTATTTTTGATGGCACCCATGGCCCGCTGGATGAGGAAGCTATTCCCAATCCAATAAGTTATTATGGTGAAAGTAAGTGGGCTGCAGAAAAAGTTGTTCAAAGTAGCACTATACCCTGGACAATTACCCGAACCGTGTTGGTATACGGGGTTACGAAAGACATGAGCCGCTCTAATATTGTGCTTTGGGTAAAAAAGAGTTTAGAAGAAGGAAAGACCATTAATGTGGTAAACGACCAATGGCGCACACCCACCTTGGCCGAAGACCTAGCGATGGGTTGCTACCTGGCTGCAACCAAAAAAGCTACAGGAATTTTCAACATTTCAGGCGAAGAAATAATGACACCTTATGATATAGCCATCGCCACAGCCGATTTTTTTTTACTTGATAAATCGTTAATCAAAGAAACCGATTCTTCTAAGTTTACCCAAGCTGCCAAAAGGCCTCCGAGAACGGGGTTTATTGTAAAAAAGGCCAAAATGTTGTTAAATTTTAGCCCACATACCTTTAGTAAAGGCCTTTTTATACTAACTCGAGGCTAAAAAATTCGCTTAAAATCGCAGTTTTCAAATATTATTTTTGCTTTTTCAATATTTCAGCTTTTTTTATTTTGGTAGTAATACTTTTTTTTTTAGGTTTGAAAACCTAATTATTTAATAACTAAAACTTAAACTATGAGAGAAAATCTACTGTCAAGGATTTTCGTTTTGTGTTTTTTAGTCATTTCCACAATGGCTTTAGCGCAAGAGCGAACAGTCAAAGGCAAGGTGACATCTGCAGAGGATGGATCTGGATTGCCTGGCGTAAACGTGGTAGTCAAAGGGACTACAAACGGTACAGTTACTGATGCGGAGGGTAACTACAATTTAAATGCTCCTGCAAACGGGGGTAGTCTGGTATTTTCATTCATTGGACTAAAGACTTCTGAGGTTGCCATTGGTGATAGATCTACCATCGATGTTTCACTTGCATCGGATGTTCAGCAGCTATCAGAAGTAGTTGTAACTGCTGCTGGTATAGAGCGTGAGAAAAAAGCGTTAGGTTACTCAGTGGCAAGTGTTTCTGGCGCATCGATGCAACAACGCTCAGAGCCAGATCCATTACGTGCATTGCAAGGAAAGATGCCGGGAGTAAACATTAGTGGAGCTGGTGGTGCCCCAGGACAGTCCACCAGAATAAATATTAGAGGGTTCTCTTCATTAACAGGAAATACACAGCCTTTGTTTGTAGTTGATGGTATTCCCTTTGATAATGGTGTAAACGCTTATCAAGGAGCTAATTCCGGGAGCCAATCAAACAATGCGGCTCAAGGCACTCAATATTCCAACCGTGCGTTTGACCTTGATCCAAACAATATAGAGGCCATTACAGTGTTAAAAGGTGCAGCTGCAGCAGCACTTTATGGTTCACGTGCAACCAATGGAGTAGTGGTTGTTACTACAAAAGCTGGTAAAAAGAATTCCAAGAAAGGACTTGAAATCGCTTATAATGGATCTGTCAATTTTGAAGAGATTTCGGGGATACCTGATTTTCAAAATAAGTACATGCAGGGCTCTAACCAAAACTACAATGGAGGTTTTATTGGTAACTGGGGAGCTCCTTTCCCACAGTATGTAGATCAAATCAATCAGACATATTTCGGAGGACTACCTCGCTATTCAAGGGTTTATGCAACGGGTTATCCCGAGGGCACTATTCCTAACCAATTAACTGGCGTAGGCTTTGGTATAGGTCAGGGATATGGCGCGTTGTTCCCACAGTATATTGCTGATGTAGATTACAACGGCAACGGCATTTTAGATGATGCTGTTGCGGAACCCGCAAGGCCTTATGATATAATTGGTGGGTTCTTTCAAAGGGGTTCTTTAGTTGAAAACGGAATCACAATCAACAGTGGTGGTGAGAAACACTCTATTAATGCGGGTTTTTCCAGGATGTCAAATGTGGGTATTACACCAAATCAGGAAACCGGTCGCACATCTATAAATTTTGGCGGTTCGGGTACGTTGGACAACGGCTTGTTTATCTCCGGTAGTGTGAACTATGTTAATACAACTCAGCAAACACCTCAAGTGGGACCTTCAATATTTACCGATTATTCAGGAGGCGCAGAAGGCTCCATATTTTCCAGGATATTTTATCTGCCAAGAAACTTTGATTTAAATGGCCTACCATTTGAGAATCCAGTAAATGGCAATAATGTATTTTACCGTGCCTTGGATAATCCGCGGTGGATTGCCAAATACAACCTGTACAATAGTAATGTTCATCGCGTATTCGGAAATATGACTTTCCAATACGACATAAAAGATTGGTTGCAAGTAACTTTCAAAGGAGGTATGAACACTTATTCAGAAGCAAGAAGAAGTGTTACTCGTAAAGGCGGTGTTGCGCTTCCAGCGGGGCAGATCTTTTTAAATGACTTGGTTAATACCGAGCAGGATTATAACTTGATCTTTACAGCCACAAAAGACATTGCACCAAAGCTCAGTTTTAGAGGTATTTTCGGTGGTAACGCAAATCAGAGAGACTTTACTGATGCCGCTACTGGCGGAGCTGATTTTATTGTTCCTGATTTATACACACTAAGAAACACGTCTTCTCAAATCAACTTTTACGATAATAGGAGACAACGGAGACTTTTTGGTGTCTATACTGATTTGCAGTTTACCTACAATAAATTTTTAAATGTAAACTTAGTAGCCCGAAATGATTGGGCCTCTACGTTGCCTGTGGAAAACAGAAGCTTTTTCTATCCTGGAGCGAGCGTTTCTTTTGTATTAACTGATGCAACAGATGTGTTAAACAATGTTTTGAGTTTTGCTAAAATAAGAGCGGCCTACACAAATGTGGGTCGGGAAGCCGATCCGTATCTTACCAACACCGTGTATCAAGTTTCTACTCCATTTACAGGAGCAGCTGGAACCGTCTACAGGAGGGCATCCTTAGGAAATCAAGTGGGTAACCTGACGCTAGTGAACGAGAAGACGCGTGAGGTGGAGTTTGGTGCCGAGTTTACGCACAAGAGTGGTCGGGTTAGTTTAGATATTACTTATTTTAAACGCAACTCTATTGACCAAATTATTCCTGTTAGGACTTCTTCGTCTAGTGGATTTAGTGAAGCAATTGTAAATGCTGGGGAGATAGAAAATCGTGGATGGGAAATTGGATTGGATGTCACCCCCTTGAAAATGTCTAATGGCTTTACATGGAATATTTATGGTGCCTTTACCCGCTTGCGTACAGAGGTTATTAACGCTGGGCCACAGGGACAGATTCTTCTTGGTGGAGTTGGTGGAGGTAATAGTGGTGTGTTGGGAAATATCCATAAAAAAGGTTCTCCTTTTGGCCAAATCTATGGGACGCGTAACGCTAGAGATGAAGAAGGCAATTTGCTGATTAATGGATCTACTGGTTTGCCTTACCCAGATAATGTCGCCACAATCATTGGTAATCCTATTCCGGATTTCACACTTGGATTAACAAATACATTTAGCTGGAAAGGCATTACTTTGACTGCACTATTGGATTGGAAACAAGGAGGGCAATTCTATTCAGTGACGGCAGCATCCTTGTTCCTACGTGGCCAATTGCAGATTCAGGAAGACAGGGAAGGTAATCGTGTAGTGCCAGGTGTATATGGAGATCCGACTAAGCAGGTGGCAACGGCACTTTTAGACGACAATGGAAATAAGATTAGAAACACAACTGGCGTCAACGCATTTGACTACCACTTTACCAATGGATTTGGAGCCTATGGCGCAGACGAAACCAATGTTTATGACGGCACAGTTATTCGCCTTAGAGAGATCTCATTAGGCTACAGCATCCCTAAGAATTTGCTTTCAAAGACTCCCTTCGGGTCAGCACGAATTTCCATATCAGGGAGAAACCTTTGGTGGAAAGCACCCAATGTATTGCAAGGGCTAAACCTTGATCCCGAGGTATTGGCAACTACTGCAGATACAAATATTCAGGGGTTTGAAGCAGGAGCTACTCCTACCACCAGACGTTACGGAGTGAATATCTCATTGACTTTTTAGAAACCTAACTCAGACCTAATAAGATGAAAACACTAAATAAAACTAGGATAAAGAGTTCCTTGATATTTTTGATGATCCTTTCAGTATCAAGTTGTAATCTGTTTGATTTGGATATCAATAAAGATCCTAATAATCCGCAAACGGTCACGCCAGATTTGCTCTTGCCAACAGTAGTATACTCGGCTTCGAGTACTTTTGCTGGTGGTGTAAACGACAATGCTGCTGGATTTGTTGGGGGTATGATTTCCTCTGCAGATTCTTATGATCTTACTCAAAGCTCATATGTCAATACGTGGCAAGCTTTGTACCGCGGACCTCTAAAAGATTTAGATGAAATGATCAAGTTTTGCGAGAAAGTTGGCAATCAGCCAGGTTACTTAGGCATAGCTCAAGTTCTAAAGGCATATTATTTCTCGCTGATGGTAGATTTATGGGGCGATGTACCCTATTTTGATGCCTTAAAAGGTAATAACGCCTCTGGCCCAGTTCAAAACCCGAAATATGACAAAGGTGAAGATATTTATGCTGACTTGCTGCTTTTGATTGACAAGGCGGTAGTAAACCTAGGTGCTGTTGATCCTATTGACACACGTACTGGTGATCCCATTTTCGGACCTAATTCGAGCAGTACAACAGTCCAACGAAACCAATGGATTGCGACAGCCAATTCATTAAAATTACGATTACTCATTCAGACGCGTTTGACTAAGGATAATTCAGCTGCTATTCAAGATGTGCTCACCAAACCGCTCATTACCTCCACGGCAAATGATTTCCAATTTCAATTTGGCCGTTTATTAAATCCAGATAATCGTCATCCTTGGTATCAATCTGCTTACACAGGTGCAGAAAATGGGTTTACTTATTTTGGTCACCAGATTATGTTTGAAATGTTAAGAGACAGAGATCCTCGTTTCCCCTTTTATTTCAAGAGGCAACGCAATACAGTTCTGGATTTCAATGATCCTACACAGCGAAACACGGCCACTTGCACAACTGCACCTTGTTACTACGGTTATTTTCCAGTTAATGGGAATGCCAAGACTGAACTTCAAAATGCTGGTGTCATTTCAACTCCTGAGACAGCAGCTGATAGAGCGTTGTTAGCAGGTATTTTTGGCCGCGATCGGGGAGACCGATCTGGTGTTCCATTAGATGGATCTTATCGCACTGCGCCTGGTGTATATCCAGCAGGTGGTTTTTATGATGACGGGGTATTTCTAGCTTCTGGGGCAGCTTCTCGTTCAGTACGAGGCAACAATGCGTTCGGTGCTGGTGTCTTTCCTATGATTACTTCCTACAACGTTCTATTTTACAGAATCGAGGCGCTATTAACGGGTTTAGCGCCTGGGGGTGCGGGTGCTGCGAGACCTTTGGTGGATCAAGCTATTAGAGCACATATTGAAAAAGTGGCTGCTTTTGGTGCTTCTTTGGATGCCAGTTCAATTGCTCCCACTTCGGCTTCTATTGATGCTTTTGTGGCCAAACAAATGTCTTATTATGATGGTGCAACTAGCGACAGTCAAAGATTGGACAGAGCTATGAAAATTGCGTGGTTTTGTAATTTTGGTAATGGGTTTGAAATATACAATACGTTTAGACGAACCGGTTTCCCTACAGATATTAGGCCCGCTATCCAGCCTACCGTTCGCAATTTCCCAAATCGATTGCCATACTCGTTGGACGACCTCAATCTGAATAGTAGCGTGACAGACGCCCAACGCAATATTGCGTTTGATGTTGACAAAGTTTTCTGGGCTAAATAATAATGTGTAATCCTAAAAAGAATAGATACATGAAAAGTATAAAACATATATCCCTAATTGCCATATTTCTGTTGGCAATAGCCGTTGGGTGTAAGGATGAAAAGTTAAACCCGTATGTTGCTCCCCTTGGGAACGCCCATGGATTTGGACAGTTCATATCGCAGCTGGACAATAAGACCCTCTTGCCTGAGTTTGGTAACAATCAATTCTATGATCAGACTGCTGTGAATAATGCTGTTTTTTTCGATGATCTATTAGCTACCCCTAGTCAGAAGGTGAATTTTCAATTGCAGTGGCAATCCATTGATAATAGAGTGAAAATTACAACTATTGAACTTTATTTAGAATACGATGAGACTTATACGGATGCAGATAGAAATCCTCAGACGGCACGCCATGGGGGACCAAATCCGGCTGTTAACCCTACTTACCCTGCCGGTAAGTTCTGGAAATCAGTTCCAGCAGGTGAGGCCAGGGTTTCCCAAAGGTTAGACATCTCGGCAAACGACATATATGAAGTGTTCAAGAACAACACTTTTAAGTATAGCAGTAGTTCACCCGCAGTTAATATTTTCTCTAACCATCCTTACAATAGCTTTATTCAAAGCAGCAACGGGTACTCTTTTGATCGTTCAAATGCAAACGCACGCTTTAAGAAATCACGCACTTATACACTTCCTGCAGGTAATGTTACACTGGCGGCTGATGTGTTCAGAATAACTTGGCGATTAATTGCTGATGATGGGTCTGCTTATGGTACTTGGAGCCCAGGGGTTTGCTCTTCGGTAGTAGGAGCGACTTGTTTTGGTCAATGGAGGGTGAAGTAATAGAAGAATAGTACTCAAATTAATAAAACAAGTGGAGAGGCTGCCTTTTTTTAGGCAGCCTCTTCTGTTGAAAAAGAACCTTTGAAAGATTTAATATTGTGCTTTCGAATACAATAGGGCGAAGAGAAATGGTGCGTCTTTTGTTAACTTTTGCTGCATTCTTGGCGTTTACACCAAACTCCCTTTCACAAAGTGGAGTAAGTCGAAATTCTAAAACGGAAATCGTTACTGTTACTGTCTTTTTGAGCTTAGATTGTCCGATATCTCAGAAATATATTACCAAGTTAAACGCTATTTTTGAGACCTACAGCCAATCTGGAATAGATTGGACTTTTATTGTTCCTGGAAAAGTCAAGAAAAGAGACTTGAAGAGATTCGCGAAAGAATATCGGACACTTTTCACATTAGCTGCGGATAAAAGTAAACCAGCCCTTACAGATTATTTTGGAGCGACAGTAACGCCCGAAGTTTTTGTTCAAAAGAATGGCAAGATTGTATACAGTGGCGCTATTGATAATTGGTTTTACGAATTAGGAAAGTATAGACAACAAACAACAGAAGACTATTTGGTAAACGCACTTGAATCCATTTTGAAGAATAAGGAGCCGGAAGTAAAAAGGACACCCCCTATCGGATGCCCTATTCAATAATTTGATGATGTGTAGAAAACATTCCGATTTATGAGAAAGTGGCTAATCATCCTTACACTTCATCAAAGCCTCGCTTTGTATTCACAAGCACCGACCTATTTTGAGCACGTAGAGCCGATAATTAACAATAATTGCATTCCGTGTCATCGACCAGGTGGGATGGGGCCATTTAGCCTAGGCTCTTATGAAGACGTTTCAAGGAGAGGTAAATTTATTGGCCATGTTACTAAGATTAGATACATGCCTCCTTGGAAAGCTGATTTGAACTTTCAGTCTTATAAGAACCAACGATTTTTAAAACAGGAGGAGATTGACCTGATACAACAGTGGGTGGCCTCAGGAATGCCAAAGGGGAAAAACAAAAAATCTCGCTCGACTAAAGAGATAATTGACGTGCGCCTGCGTCCAGACTTGACCCTTTCGATGAACACGACTTTTACGATACCAAGTACTTCAGTTGAGGAGTTCAGGTTTTTTTCCATTCCGACAAACCTGCCAAGCGATGTTTATTTGTCAGGGATAGACTTTGTTCCTGGCAACAAAAGGCAAGTGCATCATAGCAGAATAATGACCGACTCAACTCAAAAGATTCGGGGAATTAATGGCATGTCGGAATTGGATCCGGCCATCAAGTCTTTTCAAAATATTGCACTTACAGACGAATTTTTGTATGGATGGATTCCTGGCAATGAGGGGATCTTTTTTCCGGCCGGAACAGGCAAAAAACTTTACAAAGGCACTGATCTTGTATTAAATATCCATTATTCGCCTTCGTCTAAGGTGCAGCATGATCAATCTAGTGTACGGTTGTTTTTTGCTAAAAGTGCTGTTCAAAGAGAGGTTAAAACGTTAACGCTTCGCGAAAGCGACATCGCCAATCAACCTTTTTTCATTCCCGCTCAGTCGGAGCCCAGTTTTTATATCAACTATTTGGTAGAGAATGATATTTCATTGATTTCAGTAATGCCCCACATGCATTTTTTGGGGAAGTCATTTGTGGCGTTGGCTTCAACTCCTTCAGGCGAAACTATTCCGTTAATCAGAATCGAGAATTGGGATTTCAATTGGCAGAGTACCTATATTTTTAAAAATCTGCTCAAGATACCAGCTGGGTCAACAATCCATGTGGCAGCCAATTACGATAACACCTCGAAAAATAAAACCAATCCAAATCACCCTCCAAAAGATGTAACCTACGGCTGGAACACGATAGATGAAATGTGCAACCTTATTATCTATTACGTTGACTACCGAGAAGGTGACGAGAGTGTTGAAAATTAGAATGGATCTATTTCAGAACTTGACCACTCCTACCCCCACTTAAAGCTAGCCTGTTTTTTTGAAATCGGATCAGTTCAAACCCACAACATGTTTTTGAACATACTCCTTTACTCCCTCCTCCAACTCATAAAACTTTTTATCATACCCAATACCTTTTAGCTTACCCATATTCGCTTCGGTGAAGTATTGATACTTGTTGCGTATGTCCACTGGAGTATCAATAAACTCAATCTGCTCAGGCTTCCCCACGGATGCAAATACCGCCTTCACTAAATCCAAAAAAGTTCGAGATCTGCCGGACCCTAAGTTGTAAATGCCTGAATTTTTTCGATGGTGCATCAAAAACAGACATACCTCAGCTACATCTTTCACAAAAATAAAATCACGCATCTGTTCTCCATCTTTATAAGCTGGGTTGTGCGAACGGAAAAGCTTCATCTTACCGGTTTTCAAAATTTGGTTGTAGGCATGCCAGACCACAGAAGCCATTCTGCCTTTGTGATACTCGTTAGGACCATACACGTTAAAAAACTTAAGCCCCGCCCAAAAGAACGGTTTCTCTTTTTGTTTTAATGCCCACACATCAAAGTCTTGTTTTGATTGCCCGTAGGGGTTCAATGGCTTGAGCAATTCGATTTTTGATTCATCGTCATCATAACCCATTTCGCCAAGCCCGTAGGTGGCAGCCGAAGAGGCGTAAACCAATGGCAACTGATAGCGGCAGCATTTTTGCCACAAATCTTTTGTGTATTGAGTATTTAGCCGATTTAACAATGCGCTGTCAAATTCAGTAGTATCTGTTCTAGCACCGATGTGAAAGACAAACTCTACCAGTTCATTGTTTTGATCTAGCCATGATAAAAATTCATCACGGTTGACCCGCTCTTGAATTTTTAGGCCTACAAGGTTTTTATTCTTCTCTACATTATCGAATAGGTCGACAGCGATAATGGCATTGAAGTTATCTTCGTTTAGTCTTTTAATCAAATAGCTGCCAATAAAGCCAGCCGCTCCGGTGACAATAATCATAGATCTATTTTTTGGCAATTTAAGATAAAACCATAATTAATTGATTTTAGTAAGAAGCGGTATATTTGCTCATCATATGATTTACGTAAGCCGCCAAGAGCACTTTAACGCTGCGCATAAACTGTACAATGCCAGTTGGTCGAAGGAGAAAAATGTAGAAGTCTTTGGGCCATGTGCCAACGAAAATTGGCATGGCCATAATTATGATCTGATTGTAACCATAAAGGGAACCCCAGACCCCGAGACAGGTTTTGTCATTGACCTTAAAAAACTAAGCGACTTAATCCGCAGCGAGGTAACAAAAAAGTTGGATCACAAGAATTTAAACCTCGATGTGGATTTCATGATAGACAAAATGGCCAGTACCGAAAACCTGGCCATGGAAATCTGGAGAATACTTCAACCCGAAATTTCTACTATTAGCAAGTTTGGGAAACTTCATTCCATCAAACTATACGAAACGCCACGTAATTATGTGGAGTATTTTGGTGAATAATTGAAAGCAAATCAAAAAAAACTGAATTGAAATACTACATCATTGCCGGAGAGCGTTCGGGAGATTTGCATGGAAGCAACCTCATCAAAGAGTTGAAAAAACTTGATAAGCAAGCCAGCTTTCGTGGATTAGGTGGAGATGAAATGCAAAGCGTTGGTGTGAACTTGTTTGTGCATTATCGCGAATTGGCATTCATGGGCTTTGAAGCGGTAACCAATTTTTTTAAGATTGCCCGCTATATGAAACAGTGCGAGGCCGATATTTTAGTATACAAACCTGATGCGTTGATATTGATTGACTATGGTGGTTTTAACCGAAGGATTGCCAAGTTTGGAAAGAAAAATGGAATCAAGGTGCTTTATTACATTCCGCCTAAAGTGTGGGCCTGGCGCAGAGACCGTGCAAAAAGTTTAAAGGCATCGGTTGATAAAATGTTTGTGATTCTTCCTTTCGAAAAAGAGTTTTACAAACAATATAATTTTCAGGTGGAGTATGTAGGCAACCCAGTGTTAGATGCCATCAAATCCTTCACGCCTAGCCATAACTTTCTTTCTGAGCATCAACTATCCCTCGATAAAAAAATAATTGCACTTTTACCGGGTAGTAGAACATTGGAATTAAAGCGAATCGTGCCGTTGATGGCCGAAGTGGTGAAGCAAAATCCAAACTATCAATTTGTGGTGGCCGCAGTAGACAATTTGCCGTCAGAACTTTATCAACCATTGAAAGAGTTGAATTCAGTAAAATTCGTTTACAATCAAACCTACGATTTATTGAAGCACGCGCGAGCTGCCATTGTTACGTCTGGCACTGCTACATTAGAAACTGCCTTGTTAAAAGTACCCCAAGTGGTGGTGTACAAAGCCGGTGGACTTGAATATTCCATTGCCAAACGAATTGTACAAGTGAAATTTATCTCATTGGTAAATCTGATTGCCAACCGGGAAGTGGTTAAAGAGTTGATACAAGACGAGGCTTCGCCAGTATTCGTTCAAAATGAACTGTTGCAGCTTGCTGAAGAAACTGAAAAACGAAAACAGGTAATGGCTGGGTATGGCGAAATTTATAAAGCGCTGGACACGGGTTCCGCATCAGCCAACACAGCCAAGTCTATGGTTGAATTCCTAAATCAACAAAAAAATTGAACTCTGTTTTGAACGAGCAATAGCCAGTTATTTTTACTCGATTTATTGCCAACTGCCGACTGCTTCCTGCCTACTTCTTAATTAAGCTACTTTCAACTTACTGTAATGCGACTTGTTAAATTTCTCTTCTGCGTAAGCACGATTGATTACTAACCGGTCGGTTGTTTTATCGGAAGGTAATTCAAACATGGCATCGTTGATGATGGCTTCGCAGATAGAGCGTAGACCTCGCGCACCTAATTTAAAGTCAATAGCTTTTTCAACAATAAAATCGAGTGCGCCTTCTTTGAACTCCAAGTCAATCTGCTCCATCTCAAACAATTTTTTGTATTGTTTTACCAAAGCATTTTTGGGCTCCGTCAAAATTTGACGAAGGGTAGTACTGTCAAGTGGATTAAGGAAAGACAATACAGGCAATCGACCAATTAACTCAGGGATTA
The DNA here is from genome assembly GCA_025370075.1 of Chryseotalea sp. WA131a. Taxonomy (NCBI): domain Bacteria; kingdom Pseudomonadati; phylum Bacteroidota; class Cytophagia; order Cytophagales; family Chryseotaleaceae; genus Chryseotalea; species Chryseotalea sp. WA131a. Next base: position 2,501,895 of record CP073016.1, on the reverse strand, counting down.
ATCCGAAAGTCTTTAAATCTTGTGCTGATACGAACTGTAGTAAATTGTCTTTATCAAAATCTGCTGGCGAACCGGTATCCACACTTGCCGCAAATCCAAGTGGCCGAGTATTTAACCTGCGGCCAATTACTTTTGAAATCCCTTCGAAGGCACCTCCACAAACAAACAAAATGTTCTCCGTATTAACAGTAATCATTTTTTGGTCGGGGTGCTTGCGGCCGCCTTGTGGAGGCACATTCACTGCGGTTCCTTCTAATAATTTTAGCAACGCTTGTTGCACGCCCTCACCACTTACATCGCGGGTGATAGAAGGATTATCTGATTTGCGTGCGATTTTATCAATCTCATCAATGTACACAATGCCGCGCTCAGCCGCTTCGGTGTTATAATCTGCGGCTTGCAACAGGCGAGTAAGAATGCTTTCCACATCTTCCCCTACATAGCCAGCTTCTGTCAATACCGTTGCATCGGCAATGCAAAAAGGCACTTGTAAAATTTTGGCAAGGGTTCTAGCCAAGTAGGTTTTACCCGTTCCCGTTTCGCCCACCATAATGATGTTTGATTTTTCAATCGTTACATCCGTATCAAGTTTGCGCTGGGTTAATCGTTTGTAGTGATTATAAACGGCCACTGACATTACGCGCTTGGCTTCGTCTTGCCCGATGACGTATTCGTCCAAAAACTTTTTGATTTCGCGTGGCTTTATCAATTTAAAATTGGGCAGGTTACCGGACTCTACCTTGTTCTTTTTTTCTTCCAATAAAATTTGATTGGCTTGCGTAACGCATTTGTCGCAGATGTGGGCGTGTATGCCCGAAATCATCAGGTCGACATCTTTTTTGCTTCTACCGCAAAAGGAACAAGTAACGTCTGCCATTTTGGTTAATTTGTTGATTTGGAAAATTGTTTAATTCGGTAATGCACTCTTTCACCCAAACGGTAAAGATATTAACTATTAGCGAAATTAGCACATTACCGAATCATCGAATTATTTCTTCCGCTTCTCCAACACCTCATCAATCAAACCGTATTCCTTCGCCTCAGCAGCGCGCATCCAATAGTCGCGGTCGCTGTCTTTTTCTATTTTCTCATACGTTTGGCCACTGTGCTTAGAGAGAATGTTGTACAAATCTTTTTTCAACTCAAGTGTTTGGCGCATCGAAATTTCCATGTCGGAAGAGGTACCCTGCATACCAGCCGATGGTTGATGAATCATGACACGCGCATGGGGTAAGCCAGAACGCTTTTTGGCGGTACCCGCTGCCAACAATACCGCACCCATGGAAGCAGCCAAGCCTGTGCAGATAGTGGCCACATCGGGGTTGATGTATTGCATGGTATCATAAATGCCCAAACCCGCATGTACCGAACCGCCCGGACTGTTGATGTACATAATCACATCTTTTTTGGGGTCAGATGATTCTAAGAAAAGCAATTGTGCGGTAATTACGTTGGCAACATAATCATCCACAGCAGTGCCAAAGAAAATAATGCGATCGGCCATCAGCCGAGAAAATACGTCAATCACAGTGGCCCTCATCTGGCGCTCCTCCACCACGTTGGGTGTCATACCCGTAACGGTGTAGGCATTTGTGTTGATAAATTTTGTGTAACTGTCTAAAGCATTGCCGCTCATGCCAAGGTGGTGCACCGCGTAGTTTCTAAATTCGTTGTTTGACATAGTTTTTGTTTATTAATGAAGTCGAAATACTGATTTATTTTATTGTTACGTTTATCGAGATTATGCAATGGAATTTGTTGATAACTTTTTTACTGAGAATCAATCTCGGTTTATAGCTCAATGTTAGGGAATCTTAGTACAATTTAACAACGGAGTGCAAAAAATCTGCAAATAAAAACCCCACCATAAAGTGAGGCGTACTATTTAACTAAAATGGGTCTATTAAAGTTTCATTTAACCGGTTAGTTGAACCGGGTACAGCGTACAGGCGTCAAGACAACTTCGGTCTCGCATAAAGTCAAGTTTATGTGTTCTTTAATCAATTTTTGATGCTTTGATGTGTTTTTACAATTTCTGCAAACGCTTTAAACTCATTATTCTTAAAATCTCTTTTTGGAATCACGTTTGCATTAGTCCAAAACAAGTTGCCGTCACAACGCAAGACATCGTTACCGTTATCAGATTACTGATCTTGCCCGTCAAAAAAATTGAGAAGGTGATCCATCAAATCCAAACCAAAAACAAAACCGCATTATCTAAAATCCGATATTTGACAAAGTAGAGTTAATTTATACGGGAATTTTTTTGACCTTTGTGTGGTTGTTTGTTTTTCTTCGGAAAGAGACGATCAAGAGGTATAAAAATATTGACCATGTACATTGAGCAATTATACACCAACTGTTTGGCAGAAGCAGCTTACTACATTGAATCGGAAGGAGAGGCTGCCATTATTGACCCTATCCGCGAAACGGAGCCGTACATTGCGTTAGCCAAAAAGCGAAATGCATCCATCAAATATATTTTTGAAACTCACTTTCATGCCGATTTTGTATCAGGTCATATTGACTTGGCGAAAAAAGTAAATGCGCCTATCATTTATGGGCCAAAAGCAAATCCGGATTACGAGGTACATCGGGCGGTAGATGGCGAAGAGTTTACGTTGGGCAAAATTTCATTGAAGGTGTTGCACACTCCGGGACACACCCCAGAGTCCACTTGCTTTTTGCTTTTCGATGAAGCTAAACGACCGCATGCAGTTTTTACCGGAGACACTTTGTTTGTTGGAGATGTTGGTCGCCCTGATTTGTTGGATGGAATCATGACCAGCCAGGAGATGGCGAGCATGTTGTACGACTCGCTCAATACCAAAATAAAAACTTTACCCGATGCAACCATTGTGTATCCGGCCCATGGCCCCGGCTCTGCTTGTGGTAAAAACATTGGTAAAGAAACATTCTCCACCATTGGCGAACAGAAAAAATTTAACTACGCCTTAAAAGATCAATCACGCGAAGATTTTATTGCTCAAGTAACGGATGGCATTTCGCCTCCCCCGAAATATTTCTTTGAAGACGCGCGTATCAACAAGCAAGGCTACAGTTCAGTAGATCATGTGCTGAAAAAAAGTAACCAACCACTTTCGGTGCGGGAATTTAAAACGGCTGTGAAAGGAGGCGCATTGCTATTGGATACACGCAAGGCAGATGATTTTGAAAAAGGATTTATCAAAGGCTCTGTTAACATAGGGCTGAACGGGCAGTATGCCGTTTGGGTCGGCACCTTGATCAATATTCACCAACCAATCGTGCTGGTAGCGCAAGAAGGTACTGAGCATGAATCCGTTTTGCGATTGGCGCGTATCGGATTTGAAAACGTAGTGGGGTATTTAAAGAATGGAATTGAAGCATGGGATGAAAAATTGGAAACCGTGCACTCGATATCCGCAGATGAACTTCAAAAAGAGATGCAGCAACAGGATGTAACGATTTTGGATGTGCGTAAACAAGGCGAGTGGAATACCAGCCACTTAAAAGACGCACAATTTGTTCCACTGGCAAGCTTTCCCAAAAACTTAAAAGAACTTGACAGGCATAAACCGTATATCGTTCATTGCGGAGGCGGCTATCGTTCGATGACCGCTATTTCTATCATGAAGAATGAAGGCTTTACCAATCTTACAAATGTATACGGAGGCTTTGCAGCAATGGTGAATGCGGGATTAGAAATGGACACGGAAGGTGTTGAGGTTTAGTTGGGTGTTTCGGAGTTAGGCTTTGGAACTTAGTTAACTTAATACTTCTCATCCTGATTCGGGAATTGCTTTGCTTTAACGTCATCTACATATTGGCCAACGGCATTGGTGATTATTGCATTTAAATCGGCATACCTGCGCAAAAAGCGTGGCTTAAACTCTTGGGTAATGCCCAGCATATCTTGCATTACCAGCACTTGGCCATCCACCTCTGGCCCCGCTCCTATTCCAATCACAGGTATTGTCAATCTACTGGCTACCTTCTTGGCCAACTCGGCAGGTATTTTTTCTAAGACCAGCCCAAAGCAGCCGCACTCTTGCAATAGTTCGGCATCGTCTAATAATTTATTGGCTTCGGCTTCTTCTTTGGCACGCACGCCATAAGTACCAAATTTATAAATCGATTGGGGCGTTAAACCCAAATGGCCCATCACGGGCACACCAGCACTGAGAATGCGCAACACCGAATCTTTTACTTCCATGCCCCCTTCAATTTTTACCGCATGCCCCCCTGACTCTTTCATGATGCGAATGGAAGAACGCAGTGCTTCGCCCGAACTTCCTTGGTAATAACCGAACGGAATATCAACCACCACCAAGGCGCGCTTCACCGCCTTCACTACGGATGAAGCATGGTATATCATTTGATCTAACGTGATGGGCAACGTTGTTTCATTACCTGCCATTACGTTACTGGCCGAATCACCTACCAAAATCACATCAATGCCTGCGCCATCAATGATTTTGGCCATGCTGTAATCATAGGCCGTAAGCATGGCTATTTTTTCACCTCGCTTTTTCATCTCCTGCAACTGGTGCGTGGTGATTTTTTTAATCTCGCTTTTTTTGTGGACAGACATTATCTTGATGGATGATTTACGATGTATGATTTAAGATTTGAAAAGCAAATCACAACAAATGTACGGAAGCATCTTTGCCCAGCTTTACCTCCACATGGTCGGTAAGGGTGGTGCTCAGTTCGTAACCCGTATACGTTGGCGTGATGGGGAATAGTGTATGGCTTCGATTGACGAGTACCGCTACCTCCATTTTCTTTACCCCTGTTTCCAAAAATGGTTTCATAGCATAGGCAAGAGTACGTCCACTGTTCAAAACATCGTCTACCAAAATCACTACTTTCTTTTTAAAAGATGAAGTAGCATCGATGGCAACCTCTGATTGGGTTTCGGCCAATTTATCAACCGATACCTTTACTACGTGCACCTCTATACCCGCAATTGCTTTAATTTCTTTGGCCAATATTTTAGCAAACGCATGGCCTTGCCCCTCTATTCCTGCCAAGATTAAGAGTTTTTCTTTTGCATTATTTTCATATACCTCAAAGGCCATTCGCCTAATCTTTTGTTGGATTTGAACGGTATTTAATACCAATGTTTTTTCAACTACTTCATTCATGGCAAGGGAACTACTTTGCTGTCTTTTAGCGTGGACAAAATGATGGTGGTTTGCATATTGTCCACCACATCAATGTTCGATAATTTCTCTAACATTAAGTTTTGATACGATGGAATATCGGCAGAAACAATTTTAAGGATAAAATCAGCTTGCCCAGTTACGTGGTGACATTCCACTACTTCGGGCACATCATTCACCGCCTTCATAAAGGCGTTGATGTTTTCTTTGTTATGACCTTTTAACGAAACCGTCACCAGAGTGCATACGCCCAATCCCACTTTGGCCATGTCAACCACGGCATGGTAACTTTTAATTACACCTGTGGTCTCCATTTTTTTTACACGCTCTAGTGTGGGGGCAGGCGAAAGACCAATTTCTTGCGCCAATTGTGCATTGGTGATGTTAGAATCGCTTTGGAGCAATTCCAATATTTTTCTGTCGGTGGGGTCTAATTTAACTTTCATTTAAGGTTTGGATGTTAATAGATTCTAAGTGCAAATATTAGAATTTAATTGCTAAATATTGAGAATACACCAAAGTTAATTTGGTAAAATCAATCATTTTGCAATTGTAAAGCTGAATGACTTAGTAGTTTTACTATCTGAATAATTGATGTAGTACAATCCGTTTGGCAAGGTAGACGTATTTAACTCAAGTCGGTTAAGGCCTGTGGCAACGGAGGTAAACTTTTGCTCGAACACCATGCTTCCCAATGAAGTAAAAATAATCACATTGACTGGAAGCGGTTCCTTACTGATCCAATCAAAATTCAAGTTATCCTTAACGGGATTTGGATAAGGCGAAAATAAAATTTCGGTAGAAGAAAGTGGCAAGCACTTTCGCTTGTCAAAATCGGCAGTGTTATTGGCAATGTCAACTTCGGCACAAATGTAGTTAGCACTGTGTGGCACAATTTGTAAATCTACTAGTACAGAAAGCGATTGGTTCGGTTGAATCTTGCCGATCACTTTTTTCTTGATCAACCTGCTGGATTCTACATCCACCAAAACATCAGGATTGGTGATGGGCACATTGCTTTTGTTCAAAATGTTTAACATCGGTTGAAGAGCACCTGTTTGCTGATCTGGCACAAGGCTTAAATCACTTAGCACTACGTTTACAGAGGGAACCAAAATAGTTATTGGTTTAGAAATGATAAACGAACAACCGGATTCATTGAAAGCAGTAAGCTTAACTGCATACATACCTAAATCAGTAAAGGTAAAGTTTGGATTGGTTTGCGTTGAGGTACTATTATTCGCATCTCCAAATTTCCATAAAAACGAATTTGCATTGGTGGAAGTATTGGCAAATGAAACGGCTAAGGGGGGGGCACCAATGTCTGCAGAAGGAATGAAGTCTGCTACTGGTCCTTGTGTGATGGAAACATTTTTGGTGATGCTGTACGTGCAACCTGATTGCCGCTCGCTACGCAACTGAATGGAATAATTATTGGGGGTACTGAAAACAAATTGGGCGGTGGCACCCGTGCCGTTGCCAAGCCCACCAAAAGTCCATAGCTGTGAAACAGCAACATCCGCACCAGAAGTAACCTCGGTAAATATGGTTGGGTTGGTGGAGCAGGGTGCTTGAATGGAAAAATCGAGCAAAGGTTGAACTGGAACATTTATGGTTTTTGAAAATTGGCTCACGCAATTGTTGTTTTCTGTTACGGTAAGTGATACAGGGAATGAGCCAGCGCTTGCAAAAGAAAACTGAACGCTGGGTGACGAAAATGAATTGCTTTGAATGTTCCACAACCGAGACCGGATGCTGCCTGTAGAGGCATCGGTAAACTGCGTGGGCTGGTTGGCACAGGCAATCGCGTTGGTGAAATTTGCTATGGGTGAAGGCGCAATAGTAATCGACTTTGTTAGGCTGTTGGTGCAGCCAAAATTAGTGGATGTTAAAAGTGATACATTGTATGTTCCAGCTAGTGGATACGTAAAAGTTGGATTGCGAAAGGTGGATGTTCCCTTGGTTGCATCACCAAACGCCCATTGCCAACCTATGATGTTGCTGTCTGTGGGTATGGGTGTTGTATCAGTAAATTGTGAAGCTGTGCCTGCACATGAAAACGGTGGAAGGCCAACCGAAAAATCAGGTTGGGGTTTGGTATAAACGATGATGCTTTTGGTTGTAGTATTTTGGCAGCCCGCAGCGTTATTGGCTTGCAAGGTGACATTGTATTGGCCTCTGTTGGTAAACGTGTTTGTTGCATTTGCAGAGGAGGAAGTGTTGCCATCTCCAAAAGACCATTGATAACCCGTGACCGACCCTGTTGTAGTATTGGTGAAAGAAACAGGTGCGGATTGGCATGCAGTGGCTGGTGCTGTAAAGTTTACAAGGGGGCCAGGGATTACGGTACTAACATTTTTAATGACTTCATTTTCACAACCGGGTATTCTTGCTTTGAAACGAATCTCCTGAGAGGTGGTAGATATAAATACTTGTGTCAAATCTTGGGTGCTAGAAACCAAGGTACCATTCAACCGCCACTCCCACGTAGGGCTGGAAGGGGCATCAAAAACGGATTGGTTGGTAAACACATAATTTTGATTGGTACAAAGCGGACTAGCGGTAGGGAATGAAAAATCAGCAACCGGTTGGTTGTAAATGGCCACATCTGATTTGGCAATGTTGTTACAGCCATTTGAAGCCGTTACTTGCAGCGTGACTGGGTAGATTCCCGCAGAAGAGTAGATGTGAGAAGGGTGGGGTTGGGTAGAGGTGTTGGTGTCTCCGAAACTCCAATCATAACTCACAATAGTAGCAACTTTGACTTGTGCATTAAATAGAACATCGCGCTGGGCGCAAATATTTTGTGTGGTAAAAACTACTTCTGGAGCGATTGAATTTGAAACGGAAATGCTTTTTGACTTCGAAACTGAAATGTCAGCAAGTGATTTTGTCAAGGTTACTGCATAAGTGCCTGGTAACGAATAATGAATGATCGGCCTCGAAATGTCTGGATCATCAACCACCACTGGGCAGAAAGGAGAGTAATTGACTTTAGAAATCTTACCTGTTCCTTGGTCAATTACTGAAATATTCCAAACTGAATTTTCCTTTGCCACACCAAGTCCATAAGAATTCTGTAAAGTAGTACCAAAACTTCCCTCATTGATTATAACAGGAGCTGGGTTATTTAGATCACTACCAAAGCTTGTTTTGTAAAATCCTCCAGTGAGTGAAGTACTTAGCAGGAAAAAATCGGTACCTTCTTTCACAATACGCAGTCGGCCTCCATTTACCAAATCAGTACCCAAAAGTTGCTCAATTGTAGGAGCAGTGAAAAGTTGCGTTCCAAATTTCAATCGATAGAGATTACCATTCCCGTAGTTTGTGGCAAATCCATACCATTGGCCACATACTTTGATCAGATCAACATCGCCTAAATTATTCTGGTCGGGTACAGTTACTGAATTAAGTATATCGGTAGGTAGTGGAGCGCTTAGATTGAAGCCAAGTTTTACTATTGTAAACTGATTGATGGAACTGGTTAAAATGCAAACCCAACCATCACTTTCATCGCGTCCAACCGCTAAACCAGAGTTTAAGTTAGTCAATCCAGAAGCCAGTGTAGTAACCGAAATTGAATTTGATAGCTTATCGCCAAAAGAAAGTTTAAGTAACTCGCCACCGGGAGATCCCGCATTATGAATGAGGCCAAACCACTCATTGCCTTCTTTCATTATTCGTACTTGCCCCGGGCCAATAAGCTTTCCGCCTAAATCGCCCAGGTTATCCACCGAAGTCGGAGCACTGTTTACGCCATTAGCAAATCGGACGCGGTATAGTGTGCTTGCCCATGTTCCGGTTACAAAGGCATACCACAGGTTACCATCCTTCGCAAATTCAATTCCAGGCCTGCCTAACGCGGCCGATAATGTATAGTCCAACTGAGCTGATGGAGTCTGACTGAAATCACCCGAACAAAAATCCCAATCTCTCAAGCTAGCCAAGCCTGTATCCTCCACCACAGTGCGTTCATTCAGGCATACTGCTGGGCTTATTGAAAAATCTATTGCAGCACATTGAGCAAAACTATGGATTTGGCCACCGATAATGAAAAGGAAAAATAGAAGTAAGCGAACCTTCATTTGAGAACCTGACTTCAGAATAAGTACCCGTGCTCCAGAATTTTACGAAGGCCCGCCTCAAGTGGTATGAGTTCGCGTTCAAGAATGGATTTCATTTTACTATTATCAGGCTGTCTTCTAGTCATATCACCTTCCTTGAGTGGTGGTAAAAATTCTATTTTAGACTTTGATTTAGTTAATCGGATGATTAATTCAGCTAGCTGAAGAATAGTAACATCTTTTTCGTTTCCAATATTGATAACATCATTGATCAATAGGTTATTTTCGAGAATAGAAAGTATACAATTGGTGTTATCGTCAATGTGGCAAAAAGTCCGGGTTTGTTTACCTGCACCGTAAATGGTAATAGGTTCATTTCTAAGGGCGGCATTTACAAACTTAGAAATAACGAAATCGGTGCTTTGCTTGGGTCCATACGTATTGAAGAAGCGGAAAATGGTGAAGGGCAAGCCATACTCCTTTTCATAAGATCTACAAAAAGCTTCTCCAACATTTTTTACTACAGCATAGGGTAATCTGGAATTAAGCGGAGTAGTCTCTTCATGTTGCGGGAGTTCTACTGGCTCACCATACACTTCTGATGAACTGGAGAAGAAAACGCGCTTAACACCAGTATTTTTACTTAGGCTTAAAATATTCTTTATTCCCTGTAGATCTTCAAGAACCATAATAGGGTTTTCTATGGTGCGCTTCACGCCAACCACTGCAGCATAATGAAAAACATAATCAAACTTATAGGCTGTCATGATAGTAGAGATGTCGTTATAATTATTCACATCACATTTTATAAACTTACATCGTTCATGAAGCGGCACTTTGGCGAGTTCACCCGTTAGTAAATTATCTACTAATACCACGAAATATGATGAGTTTTGCAGCAGCCTAGTGGATAAAGAGCTTCCTATAAAGCCTGCCCCACCAGTAATAAGGATTTTAATCAATTTCAGTTAGGTTTTAATAAGGTAAAAGTACAAAACCTTGAGAATTTTTATCCGTTTTTTTCCTATTTTCTACCAAATTACTTAAAGGGATTTTCTCTTATAAAGTTTGATTTGATTAAAAGAATCTATGATAGGTCTTTCAAAATTGCTGGAAAGAACAGTGCTCAATTGGTAGTCTGAATTTGTCAATAAATAATCAATCTTGTATTTATTGATAAAACTCAAACGCACACTATCATAGTTGCCTTGAGGATGAGCTATTGCATAGCTAAAAAAAGTTGAGTTACGAATAGATTCTTCGACTTTATTGAAATAAAAACTACTGGAATCTACTGGAACATCTTTGCCTACTAATGAAATGGTATGAAAGCCATCGCGATTGACAAACTCCTGAAATTGAATATCCAATGAGGCAAATTCGGGAATCCAATAAAAAGTGTTCGGGAATCGATTCAAAATACAGGCTCCCGTAGGGTTCCTAACGCTTTCAAAATATGGAATTAATGGAGAAGCGGCAAGGGCGCTTTTTGATGATTTTCGTGTCTGAATATCTTGATAAAAAACAAAAATGCTTTGAGTTATGACTACCATCCAAACCAACCGCGCTCCAGATTGAATCAACGAGAAAAAGAAAGTTAAAGTGAATACTAGGCTAAGTGGAATAAATAAATTAGTAAATAACTGAGCACCATTCATATCTTTTTGATATATAATCCAGCCCATCAATCCACTAAAAGAAAAAATTATAAACATCATTGCTTCCTCCTTATTGATAAGGCTTGTCTTCTTTTTTATCCATACCATAATCATTACTGATATTACCGGAATAAAAACCACCGCACACTGAATGGAGGTACCGCCTATTATGTTGATTGAAGTCAATATTTCATTTGAATCGATCGAATGAATTAAACCAAAAAAAATGTCATGCTCTTCTTGGGTAGGCTTCCCTAGAAGCTTATAAAAAACAGCTATAGAACAGAAAACAAAAATCACTTTACACACCCGGTACATAAATACTCTAGCGGTTATTCTTTTAGTCATGATTCCAATCAGGCTGATAGTTGTTAAAAAAATAAAAACACCCGGTGCACATGATAGAAAAAACACACAAAGAGTAAGCAAGACATTGTAAGACCATTCATATCTATCCTCTTTATAGAGTAAATAAGAGGCTATTAAGAATAGATAAATTGGAAATAATTTTGTTAGGTCTACCAAATTTCTTGATAGATTGATTGAGTGAATCATTAAGTCACTTTGCTTATAAATTGGAAGGTATAAATTGGCATAGAATATTATTGGTAGGGTCAGAAGTAAAGTTGTAATTGTTATAACTTTAAATCGCTCGGCAATTGCCAATAAACCAATCCAAACCACCACAATACCTACCGTATAGGTACATAAAATCATTAGCTTCACTGGGTTGCAACCAGTGAGTTTGATAAAAAACGAGTTTAACCATAAGTCAAAATAATGATAAGGAAAAGGGCTTTCATTGGATTCTAGATACTCTAAGGAAGCGGTCTCAACTCCCATCTCCACCATGTAGTTGGAAACCTTAGAATAGAATACTTGGTCTACATACCCAATATTTGATTTTAGTTCAAAATTAGTTGAACCCCAAGCTCGATAAGCGATAATACCGGACGATAAAACGACTATTGAGAAAAGAAAAAATAATATAGTTTTTTTTGTGTAGGTGGCTTTGCTCTCACCCATCGAAATCAGTGGCCTGTCCATCCAAAAAAACAACGCAACCAATACGAATACAATTGAAAGGGATTTAAACCCGGTAGTATAACAACTGAAGGTTGCAACTACGAGAGTAAGCCCAGTCAATAATTTCAAAAAGACGTCCCTAAAATTGAATGATGCACTATGGCCAAATGCTTTAAAAAATAGAGTGCCGACAAAGTAAAAAAAGAAAAGAGCGACTAGGGCAATTAAATCAAAGTAAACCAGGTTCAATATGTTATTATTTACGGTCATTCGATGTGGTGCTCAGTATGTTGATAATAGATTTTTCTGTAAACAACCTCTGCAATTTCAAAACCTCGATACCGCTTTGCTATTTCTCTAATTGATTGAACTCGTTCTTTTTTAGATGATAAAATCAGTTTTTCAATTTGTTTAACTCCTGTCATATAGGCCTCATTATTTAATTGATGAAGTACCGCGCCTATCTTGTTATCCTCAATAATGGCAGCATCATCCGAAACCCCATGCGGAATCACCACTGGCAACCCAAGTGCCCAGTACTCTCCATTCTTAATTGGGGTACAGTACCGCTTTGATGGAAGAGGTTTTACCGGGCACAATGCGAAATCGGCCAAGCCAATGTACTTAGGAATTTCGGCATGCGGAACAAATAATTTTGTTACAACATGAAAAGGAAGGCCTGCTTCAACACAATGTTTCTTAATTTCACTGGTATCTATGTTGGATAGCAAAAGTATTCGAAACGCCTCACCCCAGTAATCATAAGCTATCCGTAAAAATTGAAAAACTTCCTTATCAAGATAAATACCTCCAAATTTACCAGCATAGACGCAAACAATTTTATTTACAAAGCCAAGCTGGGTTAATAGTTCCGAATTTTTGATTTTCTCTTCCGAAAAAAGATTCAAGTCAACACAAGCTGGTTTTACAAAAAAATTATTCAGTTGAATACCGAATTTTACTTTCGCGTAATCTTTCATTCCTTCAGTGGTGGCAATAACGTACGCAGCGCGCTGTGTTTGCTTTTTCTCAAGCCAAAACAAAAGACGAAAAGCGATGCTATTCTTTTTCCATGTTCCATTTTCAACCATAGCCTCGGCATGTGCCTCATAGCTGTCTAAAACCAATTGCCGATTGAAGCATACAGAAAGAAAATACGCTATTGCACCTGGCGGTGTGCACCAGCTGTGGATATACGAGATTCTGTTTTTTATAATGAGATACCCTAAATAAGGGAAAACTTTAGCCCATAATAAAATAGCCAACAGTCCGAAAGGTTTGTATGGAAAAGGTAGCCACCGGATTCCTTGAGTTTCTAATATTTTTGAAGTCTCTAAACGATTCAATTCCTTCAAAGCATTTCTATCCTTTTCAAGCGTAACCAAAAATATTGTACTACTTATCGGTAAATTCTTTTTTATAATGCGTACATACGGCAATGTATATGTTTGAATCAATGCATCAGAATAACCCCAATAGGTTAGGATAAGAATATTTTTGGTCATGCTATCAAACCTTAATAAGTTCTTTAACGATTACCAAAAATCGTTTCTTAAACATTTCACCTAGGTGAATGGATATACCGCTCCATAAGTAATGAATAATTACTCTTTTACCTGCTTTTGCCATCGCAAGGTGTAGTGCCGCATACGTCAATGCGCTAGCTTTTGCCTTATTCAAACCTAAACCAAATGTCGCTTTGTTAATCTCGTCTGCCAGAACATATTTAACAAATCTGTCCACCTTCAGCTTAATTCTATTTGCATCGGGCATCATCACACTTCTTTGATCATGTTGTATAACCGTGGAGGTAATAGTATTGCTATTTAAGAACTGGAATCGAGCGCTTAACCTAATCCAAAACTCCCAATCTTCAAGAGAAGATAATAACCGATCTTCATTAAATTGAAACTCTTTCATTACCTCTCTCTTTAGAAAAACGCCATTGCAGCTCAAAACATTGCCAGAAAGAATTTGATGATTGATGGATTTGATGTTCGATACCGAATGGAGTAAGACTCCTCGCACATCTTTTATGTCATATCCCAAATGAAAGACCTTAACTTCTAAAAATTGATCACTAAACTGTTTTGCCGTTTGCAAATGGTGAGGGTAGATAGTATCATCTGAATCCAAAAAATTAATGTACTTTCCTTTAGCACTTCTTGCACCAAAATTTCTGGCAGCCGCACGCTCTTCATTTTCCTTTCTGAAGTAACGTACCTTTTCATTTTTAATACTCATCACAACCTGTTCTGTCTCATCAGTGCTGCCATCATCCACTACCACAATCTCAAAATCTTTAAACGATTGAGCCAACACGGATTCTATTGCTTTCGAGATAAAGTTTGCACGATTATAAGTTGGAATTACAATGCTAAAGAAGGGATTATTTGTCATACAATGCTTTCAATGAAGCAACCATTGGATTAATTCCAAATCGCAAAACTACATCATGCCTACCTTTTTCCACAATTTTATGATTCAATTGATTATCAGGCCATAGTTGCAACATTGCTTCAAATATAGCTTCTGTGTTCTTGAATTCAACCACCAGTGCGTTTTCCCTATTTATTATAAATTCAGAAGCGATGCCAGATAAAGTGAATATTGAAGGAACACCACAAGCCAATGCCTCTATATATGTTTGACCAAATGCCTCGCACAAAGGGTCGATAGGTGTATGTACATACAAATCAAAAACAGCATAAAGCGCTGCGATGTCCTCCTCAAAAGGGACAATCACCAATTGATTAGTTGGAATGGATTGTGCCAATTCCATTAATTGCTCATGATAGGGTCCAATCGCGTTTGCCAAAACCAGGCAAGCGCTGGGGTTTTCATTTAGAAATTTCCGAAAGGCCGGAATAATGTATTGAATTCCCTTCCATTCAATATGACGAGCAACAACACCCACTACTGGTTGTTGGTTAGGAATTTTCCATTTCAAACGTATTTTTTCGATCCGATCAGGCGCAATAGTATCAAAGGCAGATAGGTCGAAACCATGCGGTATCTTTACGATTTTACTTTGTGAAACACGCTCCAATTGAAGCAATGTCTTATCGGTTGACTGGCTGATTGAAATAATGTTGGTTGAAAGCAGGTTGCTCCATTTATCGAGCCATACTCCTCGTGGATGATAAACATGATGATAATTGCTATTGTGCCGCGTATAGATCCTTTTCTTTACACCAGAAAAAAAAGCCGCTGTAAGCCCTATCAATTGAGCGTCCAATAAATGAGCATGAACAATGTCCGGTCTTTTTCGCAGTAAGTAAAGAAGAGTCTTGAGAAAGGCATTAAAAAAGTCTTGCTTACCTCTATAGTAAACACGCTTCACTTCTACTCCTTGCTTCACTAGAAAATCTTCAAGCGAAGAAGTGGATTCATTTAATAAAATAAAAGTAAGGCGATAGTCCCTCATCAATCCCATCGTTACCCACTCAAAACCAAGTGATTTATGCACGTGCGAAAGTATATAAACAAGGTTCCTCTGTGCCATCGCCTATCTAGCAATCATATCAAAATGGCAGTGCGAAAAATCATAATCAGGAGTAATTTCTACACCCGTTTCGCTATGTTCAAAGGAACGGTAACCACATTGTGCTAAAAACTGTAACAACTCCATTGCAGAATCGTTTTGGTCCTTCAGGTTGTCATCATCTACCTCAATGAACAATATTGGTTTATGCTTTTGTAAGATTGCTTTTGCGCCCCGCAATACTTTTAATTCATATCCCTCCACATCGAGTTTCATCAAATGGATTTTTGATAGTGAAACAACCTCTTCTACTTCGTCCAACCTTCTTATTTGAACGGGCACAGAACCTGGATTACCTGAGGGGGCAACTCTATTTCCCCCTCTATTCTCTGGGGTACGTAGTTCCATCATTACCTGATGTGTTGCTTCTCCCAAACCAAAAGGATACACCGTAAGATTTGGAAACGTATTACGCGCTATGTTTAATTGGCACGCCCGATAGTTAAACGGGTCTGGTTCAAAGCCAATTACGCTACCTGAATGGCTGCGCTTTGCAAAATTTAATGCAGTCCAACCGATGTTGGTGCCTATATCAATTACATTGTCAGTTGGTTTGCACAACGAAAACAATTTGGTTATAGCTGAATCTAAAAATCCAAAGAATAAAAGATGACCTATGTAGTCGCTTATATCTACTTCTAAGGTAAGATGGTCACGTTGTATAGTTCGGTACGTAGCTGGAGCGTATTGATACGGATTGGGCACTAACTTGCAAATAATATGATTGGGTGATTTGTTGAGTGTATTCGCAGCTAGCCATTGCTCTAATATTGGGAGCTTAAAGACACATCGAAATAGGTTGAGCACTCTAACTTTAACAGAAATATTCATGTTGTTGATTGCAAAGTGTATCCTTTATAAATCACAGCTGCTTGGTTGATGGCTACAATTTTAAAATAGAGAGGGTCAAAAAAAATTTGGTTGGGGAAGCTTTTCAATAAAAAATTAATCAATGGATGTAGATAGCCAATTGTCGCAAGTACTATACTCTTTATCCACCCATACTCCAATTGGAGCTCGTGATAACCCAAATTTACAGCTACTTTTCTCGTTGCTGCTCTCCGCTGCTGATTGGCTAACCAATTGTCCAAGCTTAATCTATCCGATTCATTATGACTAACCATCACGCGGCTGTCTATATAAAATTGAAGTCCAGCCTTCTTTAGCTTGGTCGGAAAATCATAATCTTCAAATCCAGCATACGGAAATTGTTCGTTATACCCGCCCGTCAAATCAAAATTGCTTTTTGAAATGGATAAATGAAAACTGGCGACCGACAAAGATTCAAATAACGCATTGTCCCTCCAAGATCCATCAGCATACCATCCTTTGAATGACGCCATTCCATGTTTCAAGATAAATCTTCCCAAATTACTCTTTGTTAGTAATTCTTGCAATACCTGTGGATATTGCCAATCGAGGTTAAAGCAGCCCTTTGGATACTGAGCATGAAGCGCCATGATATGCATTACGGATTGCTTTGAAATAATGATGTCATTGTCTAAAAACAAAAGCAAATCTCCTGTTGAGTGCTTTACCCCTTCATTTCGAGCTGAGGCAACACCCGATTTTGGGTTGTTTATAAGCTTAACATTTGGAAGATAGTCTGGTATAGTAGGGCAAGAGGTTTGTGAATCGTTTACAACAATTATCTCAGCAGGGCAATCCTCAATAGCATCAATGGCAGCCGCTAATGTTTTCTTGAATATTTCTTCCCTTTCTTTGGTGGGTATTATAATGCTAAGATACATGACTATTTCTTCAATACTGCATACGCAAATCTGCCAAAATTGTCTTTCGTCATATCGCGCAAGGTAAAACAACTAGCCTCTAAAGACTTTAACTTCTTTAAAAGAGCAAAACGGTAATCCATCTTGTGAACGTCATCCATGATAATGAGCCCATTTTTCTTTGCCGACCTAAAAACAAAGTCTACATATTGAATTCTAACCTCTACAAAATTCAAATCATGTAAAATGCAATCAAAGCCAGATTCTTTTAAGTCGACAAATTGTTGAAGTGTGAACATATTGTTTGTATCGAGATGATGTTGCTCGAGGTAGCCCCTTGTTTTCGTCAACCATGCAGCATCGTCATCAACAGAATAAACCTCTACTCCCAGGGTTTCTTTAGCATATAATCGAAATATAAAAGAGCTTAGGCCAGAACCCAAATCCAACACCTTCTTGTACTGATTGGCTTTACATAGCGTGTACATAAACCCAGCCAATTCCATCGAAGCTGCCATTTCAGGAGACGAAACATGATTCACATATTCGGAATAGTATGGTTTTAATTTCTTTGTGTTCTCTTCTATGTTGGATGCGCTAAGTTGATTTAACGAAAGCTCTTTTTTGAATGCATTATAATTCTTCACACGAAACTGAAGCATGAAGAATTTTAGTTTGCGATTTATTCTGCCGATCATCGGAGGTAAATTTATTTGATTAGTCGAGTATTATTCCTTGAAAATTATAATTCGATTCGTCTTTCCAAAGGGAAGTTTCGCTATTGCCATTACTATTCAATACTATAAAAGGCATTTTTTCTTTGAAGGGACCTTTATTAAAAGGGTTCTGCAAAAATCCGATGCGGTTAAAAATTCGCTTTTGAAAATTAGAGGTTGGCGACCAGGTGTAAATGCATCGTCTTTTCGTAAGAGCGAAAAGGTGATGCACTGTTTTTTTGAACGAGGCAAAATTAAAATGGGCCTGATCAATGAAATCAATCCAAACCAAATGGCAAGATTTAGGACTGTCTAAATGAAATACAGCTATTCCGATCAGATTATTGGCTTCATAAATACCCAACGCTTCATATTTTTTGTGTTTGTTCAACAACACTTTCCACTGAAATGTTTTAGCGTCAAAAAATTTCTCGAGATTAAAATATGATTTCCGTACACTAAAATATGTTGTGATTTGCGAATCGATATTTTGAATAGAACGAAAGTGAAGGGAGGTGCTTTTAAACTCAGGAAACAGCGAGAATGCTTTAAAGACAAAGGAATAGCAAAACCGAAATTGCCAAAAGAAAACTTTTTCCCATCCTAACTTATTCACAAATCCATCATAGGAAACAGGGACGGGAAACGCTAAAATAATGTAAGCCTTTTCACTTTGGGCAATATCGGCATAACACATATTCGCAAGCTTTTTAAAAAGACCATGCCTTCTAAAATCCGGATGGGTTAAGGTATCTACAGCCTGGTATATCTTTATCACTTTTCCGTTCTCCCAATACAGTTCCGGAATTACTCCGGAATATGAAATGATTTTTCCTTCACTCGAAGCGCTATAAGCAACGATCTCACCAGCAGGATTGTCGAAATATTTCCATTTAAAATAATCCTGACCCACTTTCATGTTGAAACAGGTCTTCATCAACTCAGTAAGCGATGCCAGGTTACTCTCGCGAGTGATGCGTTCGTATTGAAGTTGTGGCTCCATCACTTAAAGAATCTATTTCGAAGGTTAACCGCCAGAGGCAGATTTATAGCGTAGACAAGATTAGTCAAATTTTCATTTCGAAGCCCTAATCTTGGAAAAACAGCGGACTGATTGTGATGATTGTTGAAACAAGTTCGCTCGGTAGAGTAAAGATGAGCGTGATATTTTTTTGCCAGAGACACAGTTCGAGCATCGAAGGTTCCTTCAAAACCGAAAGGGATTGCAAAATGGTCAATGGTCTTCCCGGTTAGCTCTTTTAAGAATTCATTATTGATTACGATCTCCTCTTCAATATCCTGATCGGTACAGTTTGAAAGTAATTTATGATTTGTAGTGTGACTACCTATTACGCATTGGTTATCAATAAGGAACTTGATATCCGTTTCGGTAAGGTAGGTAGGTAGAGCAGAATATTTTTCATCAAAGAAAATATCGTAGTTGCTCTCTAATTTTTTTGATGTGATTAACGCTTCGCCCGGTGCTCGATTAAAATCTTCAAAACTCAACCTAGTAAAAGAAAAGTGATCGTAGATTCGTTTGAGGTAAGCGGCATCAGCATTTTTATGCGCCATGAAAAGATTACTGCACCAGAGCCAATTGTTGATAACGGCATGTTTGTTAACAAACACGGTAAAAGGGATGGAAGTTTTATGAAGGATTGGAAATGCGTAGTCGCGAATACTTTTAAATCCGTCATCAAAAACGATTGAGGCACAGTTTTCTTTAATGGAATTGTTTTCTACAAGTTCATCAAGTGATACAATATAAAAATGCTTCTTCAGCCAATTGATTTGATTTTGAAAAACCGTGACCTCAGTGGAATAGACAGAGTAATGCTGATGAGCATTAGCAGGAGATACATCGTGAAAGACAAAAATATATTTTAATCCCCTTTGCAGACGAAGCATCGAGAGGGATGAAAGAATGACTTTTGTTATCGCTAGAGAAGAGTAATTCATATTTCATCATTGAACGCGCCATGTAACATCCTGAACAAAGAATTTGTTGATCTGTTCATCGGGCAGAACTCCCGTTTTAGAGAATGGCATTTTCTCCACCACAAAATTCATGCAATCTCGTCTGACGTCAAGATCAGTAATGTTATCCCCAAAGTGAATGTCAACAGAATATGACCCGTTGATTAGCGGAAGGGAATCAACAATAAAAGAAAAATCACCTTCTTGAAGCGGTCGTGAAGCAACATTGCCCACATAGTGATTATTGTTAATGCCTAAAACGGGAGTGCCCAGACTGTCTCTGAAAATAACGCCCAACACCGGATAGGGTATCGGTTTTGGAGAACAGAAATGAACTTTTATCTCCAGCTGGCAACCCATGTGGGGAAAGTCCGATAAACTTCCATTGCAATACAATTCTACTTTCTTGATAATCCGATTCATATCTGCTGAACTATTGAACTCAACTGATCCATTTTTAAATTCGGTACTTAAGAATGCCAGATCAAGATATTTGTTTACGACTTCATTGCTGTTTCCAATAAACTCTAATGATCCTTTATTTAAAAGAATACTTTTTCTACAAAGGCTTTGCACGGCCGCCATATTGTGACTTACAAACAGAATTGTTCTCCCTCTTCTGGCTACGTCTTCCATTTTGCCTAGGCATTTCTTTTGGAATTGCGCATCGCCAACAGCGAGGACTTCATCAATAACCAGTATCTCTGGTTCTAAAAAGGCGGCTACGGCAAACGCTAGTCTCAGCTGCATCCCACTTGAGTAATGCTTTAGGGGAGTATCTAAAAAAAGTTCGGTTCCTGCAAAGTCAATGATCTCATCAAAATGAGCATCAATTTCTTTTTTACGCATTCCTAGGATTGACCCGTTCAGATATACATTCTCTCTGCCTGTCAACTCGGGGTGAAAGCCAGTACCCACCTCGAGTAGGCTTGCTATCCTTCCTCGGCAAATGACTTTTCCTTGAGTTGGCGGTGTAATCTTTGACAGGATTTTAAGCAATGTAGATTTTCCTGCACCGTTTTTGCCCACAATGCCAATGGATTCGCCTGGCATAACGTTAAAGCTAACATCTCGCAATGCCCAAAAAATTTCCTTGTTAGTGTTCGAAAATTTTAATTTGGTCAATCCGACAATCCGATCTCTTAAACTTAAATACGACTGACCTTGATGCAGAATATTAAATTTCTTTGAAACAGCGTGAACTTCTAAGATAGGTTTCATTTTATGCCAAGTCAGCAAAATACATTTCAGTTCTTCGAAAGTAATATAAGCCACCAACGAAAAGTACCAAACCAGAGAGCAAACTAATGGTTACCAATAAAAGCTCAGGCATGCTTTGGCTTAGTGGAAGTCTAAAAATGGTGATGGCTGCATACATTGGGTTGATAGCCAGCAGGTACTTCACCCACGAATCGGAGACGATGGAAATCGGGTATATAACCGGTGTCAAAAAAAGAAGTGACTGCACCAAAAACGGAATCACGTAACGAAAATCCCTGTACTTTATGTTGAGAGCAGCCAACCAACAACCTGGCCCAAAAGTAGCTATAACAGCAATCAGAAGCCCCATTGGCCAAAAGACTATTGCATATGTGAGGTTTACAGGCTGATGAAACAAAACTATAAGTACTAAAAACATCCCAAAAGTTATGGCAAAATCAATTACCGAGGCCAATATCGTTGAGATAGGGATAATCAGTCTGGGAAAATATATCTTCTTGATGATTTGTGCATTGCTCACCATGCTGTTACCGGCATTGGTTATACCCGAAGAGAAAATCGTCCATAAGATTAATCCTGAAAAGGCAAATACCGGATATTCCATGTTATCAGATGGCACTTTCATTGGCTTTGCAAAAAAGAAAGTGAATATAATCATCAGCAACAGCGGCTGAATAACTGCCCACAGAAAACCTAAAACAGTTTGTTTATATTTCACCTTAACATCTCGCCAAGTGAAAAAATAAAATAGTTCCCTGTATTCAACCAACTCTTTAACATTGAGGCCTACTCTATCTTTTGGTTTTATCTCAAAAAAGTAATCGTTGCTTTCCACTAGATTTAATGAATATTTAAATTGCCTATGTTTGGGTGCACAAAAATAGCTCAACTTTATTCATTTATTATACACTAATTTTACTATTCAAGAGTACCAATTAAGATGTTTACAATACTTCCGTACATTAAAAAGCAACCTTATCTGGTACTTGTTGTATTTGGGCTAATTGTTTGGTTAAATCCGGATACCTTTTTTTGGCGCGATGATTGGCTCTATCTATCATTTTACTACCAGAAACAATTTGCTTTATTTAATAACCACTTGGCTTTTGAAATAAAGCCTTTGTTTCAATACTTTTTTTTCCTTGAGTTTCTGGTGATGAAATCCTTCATGATGGGGTATCAAATCATTAACTCATTACTTCTTGTTGGTTGTTCCATTTATCTCTATCGGGTTTTATTATCCTTCTCGATTCATAAAAATGCAGCCCTCTTTTCAGCCTTTTTATTTCTTATACACCCGGTACAATTTGTAAATGCTCTATGGATATTTCAACAGTGTGAACTCATACATCTTTTGCTTCTGATCGCGAGTATCTTGTATTTTAAACAGTACATGGAAACATCTACTACTTCTTCACTAGTCCGGTTCGGCTGTTGCCTTTTTTTTCAAAACTACTTTTTTCCTAATGGGCTTTTCTACCCTGTTTTGTTCCTAATTGCATATTTCGGCCTAAAAAGCAAAAAGTCTGTTGATTTCAAGTTTTTGGTGCTAGTCGTATTAATTCTAGCCACCCATTTGGCTCATGCACTTTACATTCAATCGAGGCTTGTCTTGGAGGGTGGTGCGCTTACTAGCCATGTTAAAATTAAGATTTTATACTTTTTTAAAATCATTTCTATTTCTATTTGGCGAGTGTTTATCCCAAATTTTAGCCCCAATCACTCTTTTTTAGTAACAGTAGCACCGCTGATTGCATGCGGTTTTTTTATTGCCATTGCTTATAAAAAGATCGTTGATATAGGCATCAAAGAATTAATTTTTCTTAGCCTCATGGGTATGTTCTTTTCATCTATCCTATTGACAATGACTCGCTTCAACCAACCAGAAGTACATTATTACTATTCGGCCTTGCATTTTCCTTATCTATTTATGCTACTATCTATCCTTGTTCATTACTATGTCTCTTTTAAAAAAATTGCATTTAAATTGATAGCCGTGGTTATGATTGGGTTACTTATAGTTGCAGACTTTAAAGGTAAAAGAGCTTTTTCCTACCGGAATAAGCTGAATGCTGAAAGAATGCAGGTAGCCTTAAAATCTAATCAATATAAGCCTTATGATGACCCCTGTTTTTCAATTCCTCATTATTTTCAGCTGGAGGGCCACTCTGAACAAGAGTCAGCAGTGATTTTGTATCGCTCGCTTAAGAAAGGCAAGGAGCAATAGGCAGGTTAGTAAGAACTTTAAATGAGGAATAAAATACTATTCATTTGCCCATATCCAGCAGGCGAAGCACCTTCGCAGCGATTTAGGTTTGAGCAATACTTTCACGTATTGAGAAAAAATAACTTCGAATTCAATCAGTATTCATTCTGGTCAAAGAAAAATTGGGCAATACTATATTCAAATGGAAATTACTTAAGAAAGACAATAGGCCTACTAGCGGGGTATTCAAAAAGGCTTTTTCAACTCTTATGGTATGTGCCAACGGCAGACTATGTTTTTATTCATCGCGAGGCAACACCACTCGGCCCACCTTGGTTTGAGTGGATGTCCGTAAAAGTTTTCAACAAGAAGATAATCTACGATTTTGATGATGCTATTTGGCTTGCCAATACGAGCGAAGAGAACAAGTTGTCCGCTTGGCTAAAGTGGCATTCAAAAGTAAAGTGGATTTGCAAATGGAGTTACAAAGTAAGTTGCGGCAATCAATATCTGTGTGACTTTGCGAAGGAATACAACCAAAATGTTGTCCTAAACCCAACCACTATCGATACTGAGAATCTACACAATCCATTTATTGTCAAAAGAGATATAATAGAAGACCTTATTACGATCGGTTGGACGGGCACTCACTCTACTTTAAAATACTTAGAAGGCATTAAGCCAGTTTTGGAAATACTTAACAAACAATTTTCAGGAAAAATTAAGTTCTTGATTATCTCCAATAAAAAACCGTCAATCGAAATCAGTTCGTTACAATTCATTGAATGGTCAAAATCAACTGAGATTGACGATTTGGTAAAATTTGATATCGGCATTATGCCTTTGACAGATGATACTTGGTCCAACGGGAAATGTGGGTTTAAAGCTTTACAATATATGAGTCTTGGTATCGCCACGGTAGCCTCTCCGGTTGGTGTCAATAAAATCATCATTGAAAATGGTGTGAATGGATACTTGTGTGCATCGTATGAAGAATGGTTAACAAAGTTATCCTTACTTATTAACAATGAGGAATTAAGAAATCAATTAGGAAAAATGGGGCGCACGAAGGTGGTAGAAAGCTATTCTTTACTTTCCAATGCGTCTAACTTTCTTTGGCTCTTTTCTTGAGCTAGCACAATAGCCAAGCCCGTAGCAAAAAATTGCATCATGGGTATTTTGTACCGGGCAAGAGTTCCAAAATTAAAAGTTGAAACCCCGACAGCGAACGCAAATGAGATCGAGAAAACTAAACAGAAAAGGAAATTCGGATCCGAGAAGGAAGCAAACAAAAATCTCTTCTTTTTAACCAAGATAACTGCTACAATTAAAAAAAACACGGTGCCTTCCAAAGCGGACATCAGCATCAGAGGGTTTTTTACCTCCCATATATAAGGTCTAAACAAGGTGACATTGATTGCCTGGGGCGCGAGCTTCAACATGGAGTTAAAAGTGCCATCCAATTCACCCAGTTCATATCCGGATCCAGCAGCCCGCCCTGACCAATAACGGATGTCATAAGCCGTTACCTTAGCGGTTTGAGCAATCTTTGTTACATCATATTTAGCATCACCTTCCCCCACCTTTACGATGGAGAAATAGGAGGAAGCAATCGCAATGGCAATTACAATCGGTATCAATAGTATCCTCACTGCAAGCGATTGAATTTTTTTGAAATTCGATGCTAGTATCCAAATCAATACTGCTGGAATGAAAGCTTGTAACACAAATTTTTTGACACTAAAAATAAAGTAAAGAGAAACCAACAAAAGCAAAATTTTAGTCCACTTGGTCTTTTTTTCAATAAAAAGTGTATAAAAGCAATACGTTGAAATACCAATGGAAGCCATAACAATCGTTTCTTTAAGAATGCCAGAACCCCAGAAAAAAACTGTCGGAATAAAGCAGATGCCAAAGGCTAAAGAGCGGTGGCTATTGGGGTATTGTTTATAAAATGTCAAATACAAAGCCCATGTACCGCAAAAACTAAATACTGCGAAAAGTAGAGCAGTACCAGAATAAGTAGAAAATGTGAGCAAATCAAAAACACTAGCCATTCTAATAACAAAGTAGGAGGGTGGATCCTTAAAAAAATAAATTTGAGATGCATATTTGTACACATTGGAATAATCACCCGCATCTTTAAAAATCAACGAAAGCCCTTGGATGGGGGAATCAAAAATTGATTCCCAAACTAACCGACTTCCATAAGAATGGTACATAAATGTATCGCCACCCGAATAATAAAATTGATAAATACAACCCAGCGCAATCGAACCGAATAACTTTACTGTTATAGCTGGAAAGAAATACCTCCTAGTAACTGGGTCAGTTACATAATCCCTAATCAAATATGTACCACCAAAAATTAAGACAAGTAAGATAGGTGTAACAATTAAATCTCTGAGATCCATTTCAAATTATTGTTTTTGAAACATTGCCTTTCCTCCTATATCTTCAATGTGATCTGCTGAAATGGCTGAATCTCTAGGATAGGAGTTATATTGAGAACCAGCTTAGTCGACCCACAGAGCAAGCACGCCCCATATCTATCAAAAGCTCCCACCATTTTGAATAAGTGAAAATTCAATCCCCTTTCTCTAATTTCTTCAACCTTCGCTTCGCATCTTTATAGGCTTCGTCTTTACGCTTGGCTTTTTTCTTCACCATGCCGAAATACCTTTTGGCTTCTGCTTTGTTTCCTTGCCGTTCGTTGATTTCGCCCAATGCTATCAACGAATATAAGTAATAACCCGATTCGGTGGCGTCTATTTGCACTGCATATTTAGCACTCAGCTCATAATACTTCTTGGCTTCGTCCCACTTGCGCTGAAAATCATACATCTGCCCCAGAAAGAAAGCAGCGTAGCGCCCACTAGTAGCTTCGTAACCAAACTTGGCACTGTCAATCAAGTTCAATATCCGCTTCGATTGTTTCTCCAATTCGGGATACATGCCACGTGCGTACAACATACGTGCATAGTAGCGGTGGAAGTAAGGATTATTGGGGTATGTTTGAAAGAGATACTCAGCCACTTGATAGGCCTTGGGCTGATCGTTTTCGTAATTGTTCATGATACGCATGTACCACACCATGGCCTCGGTGCGTGTGTAAAAAGCATTGTAAGAAACTTCGCGTAGTTGCTTTAGCCCAAGTTGTTTGTCTCCCTTTCTGAAAAACCACAGAATCGGCTTTAATGAAGGGTAATTTTCGGGTACCCACACCGAAAAGTAATTGTAAAGTGCATCGCCAAACTGCAACTCAGGACTTAAGTATTCTTTGCCACGGCAATCTTCCAAGTAATTTAAAGCAATTTTTCCTTGCACAGCCGCCTTGCGCCAATTCTTACGTTCTTCATCGGAATACAACCTTCCTTTGAAGCCGTGGGCTGCCGCCAAAAAGAAAGCGGCCTCCAATTTATACTCGGGATGTTTTTTATACAAGTTTTCGGCCACCAAAATCGAGCTATCCATATAGGCCAAAAACCGATCATCATACTTGGTCTCTTTTGTGTTGGGCATTATCTTCCACCACTCGCTGAGGCCCATCATAAAGTACGGCAAAGGGTGCCATGTATATTTTTGTTTGAACCACCGCATTTGCCTTTCGGCTCGCTCAAATTTAAAATCGTAGAGATCATTTAATGCTTGCACTGCCTCCAGTTGTACGGAAACATCTGAGATGAGGATGATGGTGGTGTCTTTCTTCAGTTGCTTGGTTTGGCAAAAAGCATGTACACTCACTAAACAAAAGAATAACATCAGAAATTTCAAGCCGGCCTCTTTCATGTGATTGCAAAATTGCCATTAAAAAAATAGGTGAACAACTAATCCATTACTTTTGTCACCATGCAAAACGAAATAGAAAGAACTTCGGTTTTCGACACCGACAAAAAGCTGGCCTTCATCATACTTTGCCTGTTGTCGGTAGTCTTATTGTTCATTAAAAAGGCCTTTATCGAGTATGATACTGCCGCTTTTGAGTTTTTGCAAGACAGGCCAGAAGGGATGGTTCTCAAACTTATAAGCGCTCTTCAGTTCTTTTCCATACCCTTTATATACCTCTGGAAATTTACCGTCATCGGGTTTATGCTGTGGGTGGGTTGCTTTACGTTTGGATATCGGATTACCTACACTCAATGCTGGAGCGTGGCCATGATTGCCGAGTATGTTTTTATCCTGCCTGAGTTGCTAAAAATCTTTTGGTTTGTTTTTATTGAAACCGACCCAAAACTGTTGGAGATAAGGGCCTTCTACCCTTTTTCGATCATGAACTTTTTTAACTACCTCACCGTGCCACCACAATACCACTATCCGCTTCGGGCCATCAGTTTATTCGAGGTATTGTATGTGTTAGTGATGGTAAAAGGGGTAAACTATTTTGCCTTTCGCGCCCACAAGCAAAACAGCTCTACGTGGTGGATTGTGGCCACTTCGTATATCTTGATCTTCCTTTTGTGGTTGCTCTTTTATGTGATCGTTTACAAATGATAAAAAAAATCTGTAACCTTCTGACTTATGAATTCGGTTTCTTCTGGCAACAAACCTGGCCATATCGGTAGGCTTAAAACAGTTTCACTTAATCTCTCGGCCCTCGGCAAACTTTCTTTCTTTAGATTCAAAAATTGATAAGCCTGCTGTAGGTGTATTGGTGTGGGGTAGTGGATAGCCGTTTCAACGCCTTTATCATTCAGAAATTTCTTTAAGGAATCTCTGTGCTTTGTTCTGATCACAAACTGATGATACACGTGAGTCCAGTCCTGCTCAGTTGATTTTTGGGGAGGCAAAATAACATCCCCTACTCCTTGTAAATTTTTATAGTACAATTCAGCGGTTTGCGTTCTCATTAAATTCCATTTCGACAAGTGATTTAACTTCACCCGTAACAAAGCAGCCTGCATTTCATCCAATCTTGAATTGATACCTACAATAGTGTGGCAGCCCTTCTCCTCTGACCCATAATTTCGATACTTTTTTACAAAAGTTGCCAGCTCTTTATCGTTGGTAGTGATAGCCCCTCCATCTCCGAGCGCACCAAGATTTTTGGTTGGGTAAAAGCTAGTTGCATTAATGATTCCAAAACTACCAGTACGCATTGATTTCCAAGTAGCGCCATGCGCTTGAGCGTTATCTTCAACAATCAATAAATTATTTTTCTTAGCCAATTCACCAATTAAATCCATATTACAAGGCTGACCGTATAGATGAACAGGCAGGATTGCTTTTGCTTTTTTGGTGAGGTGACTTAAAATTTTTGAAGGGTCTATTAATAAATCGGTTACTTCAACCGGAATGGGTGTAGCACCAACTAAGGTTACCGCCAACCAAGTTGCCTGACAAGTGTGAGACGGAACAAGTACTTCATCGCCCTTGCCAATACCAACTGCTCTTAATGAAACAATGAGTGCATCCAATCCACTGGCAACCGAAACGCAATATTTGGTGCCGGTGTAGGCAGCGTATTGGTGTTCAAATGATTCTACCTCTTCACCCAATACAAACGTGCCTTTCCTAATTACTTTGGAAATAGCCTCGTCTAATTCACCTTGTATAGATTGATGAAGCCTTTGGAGTGAAAAAAAAGGTATTGTCACCTTGATAACTTAGTTTTCAAAAAAATAGAAAGCACATCCAATGCCTTTGCAAAATTGCTGTTGTTCGGAATCACCAAATCTGCTTCATGTTTTAACGGTTCTATTTGACTTTCATAGATTGGCATGACATGATATTGGTAGCGATATAACACATCATCTAAATCATATCCTCTTTCCACTTGGTCGCGCTTGATGCGCCTGCCCAACTTTACATGGTCTTTGGCCTCAATAAAAATGCGTAAATCCAATTCTTTTTCTATCTCTTCAAAATACTGTACAAACAAACCTTCCACAATAATGATGGGGGCTGTCTTAAACTCCAACAACGTGGGCTCTGCCGCGGGATTGTTAAAGGTGTATTCTTTTTTGATCACATTTTGACCGGACTTTATCTTCAGTAGATCCATCAAAAAAGCCTCTCGGTCTATTGAAATTGGTAAATCAAAATTCTTAATCCCATTTTCATCGATGGGTTGCTGATCGCGGGGCTTGTAATAATTGTCTTGCGAAATCAGGCAAATATCCTCCGGATCAAAGAGCGAACTCAAACCTTGCAAAAAAAATGTTTTGCCAGAGCCACTGCCCCCCGTTATGCCAATAGTAAAGGGTTTGTTCATCTTGCTAAATGACTACAAAGGTAAAACAATACCTGCCATCGAATTGGTTTTGTTATCAAAAATACCTTCTAAATTTCGTCAATTAGTGATAGCTTTAAAGTGTTTAAGTATGTCTAAGCAACAATGAAAGAATTTAAAGCCATATTAGCTGCCTATAAAGAACTCAAACCCCATCAAACAAAAGCAGCTCTAGCAACAGTGGTAAAGGTGAAAGGCTCCTCTTACCGTAGCCCGGGAGCCCGTATGCTCATTACGGATGATGGCAAATGGGTAGGCTCTATCAGTGGCGGTTGCCTAGAGGGAGACGCACTGCGCAAAGCGCGAAAGGTGATGGCCGATAAAAAACCTTTAACCGTTACGTACGATACGCGGGAAGAAAGCAATCAAAATTTAGGAATTAGCTTGGGGTGCAACGGGGTAATCGATGTGTTGATTGAGCCTATTACTCCAGAACATAATCCGATGCCCCTATTTGAAAAATGTATTCAGGCCAACGAACCGGTGGCCATGGCTACAGTAATTCGTGGAGAAGGAGTGGGTGAGAAAATGGTTGTTGGCCAACAATCTGCGATCCAATCATTTCAAGATAAAAAACGGAGCGAATGTGTTCTGCCTCTGCTTACGGAAATTTTTAATTCAAAGAAATCAGAAACAAAAATATTTTATAATAATGAAAATGAATGTGAAGTGTTTCTTGAATTCATTCAACCCTCATTATCCGTCATCATTTTTGGTGGAGGATTTGATGCGCGACCAGTCAGTCAATTGGCCAAATCACTGGGTTGGGAAGTGCAGGTGACCGATGAATGTGTGGCGCACATTGCCCCGATTTTTTTTCCGAATGCCGACAAGTTGTCGTTGTGCCAACGTGAATATATTGAACGAGATTTCAACGTTACGGCCTACACCGCCTGTATTTTGATGTCGCACAATTATGAATACGATCGGGATGTTCTAAAAAAATTGATTTGCACATCAACGCCTTACATCGGGATTTTGGGACCACGCAAGCGATTTGAGAAAATGCTGTTGGAATTCAAAAAAGATGGACTTGATTTAACAACTGAACAGCTTCATCGCATCCATTCACCTATTGGGCTGGACATAGGTGCCGAGGCCGCAGATGAAATTGCCATTTCGATTGTAGCCGAAATTCAAAGCAAATTTGCAAACCGCTCGGGTCGTTTTCTCAAATATAACCCTGGCCCCATCCATCAACGCGATCCGAACAGCGATCAAGTATTTAAACAGGTGTATTTGATTGAGAATGGTGAGAAGAAAATTTCATTTCAATAATTATTAGAAGTAAAATTATTCATATTGCTCGTGGGCTTCGAAAGGCTCAAACGCCATCAGAAAAACTGCTATGGGCAAATCTTAGAAACCGTAAACTAAGCGGCTACAAATTTCTTCGGCAACATCCGATACCCTTTAACTACAGCGGACAACAAGAACAATTTTATGTGGCTGATTTTTATTGTGCAGAGAAAAAGTTAGTGATTGAAGTAGATGGAGAATATCACCACTTTCAGAAAGAGGCAGACATCAACCGCGATTTAATTTTATTCGAACTGGGCATTACAACATTAAGGATTGCAAATAAGGAATTGATGGATGTGCATGCTGTTTTGAATAAAATAAAGGAGAAGTTGAAATCGTTACCTGCAACTCACCCCCCAGCCCCCCCTCTGCTTCGCAAAGAGGGGGAGGTGCTTCACAATGAACCGAAAGTTGGCGCCAACCCGATCCCCCCCTCTCTACGTTGTAGAGAGGGGGTGTCCGAGCTTGCCTCGGACGGGGGTGAGTCTGTGGAAGAAAATGAAACAAAACAGCCTTTAGAAAATATTCACCCCCCTGCACCCTCTCTGCCTAGCAATGAGGGGAAGGTGCTTCCCAATGAACCGAAAGTTGACGCCAACCCAATCCGCCCCTTTCTACAACCTAGAGAGGGGATGTCCGAGCTTACCTCGGACGGAGGTGAGTCCCTGAGCCTACTCCTCCTCGCTGCCGGCTCGTCCTCGCGATTAGGCCAATCGAAGCAATTGATTAGGTTAGAGGGAAAATCGCTTCTGCTTCGTACAACTACTATTTCCCTAGAAGTCTGTTCACAAGTTGCCGTTGTATTGGGTCATGCATTTGAGCAACACAAATCGGAAATTGAGCATTTTCCAGCACTGATCGTACAAAACCATGCGTGGAAAAATGGGATGGGGCGTTCACTAAAAACTGGATTTAATTCCATTATAGAAAAATGGCCCCGTACCGATCAAATATTGATATTGGTTTGCGATCAACCTTTTTTAACTACAAATCACTTGAATCGATTAATTGAAATGGCTCGGATATCGTCAAAAAAAATAGTCTACTCTTCTTATAAAAAAAATTGGGGTGTGCCTGTGCTTTTCAAAAAAGAACTTTTTGAAAACTTGAAACAAATTGAGGATGGCGAAGGTGCCAAAAAACTAATTCAACACCTTAGCGGTGAAGTTGAATCCGTAGAATTTGAAGGAGGTGAAATCGATATCGATACACCCGAAGATTTAAAAAGCCTAAAAAGATAAGTGCTACCTAGTAAATCCTTACAAACTCATTTTTGAGTTTGTAAGGATTTAAGATGGTTGTTTTTGAGTTTAGCAATCCAAACAAGGTATTGGAAAAGTTCCACTATGTATCAAAATAATAATTACTTTTTAAAAAAAAGTAATTTATTGTAATTTTATTTTTTATTATACTAATAAAATGATCGTTAGCTTTAACTTTGAAGAAATTTTAGGCGATTTACAAAGCGAGCCCCTTAATTGATTTAATCCGTCATTTTGAAACCTTTCAAAAGGAAACAAAAAACAATAACCTAGTCGACTTTAGTGTTTGGCTCAATAAAACACTCAATTCGGACGCTGTAAAAGCCGATGGGGATATAAACAGAACGCTTGTATGGCTCATTCATAGGTTAGCCAAGTTTTTTAAATGGTATGCAAAAAACACGCTAAGCAAGCATGGTCTGGTTTCCATGGATGAGTATTTTATTTTGATTGCCATTGAAAAACTTGGAAACCCATCTAAGACAGAGGTGTACTCCAGCACCATCAGCGAAATAAATACAGGCACTCAAATGTTGAACCGGCTACGAATGGCCGGAATGGTAAAAGAAAACATAGATAGTGTAGATAAGCGCGTAAGAAGGGTACAAATTACCCCAAAAGGAAAGAAGGCAAAAGACGGCTTTTTTCGAGATTCTGAATCTGATTTGAAGTTAAAAGCTGGAAACCTACCACCCCATGAAAAGATAGTGTTGATCGAGCACTTACAGTATTTAGAAAAATTTCATTCGGGTATTTATTTTAGTGATAAAAACTGATGGTAAGTGGTATATTCTCGACAGTCAGAAAATAGCAGCTTTTCATTTCCGTCAATTTTTAATTTACTCAATCAATATTTCATTGGTCTCAGTCGTTAGTTGAAACTAAATTCGAAGTAAAATTAATTTCCTACTTTTCGAATCCAAAGACTCTAACCATTCTTAACTTCAACACTTAAATTCAGTAATAAAATGAGCGACCAAAAAATCACCATCAGCAACGGAAAATTAACTGTCCCCAATAACCCCACCATCCCATTCATTGAAGGTGATGGCACAGGCGTAGATATATGGCCTGCTTCTCAATATGTGTTTGACAAGGCCGTAGAAAAAGCTTACCAAGGCAAACGCAAAATCTCTTGGAAGGAAGTATTGGCTGGAGAAAAAGCTTTTAACCAAACGGGCAATTGGATGCCCGAAGAAACGCTTACCATCTTCCGCGAATATTTGGTAGGCATTAAAGGACCGCTTACCACACCTGTGGGCGGTGGCATTCGCTCGCTCAATGTGGCCTTGCGCCAAGAGTTGGATTTGTATTCGTGCGTGCGTCCCGTGCGTTGGTTTAGAGGAGTGCCATCTCCAGTAAAAGAACCCCACAAAACCGATATGTGCATCTTCCGCGAAAACACCGAAGACATTTACGCGGGTATTGAATTTCAACAAGGCAGTGACGACAACAAGAAATTCATGACCTTCTTCAAAGAAAATTTTTCGAAACAATACAAGAAAATCCGTTTTCCTGAAACTTCGGGTATCGGCATCAAGCCCGTATCGAAAGAAGGAACAGAGCGTTTGGTGCGCTCGGCCATTCAATATGCTATTGAGCAGAAAAAGCCAAGTGTAACGTTGGTGCACAAAGGCAACATTATGAAGTTTACCGAGGGCGGCTTCCGTGATTGGGGTTATGCCTTGGCCAAAAATGAATTTGGAGCGACCGAGCTAGACGGTGGCCCTTGGATGGTGATTGAAAAGAATGGTCATAAGATAGTGGTGAAGGATGCCATTGCCGATGCCTTCCTTCAGCAAATACTTTTACGCCCTGATGAATACTCGGTAGTAGCCACGTTGAACCTAAACGGTGATTATATTTCAGATGCGTTGGCCGCGATTGTGGGTGGTATTGGAATCGCTCCGGGTGGTAACGTAAACTACATCACCGGGCATGCTATTTTTGAGGCAACCCACGGCACAGCACCCAAGTATGCCGGTCAAGATAAAGTAAACCCTGGCTCAGTAATCCTTTCAGGCGTGATGATGTTGGAGTACATGGGGTGGCAAGAGGCTGCCGACTTGATTGTGAAAGGTTTGGAAGGAGCCATTTCTTCCAAGCGTGTCACGTACGATTTCCACCGCCAAATGGAGGGTGCTACCCTTTTGAAGTGCTCAGAGTTTGGGCAAGAGGTGGTGAAGAATATGTGATTGTTATTGTTTTCTTGAGATATGAAAAATCTACTGCCACCCAGGGGGGTATTTACCATAAAGTTCAATCGCGCAATGTCTTTTGTGCCTATGGCTATGGATTCTACCCTGAAATAGCATATTAGACTATAGTTTATCCAGGTATTTTTAGCAGAAACCTTCAAAAATTGATTACACTCAGCTTTTGCAGGTTTGCTGTTTTATAATACCTTTGCAGTCCTTATTTTAAAAAGGTTAAAAAATAAAACGTAAATGCCAACCATTCAGCAACTTGTGAGAAAAGGAAGGGAAAAATTGACCTTCAAGTCAAAGTCTCCAGCCTTAGATTCGTCCCCTCAGCGCAGGGGAGTTTGTACCCGCGTGTACACCACAACCCCTAAAAAGCCAAATTCTGCCATGCGTAAAGTTGCCCGTGTGCGACTGACTAACCAGAAAGAGGTAAACGCCTATATTATGGGCGAAGGTCACAATTTGCAAGAGCACTCCATCGTATTGGTGCGTGGTGGTCGTGTAAAAGATTTACCTGGTGTGCGTTACCATATTATCAGAGGTGCGTTGGATACAGCCGGAGTAAACGGCCGCAAGCAAAGCCGCTCGAAGTATGGTGCAAAACGTCCGAAAGCTGGGGCAGCCGCTCCTGCTGCGAAAGGTGCACCAGCAGCAAAAGGAAAAAAATAAGCAACCAGACAGTTATTCAAATCAGCTAAGCCATGAGAAAGTCGAAACCCAAGAAAAGATATCTTCTTCCTGATCCAAAATTTAAAGATACACTCGTTACCAAATTTGTTAACTACATGATGACAGATGGTAAGAAGAGCGTTGCTTACTCTATTTTTTATGATGCCATTGAGCAAGTAGAAAAGAAAGCGGGTGGCGAAAACGGATTGGAAGTTTGGAAGCGCGCCATGAACAATGTAATGCCTGCCGTAGAGGTAAAAAGCCGTAGGGTAGGTGGTGCAAACTTTCAGGTGCCGGTGGAGATCCGCCCCGAGCGCAAAATCAATTTGAGCATCAAATGGTTGATCGACTATTCTCGTGCACGTGGTGAAAAAACCATGAAAGATAAATTGGCAAATGAAATCTTAGCAGCCTCTAAAGGCGAAGGTGCTGCCATCAAAAAGAAAGACGATACACATCGCATGGCCGAAGCCAATAAGGCCTTCTCACATTTTAGATTTTAATTAACCCCCTTCCATGGCAAGAGACCTTAAGTACACAAGAAATATCGGTATTGCCGCGCATATTGATGCCGGTAAAACAACTACCACGGAGCGGATTCTTTATTATGCTGGTGTAAACCATAAAATTGGTGAAGTTCACGAAGGTGCTGCCACCATGGACTGGATGGCACAAGAGCAAGAGCGCGGTATCACTATCACATCAGCCGCGACTACCGTACATTGGAAATATAGAAACAACGACTACCACGTAAACATTATCGATACACCTGGCCACGTAGATTTTACCGTGGAGGTAAATCGGTCGTTGCGTGTGCTAGATGGGTTGGTGTTCTTGTTTAGCTCTGTAGATGGTGTTGAGCCTCAATCTGAAACAAATTGGCGTTTAGCTGACAACTATAAAGTTGCGCGTATTGGTTTCGTCAATAAAATGGACCGATCAGGTGCAGACTTTTTAGGAGTGTGTAACCAAGTAAAAGAGAAACTAGGTAGCAAAGCAGTTGCCTTGCAATTGCCGATCGGTGCTGAAGATAACTTTAAAGGTGTGGTTGACTTGATCAACAACCGCGGCATCATTTGGAATGAGAATGATAAGGGGATGACCTTTCAAGAAGTGCCAATTCCCGAAGACATGAAGGCGGAAGCTCATGAGTATCGCGAAAAATTATTGGAAGCGGTAGCGGAGTATGACGAAACCTTGATTGAGAAATTTTTTGACGACCCAAGTTCAATCACAGAGGCAGAAATTTTAACGGCCTTGCGCAAAGCGGTTATTGATATGAAAATCGTGCCGATGGTGTGCGGTTCTTCATTCAAAAATAAGGGTGTGCAAACCATGTTGGATTATGTGATGGAGTTGTTGCCCTCACCTCTTGACAAAGATGTAATTATCGGAACAAACCCTGATGATGGAAGTGAAGTGGAAATTCGCCCTGACGAAAAAGAACCGTTTGTAGGCTTGGCATTTAAAATCGCTACCGATCCATTCGTAGGTCGTTTGTGTTTTGTGCGTGCTTATTCAGGTGTGCTCGAATCAGGCTCGTATATTAAAAATACTCGTTCCGATGCGAAAGAACGTATCTCTCGTGTATTCCAAATGCACGCCAACAAGCAAAACCAAATTGAACGATTGCCAGCTGGTGATATTGGCGCAGTAGTTGGTTTCAAAGATATTCGCACAGGTGATACGCTGTGCGATGAAAAACGCCCGGTGATATTAGAGTCAATGATATTCCCTGAGCCGGTAATTGGTTATGCAATTGAGCCCAAAAAGCAAGCGGATGCAGATAAATTGGGTATGGCCATTGCCAAATTAGTGGAAGAAGATCCTACCCTTCGCGTAAATACAGATCACGAAACAGGTCAAACAATCCTTCGTGGGATGGGTGAGTTGCATTTGGAGATTATCATCGACCGCTTGAAACGTGAGTTTAAGGTAGAGATTAACCAAGGTGCTCCTCAGGTAGCATATAAAGAGGCATTGACCAAGAATGTTGAGCATAAAGAAGTTTACAAGAAACAAACCGGTGGTCGTGGTAAGTTTGCCGATATCGTATTCGAAATCGGGCCACGCGAGTTAGGTCCAGAGGACAAGCCAGGTTTAGAGTTTGTGAATGACATTGTGGGTGGTGTAATTCCTCGAGAATTTATTCCATCCGTACAAAAAGGTTTTGAGCAAGCTATGGTGAACGGCCCGTTGGCTGGTTACCCGATCGATTCGATGACAGTTCGTTTGTTCCATGGTTCGTACCACGATGTTGACTCTGATTCATTGTCATTTGAATTGGCAGCTCGCATTGGCTTTAAAGAAGCAGCAAGCAAATGTGGACCTCAGTTGTTGGAGCCAATCATGGGCGTAGAAGTAATTTCTCCTGATGAATACACGGGTTCGGTAACAGGCGATTTGAACCGCAGAAGAGGTATCATGAAAGGTATGGACACGCGCGGTGGTGCCCAGGTGATCAAGGCAGATGTGCCTTTGAAAGAACTCTTTGGTTATATCACCGACTTACGCACGTTGACTTCAGGCCGTGCTTCGGCAAACCTGACCTTCTCACACTATGCGCCTGTGCCTAGAAACCTAGCCGAGAAAGTAATAGAAGAAGTAAAAGGTGCCGTTGCCGCCAAATAATTTTAGAAGGAAATTTTAAAAAACATCTAAAAGACGTTTAGATATGAGCCAGAAAATCAGAATCAAATTGAAATCGTACGACCACAACTTAGTTGATAAGTCGTCTGAGAAAATTGTGCGTGCTGTAAAAGCAACAGGTGCAGTGGTAAGCGGTCCTATTCCCTTGCCTACTGAAAAAGAAAAATTCACAGTATTGCGTTCTCCGCACGTAAACAAAAAGGCTCGCGAGCAATTTCAACTTTGCACCTACAAGCGCGTGGTTGATATTTACTCTAGCAGTACAAAAACCATCGATGCGTTGATGAAGTTGGAGTTGCCTTCTGGTGTAGACGTAATTATTAAGTAATTCTAGTTTAAAACTTGAACCAAACATCCTGATCGTAATGGGTCAGGATGTTTTTTTTGCCCATTGCCATGGCATTATTAGAAAAATTTCTTCTCGTAAAAAAATCCACCCTGCCGGGTGCGGGCAAGGGCTTGTTCACTAAAATTGATATTAAAAAAGGAACTCGTATAGTTGAGTACAAAGGCCAAAAGGTGACTTGGAAGGAAGTAGAGAAAATGGCGGATGACCGAAATGGGTATGTATTCTATTTTACTGCTAAGCATTGCATCGATGCGTGGAAGACAAATAAATCGGTGGCCCATTTTGCCAACGATGCACTCGGCATCACCCGCATAAAGGGCGTGCGAAACAATTCAGAGTACGTGACTGAAAAAAAACACTGCTACATAGAAGCAAGCAAAGACATACCTAAGGGCGCGGAGATTTTGGTCGGCTATGGCGCTGATTATTGGAAGGTGATTCGCTACAACATACGCCTTGCCCAAAAGAATAAATTGAAAGAAGGAAAGAAACCAACAGTTGAGTTGCCACACCAGCAGCTTGCTAAACGGGTGAAGAAAGATTAAACCCCACACTTTTCATATCTTCCCAAAAGCCCGGATATGATTTGTTCACCACTTCGGGTGCTTCTATTTTTAAGTTCATTAAAGTTGCCCACGGGGCAAAGCCCATCGCCATACGGTGGTCATGGTAGGTGTTTATTTCGATGCTGGAAGTTGGAAGTTGGAAGGATGAAACCCTGTCTAACCTCGAACCTCGAACCTCTAGCCTCCAACTCCCAAGGGTCGGTTCGGTCAACGTTGCACCTATTTTAGCTAGTTCATTTTGAAGGGCAGCAATGCGGTCGGTTTCTTTGATGCGCAGGCTTTCCAAGCCAGTAAATTCTCCGCTGATTCCTTTTGCGGCACATACAGGAAAAACGGTTTGGGCTAGGTCGGGGCAATCTTTAAAATCCCAAGCCAAGTTTTTGACTGCTTCTTTTTTGGAAAGCTGCATGGATCCATCCTTGAAAGTTGTCAATACACCCAATTTGTCCATAATCTCTACGATCACCCGATCGCCTTGAAGTGATTTTTCTGAAATGTTGGGCAATGTGATTTCGGCTTCTTTGGCCAAGGCGGTAAATCCAAACCAATAGCTGGCAGAAGACCAATCGGCTTCTACGGTGTAGCGAGTAGGGGAATAGCTTTGGTGGGGTATCTCAATTCGATTGGCAACCCAATCAGCTTTGCATTCTACACCAAACTCTTTCATCAAAGCAGCCGTCATCAAAATGTAAGGGACGCTGCCTACCTTCCCAGAAAGGGAAATGGTTAATCCCTGTGGCAACTTTGGGGCAGTCATCATCAACGCAGAGATGTACTGGCTGCTAATGTTTCCAGGCATTTCAATCTGGTTGGTTAGTTGCTCGCCAAACCCTTTTATTTCAATCGGTGGAAATCCTTCATTCTCTATGTAATCGATGTTAGCACCTAGTTTTCGCAAAGCATCTACCAGCAAGCCAATAGGGCGTTCTTTCATTCTGGCTGTGCCAGTGAGTAGTTTGTTTTTCCCCGTAAGGGCAAAGAAGGCCGTAAGAAAACGCATGGTGGTGCCGGCATCTTTTACATCGATTGTCTTTTCTGCGTTTTCAAGCGCGGCCATCATCAGTTGGGTATCACGTGCATCTGATAGATTGCTTACAACCGATTGATTGCCGCTGAGTGCTTTTAAAATCTGAGCACGGTTACTAATGCTTTTGGAAGAGGATAATTGTGATGCGGTGCCAACCAGATGAGAACATTTTGGTATAAGGAGGTACGAATTCAATGGCCGGATACGTTTTAGTTGAAGAAAAAAAATTTTTTGCAAGTACTTTTTTTATTGAGTTTGAAACAAATAATTTTAAAAATCAGTTAATGTAGATATGAGCACGAACAAAAAAATTGCCATCGGACTGGGAGTAGCAGGTGGCGCCTTATTGGCAGCTTGGCTTCTGACCGGCAGCCGCAAACAAAAGACGAAGGAGTTTGTCACCAAAGCTGCCAATAAGGTAAGAGATACCTTTGCGGGGAAGAACGGTAAAGAAGATGAACAAGATGTACATTATTTATAGTCGGCCGGCTTAGCTAAGCTCATAATACTCGATTGCCTCTAACATCTCCTTTTCACTAGTGGTCTCATCCCACACGCAACTGCCAATTCCCTTTGGCACAGCCATCAACACCTCATTTCCTTTATTCTTTTTGTCCTGAAGAGTTAATCGTATAATCTCTTGACTCGAGAAAGGCTCCGTTACTTTGCCAAAAATTGAAAGCAAGTAGGCTTTTATTTGATCCAATTCATCAAAAGTTAAATGACCTTTTGAATGTGCAATTTTAGATTCCATTATCATGCCCATGGCCACCGCCTCCCCATGGAAAATGGGCTTTGATGTTGTGAGGAAGTATGTTTCCAGTGCATGACCTAGGGTATGCCCAAAATTCAAAGACTTGCGAATTCCTTTTTCACGAGGGTCTTTTTGGGTAATGTCTTCCTTGATTTTGATAGAGTGGGGTATGAGTGTTGTCCAATCTTGATCTGCCAATGTTTTGGTTCGAATAATTTCCCACATGGCTTTATCGCCAATCAAGCAATGTTTGATTACTTCGGCAAATCCTGAACGGAGTTCGCGCTCGGGTAGGGTATTCAAAAAAACTGAGCTGATCAAGGTTGCCAATGGCTGTTGAAAAACCCCGATATGATTTTTATAATGCTCGAAATCGATGCCCAGTTTGCCGCCAATGCTGGCATCAACTTGGGCCAACAAAGTGGTGGGCATTAAAATAAACGAGATGCCGCGCTTGTAAGTGGCTGCGCAAAACCCACCCATGTCGCCCAAAACCCCTCCGCCCAATACAAGCAGAAGCGCATGACGATCAAAGTTAAGGTCTGTTAGATTTTTCCAAATCGAAAGACAGCTATCGATGTTTTTATAACCTTCACCTGCCGGTATTTTTATTAAGGTGTGGGCGGGCAATTGCTGTTGGATAATCGGATAACAATGAATGTGGGTGTGAACATCTACCAATACGGCCAATTGCGTAAACTCTTGCTTTGCCAAAAAATCTTGAACAAGCACTGCTACATTGTCGCTCAACTGAACATGCCCTTCTGCCATAATTTAACCTTCAAAGTTGAGCTTTGGTGTTTCTCTGCAACTTTCTTGTATTCGTAAAATAAGTGAATAATTGGTTATCGCAGCCTTATATTTGCATCGAAATTTTTGAGTATGGAAACTCTTCCGCCCGTTGCATTCACCGATACCGAAGTAGCCTTTTCTTATAAGAGCGATCGCGAGCTAAAAAAGGCAAACTTTATTTTTTCGGTGGTCAACCATCCCAGCATATCGGCTGTTGCTACTGGTCTGGCCAAGCTGAGTCTTGCATTGCACCTACCCATTAAAGGAATTATACGCAACACAGTATTTGAACATTTTTGTGGTGGAGAGACAGCCGAAGAAACGGTAAAGACTATTGACAAGCTTGCCCAGTTTAAAGTAGGTGCTATTCTCGATTATTCTGTAGAGGGTGAAGATGACGAGCCTAGTTTTGATAAAACGACAGCAGAGATATTAAAAACCTTTGAGGTTGCCAAAGGCCATCCGTCCATTCCGTTTTGTGTTTTTAAAGTAACAGGCTTGGGCAGTTTCGATTTATTGGAAAAAGTGCAAACCGAAGTGAGCCTTTCGGCCGATGAAGTGGCTGCCTTTGAACGAATTAAAAATCGGGTGGATAAGATTTGTGCAAAGGCCCATGAGTTTCATATTCCTTTGTTGATTGATGCTGAAGACAGTTGGATTCAAAATCCTATTGATGAAATAGCCTACGAGATGATGAAAAAATACAATCAAGAGCATGCTATTGTATTTAACACCTTTCAAATGTACCGAGCGGATATGTTAGGCAATTTGAAAGATGCTTTCCATAACGCCACCATGCACAATTACTATTTAGGAGTGAAGATGGTGCGAGGTGCTTACATGGAAAAAGAAGCTGAGCGGGCCGGGAAGTTGAATTATCCAAATCCCATCCATCCAAATAAGGAAGCCACCGATGATGCTTTCAACAAAGGATTGGCTTTTTGCATCGACAACAAGCAGCGAATTTCAATTGTCTGCGGTTCGCACAATGAATACAGCAACCAGTATTTGGCTGTGCTGATGAACAAACACGGCATGCGCAATGACGACAAGCGGGTATGCTTTGCTCAATTGCTGGGCATGAGTGATAACATATCTTTCAACTTGGCAAAGGCCGGTTATAATGTAGCCAAGTATGTTCCTTACGGCCCTGTGGAGTCCGTGATGCCCTATTTGTTAAGAAGAGCATCAGAAAATACATCTGTAGCGGGGCAGAGCAGTAGGGAGTTGACGTTAATTAGAAAGGAACTCAAGAGACGCAAATCAGTAAACTAGCACACTTTGAAATCAACAGGTATTTCCTGAACTTTAAACTATGATTTCATTACCGATTACACCTGAAACAGAGCAAATGCTTTTAAAGCTATCTGACAGCGAAAAGAAAACATTGGCTCTTATTGTTAATTCATTTGTTGCCCGCCCTAAGAGAACAATGCCGCAGGTAATGGACAGCATGACGGGATATGCCAAAAAGCAAGGGCTTGACGTAAACAAACTAGATGATTTATTGAGAGGGGAATAATGCAACTTGTTTTCGATACAAATGTATTGATCAGTGCTGCCCTTGGAGACGGTTTTTGTAGAAAAGCATTTGAGATTGCTACTAAAAAATACGCCCTTATTAGATCAAGTGAGACATTTACAGAACTAGCTGTTACTTTAGAAAAACCGCGATTACAACGCTTCCTAAAAGAAGAAGATAAAATTGATTTTTTGGCAAACTTTTTAATCCTTTCAAAATCTGTTGAAATTACTGAAAAAGTTTATGCGTCAAGGGATTCAAAAGACAACATGTTTTTAGAATTGGCCGTTAGTGCCGATGCCAAAACGATTGTTACAAGAGATGCGGATTTATTGGTACTTCATCCTTTTAAGGGTATTTCAATTATCACTGTATCAGATTTCCTTAGAAGTTATTAGTCAGGCACTTCTAAATCCTTAATTTTGCAATCCATTTTAAAATTATGCAACTAAGCGAACAGGAAATCATCCGTAGGCAAAGTATGGA
This sequence comes from Chryseotalea sp. WA131a, assembly GCA_025370075.1. Taxonomy (NCBI): domain Bacteria; kingdom Pseudomonadati; phylum Bacteroidota; class Cytophagia; order Cytophagales; family Chryseotaleaceae; genus Chryseotalea; species Chryseotalea sp. WA131a. Next base: position 2,458,792 of record CP073016.1, on the reverse strand, counting down.
AGAGCTGCAAAAACTCGGCATCAATCCATACCCGCCCGAATTGTTTGAAGTAAACGTCTCTGCCAAAGAGATTCACGATAACTATCCCGATAAAAAAGAATTCAAAGATGTCTCCATTGCTGGCCGCATCATGAGCCGCAGGGTGATGGGCAATGCCTCGTTTGCAGAATTGCAAGATGAGACTGGCCGTATCCAGGTGTATTTCAGGCGCGATGATATTTGCCCCACCGAAGACAAAACTTTGTACAATATCGTTTTCAAAAAACTATTGGACATTGGTGATATTATTGGCGTAAAAGGATTTGTATTCACCACGCAAACAGGAGAGATTTCCATTCATGTTACCAGCTTTAAGGTGTTGTCAAAATCGCTTCGGCCATTGCCGATTGTGAAAGAAACAAAAGACGAGCAAGGCAATGTTGTTTTGCACGATGCCTTCACCGACCCCGAGCAACGCTACCGCATGCGCTATGTAGATTTGACCGTGAACCCACACGTACGCGAGGCCTTCATCAAACGCACACAATTGGTAAATTCCATGCGCGAGTATTTGACAGGCAAAGGATATTTAGAAGTCGAAACCCCTATACTCCAGCCGTTGTACGGTGGAGCGGCCGCCAAGCCTTTCAAAACGCATCACAATACGTTGGACATGACGCTCTACTTGCGCATTGCAAACGAGCTGTATCTAAAGCGTTTGATTGTGGGAGGCTTCAATGGCGTGTATGAATTCTCCAAAGACTTTCGCAACGAAGGTATGTCGCGCTTTCATAATCCTGAATTCACGCAAGTGGAATTGTATGTGGCGTATAAAGATTACAATTGGATGATGGATTTGGTGGAGGAGATGATTGAAAAAGTGGCGATTGATTTACACGGCACCACACAAGTAACTGTGGGTGAAAATATCATTGACTTCAAACGCCCTTGGAAACGATTTACCATGTACGAGGCCATTCACCATTTTACGGGGATTGATATTTCTGAAATGGACGAGGCGGCTTTGCGCGATACGTGCAAACAACTGCAGGTGCCAGCCGATAGCACCATGGGCAAAGGAAAATTGATTGACCAAATTTTTGGGGAGAAGTGCGAACACCAATTGATTCAGCCGACTTTCATTACGGATTATCCGTTGGAAATGTCGCCCCTAGCAAAAAAACATAGAACAAAACCAGGATTGGTGGAACGCTTTGAAGCGATTTGCAATCGTAAAGAAATCTGTAATTCATTTTCTGAATTGAATGACCCCATCGATCAGCGCAAGCGCTTTGAAGAACAACTTGAATTGGGCAAACGTGGCGATGAGGAAGCCATGACATTGGATGAAGATTTTTTAAGGGCCTTAGAATACGGAATGCCACCCACCGCTGGTTTAGGCATTGGCATCGATCGCCTATCCATGGTAATGACCAATTCTCCCTCTATTCAAGATGTAATTTTCTTTCCGCAGATGAAACCTGAAAAAGTGATGGAGCCAATGGATGCACAACAAGAATTTGAGTCAATTGGTGTGCGAACAGAGTTGATTCCAATTTTAACAAAGTTGGGAATCACATCACTTGCTCAACTGAAGGGCACGAAAGCAACCAAGTTGTTCAACGATATTCCCGGCATGCGCAAAAAATTAAAACTGGAGAGTGTGCAAAACCCAACACTACAAGAAATTGAAGGTTGGCTAGCGAGTTAGATGTTACCTAACATCGAAGAAAGATCGGGTTCGATTAAGTTTTAAATCTCTGAGTAAAGCGGACTTTACACCGATGTTGAAAAGGTAGCTTTGAAACTGCCCGAACGGAACCCAGTTCAGACTCAGTTGCCAGCAATGGATATCTCGGTTAATCGAAAGGTTGGTTTGTGTAAATTGATTCGACACAAAATCGTAGCCTGAGTTAAATCCGATTTTCCATTTGGTGGTCAGCGATAAGTCGCCCGAAAAATTGAGTGCTTGTGTTAGCTGTGATCTTGACACTGCACGCTCGGCAAGAATAGCGGCCGGACTAGCCGTGCGTGTGTAATTTATATTGTAACTGATTCGCAAGTTCCATGGAATGCTAAAGTCAACATACACTTGCGGATTTTGTAAGAGGTAATCCTTATCGGCTTGAGAAGCATTTGATTTCGCAATTTTATCTTTTGTGTCCGTATCGCTTTTTTGACCTTTTGGATTGAGGTTGGTGCTAAACGCCAGGCCTGCCGAAGTAATGCGGCCTAAACTTCCGTTTGCCCATACCAACCGATCGAGTCTGCGCTCTGTAAAAGTGCCAGATTCTAACGGCACTCGCACGGCTGTACGCTGAACTTCGTAGTCGTATGGATCAAGCGTGGCGTTGATGTTGATGTTGATTTTATTGTTGAGCACATTGGTATTTGCGCTCATGGAAATCGGTGCCAGCTTAAATGAATCAGCAGCAAAATTATAACCCGTGGAAATAGAAAGATTGTTAAACAGTGATATCTTTTTCGCCACGGAATCTTTCTTGCTTTTCACTTTCATTTCAATGGTGTTACCAAGCCCTATGCCAAGTGTATTGCTTAGTCCTTGGCGGGAAGTTCCATACACAAAACCCTCGTGCACAGATTTCCGGATGATTCTTTTTTGACCTGCGGCATCCGTTACTTGCACATCTTGAAAATACCCTTGCGATGGATCGCTGAAATCGGGTGTGTAACTATAGCTGATGCTGGGTGTTATTAGATGCCTGATTCCTTTAATAACACTATTTGGATTTTTTGATAACCATGTCCCGTAAATGCGCGTGGTAAGGCCAACACTAAGTGAGTAATTGAAAACTTGATTGAGCCCTTTTACTCTTGTTGAGACGGGTGTTTTGCCTGTAGAGTCGGCTTTCCATTGCAACTTTTCAGTATAGGTCAATGCATCGATGGAGATACTCGGGCTAACCGTAAAGAACTTTAATATTTTAAAAGAAGTAGCAACGGGAATACTGTGTCGCAATCCGTTTTTACCGTTATCAATAAACTTGCCTAGGTTAGCGAGATTAAAGGAAGCAATACTATCCTTTGTTGGGTCTTTTCCTATTCTGCCCAAGTTGTTGGTAATTTGGTTGGTGCCCGCCATGGTGTAGCGAATGTTCATGTTTTCTAAAATGGGCGTGCGGCTTATGCTTTTGAATGGGTACAAATTATTGACGTTAAAGGTTACATCGGGCATGGGCAAATCTACTTGACCCGTAAATAAATCTTGACTGTGCCGTAGGTTGATACCGAGGGCAAATGGTGTGTTGGCAAATGTTTTGGAATAAGAAATGTTTGACGTTAGTTTGCGATTGGTATTGTTAAGAGCCGTGGGGTTGGCTAAATTTTGTGCTCCCAAAAAATTGTTGCGTGTAAACGAAGTGGTGGCAGCACTCACCGAAGCCGAAAACCTTCCCGTGCCTTTGGTGCGCGGACTGTGGCTCCACGTTAAACTAAAATCGCGCGAGCGGCTTTGGTCTTCTTCTTTGTCTACCAATTTGTTGTTGGTATAGCTAAAGTTAAACGAACCTGAGTACTTGTACCGATTGTTGTAGTTGGTGTTTAACTTCAGCGCGGTAGATCCTTTTGAGTAGAGGTCGGCCAACAAGGTTACTTTCACATAATCGTTGATGTCAAAGAAATAGCCCATGTTGCGCAAGAAAAACCCGCGGGTCCGCTCTTCGCCATATTCTGGAATGATAATACCGGAAGAACTTTTGCGCGGAGAGGGAAACATGCCAAACGCAAAACCAAGTGGTGTGGGCACGTGATTGAATTCCATATAAAAAGGGCCCGACACAATTTTATCCCCGGGTATCGCTTTTGCTTTGCTTGAGATCACCCGAAAATGGGGATCCTTTAAATCGCAAGTGGTGTACACATTGTTTACCGTGAAGAGTTCATTTTTATCATTCTTGTAAACGGTTTGCCCATGCATAAAGCCTTCCCCTTGCTTTGTTACTACTTCCGAAATCTTTGCCCTTCGGTTTTTGAAGTTGTACACCATCTCGCGCGTTTCGTAGGTTTCATTCCCTTCTTTAAAAATCGGAAAGCCCACCAATCGGCCTGTGGAATCGGGCTTTCCGTTGGCCGTGATTTCAGATTTTTCGTAATCGATCACAATCAATTCAGCATCCAGTTGAATGTTTCCGTAAGTAACAACAGCATCGCCATAGAGCCTAACAATTTTTTTATCAAGGCTAAAGTTGATAGAGTCTTTGGCCGTGTAAACAATGGTATATTCTATTTCGCCTTTCTTCTTTTGTTTTAAAGAATCTTGTTTAAGGCTGTCTTGTTTAATAGGTTTTTGCAGCGAATCGATTTTGGATGGGCTTTCTGGTGAAGCCAGAGAATTTACTTGTGAATTGGGTTTAGTTTCAATGGGCTGGCCGCGGGTTGGTTTTCTTTCTTGACCGTTTACAGTTGAAGTAATCAGGTTGAGCAGAATGATTGCAATACCCACACTCGTAAGCGAGAACTTCGGCAAGGGATTGTCCCCCGTTTCGCGGGATAGCCCACAAAGATTTGTGCGCTGGTTGCGAGGAGTAAAAGTGAAAAGCCTCCCGAATCCGCTTTCGGGAATGGATGGCGCATAGGGGGGGTGCCGCCTAATAATATCGAATAGTTTAGCTTTTAGCGAAAAATTCACAACTTTACACAAACTTAATACAATCGCACTGACCTCCGTATCGTGGCCAATATCCGAATAAAGCTTTTCTTGATAGCAATAACCTTGCTAAACTCTTCGGCATATGTTAGGCCGCCTGAGTTTAAGTTAGAAACTATTGTGATTGACCCTGGGCATGGTGGCCGAGACCCTGGCACATCGGGCAAGAAAACAAAAGAGAAAGATATTGCCTTAAAAATTTCCCTTAAGCTGGGCAACTATATCGAAAAGAATTTTCCGAGCGTAAAAGTAATTTATACCCGAAAGGATGATCGGTATGTGGCGTTAGATGAGCGTGCGGAGATGGCTAACAAAAGTAAGGCACAGTTATTTATTTGCATCCATGCCAACTCGCTGCCCGGTGCACCCGCTTATGGCACCGAAACCTATGTGATGGGCTTGCACAAAGACAAAGGTAATTTTGAAGTGGCCAAGCGCGAAAACTCAGTGATAATGATGGATGAAAATTATGAACAGCGCTACGAAGGTTTTGACCCGAAAAGCCCTGAATCGTATATTTTGTTTACCTTAAGTCAAAGTGTTTACCACGAAAGCAGTTTGAAGTTTGCACAGAAATTGGAACAACAGTTTAAAACCAAAGCGGGGCGCTACAGCCGCGGGGTGAAGCAAGCGGGTTTTTTGGTATTGTGGCGAACATCTATGCCCAGCGTATTGATTGAAACAGGATTTCTTTCCAACTCAAAAGAAGAAGGCTTTTTAGCATCAGACGAAGGCCAAGAGTTGATTGCCTCCGGAATCTATCGGGCATTTAAAGAATATAAAACTGAGATTGAATCGATAAACTAATACTCGTGAATACAAAAGAATTTAAGGTTGGGTTGGTGATAGCGATTGCAATTGCTGCGCTTTATTTTGGTTTTAACTATTTGAAGGGGATCGATTTTTTTTCAACCACCAAAAAGTATTATGCGGTGTATGAAAATAGCAATCAACTAGCCATCTCAAATCCTGTTTTGGTGAATGGCTTTCCTGTTGGGCGCGTGAGCAATATTCAGATCATGCAAGAGCGTAACCATCAAGTGCTCGTTGAATTTGATATTGAGTCCACCATCAAACTGCCTAAAAGCACTGTAGCTATTTTAAACAGTGAATTACTGGGTGGTAAAACAATCTTGTTGAAACTAACTTCGTCTAAAGAATTTTTGAAGCCTGGAGACACGCTTAAAAGCGAAGTGGCCAAAGGTATGTTTGATGTATTGTCAGAAACAGCTACGCCCGTAGCCACCGACTTGCAAACTACTTTGCGCAAATTCAATGTAATTGTGGATAACTTACTCAAAAACTCGCAGCAACTCGAAGTAATCTTTAATAAACTTCAAGCGACACCCGATTTGTTGAACAAAACATTAGTGACGGCAGATGGGAAGATTATTGAACTTTCAAGCACTTTTAAAAAAGTGGCCGAAAATTTAGATGGCACGCTCACCGACCTTAGGCCTACTCTAAACAACTTTAAAACATTGTCCGATTCGCTCAAGACACTAAAGTTGAACCAGACCCTGACCAAAACACAGCAAGCTATTGTAAACCTTAATCAAACCTTGGCGCGATTAAACAAAGGGGATAACACCATGAGCAAGTTGATGACTGAAGACACGCTCTATGTAAATCTCAATAAGCTTTTGAAAACCCTTGATAGCTTGGCCGTACATCTCAACACCAACCCCAAACATTTTCTGGCGCCTTTGGGTAAAAGCAAAAAGAAAATCGATCGCGACCGCAGAAAAGAAGAAGAATTGAAGAAGGCCCTTAAGAAGTAGGTGGTTAAAAGGAGGTAGTCCTGACGCCTTGGGTCAGGATGCTGACATTGATCGTCAGCATTGGCAGCAGAAGGCAAGTTTTGCACAACCTACTTTTAATTTTTAGTAATGAAGTTCTAAAAAACGAATAACATTAGACATAAGTCTAAAATCTCACATCTTAAATCTCCTCATGGATTTAGAATTCAATAAAAACGAAGATCAGCTCAAGCAACTTTGCTTTCGCTTAAAGGAAAAGGCAAAGAAAACGATGTTGGGTGGAGGTGAAAAGAAAATTGATGAACAACATCAAAAGGGCAAACTCACAGCCCGTGAGCGAATCCATTACCTCATTGATAAAGATTCTTCTTTTTTAGAAGTTGGTCTTTTCACCGGTGATGGCATGTACAAAGAGCAGGGGGGATGCCCCTCTGGCGGAGTAGTCACTGGTGTTGGATACGTAAAAGGAAGGCAGTGCGTGATAGTGGCCAACGATGCCACCGTAAAGGCAGGCGCGTGGTTCCCTATCACCGCAAAGAAAAATTTACGCGCACAAGAGATTGCCATGGAAAATCATTTACCGATCATCTATTTGGTAGACAGCGCAGGGGTTTTTTTGCCCATGCAAGACGAAATTTTTCCCGACAAAGAACATTTCGGAAGGCAATTCCGAAACAACGCCAAAATGTCGAGCATGGGCATTGTGCAAGTGGCGGCTATTATGGGCAGTTGCGTGGCAGGCGGTGCATATTTGCCCATCATGAGTGATGAGGCGATGATCGTGGATAAAACGGGTTCTATCTTTTTAGCAGGATCTTACCTGGTGAAAGCCGCCATAGGCGAAGACATTGATAATGAAACATTGGGTGGTGCAACTACGCATTGCGAGATTTCAGGAGTAACCGATAACAAGTTTCCAAATGATCAAGCCTGTCTTGATCACATACGCGATTTATTCGATAAGATTGGTGATTATGAAAAGGCCGGTTTCAGTCGTGAGAAATCAGCATTGCCAAAAGAAAAGCCCGAAGAGATTTACGGAATTTTGCCAGCCGATCGCACCAAGCCGTATGATATGGTAGAGATTATTAAACGATTGGTAGACAATTCGGAATTTGATGAATACAAAGCACTGTATGGAAAAACCATTGTGTGTGGCTTTGCACGAGTGGACGGATGGGCGGTTGGTATTGTAGCCAACCAGCGCAAAGTGGTGAAGAACAAAAAAGGTGAGATGCAGATGGGCGGTGTGATTTATTCGGATGCTGCTGACAAAGCCGCTCGGTTTATCATGAACTGCAATCAACGCAAAGTGCCCTTGATTTTTTTGCAAGATGTGAGCGGATTTATGGTGGGCAGCAAGGCTGAGCATGGGGGCATCATCAAAGACGGAGCGAAAATGGTGAACGCCATGGCCAACTCTACGGTTCCTAAATTTACTTTTATCATTGGCAACTCGTATGGTGCGGGCAACTATGCCATGTGCGGCAAAGCCTATGACCCTCGTTTGATTTATGCTTGGCCAACGGCACAGATTGCTGTCATGAGCGGAGGTTCGGCTGCTAAAACGTTGTTGCAGATTCGGGTGAGCACATTAAAGGCGCAAGGAAAGACGATTACCAAAGAAGAGGAAGACGCACTGCTGAAAGAAATCACTGACCGATACAATGAACAATTGAGTCCCTATTATGCAGCTGCACGTTTGTGGGTAGATGGTGTAATCAATCCCTTAGAAACACGCACTGTTATTTCAATGGGCATTGAAGCGGCCAATCATGCGATGGTAGAAAAATTTAATGTAGGGGTGATTCAAACCTAAATCAATTTGAAAATGAGCCGATTTGAAAATTTGAAAATGTTTTTGTGTGATGGCCTTTTTTTAATTTGTGATAGTGAATGATTTAGTAAATACCATATTTTTATGATGACGGTCATTTTCAAATTGCCGAATTTTCAAATCTTCAAATTAGGTAGATGCAAGAGAGTGAATTAAAAGCGTTGGTTTCATTGCTGGATGACGAGGATAAACAGATCAGTAGTCATGTAGAAGAAAAGATATTGTCGTTGGGCAAGCAAGCCATTCCTTTTTTAGAGCAAGAATGGGAGAGCAACCTCAACCCCGCTGTGCAAGGCAGAATTGAAGAATTGATTCACACCCTGCAATATGAATTGCTCAAAGAGCGGTTGCGAGATTGGTATGTCAGTAAAGATCACGATTTGCTCACAGGTATGTGGATTATTGCCACTTTTCAATATCCAGATTTGGAACTGGAAAAATTGCGCCAAGAGTTGGAACAAATCTACTACGATACTTGGCTTGAATTTCGACCCGATTTGTATGCGTTCGATCAAATAAAAGTGATCAACAGTGTGTTGTTCAATAAACTAAAATTTGGGGCGAACACAAAAAATTTTCACTCTCCGGGAAATTCGATGATCAATGTGGTGTTGGAATCCCGAAAAGGAAACCCGATTACGCTTTGCGTGATTTATCTGTTGGTGGCGCAGAAATTAAAATTGCCTGTAAGAGGTGTCAACTTACCCAACTTGTTTATCCTTACCTACAAAGATGACAACCATCAATTTTATATCAATGCTTTTAATCGTGGCTTGATCTTCAGTAAGCAAGACATTGAAAATTATATCAACGAACTACACCTCGTTCCACAAAAATCTTTTTTTGAGGCGTGCGATTCGGTGGAGATTGTCAGAAGAGCGCTACGGAATTTAGTGATGTCGTTCGAAAAAATGGGCGAGCATGCCAAAGCGGAGGAAGTGAAGTTGTTATTGATTGAAATTTCGGAAGGGGGAGATTTGGGTGTATAGAGGAAGAGGAAACATTATTTTTTCCGAATCGTACACCCTACCGCACGGTTGTTCATCACTTCAATTTTGGCTCCGTTCAATAATTTTTCAATAGCTTCCTTGAGGTAAAATTGTTTTACATCCGTGGCCACTTGTGGGTTGTCATCGATCGCGCCACTGTATTGAACGGAATATTTTCCGCTTTCTGGTTTAAGCAAAAAAACTTCTGGCGATTTGCGTGCGCCTACCGACTCCATTGCTTTTTGTTCTTTATCAGCCAAATACGGAATTCCTAAATCTGTATTATGAATGGCCATTTTTTCGGATGACTCTTGGGCATCTGTATTCGAATTGATTAACAGAAACTGTACTTTGCCTTGGTAGGCTGTTACCATTTCCTTCAGTCTTGATTTGTAGTAGTTATCGAACGGGCACTCGTTGCTAGTGAAAACCAACACAATGGCAGAAGAGGAATTGTATTGACTAAGTGAAACTGTTTCTCCCGTGTAGGCATTGGTGAGCGAAAAATCACCAATCGTTTGAGCATTCAAAAAAACGGAAACAAAGCAGAAGAGAATAATCGTGATAATTTTCATTGTTCTATAGTTTTCGGTAAACAACCACAAATTCTTTTTCGAGTTGATAGCTTAAAGGTATCATTCGTTTTTCATTTCGGGTAATGATTCCCGTTAAATCTCCTCGCGGCAGAAGTGTAAATGCTTCCACATTAAGCTGATTAGCAAAATGCAAGCCTTTTTTTCCATCAATTTTATAGAGCGCTTCTTTGGCACACCAATACACGCAATGTTTGATGATGCTTTCCGCGGCATCCACTAATTCACTTTCTGCCAATATCCTCTTGGCTATCCGCAACAATTTCTCTTTGGGCTGCTCCAAATCAATACCCACTTCTTCCGCAGAAGAAATTTGAGCCGCCACAAACGGGTAGGAATGACTGAGCGAAATCGAAAGAGGCAAATCTTTCAAGTAAGGCTTCCCAAATTCATCTTTGCGAATGCCCGAATAATCCATCCCCATTTTTTCTACCAGCCATTTGATTGTTATTCGACCGGCCAACCATTCCAATCGTTTTGATTCGTGCACTATCTCATCGGGGCACTGCTCCTGGGCTTGAAAGGCCAAATTAGCCTCCATTTCATCAATCTCCCATACAGCCCATCCGCCCTTCTCTTTGTCCAATTCAGTTTTTCGCAGTGGCATTTGATTGGGTGGGTTTAAACATACATTTTTGCTGCTTGCGCGGATGCCCAAACGATCACCAAAATTACGCAATTATTGATGTCACCCATTCAAGTAAAAAAAATACATACTCTTTCGGGGCATCGCGATGCAGTGTATACTTTGGAGCCCACCCCAAACGCCTCTCGGTTTTTTAGTGGGGCTGGTGATGGCTTGATTGTGTTGTGGGATTTGAATAAGCCCGAAGAGGGCGAACTCATCGCGCGGTTAAACAATTCCATCTACGCGCTTCATTTATTGAAAAGTAATTTATTGGTAGCAGGCCATAATTACGAGGGCATTCATCTGCTCGATTGGCAAACCAAGAAAGAAGTTTCTTCTTTGCAACTTACCACGGCTGCTATTTTTGATATCAAATCATTTGGTAATGATTTGTGGGTGGCCACCGGTGATGGTACACTGATCGTGGTAGATCTTCTATCCTTAACGATCAAAACAAAAATTAAAGTATCTGAAAAAAGCGCTCGTGTCATGGCCATCCATCCGCACAGCCATGAAATAGCCGTTGGCTATAGTGATCATATCATTCGGGTTTTTGAGGCAAACACCTATCAACTCAAACATACTGTAGCGGCTCACCTCAATTCGGTATTTGCCTTGCAGTATTTGCCCACGTGTGGATTACTAAGCGCCTCGCGCGATGCAAGGCTCAAAAAATGGAATGACCAAACGTATGACTTTGAACTAGAGGTAGCGGCCCATTTGTTTGCCATCAACGATATTGCTCTGAGTCCAAACGGAAAATACTTTGCCACCGCCAGCATGGACAAGTCGATTAAAATTTGGGATACTGAAAAAATGCAATTGCTCAAAGTGATCGATAAGGCGCGCCATGCCGGGCACGGCACCTCTGTAAACAAGCTTTGGTGGTCTTCTTTTAACAATCAACTCATTAGCGCTAGTGATGACCGAAGTATTTCGGTTTGGGAGATAGAAGGTTTGCAACGCTGATATTGATTGAAGTATAGTATTTTTGTAGAAATAAGTGATATGAAAAAGTTGGTGTTAATTCTTTTTTTGCTTTTGATAGCGGTGAGTAGCTGGGCACAAAAATCAGTACCTCAGGTAATGGTGATGGAAATCAAAGATGAGATTGATCCGCGAATGCTTCGCTATGTAAAGCTAGCATTTGAACATGCTGAAAAAATCAAAGCCGACTATATCATCATTGATATGGATACCTACGGAGGCGTGTTGACGGATGCCAAAGAGATTGTAGATGTGGTGATGGATTCAAAAAAGCCGGTGTGGGTCTACATCAACTCGGATGCGGCCTCTGCAGGTGCATTGATTTCCATTGCATGCGATAGCATCTACATGTCGCCCGGTGCAAGCATTGGCGCAGCCACCGTGGTAGAAGGCGATGGCACGGCTGCACCTGATAAATACCAATCGTACATGCGCTCGATCATGCGCTCTACGGCCGAAGAAAATCATCGCGATCCACGCATTGCCGAAGGGATGGTAGACGAGCGTGTGGTGATTGACAGCATCAAGCAAGCGGGCAAAGTGATTACTTTTACCGCTGCAGAGGCCATTGCCAACGGTTATTGCGAAGCAAAGGTAGAATCCATCGAAGAAATACTGAAACGCAACAAAGTTGAAAACTACGAATTGCATCGCTTTAAACTAGGTACAAGCGAAAAAATCATTGCTTTCTTTCTCAATCCGTTTATCAGTGGCATTTTGATATTGGTTATTTTGGGCGGAATCTATTTTGAACTACAAACACCGGGAGTGGGTTTTCCTTTGTTTGCCGCTATCACTTCACTGGTGTTGTATTTGGTTCCTTATTACCTCAACGGATTGGCCGAGTATTGGGAGATCATCGCCTTGTTTATCGGCATATTGTTACTAGCGGCCGAAGTGTTTGTGATCCCCGGTTTTGGAATCGCTGGCATTGCCGGAATTATTTTGACCTTGGTATCATTGGTGCTCATCATGCTCAACAATGATTTTTTCAATTTTGAATTTGTTCCACTCGGGGATATCGTGAAAGCTTCTGTGGCGGCAGTTGGTGGGGTAACAGGCGGCATGTTACTGCTCATTTTTGGAGGGGCAAAAATTGTAGAGACCAAGGCATTCAAAAAAATATCTTTGAATGAATCTCAAAAAAGTGCAGATGGGTTTACTGTAAACTCAAACGCTCAATTGCTATTAAACAAAAAGGGGGTTGCCAATACCGTTCTTCGCCCTAGCGGAAAAATTTTAATAGAAGGGGAAGTGTACGATGCCTTTACGCGTGGCGAGTACATTGAGAAGGGAGAGCAAGTAGAGATTATTGGCACGGAAGGAGTTACACTGCGAGTAAAAAGGGTTTAAGCAAAAATTGAAACTCAGAATGAGTGTCACAAAAAGAATTATAGGAATCATTCCTGCACGCTTTGCCTCTAGCCGACTGCCCGGCAAACCGTTGGTTGACTTAGGTGGGCAATCCATGATTGAACGTGTTTTCAAACAAGCAGTACAATCCAAAGCATTGAAAAAAGTAGTGGTAGCAACAGACCATATTGCAATTTATGATCATGTGCTTTCCTTTGGTGGGAATGCCTGCATGACGGATGAGCAGCACCCCAGTGGCACCGATCGATGCTATGAGGCATTGGAAAAGGAAGCAGAAGGGTACGACTACGTAATCAATATTCAAGGCGATGAACCTTTTATTGAAGCTTCGCAAATTGATTTGTTGGCCGCCCAATTGGATGGTAAAACACAATTGGCTACGCTTATAAAAAGGATTGATTCCGAAGAGCAACTCTATAGTATGGGTGAAGTAAAAGTTACGTTCAACAAAAACTTAGAAGCACTTTACTTTAGCCGTGCGGTCATTCCGTTTTTACACAAAGTGGAGCAAAAGGAGTGGCTTGAACAGTATGACTTTTATAAACACGTGGGCATGTACGGATACCGTTCCGATGTGTTGAAAGAAATCACAAAACTCAACTTATCAGCCTTGGAAAAAGCAGAATCGCTTGAACAATTACGATGGATGGAAAATGGTTTCACGGTAAAAGTGGCCATCACCGATGTGGAAACGATGTGCATCGATACGCCCGAGGATTTGGAAAAAGCAAGAGCTATTTTGGCAGCGTAAATAATATTTTCAGCAAGAGCTAAACATCTATTTTACTTACAATCCTTGTTTCCTCTAAAGGATAATCTTCTCGTTGATAGTTTACCGATCAATGATGATGCCCACCTGGACCGTGCACGTGACCATGAGAAATTTCTTCATCGGTAGCATTGCGTATTTCCAAAACCTCTACTGCAAAATTAAGTTCTACTCCCGCCAATGGGTGATTGGCATCAACGGTAATTTCAGCTAAACCTACGTGAGTGACGGTGACCACACCGCCTTGGTTGGTTTGAAATTGCATACCCACTTTTACTTCTTGCGTGCCAAAAGCGCTGCGCGGTACTTTTTGCGTGAGAGCATCGTCCTTTACACCATATCCTTTTTCGGGGCTAACTTTCAGATTGAATTTTTCGCCCTTTGTTTTTCCTTCCAGTCCTTCTTCCATACCTGCAATTAAGTTGCCGATGCCTTGAATATAGGTTAATGGTTCGCGGCCTGCACTGCTGTCAAGCACATTGCCATCGTTATCGGTTAATGTATAGTGGATAGAGGCCACCTTGTGCTTGGTGATTTGCATAATCTTTTTTGTTTAAATATGATTTTGGAAAAATTGATTTTAAGTAAAGAATTTTATGTTCAAATGACTTTGCAAATTGTCCTTTTTTTGAAAATAATTTAGGTTTTGAAAATCTTTTTCTTTCTCTTTTTGGCTTAAAAGCTATTTTAAAATCATAATCAACGCGGCAACAGCTGTCATGCCAATGATGAACCAACGATAAAAAAGGTCACTCATTTTCTTGACTAAATAAATACCTATGAAAGCACCAAAAATAATAGCAGGAGTGAGCGCCAAAGCAAACAAACAAGAGTCCAACTGGATAGTATGCCACACCCACACGTGAAAAGGTACCTTAAACCAATTCACCACCAGAAAAAACCAAGCGGTAGTGCCAATGAAAATATTTTTAGGTAGCCGCATGCTTAAAAAATAAACGGCCATTACCGTGCCAGCCAAATTGCCGATCATGGAAGTAAAACCACCCAAAAATCCAGAGCCTCTTCCCAAATAAATATTGTCGGGTACTTTTTCTTTACCACCCAGCTCCATCCAAACCATCACAATTAAGCTGATGAAAATAGTGGTGGCCATGATGATTTTAAAAACTCCGTCATCGATAAAGTTCCCCGCTAAACTTCCCGCTATCACGCCTACAGCTGCCCATGGAAATAAGACTTTTAAATAGTTGAACGAGGCGTGACGATGATAGTACCACACGCCAAAAATGTCAGCGATCAACAGCATGGGCAGCATCAGTCCGCTCGAGACCTTGCCGCCAAAGGCGATGGCAAGCAGAGGGACCGACAACATGCCCGCTCCATGGACGCCTGTTTTGGCCATGCCCAATAGCAAGGCGACCGATATTACAATTGAGAAGTTTTCGGTGCTGAGGTTTGAAAGTATAGGGATCAAGGTTTTTTTATTGCGCTTCAAAGTAAGCATTTGGCGCAATAAAAAAAGCCACGCAATGTGCGTGGCTTTGTACCTAAGGCCGGAATCGAACCGGCACGCCCGAAGGCACACGATTTTGAGTCGTGCGCGTCTACCAGTTCCGCCACTCAGGCTTGAGTTGCTAAATTGCGACAAAAACTAGCCGATTAGCAAAAGAGGGTGCAAATATGCCCAAAGTTTGAAACTCAACCAAATCAGAGTTCAATAAATTTCTCGAGCGAAAAAGCCTCTGTTCGTCTTGCAAATAGTGGTTTCACGCGGCTCCACACGTTTTCGAACAGTTCAGAATTACGGTAATTTTCTAAGCTTTCTGGTTTTTCCCAATAGCTTAAGGTAGTGTAGCAGTTGGGGTCGCGAATGTCTTTTAGCAATTGCAAATGAGAGCACCCCGGAAAGTGGCGTATTGCTTTTTTGTGGGCATTGAATATCTCTAAAAATTCTTTTCCCCCTTGTTCGGTAAAGTGCATTAGTACAATTCTTATCAGCATATCCATTAGTTCTTGGTACTGGATGCTGGATACTAGCTGCCAGCATCTAGCATCCAGTTTCGGATTCTATTCATCAAACAAAATATTCACCGGGCTATCGTATTTCAATCCTAGTAATTCACTCGCGTTGCCTTTGTACATACCAATCTCCAACAATCCCATCGAATTAAAAATCAACACACAATCGCCCGGCTCGGCATCGAAGTAATTTTTATGAATGCGCCTGAATTTTTCACCACCAAACTGAATGGTAAATGTTTTATTCGCACTCAATACATCAAAGGCATCTTTGGGGATATTGGTAATCAAATTTCCAAAATGATCTACACGAATGACATGACCGGCAATCAACCGCTTAGTAGCTTTTACATGCCGATCGGTCATCTTTTTGAACGTACCAAGTGGTTTACCCAGTGTGGTGATGGCCACCTTGCTCGCCAACTTGGCAGCCGCTGGCGCAAAAATATCTTTTTCAGGAAAGGTGGTGCGAATGGGATTGACGGAATTTAATTGAACTACCTGTTGCGGAGTTTTATCGCTGATCAATCCCAATAGGCCATTATCAACACCCACAAAAAAATGATCTTCTAATTGAATGGCAATAAAAAAATCATCTCGATTGCCGATGGAATCTACCCCAACCAAATGAACGGTGCCGGCTGGAAAATCGCGGAACACCGACTTTAAAACGAATGCCCCATGGCCTATATCGCACGCAGCAATTTTATGGCTGATGTCCACCACGGTAAGGCCGGGGTTTACCGTAAGCACTTTGGATTTGATGGCGGCCACATAATGGTCACTCTCTCCGCTGTCCGTTAATAAGGTAACAATGGCCATGTATAGATGATTCAAAGGTTGCTGGACACTTCACGAATGTCCGGCAACTCGCATTGGATTTTCATTAAATTTGTAGGGTTACTACTTCGGTAATTGCTTGCACGGCTATTGATTTCTCTAAACATGAAAGGTGTTTAATGATTTTAATGTCGGCTAACCTCCGTAGTACACAGTAAAATTACTTCATTTCAACTTATATTCATTGATCGAGAAAATTATTACCATCGAAGACATTCCGCTGCTGGATTTTTTAGGGGCTGAGAATAAGAACATCGCTTCTTTGTCGCAGGCATTTCCGAAGAGCCGCATCATTTCGCGCGGCAATGAAATCTTGCTGAAAGGCGAGGAGCCAGAAATCATCCTCATCAGTAGTATCCTTCAATCGCTGCAGGATCATTTTCACCAGTATGGCCGCGTAACGGAAGAAAATGTACGTGGCTACATTGCCCAAGAGCGGCCAGAAGATTTGCCTGAAGATTCTACCGATGGCGTGATTTTGTATGGAACGAAAGGCTCGCCCATCAAACCGAAAACAGTAAACCAGCAAAAGCTGGTGCAGTCGGTGAAGGACAATGATCTCGTATTTGCGTTGGGGCCAGCGGGAACGGGCAAAACATTTATCAGCGTAGCCTTGGCAGTGCGTGCCTTAAAAAATAAAGCCGTCAAGCGGATTATCATTACCCGACCGGCTGTGGAAGCGGGAGAGAACCTCGGCTTTTTGCCGGGCGACTTAAAAGAAAAAATCGATCCTTATTTGCGGCCGATTTATGATGCGCTCAACGACATGGTGCCGCACGAGAAATTGAAATTTTATATGGAGCGTGAGATCATTGAGATTGCCCCACTTGCTTATATGCGTGGACGCACACTCAACAACGCATTTATTTTGTTGGACGAAGCGCAGAACACCACGCCCATGCAGATGAAAATGTTCCTCACCCGCATGGGGCCAGAATCGAAAATGATTGTAACGGGCGATACCTCACAAATTGATTTGCCTTCGAAGCAAAGCTCAGGCCTGAAAGAAGCCGTGCGGATTTTAAATCAAGTAAAAGGAATTGGGTTTGTTGAGTTGAGTGGCCGCGATGTGGTGCGGCATAAATTGGTGAGGGATATTATTGAAGCGTATGGAAGTAATAATTCTTGATTTTAGATTTGTGATGTTAGATTCTAAGCGCTTTGAATAAGAGCATCCTAAATCGTAAATCTAAAATCCTACATCTTAAAAATTTCTAATACGCCCTCACCAACTTCCCATCCATATAGTTCAAGTAAGATT
Source organism: Chryseotalea sp. WA131a (assembly GCA_025370075.1). Classification (NCBI taxonomy): domain Bacteria; kingdom Pseudomonadati; phylum Bacteroidota; class Cytophagia; order Cytophagales; family Chryseotaleaceae; genus Chryseotalea; species Chryseotalea sp. WA131a. The sequence continues at coordinate 2,441,129 of CP073016.1, read as the reverse complement.
TATTGGCCACTTTCATGCCGCCTAGGGTTGGGTAGTTACCTGTAAAATACCAATCGCCCGAATGATTGGGGATGGCTTTATGCAGATTTTCGATGGTTTGATACACCACTTCAAGTTCTGCTTTCATGCCTTCGGGGCGAACGATGTCTGCAATTTTGTTGGAGATTTCTTCAGGTGAAAATTCTTTGTACAGTCGCTTGACATAGTTTGTCGGATTTTCTTCCAACTTCGCTTGCTGGCACTGCTCGTACACCTCACCTAACAAATAATCTTTGCCCTGTTCTTTCAATAATTTGATCACCGCGCGGAAGGCAACAAAGTCCCCCATCTTGCTCATGTCAATACCGTAGCAGTCTGGGAAGCGGATTTGAGGAGCGGATGAAACCACCACAATTTTTTTTGGGCCCAGCCGATCGAGCATTTTTAAAATACTTTTTTCGAGCGTAGTGCCTCGCACAATCGAGTCATCGATTACTACCAAGGTGTCTTTGCCTTTGTTCACCACTTCATAGGTGGTGTCGTACACATGGGCCACCATTTCATCGCGATGGTCGTCATCGGTAATGAAGGTGCGTAGCTTCACGTCTTTGATTACGATTTTTTCCATCCGCGGGCGGAACGATAAAATATCTTCCAACGAATCGACCGTTGGTTTGCCGTCAATAAAAATTTCTTTCTGTTTGCTGATGAGGTATTCTTCAATGCCAGCCATCATGCCCAAGAAGGCTGTCTCGGCTGTGTTGGGGATATACGAGAAGATGGTATTCTTTAGATCGAAGTTGATGGACTTTAAAATTTGCGGCACCAGCAACTTACCCAAGCGTTTGCGCTCTTGGTAAATTTCTGGATCGGTTCCGCGCGAAAAATAAATCCGCTCAAAGCTGCACGATGTTTTTTCTAATGGAGTGATCACCTGATGCTGTGCGAACGATCCGTCTTTGTTGATGACCAACGCATGCCCCGGTTTTACTTCCTGAATTTGATCGTAGTCGATGTTGAATGCAGTTTTGATGGCTTGCTTTTCAGAAGCCACCACCACAATCTCTTCATCCGTATAATAAAATGCTGGCCGAATGCCCGAAGGGTCGCGCACCACAAAGGCTGAGCCGGAGCCCGTCATACCCGCCATGGTATAGCCGCCATCGAAATCTTTGCACGCACGCCTCAACACATTTTGCAGATTGAGTTCGTTCTCGATGATATCCGAAACTTCTTTGTTGGTAAACTGATCTTTGTATTTCTGAAACAGACTTTGCACTTCTTCATCTAAAAAGTGACCGATCTTTTCCATCACCGTCACCGTGTCCACTTTGTCTTTGGGGTGCTGACCTAAGTCTACGAGCACGTTGAATAGCTCCTCCACATTGGTCATGTTGAAGTTGCCAGCCATTACCAAATTGCGGCTTCGCCAGTTATTTTGACGAAGAAAGGGATGCACGTTTTCGATGCTGTTCAGTCCGTGTGTGCCATAGCGCAAGTGGCCGAGCCACAGCTCGCCCGAAAACGCTACATTTTCTTTCAGCCAATCTTCGTTCCTAAATTTTTCCTTCCCTTCTTTTTGTGCCTTCTTATATTTTTTTCCAATTTTTTTAAATAAGTGAGCCACGGGTTGTGGTTTGATGGATCGATACCGGCTAAAAAAACGAAAGCCCGGTTTTTGGTCGAGCTTTATGTTGGCTATGCCGGCACCATCTTGGCCGCGGTTGTGCTGCTTTTCCATTAGAATGTACATCTTGTTCATGGCGTAGGTGGTGCCATACTTTTCGATGTAGTAAGAAAGGGGCTTTCGCAAACGGATGAGGGCAATTCCGCACTCGTGAAGGATGGTATCGCTCATATAGTTAGGACTTGGGGCTTGGGACTTAGGCGTTTGGTCTTTTGACTAAGCCCCAACACCTAAGTCCCAATGTGAACACAAAGGTAGGGTTATTAGTTTAAATTTTTTAGGGAATTTAGAAAGCGTTGCCTCTCAGCACAAATGAGATCATTGCACCTTTTTAGTCGGGATGCTAACCATAAATTCTAAAATGAAAGCATGGCTTCCTGTATTGGGATTGGGAAACTTGTAGCCAAATATGAGCACATGCTTTTTTATATCGATTTGCATGGCAGGGATGAACGCTGCCAAATCATGTGTGCCACTAAACCAATCGCCAATTAAGCTGATGTGTTTAGTCAGGGGCTGTTCAAAACCCAACATGAGCGCAAATGGGTCACGCGGTTCAGATTGCTGTTCACCATTTACCAAAAACCTTCTAAAGCCAAATGCCTGATAGGTCCCATAACTACCGCCAACCGTAAACCGGGTATGCACGTTTGGCAATCGGAAGCTTGCATGTGAATAGAGCCAAATACCCGGATCTTTTTTATTGACTGAATAAAGAAAATTACTTCCTGCGGTAAGTTTAATCTCTTGTAGGGATGTGAAATTTTTTAGGATGGGGAAAACCTTTTTTGCGCCCAAGCCGAGTGCCAAATTGGTGCTTCCATCATTGTTAAGATTATTGAGGGCAGCGGTCAATTCGGTGTGGTGGCCGATACCGTAGCAAGCAAAATTAAAGCTGTTCCATTTCATGCCATCCTCCCAAAAATTCCATTGGCTCTCGTGGGTGATTTCTAAGTGATGCTTTTCGGCTACATCGGCCGATGGTATTCCAACAATAAGCGATTGGGCTTGGGAAAAAAGTGACACCAAAAGCAAAAAAGAAACAAATCTATATTTCATAAGCTAAAAACTAAACAACCCCTCATTCAATAAATTCAGTGCCTTCTCTTTATGACCGGTGTCGACCAAAATGGAAATGTTGTTATGGCTTCCGCCAAAAGAGACCATGCGCACAGGCACAGTGCCAAGAGCGGTAAATACTTCTTTCAACACGCCCTCTTTTTCGGCCAGTGCGTTGCCTACCATGCAAATAATGGTTTGGTTTTTGTCCACTTCAATCGTGCCGAAGTTGTTGAGTTCTTCCAATAATTCATTTAAGTGACTGGCATCATCGATGGTAACCGATACGGCCACCTCCGAAGTGGAAATCATATCAATAGGTGTTTTATGTTTCTCAAATACCTCAAACACCTTTCTCAAAAATCCATACGCCAACAACATGCGAGATGATTTGATGTTGATGGCGATTATGCCGTCTTTGGCAGCAATGGCTTTTACTTGCGCGCGCGAACCCTTCGTGCTGATGATGGTGCCAGGTGCTTTTTCTTCCATCGTGTTTTTCAATCGCACGGGTACACCATATTTCTGAGCCGGCACGATCGTGGATGGATGTAAAATTTTCGCCCCAAAGTAAGCCAGTTCACTTGCTTCGTCAAACGTAAGTTCAGCAATGGGCTTGGTCTTTTTTACGATGCGCGGGTCATTGTTGTGCATGCCGTCAATGTCGGTCCAGATTTGGATTTCTTCTGCTCGGATGGCAGCCCCCATCAGCGAAGCCGTGTAATCACTACCGCCACGTTTTAGGTTATCGATTTCATTTTTATGGTTTCGGCAGATGTACCCTTGCGTAACAATAATGTCTGCTTGAATGGTTTCCAGAATCGGAACCAATCGCTCGGATATTTTCTCTAGTTCAGGCTCGTTGTTTTCGTCTATCGACATAAAATGCAACGCAGGCAACAACCGCGAGTTGATTTTCCGTTCTTGCAAATGATGATAGAAAAGTTCGGTAGAAATCAATTCGCCTTGTGCGAGTAATTCACGATAGCTGCGGTCGTCAAACTTCCCTGCCGCCAACAAACGAAACAAACTGAAATAGCGGCTCACGATTTCTTCACCTACAGCTTTGTGGCTTTCAGCGGCAAACAGCTCTTGAATGAATTGTAGATAATGCTTTTCTAAATCGGCAATTTCTTTTTGTGCTGTAGCGGGCTGATGCGCCAACAACGCGTCACCAATCCTGACAAGGGTATTGGTAGTGCCACTTAGGGCAGAAAGCACGACAATCTTTTTCCCCGGCATGCCCAATACCAACTCAGCAATTTTTTTCATCCGTTCGGGCTTGCCTACTGAGGTGCCTCCAAATTTTACAATTAACATGTTCAAAATCTTTAAGGGGGCGTAAAGATAAAACGCAGTTTCAATAAATAAACACCTCCAACCGTAAATGTCACGGTCTTTTAAAGACCGCAATGGTTTGTGGTAACAGTTGTAAGGCCATCTTGGAACTTGAACCATTTTAACAATTTAATAGCAAGAATTAACACCTCTTTAACAAATCAGGTAAGAATGATCCATTTACTTTGATAAAAATTTAAATTCCCTATGAAACTAAGGTCAATCATTCTCGGCATCATCGTATCAGTACTATGCGTCTATTGCGTGGGCAAGAAGCCAGCCGAATCAACAGCCGATGTTGAACAAGCGACAGCTCTTACAGGAGTTAAATTCCAATTAGATACCATCAACAGTGTGATCGAATGGATTGGATCGGCCCCCGGCAACTACCAACACAACGGCATTTTGAAATTTTCGAATGGTACGCTAGGCGTTATTGAAAAATCCATCACCAGCGGTGAATTGAACGTCAACATGAAATCGATTTCCGCTTTGGACCAAACGGGTAAGGACAAATCAAATTTAGAAGGCCATTTGATGAACGAAGACTTTTTTGAAGTGGAGAAATTCCCAAAAGGTTCTTTTCAGTTTTTGCGCACCAGCAGCGTTAGCGACAGTGCCGGCTATTCATTACAAGTGGAAGGTAATCTTACCTTAAAAAACGTAACACTGCCTGTTACGTTCAGGGCTAAAGCAGAAGTAATTGAAGGTAGTTTAGTGGCAGAGAGCTCTGCATTCAAAATAGACCGCACTAAATGGGGCATTGTATATCACTCAGGGGTGATTGGAACCATCAAAGATGAATTGATCAACGATGAGATTATTTTGAAAGTGAAACTCAGTGCCACCAAACAAAACTTATGAAGGTAATTTTGTTGACAATAGCCTTTTGTTTATTTTGTTTTAAAAGCCGTGGCCAAAATGACTTACAAGAAAAATCACTCTGGGCGTTTACTTATTTGAAGTCCAGCGATGGCCAGAAAGCGGACTTAAAACTTTTTTTAAAAAAGAACTGGTTGGCGATGGACAAACTTGCAATCGAACAAGGGCTTTTCAAACAATATCACTTGCTTGAAAACAATGATGCTTCTCTTGGCTGGGATTTTGCGGTAGTGGTTCAATACAAAGATGAGAAAGGGTATGAAGGGGTGAAGACAGAATTCGAAAAAATCAGGCAGACACACCAGCGCGTTTTAATCAATGGAAAAGGGATGGCCGAGTTGGGTAAAATTGTGAAGTCGGAGGAGTTTTTGGAGACTCTGCAGTAGTATTTCTTTTTTGAAGCTCATTACGGTAGCGATTGTAGCTCAAACTGACGTGCTAATGAGTCGTGTTTTATTTTTGATTGAGCTTAATCCACGAAAACAAAAATCCCCTAAGCTTCCGCCAAGGGGATTTTAAAATAATTCACAGAGTGAAAACTATTTCACTTCTTCATACTCCACATCAGTAGCATTGCCATTTCCGGCATTCGCGCCTGCACCAGAATTATTGCTACCGTTATCGGTTGGGTTTGCACCTGCATTGGGTTGTGCACCACCTTGGGCATACATCTCTTGCGAAGCAGCCGTCCAGGCTGTGTTGAGTGCATTCATGGCAGTATCAATCGCTGCTAAGTCTTGGCTGGCATGCGCTTCTTTCAATTTTATCAGTGCACCGTTGATCGCTGATTTGTTTCCTTCTGAAAGTTTGTCTCCAAATTCTTTCAGTTGTTTTTCCGTTTGGAAAATCAGTGAATCTGCCTGGTTGATTTTCTCAATCTTCTCTTTCTCTTTCTTATCGCTGTCCGCATTGGCTTGAGCCTCTTGCTTCATCTTTTGGATTTCGGCATCCGTTAAACCGCTGCTAGCTTCGATACGGATTTTTTGTTCTTTACCAGTGCCTTTGTCTTTGGCTGATACATGCAAAATCCCGTTGGCATCAATATCAAAAGTTACTTCGATTTGAGGTACGCCACGCGGGGCAGGTGGAATTCCATCTAAGTGGAAACGTCCAATCGTGCGGTTGTCACGGGCCATCGGACGCTCGCCTTGCAACACGTGAATTTCTACTGAAGGCTGACTGTCGGAAGCGGTTGAGAAAACTTCTGATTTCTTAGATGGAATCGTAGTATTTGACTCAATCAATTTAGTCATTACACCACCCATGGTTTCAATCCCCAAAGAAAGTGGTGTAACGTCCAACAACAGTACATCTTTTACCTCACCAGTCAACACACCGCCTTGAATGGCAGCACCCACCGCTACTACTTCATCAGGGTTTACACCCTTCGATGGTTTCTTGCCGAAGAACTTTTCTACTTCTTCTTGTATGCGAGGGATACGTGTCGAACCACCTACTAAAATCACTTCATCGATTTGAGAAACGGAATAACCCGAATCGGCCACTGCCTTTTTGCAAGGATCCAACGTGCGCTTGATCAAGTCATCGCACAGTTGCTCAAACTTGGCACGGCTCAATTTTTTCACCAAGTGTTCGGGCACACCATCCACTGAAGTGATATAAGGTAAGTTGATTTCTGTTTCGTTGCCGCTAGACAATTCTATCTTCGCTTTTTCAGAAGCTTCTTTCAAGCGTTGAAGCGCCATCGGGTCTTTGCGTAGGTCAATGTTTTTATCCGACTTAAACTCATCGGCCAACCAATTCATAATGCGCATGTCAAAGTCATCACCACCCAAGTGTACATCTCCATTGGTCGATTTCACTTCAAACACGCCATCGCCCAATTCCAATATCGACACATCGAATGTACCACCGCCAAGGTCGTACACCGCAATTTTCATGTCTTTGTTCTTCTTATCTAATCCGTAAGCCAATGCCGCAGCAGTTGGCTCGTTAATGATACGCTTTACGTCCAAACCAGCAATTTGCCCGGCTTCTTTTGTCGCCTGGCGTTCTGCATCGTTGAAATAAGCAGGCACTGTAATAATTGCTTCCGTTACCGTAGTTCCAAGATAATCTTCTGCAGTGCTTTTCATTTTCTGCAAAATCATTGCTGAGATTTCTTGCGGAGTGTACATTCTGTCACCAATGCGCACGCGCACGGTGTCGTTGTTTCCGCTTTCCACTTCGTATGAAACCATTTTCTTTTCGCCAGTCACTTCACCGAATTTTTTACCCATGAAGCGTTTGATAGACGAAACGGTATTTTTGGGATTGGTAATAGCCTGACGCTTGGCAGGGTCGCCCACTTTGCGTTCGCCTTTACCATTGTCCAAAAAGCCCACGATGGAAGGGGTTGTCCTTCTGCCTTCGCTATTGGCAATCACCACAGGTTCGTTGCCTTCCATTACGGCCACGCAACTGTTGGTGGTTCCTAAGTCTATTCCAATTATTTTGCCCATATCGTTAAATTTTATGCTTTTCTATTTGTACGTGGGCAAATGTCAATGATTATGCCATTGCCTTTATTTAGAGATTTTCTGCCAAAGAATGACAGAGTGGCATAAAATGATCTATTCGTGTCGATTAAACTGTTACTAAGGCTTGCTGAATAGGGTATTTGCTTCTACTCTTTTGAAATTTTAGGTTACGTGGAAGAAACTGGAAATAATCCGGTAATGAAGCCTTAACATAAAAGTAGTACTACTACAATTTTGTTTGGCGTCTTTTGCAGCTGAATTAAAAATAAACTTATGAGAAAAACTTTACTAGTTCTATTCTTCCTTACTTCTTGGGCGCTGAGTTATGGACAACTCACACAGGGGAGTATCGCTTTTGTCGGCTTTAACGCTGATGGCAATGATAATATTGCCTTTGTAGCATTGACCACTATTAATGCTGGGGAGACTATAATTTTTGAAGACAACGAATGGAATGGCACAGCTTGGATTGACACCAATGAGGGAGCCTTCAGTTGGACATCAACAACAGCCGTTTCGCCTGGTACCATTGTATTGATTGACAATATTGGGACGGGTACGATTACCGCTAGCACAGGTACTGCCATTAGTGCAACTACTTTGTCTCCATCGCGCGGAACAAATCGAGGAATTGGCGGAGGTGATGAAACGATATATGCTTATCAGGGCTCATCTGCAAGCCCAACTTTTCTTGCAGCGATTGCATCGGGAGGATTCAGTGCTCCAAATGGACTTCTTACAAATACCGGGCTTACGGAGGGTGTTAATGCAATTAGCTTCCTATCAACTGATGATGATACTGACATCGCTGCGTACAATGGAGCGCGCAATGACCAAACATCTTTTGCAGCTTATTTGAGTCCTATAAATACGCCCAGCAATTGGATTACTCAAGACGCAGGAGGCGATCAATCGATTGATGCCGCTGCGCCAGATGTTCCATTTAGTGCAACTCCATTTTCGTTGACTGGTGCCGACACGACACCGCCAACCGTGACGAACGTCACCTTAGTCAGCAATACCTCAATTGAAGTAACTTTTAGCGAGTCGGTTACTTTAGCAAGTGCCGAGAACGCTGCGAACTATACCATTAGTGGAAGCGCAACCATCAATTCAATTTCTTACAATGATGCTTCAAAAAAAGTAACATTGATTACGTCAACCTTAAAAGACGGTGTGGGCTACATCATTACCGTGAGCAACGTTTCTGACCTTGCTGCCAATTTGATGAGCGCAGCCTTTACTAGTTCGGTATTGATCCTCAACAACACCACACCTCCATTGATCATTACCGAGATCATGTACAATGCCTTGAACATACCAGAAGCAGATGCCCTCGAGTTTATAGAAATCTATAACAATAGCGCAAACGTTGTTCAGGCGGGTGGTTTGCGAATAAAAGATGCCAACAATTTTAACTTCACTCTTCCCGAGACTGCGATACCTTCGAATGGCTTCCTTCTTTTGGCCACCGATAAGGTAGGCGCAGAAGCGTTTTATATAGGCAAGACTTTTCTTGATATACCCGTCATAGGAAATGTGTTGGGTAATGGTGGCGAGTTGATTCAGTTATTGAATAGTGCAAATGCCGTAGTAGATGAAGTAAACTACGATGACATAGCACCTTGGCCCTTGGATGCCGATGAGCGAGGATACTCACTTGAATTGTTCAACTTAATGTTGGATAACAACGCTGGGCAAAACTGGGGCGTTCCATCTACTCTTGTCAAAAAGCTTAACGGGGTAGATATTTTTGCTACACCAGGAACATTTACGGCAACGCCAACTCCTATCGCATTTGCGTCCGATAAGACAAACACCACAGAAACCGGAGGAACATTGTCAATCCCAGTTAATATTGCTTTCAGCAGCACGAGTGCGGTTTCAAGTCAAGTGACAGTGGTTGGTGGTACCGCTGTGGCAGGAACGGACTACACGTTCACGAACCAGACCGTTACTTTTCCTGCAAATTCAACAACTCCGCAAAACATCTCTCTTCAAATCTTAGACAATACAACTGCGAGCCAGGATAAGTATTTGGTACTTCAATTAGGTTCTGTTACCAATGGAAGTTTAGGGTCGATTAAGCAACATATCGTTTTCATCAAAGACAATGACAGAACTCCAATCATACCTAGCAATGCGTTGAATCTAACTTACACGGGTAATTTTAAAGTGCCTGAATCAGGTAGTTCAGCTGAAATATCTGCTTTCGATCCAGGAAGCGATCGGCTTTTTGTGGTGAACTCGCTATTGAACAAAATGGAGATTCTCAATTTCTCCAATCCTGCAGCAATTACTCGTATCTCCACCATCGACATGGCTCCTTATGGCGCGGGCCTTAACAGCATCGCGGTAAAGAATGGAATTGTTGCGGTGGCGATAGAAAATGCAGCTACTACTAATGGAAAAGTAGCTTTCTTTGATACCAATGGTGTTCATTTAAAATCTGTAGATGCAGGGAATCTTCCTGATATGGTGACCTTTACGCCAGATGGAAAATTTGTACTGACAGCCAATGAAGCTCAACCTATTTTTTATACTCCCACACTGAGCGACCCTGAAGGTTCGATTACATTAGTGGACTTATCTAGTGTAACTGTTCCGGCAGATGTAGCCAACATTACGCAGGCAAATGTTACTCAGATCAACTTCAATGCGTTTGACGGTCAGATGGCAGCACTCAAGAGTCAGGGAGTACGCATCTTTGGCCCAGGATCTTCTGTATCTCAAGATTTGGAGCCGGAGTACATTACCGTTTCTGCGGATTCCAAAAAAGCATGGGTAACGCTTCAAGAAAATAATGCCATTGCTATTATTGACTTGGTATCTAAAACGGTCACGGACATCAAGCCGCTGGGCTTCAAGGATCACTCTTTACCTGAAAACTCTTTTGATGCGTCAGATGTGTCGGGTGACATATTTTTTGGTTCGTGGAAAGTAAAAGGCATGTATATGCCGGATGCCATTGCTTCTTATGAAGTAGCCGGAGTGCCATATGTGATTACTGCGAACGAAGGCGATGCCCGCGAGTACACAGGCATTACAGATGAGGTGACCTTTGGCTCACTTAATTTAGATCCAACAGCTTTTCCGGATGCATCAGTTTTGAAAAATAATTCTGCACTCGGACGACTTGCAGTAACCAATAAAACTGGTGACACCGATGGCGATGGCGATTTCGATGAAGTATATGCATTTGGTGCGCGCTCGTTTACCATTTGGAATGGCAACACCGGTGCGCTTGTATTCGATAGCGGAAACCAACTGGAACGTATTACCGCTGAAGACCCAACATGGGGTCCTTTTTTCAATGCCAACAATAGCACGGGCACACCGACTAGGAAAAACCGCAGCGATAATAAAGGCCCAGAGCCCGAGGGTGTAGCCATTGCAGAGATTAATGGTAAACAGTATACCTTTGTAGCATTGGAGCGTATCGGTGGCTTAGTTACCTATGATGTAACAAATCCATCGAACCCTATTTTTGTTTCCTACAACAACAAGCGATCCAACCCTCCTGTACCCGCTACTGATGACTTAGGCTCGGAAGGTATCATTTATATTTCAGCTGCCGATAGTCCAACTGGTAATGCATTGGTCGTACTTTCTAATGAGGTAAGTGCTACAGTTTCTGTTTACTCTATTGTCGTTAATCCCACAGCTGTCCTCACTACCACTCCCGCAATAGCAATAGGAAGCGAAACCGCCTCGACAGCTATTACATTGACAGCCACGGCATCAGCTCCTGTGGTTGGAGACCAAACTCTAGCATTGAATGTATTTGGAGCTGGCGTTACAGCTTCGGATTATACATTAAGCAGCCCTACAATAACGATCCTTAACGGTGCCACAACCGGTACCGCTACGCTTACGATACAAAATGACGCTAACCTAGAAGGTTCTGAAACATTCTCGGTTTCGCTGGGCGCCAATTCTGCTGCGATAGGTCTCGGAGCGACTCCGAAGAGAGATATCTTTGTCTTCGACAATGACTTCCCAACCGCTCCGGCTCCCAATAATGAGATTCAATTGAGTTTGGTATCTAGTTATTTGAATGTCGGCCCCAACCCTGGAAATTCCGCTGAAATCTCTGCATATGATCCAACTTCAAAAAGACTGTTCATTGTCAATTCCTTGGGCAGAAAAATGAATATTGTTGACTTTAGTAATCCTGCCGCGATGTCGAACATCGCGACTATCGATATCGCGCCATTCGGAGGGATTAATAGTGTTGCTGTTCGAAACGGAATTGTGGCAGTTGCCATCGAAGCAACCAATCTTATAGACGCGGGGAGTGTCTTGTTTTTCGACAAAGATGGTGCTTTGTTGAAGCAAGTTACAGTTGGTTCTATGCCCGACATGCTTACGTTTAGCCCTAACGGTAACTTGGTGCTTACTGCCGATGAAGGCGAGCCTAACGATGCATACACCATCGATCCGGAAGGAACCGTCAGCATCATTGATATTTCAGGTGGCATTGCCAATCTTACGCAATCAAACGTCAGCAAAGTTAACTTCAACTCATATGATGCCCAGTTGGCCGCGCTACGAACGCAAGGTGTGCGAATTTATGGGCCTAATGCTACCGTATCTAAAGACTTAGAGCCGGAGTTTATCACGTTTTCTTTAGACGGAAATACGGCTTACGTGACGCTTCAGGAAAATAATGCGATTGCAGTGCTGGATATAGCCACGAAAGCATTTACTGCTATTAGGCCATTGGGTTTAAAGGATCACAATCTTTTGAAAAATGGATTGGATGCTTCTGATAATCCTGGAGGCTTGGCGAATATCAATATTGCTAATTTGCCTGTTAAAGGAATGTACCAACCCGATGCAATTGCAGGATTTAGCGTTGGGGGAATCAATTACCTGGTGACGGCAAATGAAGGCGATTCAAGAGTTTATCCAAGAGCTGGATCAACTGTAGGAGCAGAGGGAAGCATCTATAATGAAGAAGTTCGGGTTGGAGCCGCTGCTTATGTTCTGGATCCGGCTAAGTTTCCAGATGCTACACTTCTTAAAAATAATTCAGTGCTCGGTCGGCTTCAGCTAACGAATAAAACAGGTGACACGGATGGCGATGGAGACTTCGATGAGATTCATGCCTTGGGAGCGCGCTCTTTTTCTATTTGGCGGCCAACCGCTACGGGTTTAGAGCAAGTCTTTGATAGTGGCGACCAGTTTGAAAGGATAACACTCGCCAACGCAACCTTTGGAAGTATCTTCAATGCCAGCCACGATAATAACACTCCAAAAAACCGTAGCGATAACAAAGGTCCAGAGCCTGAAGGCGTTTCTATTTCAACGTTGAATGGAAAAATATATGCATTCATTGCGTTAGAGCGGATTGGTGGAGTGATGGTCTATAATATAACGGACCCTGTTAATCCCGTTTTTGTGCAGTGGGCGAATACTCGCAGCACTACCACCGCTGGAGTTGGCGATCTTGGATCTGAAGGTATTTTCTTTATCAAGGCAGAAGAGAGTCCAACGGGACTTCCCCTAGTAATTGTATCCAACGAAGTGAGTAGCACGATCTCTGTTTATTCGGTCGGAGGAGGAATGGTTCCTTCAGCAGCACCTACCGCTTTAACGGCTTCTTCTCCTGTAAGTGTGCTTCCGGTTACACTTAACTGGACGGACAATTCAACCAATGAAACAGGATTTCAAATTCTGAGGTCATTAAATGAAACGAGTGGCTTTGCAGCGATAGGCACGGTTTCAGCAAACGTGTTAACATTCACAGACAATACGGTCGTTGCAAATGCTACCTATTTTTATAGAGTCGTTGCATTTAACGACTTTGGGGTGTCCGGATTTAGCGCAGTCTCTCTCACGACCAAGCAAACCCAAACGATCACTTTCACCACACCCGCTGACAAAACGTTAGGAGATCCTGCTTTTGCGCTATCTGCAACTTCTTCGTCAGGATTGGCAGTAACTTCATTTACAACCACTTCAGATAAGATCACCATCGCGGGAAGCCAGGTAACCTTGGTAAAGGCGGGCCGCGCCATCGTTACCGCCAATCAGGCAGGTAATGCCTCCTTTACAGCGGCAACACCCGTTGAACGTAGCTTCTGCATCAAGCCTGTTAAGCCAACTGTTAAAGTAACTAATGTCAATACTGAAACACCCACCTTAACTTCCAGTGCTACGGCCGGTAATCAATGGTTCCTGAATGGAAATGCAATCTCAGGTGCAACTAATGCAACGCTAAGTGCTACGGCAGCCGGGGTTTACAAAGTAAATGTAAAAGTGGATGATTGTACCAGTGATTTTTCAGCTGAAGTTACCCTTATTGTGACGGGAGACCTACCAACGAGCTCATCCTCAATATCCGCCTATCCAAACCCGGTAGAAGACTATCTGCAAATTCAAGGGATTTCTGAAATCCAAGAATCTCGCCTGATGGACATCTCTGGTAAGGAAAGAAAAATCATTCTTGAAAAGAATTTAGACGGTTACAGAGCAAATGTGCAAGATCTGTCAAGCGGAATGTATGTGCTTCGTTTGAATGGGGCAACAGGGGTGTATCAGTTGAAGTTTGTTAAAAAATAATATTCCAACCAAAAAAATACTATCATGAAATCAAAATTTAGAAGGTTGATACTAGTGATCGGTTTGCCGATTGCGCTCATCAGCCTAGCAATTAATTTTTCGGGATGCTCAGACGACAAGAAAATCTCCCGTCAGGAAGAAGTAACTGCGGCCTTGACCTCTGGCACGTGGAAAGTAAACACAGTAACAGTAGATGGCGTTGACAAAACCAGCACCTACAAAGATCTGAGTTTGACATTTACGAGTGCTTCGTTCACTTCTACCAATGGTGGAGTCATTTGGCCTTCCAGTGGCACATTTACGTTTACCGATGCAAACGCCACCTCGATAAAGCGCAATGATAATTTAGAGGTGCAAATTCAGGAAGCTACCACGGCATCCCTTAAACTGGGATTGTCTTGGACCAAAACCACACTGGGATCCGGAAGAGTCGAATCAATAGGTGGACAGCACGTATTTAGCTTTACGAAGTAGCCAGATTTGAAGGAAAGAGAATCATCTAAAAGCAAGCTCGATCAGAGCTTGCTTTTTTTGTGCGCAATCGATTCGCTCAGCTTGCTATTTGGCTTCCGATAACATGCCATTTTTTGCTAATTTTGGCTCTCATTAACTTTCTATGGCAGGTATCCTAAAATCGGTTTCAGGAAAAAGCAAACTCAATCTTTCCAATAAAAAGTTCGCCATTGTTGTGGCAGATTGGAATGAAGACGTTACTGAACCTTTATTCGAAGGTGCCTATCATGCCCTTATCAAAATGGGCGCAAAGAAGTCAAACATCATCCGCAAAAATGTGCCTGGCAGTTTTGAGTTGCCCTTGGCTGCGCAATGGGAGGCCGAGAAAAAAGACATTGTCGCGGTGATCTGCCTCGGCTGTGTGATTCAAGGCGACACCCCACACTTCGACTATGTGTGCCAAGGCGTATCCTATGGAATAATGAAGGTGAATTTGAAAACCAATAAGCCGGTTGCCTTTGGGGTTCTGACTACGCTCACCAAAAAGCAAGCCATGGAACGTGCCGGAGGAAAGTTGGGCAACAAAGGCGAAGAGGCAGCTGTCACCGTGGTAAAAATGTTGGAGACAAAGTGATTGCAGGCGTCAGACCGCTTCAAGCGGTCAGACGCCTAACACAAGGCTTTGACAAATCTTAAAAAATAAAAAAGCACCGCCTTTTCAAAGCGGTGCCTTTCCAGAGAAACCAATTCCACTAATTCTTTTTTACAAATTTCAGTTGAAGTACTGAGCTGCTTTGTTTCACATTCAGCATGTAAACTCCGTCAGCCAGGCTTTCTGTGGTTAATCGATGTAGGTCACCTGATTTTTCCAAGTTCATCATTATCGGTCGTCCAAGTAAATCAACGATCGAACATTCATTTGTTTCGGGCTCTAACCCTGCAATGAATAAAATGCCTGCAGTTGGGTTAGGGTAAAGTGAAATAGAGGCATTGCCCTTTGTCAAATCGCCAGTAATCACAACAGGAGTATCATTTGAAAAATCGCTCAAGCAGTTATCGATGGTTACTTGCACTTTGTAAGTGCCTGCGTTGGTAGCTGTATAGGAATTATTGGTGGCGCCCGTGATGGCGGCACCATTAAAATACCACTGATTTCCATTTGCAGCGTTGGAAGTAAGCGTGGCTGCACCCGATGCAAATGCGACCGTCACACTTGGCTTAGTGGGTTTGATGCAAAATTCTCTGGTCACGGATGTGGCCGCGTTGTAGTTTCCATTGCCCACCTGGCTGGCCACAATGCTTGCTTTACCAGCACTAACAAGAGTGATTTGATTTCCGCTAATAGTAATTTTTGAATTTGGTGTTACTGTCACAGCTAGCCCAGACGTAGCCGTAGGAAGAGCAAAGGTAAACGGAGCATCGCCCACATTCTTGTCCGCTATTAATGGGAAAGTGATCGTTTGATCTTCTTTCGTGATCACGAATCTTGCTGACACCGGTAAGTGATCAGATGTAGTATTCACGTAATTGGAAATGTAGGTCCTTGGATCTTCTACAATGATGGAATTACTTACATATGAATTCGTCAGTTCATTGGAAGTAGTAAGATGATCCAAAAAGCTACTCGAACTGGGGAAGCTAGAAGCTCCTGTCTGGCTAATGGGCAACGTAAGCGAATTGAAATTAGTCGTGTTATCAACAAAGACTTTATAGGTCGATTCAGGATTGGTGGGCGCGCCAATAGAAACATCTACATCATCGTTGTAATCACCTAACAAAATAATGTTGTCATTCGCATAGTTTGCGATCAGCGAATCGTGCAACACTTTTACATCGTATTTTCTTCGGTTATAATCTCCCGTAGCCGACCCAGATTTTGCATGAATATTAACCACCCTCACTCTCTTTGTGACGCCTGCAACAGTAACATCAAATGTGGCCATAAAAGGTAATCTTCCTGACGACCAAAAGCTGGAGGCGGTAGTTGGGTAGCCAGGCAATAAACCTGTGTTCCCTGCTCTAACCGCATCGTAAAGTTGGGTAAACATGACTCTGGAACTCACCAGTTGAACGGTCGAACTATTGTAGATAAACCCAATTTTTTGGGGAGGAAAATTGGCATCAGGCGGATCAAAAGAGTAGGACCACCTGTTAGCCAGCATTCCACTAAAGCCAGAAATGTTGCTCACAAGTTGATTGAAAGCTGCATCATCGGCTACTTCTTGCACAGCAAAAATATCTGCACCGATATTCTGGAGCACAGTAATAACATTGGAAACCTGCAAGGCATCATCAATCGGCCCGAATTCCGCTCCACCCGTATCCTTCACGTCTGTACCAAAGAATTCTAAATTGTACGTGGTGATATCTAGTGTCTGTGACTTGTCCGTCCCTCGACAAGAAATATTCTTGGTAGAAACTCCAGTGGAAGTGTTTGTAATTGTTCCTGTGAATGTGTTTGCGCCAGCGGGAGCATCAAACTTGACAAAAACATTTTGGGCTGAAGCAATTTCTGCGGGTGTATACGAAATGGAACCTGAAAAAGTAGTGTTGTCTTTCGATACAGTAAAATTACTGGGCGCGTTGACGGTAACGTTGTTCGATAGGTTGAATCCTCGTAGCGAATAACTTTTCACCGTTGCTCCGGCATTAAATGATAATGAGGAGGGTGAAGCCTCTAAATAGCTGGCTGCCGCATTGCTGAAGCTAATATCGTCCAGTGTCCAGCGGGCAGCGGTGTTCGTGCCTGTGGACGAAGTATAAACGAATGCTACATAAACATTTTGCGATGAATAAGCGGATAAATCAACGGTACTCAAAGTCCAATCAGCCAACGAGGTACTAGTTGATGGCACGGCTGCGGTTGGGAAGTTTCCATTCAAATCAGTCCATGTAGCTGATGATGGATCCCCAGTGCCAGAAAAATTATTGGAGATTTTTAGCTGAAGAGATGGGCCTGCAAAGGAGAATTGCGAATAGAACGAAAGGGTTGAGTTGGCTCCTAGGCTCGTAACGGGCGAAATCAACCAGTCTTCATTTAATTGTGCAGTCCCTGAAAATCCGTTCATGCGGATGCCTTTGGTTGCATTTCTTCCGAAATCCGTACAACCCCAAACCTGCGCGCCTGTTTTGCTGAATTGTGAG
This sequence comes from Chryseotalea sp. WA131a, assembly GCA_025370075.1. Lineage (NCBI taxonomy): Bacteria > Pseudomonadati > Bacteroidota > Cytophagia > Cytophagales > Chryseotaleaceae > Chryseotalea > Chryseotalea sp. WA131a. Next base: position 2,423,540 of record CP073016.1, on the reverse strand, counting down.
AAAGATGCGGTGCCGTCACACGCATTAAAGTCCTCCAAATATTGTGCAGAGGTAACTACGCTTATTTTGGTTGGAATGATTTGAAGATTAGGCACATTGTCTTCCGCTACAATGTAAACATCATAGCCAGTGGAAGGGCTTAGTCCGCTTACCGCGGAAGTAAACTCAGTAGCGGCTGACATCACGTTGATAGTTCCTGCCAAGTTCAATGCAACGGCTACACCATTTCCATTTTGCCCCGCTTTTACACGCACAGATGAAGGTGCCGTGGCGCCAGCAGGCAACACTACAAAATAAGTTTTTCCCGCTTCATCCAAATTTGTACGAACAGTGAATGAAGTAGCAGAAACAGTGTTGACGTTTGGATAGGTGGCGGTAAAGGTTGGAGGAGTTATATCACCAGCCGTATTGGTTAGCACATCTAATTTTACTGGTGTCGCTTGCAAATTAGGTATCAGATCTTTGGCCACTACATACACATCATAGTCTGTGGCAGATGCTAAGCCAATAACGCTAGCGCTATAGTCGGTGGTAGCGTTCGTTATGTTAATTGTTCCAAATAATCCAGCACCCAGGGGTGTCCCGGCTCCATCTTGTCCATTTTTTACTTGTGTGGAAGAAGGCGCTGAAGCATTATTTGGCAACACGACAAAAAAGGTTTTGCCAGGTTCGCTTAGGCTCGTGACAAGATCAAAGCTTGAGGAAGATAAGGTTGATATTTTTGGGTAAGTAGAGCTAAAGGAAGGGGGCATTAAATCGCCTGCTGTGAAAGATAGTTGAACATCATCAATAGCGGTAGTGGGTCTAGATCCACTACCGGTAGAAGGTGTGATGGTTGTTACACGAATCCAAACATCGTTCGCAGTGTTGTCCAAGGCAGTCCCAAAATTGACACTCACGTCTGTGCTTCCCCAACTAGCACCCCCAGCTGCCAGTACGGTTGTCAATGATGCTGGGGAGGTAGTTACCGAAGTAAAGGATGAGGGTGTTGCCCCAAAACCATAGTCCACACGCCACGTGGAAGTTCTTCCGTCTGCACTTCCATCCAAGGATTGCAGCTTGAAACTTAATTGAAAGTTGGTAAGGCCTGAGGTGTTTGCAAGTTGCAGCACGAACGCAGCTCCTGGGTCGCCAAATGCTCCCGTCTGGCGAACGGCAAGTGCCCTATTTGTCGAATTGTTTTGATCAGCAGCAATAGACGCTGACGTTAACCCACTCGCGGCCGCTCCATTTCTAAAATTGCCTGCAGAGGTGCTCCAAGATGTAGCGGTAGTAACCAAAGTGGCAGTAGCCCCCAAGGCACTTCCCGTTGAACCGGTTCTGACTGTCCATCCTGTTGGTAGCCCCGAAGAGATGCTATTGAAATCCTGTGTGTAGGGAGAAGTTGTTAAAATTACTTGACCCCAGTTTTTTGAAACCAATGTTGTTATTAGACAACAAATCAGCGCACTCGCTCGTAGAAATTTATTCATAGATTTAAAAGTGTTCAAAGATGATAATTTTATTCTGCTCGATTAAATAAACGCAATTAACGAATCATTAAGAACCAAACGTGGCTAATCCTTTGTTTTTCTCTTATTTTTGAGGATACATGAATAGATTATGATTCAAAAAATTTTAGACCAATTCTCTCGCTTTTTTGTAGGCACACTTTTCATTTTTTCGGGGCTGATTAAACTCAACGACCCCATCGGTACGCAAATCAAAATGGAAGAATACTTTGAAGTGTTTACCGAAGATTTTGGTTCGTTCTTCCACTATTTCATTCCGTGGTCGCTCGAGATTGGCATGATCATGATCGTGTTGGAGTTGGCCATAGGTTTGGCGATACTTATTTACTGGCGCATGAACCTCACCACGTGGACACTTTTGTTGCTCATGATTTTTTTTACCTTTTTAACCGGCTACTCTGCCATCTTAGAAAAAGTGACCGATTGTGGATGCTTTGGCGATGCAATCAAGCTTACTCCGTGGGAGTCATTCATCAAAGATTTGGTATTGATGATTTTTGTGTTGCACCTATTTTGGTACAGAAAAAAATACAAGCCTGTTTTGCGAACGCGCGAAGGCCATGCCGTGATTATTGCTACTGTCGTGATTTCTTTTTTCGTGGGTATCTATGCGATCGATCACTTGCCCTTCATCGATTTTAGAGCATACAAAGTAGGGAACAACATTCCCGCACAAATGAAACCAACGGAGCAACCCGTGATTGAATACACCTTTGCCAAAGATGGTAAAGAGGTAAAATCGACTCAATACATGATGGAGCCCGGTTATCAATATGTGTCATCCAAAGTATTGAATGAAGACAAAATCAAACCAAAGATTACCGACTATGCTGTAAGCAGCCCAGAGGGTGAAGACCAAACACAGTATACCTTTGAGGGCAACCGGTTGTTGATCGTGATCAGCGATCTGCGAAAGTCTTCCGTTAAGAATATCACCACCCTTCGCGAACTGACCAAACAACTAGAAGGAAAAGTAGACTGTTTTATTGTGACGGCATCAACTGCGGAAGCAATGGAAGCTTTCCGCCACGAAAATCAATTGGCTATACCTTATTATTATGCAGATGCTACGGTGTTAAAAACAATTATCCGCTCAAACCCTGGTATTGCTTTGTGGAAAAACGGAACAGTGCTGGGCAATTGGCATCACAACGATACACCGAGTGCTGTTGAAGTATTGGATTTGATTACAAAAATGTAATGTGAAGATGTGTCAATTTGAAGACTTGAAAATTCGCGCTATCCAGCCATATTTAAATTGGCTCATTTTCAAATTTTCAAATTAAGATGAAGATATACCTCATTGGTCTTCCCGGCTCAGGCAAAACTACGTTAGGCAAACAATTGGCAGCCCAGTTGAAGATCGATTTTGTTGATTTGGATACAGAAATAGAAAAATCTGAAAAGAGAGCTATCGCGGTTATTTTTAAAGAAGCTGGTGAAGATTATTTTAGAAGCAGCGAGGCCACGGAGTTACGCAAGTGGAGCCAGGGCCAGAATAATTTTGTGATGGCCACGGGCGGAGGGGCACCCTGCTTTTTTGATAATCTCGAATTAATGAACCAAACAGGCACAACTATCTTTTTAGACGTGCCTGCCAAAGAAATTGCCAAGCGCATTTCAAGCCAATCCGACACCCGTCCACTGTTGTTGGATTTGAATTTTGAGCAGCTAAAAGATAAGATCGAGTTTTTGAGAAGTCAGCGAAAACCTTTTTACAGAAAGGCGAAAGTGATTGTGAAAGGAAGCTCGATCCAGATCAGTGATGTGATGAATGAATTGAGAAGTTAGAAGGGAATGCCCACCGTAAACATCACACGAGTAGTTGCATTGGAGTACGTGTAGTTAGGCGCAGGAAAATTACTAAGAGAATAAGGTAAATAATAGCCGTCCCCTTGCGTTTGTATCACTGCCATATCTACAAAAAATTTGGCCGTTCGGTAGCCAATTCCACCGGATATTGAGGAAAGATTGGTGAGTGAATAATTAATCCTATTAGTGGGTTTATTGGCATATGGATTATCCATTATGCCGTATCCCGCACGAAAACGAAAATTTTTGTATCGATATTCCCCACCGATGCGAATGTTTGTTGCCGATTTAAATCTGGAGGAAACGGTTTTGTTTACGTCCAAACCAGCATCAATGGATAAACTGTAGAGTTGCTCGCTAAAACTGCTTGTCGATGCGTTGGCATAATTGACTAATTCTACATCGGCAGTTATGAAACCTTTTTTTGCAATAAAAATGGCTGTACCAAAAGTAAATCTTCCGGGAGTGCTTAGACTATAATTTACAGGATCTGGAGTTGTTATGGCTCTGCTTATCACCTTTCCTGAGTTTGTTCCACCCTCATTTGTATCAAATGTTACTTCTTGTAGAATAAATGAACCGTCTCCGTAATAATCGAAATTATTCCAACTTGATTTCATAATTCCTGAGTAGGAATCAGTAAGTTGATAGGACGTTCCAGTAACATAAGACGTTCCAAATTGTACAAAGTCCAATGGCTTAAAGATTGCACCGATCGTTAAGTTAATTCCAGATCCAGTTGTTGTTCTTTTTTCATTTAAGGTAAAATTGTTAAAGCACTTGATGCAAGGTCTAATGTCGCCTGTTGTCTGTCCGCTAAAGTCCTCATAGTAGGTCTTGTCATATTGGTATCGAACGGAAGTAATTCCGAGGCCAGCACCTAAGTATAATTTATCTAATAAATTGGCACCATACGAAATGTTCCACTGATTTTGTGCCCCACTTGTTTTTATGGTTTCTTTTTGAAAAGGAGAACCTCCGAATAGATCGCTAAAATAGTCGGTTCCATTTTTAGTTAGAGGACCAAATAGGTAGTTATTATACCCTAAATAAGCTTGAGTATTTACATTGTCACCGAAGCCAGTAGCAACGTTAGGGGCGTTTGGGTCGAATTTTGGATCAAACTGATCTTTTGAATAGCCTGTGGAAACATCCAAAAAATAATTAATCATAGAGCTGCCATTGTTTTGACCATTGTATTGCATGGAGCCATTAAAGTCATTGATGCGATTAAGTGTAATGGCAAATGTTCCTCCGTAAAAAGGCTCCCGGTCTGTGTTTTTTCCTGATCCGAACACGATGCTCAATCCGGGTAAGCTTACGTTTGAACTAGAAGAGGAAGAGCTATTTTGGTTGGTTACTAAATTTCCTTGCTGCACTTCATACGTTGAATAATTTCCACTCGCATTTTGAAAAGTGATAGCAGGTGTTAAGCTAAATTCATTGCGATTGTACATACCCAATCCTGCTGGGTTCGAAAGAGCAGAACTGAAATCTCCGCCAAGGGCTACTTGTGCCCCACCCATCGCCTGAATTCGCGCGCTACCACCTGCATTCTGACGCGAAAACAATAAAGCTTGTTCAATGAAATAGTTTTGGGCTAAGCTTACTTGAGAAAAGAACGCACCAATAACACTGAGGCAAAGCCCCCAACTTTTAAGCTTCATGCTTACTTTTTTTTGGAAGATTTTTGAGACTAACCGTTAATCACGACCTCTGCGAGATCCACCACCTCCGCCACCTCCAGCTGAGCCTCCTCCACTAAATCCACCACCACCTCCGGTAGAGAAAGAGCGGCCACTTGAATTGCCCCAGCCATTATTTTGATTACTGTTCCAGCCGTTGCTATTGTTCCAGCCATTATTGCTGTTGTTGTTATTCCAACCGCTGTTCCAAGCATTTGTGCTTTGCGTTGGGCGCGAGTTCCACGCGGTGCCATTATTTTGTTGAACATCATTTCTCCAACTTCGATTATAATATTCTTGAGAGGCTACTCTGCCTCCAGCATTGCTTCCGCCCGTGGCATCGGTACGATAATATCGCTCCACTTCTGCATTACGAGCTGATTCGGCTCTAGGCCTGTCAACCACCACCACAGTATTTCCTCCATACCAACCATTCCCCCAGGTATTCCATCCTCTATTATAAAAACTGTTCATTCCCCAAGGATTTCCCCATCCTCCATAAAACGAATTCATTCCCCAGCTATTGAATCCCCAAGGATTATAGAAGCTATTTCCAAAACCAAACATAGGGTTGCCCCATCCACTTCCAAACCCAAATGATAAACCGGGTTGATAGAAACCGTTCATTCCATAACCACCCCAGTTGTTCATCATAAATGGATCCATGTAGGGGTTCATGTAAGGATTCATCAAGCCCATGTTATTAAAACCCCAAGGTGAGAAACCCATTCCCATTCCGCCCATGCCCATCATACCCATTCCACCCATCATCCCGTAAGGTGAGCCGAAACGGTTGTAACCCATAGGGCCACCAAAACCATTGTAGGCCATATTGCTATTATTGTTCAAAGATTGGTTAACTGCCGTAGGTTGATAGTTGGCACTGAAATAAGAAACATTGTTTCCGGTGGTTGCCACCGTGCCTACTTTCGATCCTGAAATATATTCTGGATTAACTCCCCTAGAAGAATAGCTGTCTGTAGGGTTTATCACCGGAGCAGACTCGCTCTCCAAAACACGCTTTGAAAGGGAGGCCACCTCTACTTGCCGCTTTGCATTTTCTGCAACGCGGTCTTTTGAGGTAAAGTACATGTCATCGATTTCTTCTTGCGCAAAAACGCTTGCGCTCATTGCAATTGCCAACAAAGAAAACAAGGCTATTTTCGTTTTCATAATCTTAGATTTAATGGTATGTAATCTTAGTAACGTAAATCTACTCAATTTAGATGTTTTAAGTAACAATTTTTGTGCTAAATCTATTCGGGCTCTGTTACTTGGCCATTCAAACCTATATTTGCTGCCTGTTTATTAAAATTGCATTAAAATCGACTTAAAATTCAATGGGAAAGGAGATTACTAGCCGTGCGCAAGATTATTCGCAATGGTATATTGATTTAGTAAAGAAAGCCGATTTGGCAGAAAACTCTGACGTGCGCGGTTGCATGGTGATTAAGCCCTATGGCTATAGCATTTGGGAAAAAATGCAGCAGGCACTTGACAAAATGTTTAAGGACACCGGGCACGTGAATGCTTACTTTCCTTTGTTTGTGCCCAAAAGCATGTTTGAGGCAGAAGAAAAAAATGCCGAAGGATTTGCGAAAGAGTGTGCCATTGTTACCCATTACCGACTAAAGACAGACCCGCAACGTCCGGGGAAATTGATGGTGGACCCCGAAGCAAAATTGGAAGAAGAACTGGTGGTGCGCCCAACCAGCGAAGCCATTATTTGGAGCACGTATAAAAAATGGATTCAATCGTATCGCGATTTGCCGTTGTTGATTAACCAATGGGCCAACGTGGTGCGGTGGGAAATGCGCACGCGTTTGTTTTTGCGCACGGCAGAATTTCTTTGGCAGGAAGGGCACACCGCACATGCCACCAAAGAAGAAGCAATAGCCGAGACCGAACAAATGTTGGATGTGTATGCCGAGTTTGCAGAAACCTTTATGGCGATGCCGGTGATTAAAGGAAGGAAATCGGAAGGCGAACGTTTTCCTGGTGCAGTGGATACCTATTGCATTGAAGCGATGATGCAAGATGGCAAAGCGTTGCAGGCAGGCACATCACATTTTTTGGGTCAGAATTTTGCCAATGCCTTCGATGTAAACTTTACCAACAAAGAGGGGAAGCTTGAAAAGGTGTGGGGCACCTCGTGGGGTGTAAGTACACGTTTGATGGGTGCGTTGATTATGGCGCACTCGGACGATGATGGTTTGGTGTTGCCGCCTAAGTTGGCACCCATTCATGTGGTCATCGTTCCGATTTTCAAAAATGAAGAAGAGTTGAGTAAAATTTCTGAGGAAGCGAATACAATTGCGGCTGCGTTGCGTAAACAGGGCTACTCAGTAAAGTTTGACAACCGCGAAAACCTAAAGCCAGGATTTAAGTTTGCCGAATACGAATTAAAAGGTGTGCCCGTGCGCATCGCCATTGGCCCACGCGATTTGGAAAACAAAACGGTGGAAGTGGCACGTAGGGATACCAAAGAGAAAAACATTATGAAGATGGCGGAGATCATAGAGGCCATTCCTACATTGTTGGACGATATTCAATCGAACATTTATAAAAAAGCATTTGCTTTCCGCGAGCAGGCAACTACGCGCGTGGATAGCTATGAAGACTTTAAAAAAGTGCTGGATGATAAAGGAGGTTTTGTGATGGCACATTGGGATGGCACTGCTGAAACCGAATCGAAGATAAAAGACGAAACAAAAGCAACTATCCGCTGCATTCCATTGGATGCCAAAGATGAAAATGGCGTTTGTGTGTATTCTGGAAAACCATCGAATAGGAGAGTGGTATTTGCGAGAGCGTATTAAGAGATAATGGATCAGCGTTAAGGCTGGCCTATCAAGTTTAGGTAAATTGAGTAGCTTTGAACTTAAATCAACCTTCGTAAATCAACAATGGCCGAGTGGACAACCATCATATCGCTGTTAGTTTTTGGTCTTCTATTAGTAGTGGTGGAGGTTGTTTTCGTGCCGGGCACTACCATCGTTGGTGTTGTTGGTTTTTGTTTTTTAATTGCTGGGGTCGGACTGAGTTTTAAATATTTTGGGGGAGAGATCGGTTGGGTAACGTTTGGTTGTACTTCTGTTGCTTGTGGTGGATTACTTTACTTTTCTTTTACCACCAATGTTTGGAAGCGGTTTTCGCTAAAATCATCCATCAATAGCAAAGTAAACGAAGGAGAGTTAGATCAGTTAACCGTTGGAATGGAGGGGAAAGCATTGTCGGCTCTAAGGCCAATGGGTAAAGCGGAGTTGAACAATCAAATTGTGGAAGTAAAAACAAGTGGCGACTACTTGGACAGTGGAAGTCGCATTCGGATCGTTAAAATTGTATCAAATCAAATAATTATAGAACCTATTCATTAAAATTAAAACTATGGATTTAGTATTTATTCTCATCGTGTTCGGTTGCATTGTTGCATTTTTCTTATTCACGTATTTTGTACCTGTCGGCTTGTGGATAACAGCCATTTTCTCAGGTGTAAGGGTGAGCATTGGCCAATTGATTGGTATGCGCCTTCGTAAAATTCCGCCCAGCATTATTGTCAATTCGTTGATTACAGCTACCAAGGCGGGCATTGCTTTAACACCAAGCGATTTAGAGACTCACTACTTGGCAGGTGGCGATGTGCCTAACGTAATTAAAGCATTGATCTCAGCCGACAAAGCAAACATCAGTCTGACTTTCAAACAAGCCACTGCCATTGACTTGGCAGGTCGTAATGTATTTGAAGCAGTTCAGATTTCGGTAAACCCGAAAGTAATCAATACGCCAAAGGTGGCAGCCGTAGCAGCCGATGGTATTCAATTGATTGCTATTGCACGCGTAACCGTGCGTGCTAGCTTGGCGCAATTGGTAGGTGGTGCAGGTGAAGAAACAATTTTAGCCCGTGTGGGTGAAGGTATTGTTACCTCTATTGGTCAAGCTGCTTCGCATAAAGAAGTATTGGCCAACCCTGATAAGATTTCCAAACTTGTTCTTTCTCGAGGATTGGATGCCGGAACGGCTTTTGAAATTCTTTCTATTGACATTGCCGATGTAGATGTGGGTGCTAACATAGGTGCAAAATTGCAAACCGATCAAGCTGCTGCTGACTTGCGTGTAGCCGAAGCAAGAGCGGAAGAGCGCAGAGCTATGGCGGTAGCCGTAGAACAAGAAATGAAGGCAAAAGCACAAGAGGCGCGTGCAAAAGTTATTGAAGCAGAAGCTGAAATTCCTAAATCAATTGCACAGGCATTCCTGAATGGAAATTTAGGTGTGATGGACTATTACAAAATGCAAAATGTGCAAGCCGATACCGAAATGAGAAATTCAATTTCGGGTACGGGTAAAGGTTCACAACCAACCAAATAAATTCCGAGCGTTAGCGAAGGAATCTGTCAATAAATTGAGGGCGAGCAGAAATGTTCGCCCTTTTTGTTGCACTCAGAAGTCAATACTGGCGCGGCCTATTGTGATAATAGCTACTTACTTGCCGACCCCAATCAAATGACTGATTACTGATTTACCAAATTCATTCCAACCGATTATCACCACGTGGTTTTTATAGTTGGTGCAATGGAAGCACAGCATTCTTAAATCAAGATTGAAGTTAAGAGGCTTCAAAACTCGAGGTCACCTCACCAACAGTTTCTTTAGTATCCACCAATATCAGTAAATGGTCATTTTGCTCAATCACGGTTTCGCCATTGGGGCTGATGTATTCGCTGCCGCGATGGATGAGTACAATGAGACATTTTTTTGGCAGACCCAGTTGAACTACCCTTTTGCCAATTGCTTTTGATTCCTTGGCGATGTCTAATTCTAGCAGTTCTCGTTTCGAATTATCTTTCAACTCCAAGTCAATTGGGAATTGTCTTTTTAGCCCTGAAGGCACTGAAACATGCAGCCACTTTGCTATTAGGCTGAGTGTACTGCCTTGCAACAGCACTGAAATTCCAGAAATAAAGAAGACCAAATTAAAAATTGAATGAGCATATTCAATGCCTGCAACCAACGGAAACGTGGCGAACACAATAGGCGCAGCTCCACGCAGACCAACCCATGAGACAAATATTTTCTTTCTTATGTTCAAGTCTTTTGAAAACGAAAGACAAATGAATACAGCAAGTGGGCGAGCGACTACTATCAAGAAAATGGAAAGTATTAGGCCTTCCCACATGATGGGAACCACCTGTGAGGGAAACACCAATAGCCCGAGCGTTAAGAACATGATTATCTGCATTAGCCACGCCCATCCATCAAAAAATTTAATCAAACTTTTTTTGTGAACCACATTGCCATTGCCAAGGATAATGCCCGACAAATACACAGCCAAAAATCCGTTGCCGCCCATGCTGTCAGTAAAGGAAAATGTAAAGAAAATCATCGACAGCACTAACACTGGATAAAGTCCCTCAACATCCAGTCTAATCCTATTGAGTATAAACACCATTAACCGCCCGCTGCCAAAACCGCAGGCCGCCCCCAGAAGCATTCCATTTAAAAACTTAGGAAGCAAAAAAATAATGGAGGTATTGGGTTCTTGTACCAAGTCTATAAATGCAATCGTAAGAAAATAAGCCATGGGGTCGTTGCTGCCACTTTCAAATTCCAGCAACGGGCGCAAGGTGCCTTTGAGCCCGATGTTTCGAGTGCGCAGAATAGAGAAAACGGCAGCTGCATCGGTAGATGAAACAATAGCCCCAAGAAGCATACCAGTCATTAAAGGTATTTTTAACAACCAACTGGCAAACCAACCCACGCTAAGCGCGGTCACCAGCACGCCAATGGTTGCCAAGGCGATACCATTTTTCAAAACAGGTCGTATGCTTTCGGTTTTGGTATCCATACCCCCCGAGAACAGAATAAGCGCCATTGCGATGATGCCCAAAAATTGAGTGCTTTTAGGGTCATCAAAGCGAATTCCTCCTACTCCGTCAGAGCCGGCTAGCATGCCGATCCCCAAAAACAAAAGAAGGGTGGGAATGCCTAAACGAAACGATGTTTTACTCGCGACAATGCTGACAAACAGTAGCAACGAACCAAGCAACAGTATGTTCTCTAAGCTAATGGACATGGCATGGTTAACTAGTACTAAGATAACCTATTTTGGTTCACACTTTTTCAATGCATTTTCTACGCTTGGTATTTCTATTATCCCACGCTGGTGTTCCCATGAGTTGTAGATATAAGTGGCGATCTCAGCAATTTCAAGTTCTGTTAGGGAAGGAATCCCTTTCATCTCCTTGTTGTATTTTTTGCCATTTACAAGCAGCTCGCCCCACACTCCATTTCTCATGATGCAAATCACTTCTTCGAAATGTTGATCCATGTAGTCTGATTTGTTTAAAGGAGGGTATAGCCGACCCAATCCTCCTCCATTTTTTTGATGGCAATTACTGCAGTTTTTTAGGTATAGTTGCTCACCTTGTACAAAGTATTGTTGAAACTTCGTGTCCTTGTTGGATGATTGACCACAAGCCGCAAGGTGTACGCAGCCGTATACTATCCAAAAAAAGACATTTAAAGTTGGATGTTGGATGTTGAATGTTGAATTCACAATCTTCGCAATCTTTTAATGTCAACGATCAATCGATTCACTTCGTCCTCTTTAGTACCATCGTATTTTCCTCTGATTCTTCCTTTTTTATCAATGAGAAGGAATGCTCCGCTGTGAATAAAACCATCGGGTTCTGTCTTATCCTCCATAGCGGTGGCAAAGTAGCTGGTTTGAGCTATTTTGTAAATCGAGTCTTTCACTCCCGTTACAAAATGCCAGCGTTTAGTTTCCACATCTAGCCTCTCCGCAAAATCTCGAAGTAGGGCAACGGTATCGTATTCGGGGTCGATGGTGTGCGAGAGGATAAGTACATCAGGCATTTCTTGGGTGGCTTCGTAAACGCGCAACATTTGGGTTTTCATAATCGGGCAAATGGTGCGGCAGCTTGTAAAAAAGAAATCTGTCACATAGATTTTATCTTTGAAAGTTTCGTTGGTAATGATGGCACTATCTTGGTCTACAAAACTGAATTTGGCAATGGTATGATAAACCGTGTCAGTACCGACAACTTCTCGTTGACCGAAAATTGGCAATGGCTTTTCTTTTCGGGTGCAGCTTGTTAGAAGAAGTAGGCAGTAGGCAATTGGCAATAGACATAGTTTCCAGTTTCCTGTTCCTAGTTTCTGTTTGTTGCCGATAACCGATAGCCAGCAACCAGTAACCAACAACCAGTAACTATTCAACAACAATTTCATCTCCTTCCTGTATTTCATCATAATCAATTGCTAAAACATTTTGCCCAAAATAGATTTTGTTTTCTTTTTTGCGATAGGAGGCCAAAGTGGCCAATGGCTCTTTTCCTTGTTCACCGGTTTGCTGATTAATAGTGGTGAGCACACAACGGCTGCAAGGCTTCACGCCAACAAATTTATTTTTTCCAACCGAAAAATTTCGCCACTCGTCTTCCTCGTAAGGTTTGCCTCCTGTGAAAACGAGATTGGGTCGGAAGCGATTCATCGGAACAGGGCTTTGCAACCGGCTGTTCAAATCATTCAGTGAATTTTGGCCAATAATTAAAAGCGGGTATCCATCTGCCAAGCTAACATGTTCTTGGTTGATATGATAACGTTCATCTACCGGCCTTGGATTTATTTCAGGAAATTGAACCAGCTTGCAACCGAATCCTAATTGTTTCGAAAACCATTCACTTGCTTGGTGGCTCACTTCCAATACGATTACTTCATCGTCCCACACTTTTGATAGAATGGGTTGGCTTAGCAGTTCATTTTCAAAAGGCAAGAAAAAAGTATTTGCGTTGTGTACTATTGTAAATCCACTTTTTTCAACCGAAAGCTTAAACATAGCCATTTGATGATGTACCCGCTGCGTCAAGAAACCATTTTGTTCATCCACCAACATCCAACGCCTATCGTATTGTAGGCCTTTCTGCATTACCTTTGCTGATGTGAGTCGAATGCCACCCAATGACTTGATGGGATAAATCCAAATTTCGCTTACCTTCAACCCTTGCATGAACTAATTTTACAAAATTTGTGCTAACATAGTCAATAAGAAAGAAATGACGAACTCTGCAGCTCTTTGGTATTTTGAAAGTGTGAATTTGTACAACATTTTATGCCCGCATAAAGTGAAATCGATGGCCGAGAAGCATACGTTTAACCACTACAAACGAGATGAGTTTATTTATTTTCCCGATGAAACGGCCACTCATATTTACATGATTGTGAATGGTCGCGTGAAGCTTGGGCATTATTTGGAGGACGGAAAGGAAGTAATCACAGCCATTTTATCTACAGGTGAAATTTTTGGAGAATTGGCCTTGGCAGGCGAAGATAAGCGAAGAGATTTTGCCAGGGCGATGGATGCCTGCACAATTTGCCCATTAAGTTTGGAAGAAATGAAAGATTTGATGAAAGAAAATCGTGAGTTGAGTTTTAAGATGTTGAAGTTTGTGGGCTTGCGCCTGATGAAGTTGGAACGCAAATTAGAACTACTCGTCTTTAAAGATGCCCGCACACGAGTGGTGGAGTTTATTAAAGATGCGGCCAGTTGGAAAGGAAAGAAGGTAGGCTATGAAACCTTGATACAAACGAAACTTACTCACCAAGATATTGCTTCGCTCACGGGCACTTCGCGCCAAACGGTAACAACGATTTTAAACGATTTGAAAGACAAGAATCTAATCAACTTTGACAGAAAGCGGATTTTAGTAAGGGATTTGGAGGCGTTGAGGTAGAATTTTCACGAACACCGATTCACAGGTTTAATTTTTTGATTTAAAGTTTTGAGCAGATTAGACTTAGAATCCAGCAGGTAAATCTTTCTCTTCATCCACATCTGCCAAGGTCTCTAAAGAAAAATGACTTAGGTTTAGGTTTTTGAAATCACTAATCGTGTTTGAGCAAACAGAATCTGTGCTCCAATTTTTGTTTTGGAAAAATGCGGGGTAAAGTTTTTTCATTCCCAGTAAATAATAACCACCATCGGTTGCTGGCCCAATCACCGTATCGTGCGTTTCTAATTCACGAAAGGCCTTTTCAATTATTTCAGTAGTTAGTTCCAAACAATCTGTGCCGATGATGCAAATGGATTGATAGCCTGCTGCAAAACCTTCAGCGAAAGCATGGTGCATTTTTTCACCTAAGTCAGAACCTGCTTGTGCTTGTTTTTGAAAAATTCCCTTAGGCCAAATGTCTTGCGCCTCCACAATAGAAGAATAGTAAACAGTTTTGATGCACTTCAAATTTGTCGTAATGTTTTTTGTGTGCTCTGCAAGTTTAAAGTAAATCGCTAATGCCTTTTCGTCACCTATTGTTTTTGCCAAGCGGGTTTTTACTTTTCCCAGTTCAGGGTTGCGGTAGAAAATGAGGAGAAGTTGTTTACCCATACTTAAGAATTTAATTCTCTTTGGCCCTGATCGAGTATCGAAAAAATTTAGAACGAAAAGTTCTGTATCTGTAAATCGATAAAAGAGTCGATTGTGCTTGGTGAGCAAAAACCCACGAATGTTGCGTTCTTGATTTTCTAGTGTTCCTAATTCGGGATTCTCAGAGATGAGCTGAGTTATATCGTAAGTTCGCTTAATGAAATTTCTAGTAACACGGTCACCCCATTCTAGTTCTAGATATTCTAAAATTGTATTGAATTTGTAGTTGGCTCGTTTCGTCCAAACTATTTCTCTAACCATTTACTGTGTTGGCTTTTAACTTGAGCGTGACTAATTAAGTTATCCGCATTAAAACTCTCTTCGTAGGAGAGTAATAGCTCATCTTTGTCCTCTTTGCTTAGTTCATTCCAAAGTTCGCCTGTTTGATTGAGGTTCAGCCTTTTAATTAATTCAAGATATCCCTTCAAGACATTTTCATCTTTAATTTCATCTATGAGTTTATGAAGAGTCTCTTTGGTATTCATATTGGAATTGTTGCTAAGCAAATTTAGTAAACTTTAATCCCTTTCACTAACCACTTGCCCCAACTTTTGTTGTAGGTATGAACGCTATCGGTTGGGTAATTTGAAGAATTGTAAACATCCAGTCCTTGGTTCTTCCATTCAAAAATCCCACCATACAAGTTTACCACATCGGTATAGCCTAATTTCAATAGTTTTTCTCCAATGCGCTCGCTGCGGTAACCTACACTACAGTACACAATCAATTTGCAGTCTTTCGGAAATCTTTTTAAGTCATTGGTTGAATAATTATTGTAGTTCAAAAATTGGGCTTTTGGCAAATGACTTACTTTAAATTCTTCTGGTGCGCGAGTATCAATAAAAACTGTTTTTGGATTACCGACTAACTTTTTTGCATCAGTTGGAGAAATCGTTTTTACGGTGTGTCGGTAAAGCGATTTCAGTTTCTTGTCGTAGTCGCTTTGGGCGTAAACAACAGAAGCGGTTGTGAAGATTACAACGAGTAAAAGGAGGTGTTTGGTTTCCATGCAATTTCATAACTAAGGTAAGCAAACACTAAAAGATATTCTACCATTACTAACCACAAATTTTCAGAATAGTTGCTGACAGAATACCCTGAATAAGTCATCAAAATCAATCCCGACCACAGCACTGCATACCTGTAGTTTGACAAAGTAGAAAGCGCCACCAAAGTAGTAATGTACCACGGATGTACGGTGGTAGCAAAGGTGAAATAGATGGTGAGAATAAATAGGTAGGTAGTCAATAGTCGATAATCTATAGTCAAAGGAGTATTGACTATTGACCATTGACCTTTGATTTTTTTTAAGAGCGCAAAATTCTGAAAGAGAATAAAAATCATGATGACAACGCTGCACCACACTGCCATTTTCAATCCCGTAGTTTGAATGGTGTTGTAACCGTATTTCCAGAAACCATATTCCCGAACGAGATAATACAAGCTCGCGTTGAATTCAAATTTTTGAAAATACAGATTTAAACTTTGACTAAACCCATCGATCACTTGCTGATTGTACATCGGAATGAATAAGAGAACGCAAATCATGAGTATAGAAAAGTAAAAAGTTATTGACTTTCTCCAAGGCATCATGAAAATGAAAATCGGCAGAAAAATAATGGGTACCAGTTTTACCCCAATTGCAAGAGCGAACGCTACAGAAGCCAAAACAAGTTTATCATCTGTAAACCAAAAAAAGGAAAGCACCAAAAAGAAAATCATGAACGCTTCGAAATGCAAATTCCCAGTGAGTTCAACAATCACCAATGGGTTAAGTGCATACAACAGAACATTTCCTTTTGGTAATTTGTAAACTGCAATAATTTTTAAGAGCAGATAAATCGACCCGGCTTCAGCCAACAAAATCAACACACGCATTGCCAACACACTTCCTTCAATCGAATTTGAAAATTTTGCTGAAAGCATAAAAATGCCTTGTGCCACAGGTGGATAGATGGTGAAATAGTTCTTACTGTTGAGTTTATCAAAGAGGGATTGGTCGATGCCCGTCAAGTTCATTGATAAAAATTCCGGAGGAAGTTTTGTGAAGGGATGCATTCCGTTCAGCCACAATCGTCCGTCCCAAATAAATCGGTAAAAATCATCGGACAGATTGGGCAGATGAAAAAAGAGAAGCATCCGGCATCCGAAAGAGCCTAGTACCCAGAAATGAACATTTTCTCGATCGAATTTTAGGATGATCGCATAGGTAACAAAAGCGAAAACGAATAATGAGAATAGTTCAAGTTTGTGATGACGCGGTATGTTGCCAATAGTATAAAATGAAGCAAGTAGGGTGAGCAACACTATCCACCTTGTTGCCTTAGGCATTGACTGCGGGCTTTACAGAAAAATAGAATACGCTACCAAAACCTAAGGTGAGCATGGAATGGAAAAGAAGGAGGCCGAAGTCGCCTATTTGTATTCCTACAATTATTCCAAAAATGAAATACAAGCAGAGTATGCCTTCCATGATTGTTTGCCAACCAATGGCAGTACGGATATAGCTATTGCCCAACCACGATTCTCTTTTGTCAGTCACATTAAATTTGGGCGTTCGGACAAAGGCTGTTTTCTTTCCTATCAAACCTTCTAGCACGGCTAATCCATTGTGAAACGATAAGCCCATGGATACAATTAGAAACCGTGGGAACAACGACCAAAATGTTTTGATGGGCTTTTTATAAAATTGTTTGGTGGCCGTCCAATAAAACAAGGTGATGGAGAGAAAGCCCGCCAGAAAAATAATGCCTGCATGAAACAGCCACCTGATTTCGGGATGGGCCTGCCTAATGTAAAGCATGGGAACGCTTAACAGCGCAGCAATCAATAAACAAACAAAAACTGAACTATTGAAAAGGTGAAAAAAGGCATGGACTTTTTTGCTGAACGATATATTTGACAAAGCAACATCCGAAAAAATCTTTCTGGCCGTTTCGGCAGCACCTTTGTTCCAGCGGTATTGTTGCGACTTGATGGCGGGCATAATCACAGGCAGCTCGCCTTGTGTACTCACTTCTTCCAAATAGTGAAATTTCCAGCCATTTAATTGGGCGCGGTAACTTAAATCTAGATCTTCGGTGAGCGTATCAAAGCTCCAGCCTCCCGCATTTTCAATGCATGATTTTCGCCAGACACCACACGTGCCGTTAAAATTTATAAAACTTCCATGGGTATTTCTGGCCACTTGCTCCACCGAAAAATGGGCATCCAAGCCAAAGGCCTGAAGTTCGGTAAGCATCGAATAATGTTGATTGATGTGCGCCCAACGTGTTTGCACCACACCTACTTTTTCATCTTGAAAGAATGACATCGTTTTTCGCAAGAAATCGGGAGAGGGAATAAAATCCGCATCGAAGATGGCGATGAACTCGCCTTTGGCTGCGTGAAAACCGTACTCCAATGCACCGGCTTTGAATCCTGTTCGGTTTTCTCGGTGCAGCAGTTTTATATCCAACCCCAACGGACGAAGTGATTCTATTTTTTTGAGAATGATTTGGGTAGTTACATCCGTGGAGTCGTCCAATATTTGTATCTCCAATTTTTCATGTGGATAATCAAATTTACTAACGGCCTCCAGCAATCTTTCCACTACATATTTTTCGTTGTAGATGGGAAGTTGAATAGTGACCAAAGGAAAGTGAGAGATGGTTACGTTCGGCTTGGGATTTGTTTTTTTTGCTTTGGTGTAAATCCATGTTAAGTGCAATTGCCCTATGCTGAAGGCAAAGAGATAAAAGAGGCAGAGCGTGTAAATAATGGTAACTACAATTTCCATTTACTTAATGCCCTAGGCTGCACGCAACAAGCAGGAGGCTTGCAGCGTGGGCAGGAGGCAATTTTATAAATATCTAAATATCGTACTAATTATCTTATACCCCGCCATCACCGTTCCCTTCACCGTGCCAGAAATTTTTGAAAAGCCAATTCGTTTGCGATAGCGAACGGGAACTTCGGTGCATCGCAATCCAATTTTAGCCGCCTTCAATTGCATCTCCACTGTCCAGCCGTAGGTTTTGTCTTGCATGTCTAGCAACATCAGTGATTCAAACCGTATTGCCCGAAAGGGACCAAGGTCGGTAAACCGAACACGGTATAAAATTCTTAAAAGAAACGTTGCTAACCAATTGCCGAAAATCTGTTGAGGTGTCATGCTGCCACTTTCTTTTTGGCCCATTGCACGTGAGCCAATCACCAGATCAGCCTTGCCTTCTTGAATGGGTTTAAGCAACTCAACCATTTCTTCGGGGTAATCGGAATGGTCGGCATCTAAAAAAACAAGTATGGAAGGCCTCGTTTCCAACTGCTGAGCGTAGGCGATTCCTTTTAAGCATGCCCGTCCGTAGCCAGGGATTGATTCGCGCAAAACGGTGGCCCCTGCTTCTTTCGCAATCCGTTCTGTATTGTCGGTAGACGCATTGTTTACCACAACGATTTCGCTCACGATATCTTTTGGGATTTCTTTTATGACATGCCCCACACCGTTTTCTTCGTTAAAGGCAGGAATGATCACAACAATTTTCGGTACGCTCAAGTGGTAGAATTTACAAGCCGCAAACCTAGTAAAAAATCCGCCTACGATTTGTCTGCATTTTTACATTTTGCTAGGTTGGTGCATCAGGCTTTTTGGAGATTATTCAAAATGATGATTCACAATCAGCATAATAATTTGATAACAGCCCTTTTTATGCAACAATGGTTTAAGAGACTTACTTTGTATTTCTGTTAGATATGCGAAAATTTTTTGAGTTTAACTCGATCCGAAGTCGGATGCTGGCAGGATTTTTAGTCCTGACACTGTTAATTGTCTTAATTGCAATTATATCTCTGTACACGCTCAACAATATTAGGTATGCCACCAATATTGATCGGAGTATTAATCAACTTCAATCCAACACGCTAATACTGATTAAATCAGACAATGATTTTTTTGATATTGGAGCGACCGATTCTGTCTATTTCAAGAGCCATTATAGCAATTATATCGTTAAGCGAGATAGTTTGAATAAAAAAATTCAACTTGGATTAACAGTCACCATCCAACGGCTTCGCTCTAATGCTACTTCCATTGAATTGAACTTTGCCACCATTCAGAATACGCTGGCTACCTATAACCAAAAGTTTTTGGCACTTGAGGGTTTGCTCTATCAAAAAGGATTTCGTGATTATGGGATGGAGGGACAGATGCGATCGCACGCCCACCAACTAGAGCACATTGCCTCCGCTATTAGCATGGTTGATTTGTTGTCGCTGAGGCGCCATGAGAAAGATTTCTTTTTACGAAACGATTTCGCCTATGTGATTCAATTGAATGACTTGGCTCAACAGTTTCGGCAAAAGTTAGTGTTAGGCAAAAACAGCCTTGCGCTTCAGCATTTAAACGAGTATGTAAACTATTTTAATAGGTTGGTTTCCATTCAAACACAAATTGGGATTGATAGCCAATCGGGCTTACGACATGAACTAAACTTGTTGACCGATAAACTGAGCCAAGAATTTCTTTCGCTTTCAGAATACTCGAGCAGAGAGGCCAGCACCACCCAGCGAAACGCATTTTTTTATTTTGGCTTGTTGGTAACGGTGGCCGTTTTTATCAGTTTGTTCTCGAGCTTCTGGCTCGCAAAGCGGTTGTCTTCGCCCATTGCCAGACTTTCGCGAATGATGAATACCGCCATTCGCGAACACAATGTGAAGCAAGTTGACTTTTCCCTTAACAATGCCGCTCAAGAAATCAACATCTTAACTTTTTCTTTTTTGCAATTGATCGAGCAAACAAATGGTCAGTTGAAAGAAATTGAAAAAAAATCGTCTCTATTGGAAAAGGGAAACGAGGAATTAAAGAAATTGAACCAGGAACTGGATAGTTTCATATATAGCACGGCACATGATCTGCGCTCTCCGCTTACTTCGTTGCTAGGGTTGTTGCATTTGGCTAAAATGGAAAACACCCAACCAGATTTGAAGACTTATTTTGATATGATGGAAAGTAGCATCCACCGAATGGAAGACTTCATTTCTCAGATAGTTGGTTATTCAAAAAACAAACGATTAGAACTGGCACCCGAAAATGTAAATGTGTATTTGCTGATAAGTGAAATTTTTGAAAGCCATCGGTTTGTGGAGGGTGCTAGCAAAATTGAAATGCTAGTGGAGGTAAAAGATAAATTTCCGTTCTATTCTGATCGCGCGCGCATTTGGATTTTATTCAATAACCTTATTTCCAATGCTATTCGCTATTCAGACACGTCCAAAGTTCATCGATACATAAGAATTAATGTAGTGATAAATGAGACCGAAATTTTTATAGAATTTTCAGACAATGGAGTGGGGATTGGTAAGGAGCACATAGGAAAAATTTTTAACATGTTTTATCGCGCCAACACCAAATCCAAAGGCAGTGGCCTTGGTTTATTTATAGGGTATCTCTAAAAACCCTACGAAATTATCTGTAAATTTTGTTTCTTGAGAAAAAGGAGAAAATAGATGAAAAATAAATCGAGAGGATTATTTGATGAGCAGTTTCGGTTGGATAAAATCGGTAAGCAAAACGACCCATTGTTAAAATTGCAAGCCCACATTGACTTTGGGATTTTCCGCAAACCCTTGGAGGCACATTTTGAATCGGGAAAAGACAGAAGCCAAGGCGGTCGCCCTTCCTTTGATTATCTGATGATGTTCAAAATATTGATTTTGCAGCGCTATTATAATTTAAGCGATGACGGCACGGAATATGCGATTTTAGATCGTTTATCGTTCATGCGTTTTTTAGGGTTGACCATATCTGATACGGTGCCCGATGCCAAAACAATCTGGAACTTTAAAAATGAACTTGCCAAAGGCAAGATGGTGGAGAAATTGTTTTCCTTGCTGGATAAAACCTTGAGCCAACGGGGTGTAATTCTTAACAAAGGCCGAATGATAGATGCCTCCATTGTGGAAGTCCCTATTCAACGAAACAGCCGCGATGAGAACCAACAACTCAATGAGGGGATTATTCCCCCAGATTGGAAAGATAAAGAAAACAAGCTACGCCAGAAAGATATTGATGCCAAATGGGTTACGCACAATGGAAAAAGTTACTATGGGTATAAAGACCATGTGAAAGCCGATGCGCGCACCAAACTCATTACGGGTTATAAGGTAACCCCTGCCAATGTTCACGATAGTGAAATGATTGGACCATTGATTGACAAAAGGGATCGCGGACAAAAAGTATATGCTGATAGTGCTTATCGGAGTGAGAAAATTGAAAAAGAGTTGAACGGAAAAAATATGACCTCCATGATCCATGAAAAAGGATACCGCAATAAACCCCTTACCAATGCGCAGCAAAAGCGCAACAAGAAGAAATCAAAGACAAGGGCAAGAGTGGAGCACATTTTTGGGTTCATGACCAACTCGATGAACCGAATGTATATCCGATGCCGAAACTTTGTGAGGGCCAAAGCAACGATTGGTTTAATGAACCTCACCTACAATTTGTTCAGGCTAACGCAGATAAAAGTGAACTTGAATGGCCGATAGTTTGACCAAATGGTCAATCATCATCCTGCCAAGGGTGAAAAGAAAAAGTCAAAAGAGCCCTTAATCACTATTTTTTAAGATTGCAAAGAAAAAATTCGATAAACTAGGAAGTGAAAAAATTTAAAACGGGTTTTTAGAGATGCCCTATATTTAAAGAAACAATTGCTAAATTGAAAGGGCTGGTGACAGTTGAATCAGAACTGGGCATAGGAACAAAATTTGTAATTCAGCTGCCCAACTTGTATTTAAAAAATGCTGGGCAATCTACACTAGCATTAACCGCTTAACTATCTCAAATAGAATTGAAGCGGTACTTCTTGTTTTGAACTGTTTAGCCCTTGCAGCAAGACCCTTCCTTTAAACTTATTGAAAAAATCAATTACATCTTGCGGGTCCTTCACACGTTGCCGATTGATTAAAATGATTGTATAGTTTTCTGGAAGGTTCAGTTCTTTAAACAAGCCATTTTTTATTTTGCTCACCTTCACACCATACTCCACCGCCTCAAGGTTAGCCCCCAACGTAGCATCGCTAAAGATGCGCCTTTTAATGATGCCAGTATCACCGTTTTTGTTGAGTAAGTTTACAGCAGTTGTGGTAGCTTTACCTTCACGCAAAAATGAAATGTTGATTTCATCTCCTGGATAGCGATAGCTTAACTCCTCTTCAAAGGTACTTTTACTGTTAATTTCAACATTATTGATTTTGGTAATGATGTCACCTTCTTTTAAGTCTGCTTTGGCTGCGGCACTTCCTTTGGTGATGTCTCCCAGCAACACGCCTTTGAATTCCTTTACATTGGTGGGCATGCCAAATTTTTGAGCGTTCTGAAAATCATACTCCAAAATCTCGCCACCAAAAATCGCTTTCTGTGCCAAGCCATACTTGATCAAGTCCTCCACTACTTTTTTCGCAATGTCAATGGGCACTGCAAAAGCATAGCCCGTGTAAGAACCAGTCCGAGAAACAATGGCAGTGTTGATGCCGATTAAATCTCCATTTTTGTTTACCAGTGCACCCCCGCTATTGCCCGGATTGATGGCCGCATCGGTTTGGATGAATGATTCAATCGGAAATTTATCGTCCACAATATTGATGCGTCTGCCTTTGGCACTTACAATACCTACTGTAACGGTGGATGAGAGCGAAAGCGGATTGCCCACGGCTATCACCCATTCGCCCACGGCCAAATTTTTTGAGCTGCCCAGCGCGATTGCAGGCAAACCCGATTCTTTAATTTTTAGGACTGCCAAGTCAGTGGATGGATCTGTACCCACAAGTTCTGCTTCATACGATTTTTTGTTCCAGAGCACTTCAATTTTTTCTGCCGATTCGATTACGTGGTTATTGGTAACGATATATCCATCTTGTGTGAAAATGACTCCTGAACCGCTGCTGACTTGCGTTTGCGAGCCCCCTCCGCCAAAAAGCAAATCCCAATACGAATAGCTGGCACCACTTTGCGAAATGCTATTGATATAAACGACACTAGGTGTTGCTTTGGTGGCCGCCAAACTAAAATCACTTGTTTCGGTTGCGTTGCTGGTAGAAGGATCGACAATCGTGGGTCGGTAGATTTCGTTTGGTTCAATATTGGAAACTTGTTGCTGTGCAGTGACGGCCTCGCGCTTTGTTTTTTCAGTTTGATAGGCAAAGAAGGCATAAGCTCCAGCCAAGCCTGCTATAAATCCGATAATGATCGTTTTGAATGAGTTCATTTTTTTAAATTAGACTGTCTACAATATCAAATAGCAAAGTTAAGATTGGCTACTAGAACGTAAAAGTAGTTTAATCGGTTTAAGATTTTGATCATTTGCCTACTGCTTACTGCCAACTGCCAACTATATTTGCACTCTATGGGTATCCGTTCTGTTTTAGCCAAACCTTTTGCCGCATACATCAATAAGCAGACCAAAGAGTGGTCGTTGAATCCTGTTGCCTATCAACAAAAGGTTTTTGCCGGATTGATGGAAGGAGGGAAGCAAACCGTGTTTGGGAAAGACCACGGCTTTGCAGACATCAAGTCACATGCCGATTTTAAAAAGCAAGTGCCCATTCGCGACTACGAAGCACTGAAGCCTTATGTGGAGCGCGTGCTGCATGGCGAAGAAAATATTTTATGGAAAGGCAAACCAGAATATTTTGCAAAGACGTCCGGCACCACCTCGGGCACAAAATACATTCCTATCACAAAAGAGTCTGTACCTAACCATATCAACAGCGCACGGAATGCATTACTCAGCTATGTACATGAGACAGGTAATGGTTCTTTTTTAGATGGCGGATTGATTTTTTTATCGGGGAGTCCTGAGTTGGATGAAAAAGCTGGAATAAAAACCGGGCGACTTTCGGGCATTGTCAATCACCATGTGCCGCAGTATTTACGTTCCAACCAAAAGCCAAGCTATCTAACCAATTGTATTGACGATTGGGAAACCAAGCTCGATAAAATAATTGACGAAACACTTCATGAAAATATGACGCTCATCTCAGGTATTCCACCATGGGCGCAAATGTATTTTGATAGAATTCAGGCGAAGACCGGAAAAAAAATAAAAGATGTATTCCCCAATTTTTCCATGTTTGTGTATGGAGGTGTAAACTTTGAACCCTATCGTGCCAAGCTGTTTGATACGATTGGAAAAAAAATTGACTCGATCGAAACGTATCCAGCATCAGAGGGATTTATTGCCTACCAAGATTCCCAACAGGCCGAAGGCTTGTTGTTGTTATTGAATACGGGGATATTTTTTGAATTTATTCCTACTGAAGAATATTTTAATGAAAACCCAACCCGCTTATCGATTGAAGAAGTAGACCTTGGTAAAAACTATGCAGTCATCATCAATAACAATGCTGGTCTATGGGGTTACTCCATTGGCGATACGATAAAGTTCGTTTCTAAAAAACCATATCGAATTATCGTCAGCGGTCGCATCAAGCACTTCATTTCTGCTTTTGGCGAGCATGTAATTGGCGAAGAAGTGGAAAAGGCCATGAAGTTCGCCATGGAAAAATTTCCAGAGGTGGGGTTGGTGGAATTTACCGTAGCACCCAATGTTGCACCGGCAGAAGGTATGCCCCATCACGAGTGGTTAATTGAATTTGCCCAACCTCCAAAAGACATGGAATCGTTTCGGTTAGAACTAGATGAACAATTGCGGAAGTTGAATGTTTATTACGATGATTTGATTACGGGCAGCATTTTGACCAAGCTAAAAATCACTGCTTTGAAGAAAAATGCTTTCATTGATTACATGAAATCGTTGGGCAAATTGGGTGGACAAAATAAAGTGCCACGGTTGAGTAACGATAGAAAAATTGCCGAGGAATTGGCTAAATTTGTTTTATGATTACCGACCAACAAAAGGAAATTGTGCTCAAGCATCTAAAGCCACTCCATCCATTCAAAGTTGGAATTTTCGGTTCTTATGCACGAGGTGAGAACTCCTGCCAAAGTGATTTAGATATTTTGGTAAGCCTTGATTACTCGAAAAGAATATCATTGTTAGACTTAATCGGAGTTGAGCAGGACATTTCAGATGAGCTAGGCATTAAGGTTGATTTGGTAACTGAAAAATCACTGAGTCCGCTTATACGCCCTTATGTTGAGCAGGACATCAACTATATTTTTAAGTGAAAAGTCACAAAGTCCTTTCCTCTCATATTCTAGGAGCCATCGATCGGATTGAGCAATACACTAATGGTATGTCTAAGCAACAATTTTTAGATAATTTCCTTGTTCAAGATGCAGTTATTACAAACATTGCCGTAATAGCAGAAGCAAGCAAAAAAATTCCTTCAGACATAAAGGATGCTTTTCCGCAAGTTCCTTGGAGAAAGATTATGGCCATGAGAAATAAAGTTATTCATGAATATTTTGGTATTGATCTTGAAGTACTTTGGAATGTGGTAGAGGTAGATATTTTCGAACTGAAAATTCAGGTTGCTAAGATTAGGGAACTTGAGTGATCACTTAACTGGCCATTACAAATAGTCCCTAACTAATTATTATCCATCAACGAAATTGGAATTTTAGAAACTTACCCATCACTAATCAATTCTTTTGACACCCAAAAAACATATCGCCATCCTTGGCTCTACTGGCTCTATCGGCACGCAAGCGCTGGAAGTAATCGCTGCTAACCCGGAAAATTTCGAAGTGGAAGTGCTCACTGCACAAAACAATGCCGAACTCCTTATTCAGCAAGCCAAAGAATTTAAACCAAATGCTGTAGTTATCGTCAACGAAGATTTTTATCCACAAGTAAAAGACGCATTGGTGCCGCTTGACATCAAAGTTTTTGCAGGGGAAAAATCGCTTGCATCCATTGTGCAGATGGACAGCATCGATATGGTACTTACCGCTTTGGTCGGTTATTCAGGATTGAAACCCACCATTAAGGCAATTGAAGCAGGAAAAAATATCGCGCTTGCCAACAAAGAGACATTGGTAGTTGCTGGTGAATTGATTACCCAATTAGCCCGTGAAAAGGGTGTTAACATTTACCCAGTTGATTCCGAACACTCTGCTATCTTTCAATGTTTGGTTGGTGAATTTGATAACCCCATTGAAAAAATAATTCTGACTGCTTCGGGTGGCCCTTTTCGGGGGAAAAAAAGACATGAGTTAAAATCGGTTACGAAAGCACAAGCTCTCAAGCACCCCAACTGGACGATGGGTGCAAAAGTCACCATCGACTCGGCCAGTTTAATGAATAAGGGGTTGGAAGTGATTGAGGCAAAATGGCTTTTTAGTTTAAAACCTGAACAAATAGAAGTGATTGTGCATCCGCAGTCGATTGTTCATTCCTTGGTGCAATTCCGAGACAGTTCCATCAAAGCACAACTTGGTTTGCCCGATATGCGGTTGCCCATTCAGTTTGCGTTGGGCTATCCCCAAAGGCTAAAGGCTGACTATCCGCGATTTGATTTTACCCAATACCCCAACCTCACATTTGAGCCGCCCGATACGGAAACTTTTCGTAATCTTGCACTCGCTTTTCAGGCAATGGCCAAAGCGGGCAACATGCCCTGCGTGCTAAATGCCGCGAATGAGATAGCGGTACAAGAGTTTTTGAAGGATAACATCGGTTTTTTGCAGATGAGCGAAGTGGTGGAAAGATGCTTGGAGAAAATCACTTATGTGTCTAAACCTACCTTTGAGGATTATGTGGTGACCGATACAGAAACAAGACAACTAGCAGGCGAATTGATTGCCAAGAAACAATTTTCAAATTAACGAATTTTCAATTTTTCAAATTAGAATATGGAATTAATGATCCGGATTTCTCAACTGCTCTTGAGTTTGTCAATTTTAATTGTGGTGCACGAGTGGGGTCATTATTTCTCAGCCCGCATGTTCAACATTAAGGTTGAGAAGTTTTATCTCTTCTTCGACTTTCTGTTCCCCATGGCCAACGTGCTAAACTTCTCGTTGTTGAAATACAAAAAAGGAGAT
The DNA here is from genome assembly GCA_025370075.1 of Chryseotalea sp. WA131a. NCBI lineage: Bacteria > Pseudomonadati > Bacteroidota > Cytophagia > Cytophagales > Chryseotaleaceae > Chryseotalea > Chryseotalea sp. WA131a. The sequence continues at coordinate 2,396,107 of CP073016.1, read as the reverse complement.
ACCGAATATGGCATTGGCTGGTTTCCCTTGGGCGGCTATGTAAAAATAGCTGGCATGGTTGACGAGAGCATGGACAAAGACCAGTTGAAAGCAGAGCCCCAACCATGGGAGTTTCGCTCGAAGCCCGCTTGGCAGCGATTGATTGTGATGATGGGTGGAATAATAGTAAATGTGGTAGTGGGTGTTTTAATTTTTATTGGAATCGTTTATTTTATTGGTGATACAACGTTGCCCAAGGAATATGTAGAAAGGAATGGAGGGATTCATGCCTTGGAACTTGCTCAGCAGATTGGGTTGAAAACGGGTGATAGAATTATCAAAATCAACGGGCAAGACTATGAGAATTTTGATGATTTGATGAAGCCCAATTTCCTGCTTTCAGATAATGCCAGTTATACCGTTTTGCGCGATGGTCAAGAAATCATTGTCCCAATTCCAGAAAATTTTCTAGAGAATTTCAATTCGAAGGAAGCAGCCTCTACTTTTATGCAAACCCGATTTCCGGCCACAGTTGGTAGAACTTCTGATAAGGTAGATTTGATTTACAGTGAAGAAGGCGTTATTGTTGAATCGAAAAAACCAGTTGAATCGCTGGCAAAAAAAGTGGGTTTGCAGAAAGGTGATCAGTTTATAGAAATGGAAGGGATGCCAATTACGTATTACGATGAGGTATCATCCATTATAAAAAATGGAGCTAAGGATTCGATAGCGTTCAAAATAAAAAGAGGCTCTAATGTACTAAGCTTTAAAGCAGCCTTTAAGAACCAAGCCCAAATAGGTTTTGGACCCTTAGGGCCTAACAAGGATGATCTTAGACATATAACATACAGTCTTGGTGAAGCAATACCTTTAGGAACGGCACGTGCCTTTGGTGTTGTTTGGTTACAAATCAAAGCATTTGGCAAGCTCTTTACCGGAAAAATGGATCCAAGAAAATCGTTGTCAGGACCAGTTGCCATGGTTGGAATGTTTAGTTCCGAATGGGACTGGGAAGGTTTCTGGCGTATGACTGGTCTGCTCTCTATGGTATTGGCATTTATGAATTTCTTGCCCATACCCGCATTAGATGGTGGCTATGTCATGTTCTTGTTGTATGAGATGATCAGTGGTCGCGAGCCATCAGAGAAATTCTTTGAGAATGCCATCAAAGTAGGTATGGCTATTTTGTTGTTGCTGATGGTGTTTGTTTTCTATAACGACATTGCGAAAGCGATAACGGGAGGATAACTCAATTTTTTAGAGGATGGTTTGCATCCCAAAATGATTGGACATAAGGGGTATCAGTAAGATGCCAATCCATCAACAAGCCATTGGGCACATCTTCCACCTTTTCTGTAACGACTTTTGTGATAATGGATTCATGGGTTATGCTCATACGGTAAGTATTTCCTTCTTTTCTTTCAGGGTAAATTGATTTGATAAAATACGGGAAATACTTTCCATGTTTTTTTTTATAAATCACTTCATGATAGTTCTTGCCTATCCTTCGCTCATGCTTTAAAATCCCGAGGTCATCGGTTGCAATAAAAAGTCTTCCGTTGAATACCTCTAAATCACCGTCAATTGCTTCCCCTTTGCCGTACTCAATCATAAATACATGGCCACCTTCAAACGTACTAATACCCGTTAATTTGAAATCCACTTTTTTGAAATAATTTTCATTAAAAATGGTGTACTTTAGTCTCGAGCCTACACCAATCATATCTACCAAAAACACATCAAACATCGGTACCGACTCGTATAAAAAGTAGTCTATCTTTTTCTTTTTGTCAAACCGAGTCAATGTTGGTTTGCCGCTAGTGCGTTGGTGGATAATGGATGATCTATTGAGGGCACCTTCAAAGTAACCTTTACGATAACTCTTTACAATGGCTTCCATAAGAAACAATGAAGTAACCCCATCATTTTCTGATACCCGAGAATAATATTCCATATTGAAAGGCTGTTGAGAATAGTTTTGAGGTATGGCATCAATTGCTTCCTTCACAATGTCCCTAGCCGTTGATTTTTGAGTCTGTACATTTACTTCTTCTAATGGAAGAACATTTTGATCCATGAGAATGACCAAGGCGTTATGTTCTAATCCCAGTAAGCTATCTACAGATAATTTTTGCGAATAGTACCCAATGCAGGAAATTATAAGATTCGAGTTTCGATCGGCATCATCTACTTTTAACAAAAACGAACCATCATCTAAAGAAGCAGTTCCGCTGCCTCCCAAGCTAAGATTTGCATATGGTACAACTGCCAAGGTATTTTGCTCTACTAGTTTACCCTTGAGAAAATTTTGAGAAAAACAGTTGTGAAAAATTAGAGCAAGTGAAAGCAATACTATGAGAAATAGACGTATAGGCATAAAGGATTGAGAGTTTGGTTAGTTTGATACTAACGAACAATGATTTTTAATATGTATACCTCTTGTATTTTTTTTCTTCTTGGAGGCGAAGGGCGGCTTCGTATCCACTACACACTACTCCAGTCATCACTTAGGATACATGGTTGCTGATCTTATGTCTGATGAACCAACAACTTACATCATCGAATTGACGCGTAAATTGCACCTTGTGGTCTGTCGAAGCATTTTCAACCCATGATACATAGTTTGTTATCCCTCAAACTCTTTACTGGTTTCTTTAAAAATTTTGTTTTTTTTAGATCCAACTTTTTAATAGGATTCATCAATTCAGCCCCTTCCTAAAATCCAATGGTGGCTTTCGATCGCCAATCAATGAGTTGTACTGAAAGTCGACTCCAGTTTTTTCAGTCAGTTCTTTTTTGGCTTTCTCGCACATGTCTGGATTGTTAAATAAATCCATCCCCGTAAGTGTCAGAGTTTTTGCAGCGTTCATCATCGCCTTCAACCCAATGCTTGTGCTGCCGGTTGCTACGGCTTGCCACGAGTGAGCAGGCACACCCGGCACCCAGGTGGCTGTGCCTAAACCAGCAGTAGGCACCACCCATGTAATGTCGCCCACATCAGTAGAGGCAGGAAAAAATCCGCCAAGGGTGAACGGTTGAACTTTTTGTGCATCCGTCAAGTCAGGTGCTTTAAAGGTAAAGCTGGTTTGAAGCTTTTTAGCAAATTCAATTTCGGTAGGTGAATAATTTACGCCACCAACTTTTTTCAAATTTTCGTACATAATCCGCGACAGCGTTTCATTGGGCAACAAATTATAAGAGCCAGAGATTATTTCGTACTTCATGGTGGTCTCTGTTCCATTTGCTGCGCCTTCGGCACATTTTACCAAGCGATTCCAAATCTCGGCTACCACGGCCGCATTCGGATGGCGCACCATGTATTCCACCTCTGCAAATTCAGGAACCACATTGGCGGCCAACCCGCCTTTGGTAATGACATAGTGGATGCGCACATCGGAAGGAACATGCTCGCGCATCATGTTGGCCATGTAGTTCATGGCTTCTACGGCATCCAGCGCTGAACGACCTTTTTCGGGAGCGGCTGCCGCATGTGCCGCTCTTCCATAAAATCGAAACAAAGTTTGCTTGATGGCCATACACGACTCGGGACTGGCATTGTTGGCGTTGGATGGATGCCAGTGCAACACAGCATCTACTTCTTTGAATAAACCATCGCGCACCATGTAAACCTTCGCACCGCCACCTTCTTCGGCAGGCGTTCCAAACAATTTTATTGTTCCTGATTTTTTGTTTTTCGATAACCAATTTTTCAATTCGATGGCCGCAGCACTCGATGCGGTGCCAAAAAGATTATGGCCGCAAGCATGACCGGCTTTGCCTTCTACCAATGCCTTCTTGGTCGTTACACTATCTTGCGATAAGCCTGGCAAGGCATCAAATTCTGCCAATATTCCGATCACTGGTTTGCCCGATCCATAGGTCGCTACAAAGGCGGTCGGCATTTCTGAAACACCTGCTTGCACGTTGAAACCTTCCTTCCTTAGGGTTTCTTGCAGCAGCGTACTGCTTTTGACTTCTTGAAATCCTAGCTCTGCATTGGCCCAAATTTGTTTGGCAATGGCGGCATATGCAGGATATTTATTGTTTAGGTTTTGCAAGGCAAGTTGCTTGTCTTTTTCGTTTGTCACTTTTAATGTTTGAGCTTGAGCGGAGAGTAATCCGACAATGGCAATCGATAGAAGAATTGATTTCATGTGTTAATAATTATTTGTTAGTTGCCACATGGAATCGCTGAGATTATCATTCCGTTGGGTGTAGGGCATCTTAATGGCGATTTCATGTGTTAATACTTGTTTTAGTGATCTTCAGAAGCTGTAAGGATGTAATTAGCTATCGACTTTAAAGTAACAATACTTTGCCATTTTAAAAATACCTTTTGTCTCTGGCTTGCCTTTATTTCCTTGAAAGGAGAATAGTTAGTGTGGCTTGTTACTACTACTTTTGAAGTTGGATATAGACGTAATGTGTTCGATTGAATTCAAGGCTTCAGGCTTCAGGCCGCATGCTTCAAGATCTTTGGGCAAGAGGATGGTTTCCGAATTAAGAGGTAAACAGCTTGTAGCTTGCGGCCTGTGGTTCATACTATATTTTGTCGTTTCGATTGCTAACGGGCAAACAGCCAACAATTGGATCAACTTCAATCAGTCTTATTTTAAAATCCCTGTTTCGAAAGACGGTATTTATCGCATTACCTATTCTGACTTACAGTCTGCCAATTTTCCGGTCAATTCAGTTGACCCCCGCTTGATTCAGATTTTTCATCGGGGTGTAGAGCAAGCCATTTTCGTGCAAGGTGAAAGCGATGCAGTATTTAATATCAACGATTTCATCGAATTTTTTGGCCAACGAAATGATGGCACGTTGGATGGGAAACTGTATCAGCCTGCCTCCGCTCAGCTAAATCCAAACTATAATTTATACAGCGATACTACGGCCTATTTTTTAACCTATCGGTTGATACCACCTGCGGGCAAACGGATGGATTTATTTTCTGAAGTGAATGTGACAAACATCCCTAAAGAAATTTCGCACAATGAACAGCGGATGCGATTGATCACTGGTTTTTATAGCGGAGGATTTAAGCAAGGAGATGAATTGCAATTTACCTCATTTGATCAAGGGGAAGGTTGGACTGGCCAGCCAATCAAACAAAATGAATCGGTAGATTATGTGGTAGACTTGATAACCAATTCGGTACCTGTCGTGAGCCCTCCGCAATTAGAAATGCTAGTGGTTGGGTATGATGGATTTCAACACGTAGGCCAAGTACAAGTAGGTACAAGTTTGCGCACCGTAAGCAATTTAAATTTTTTTGGGTACGATACCCAAGTGATTTCAGTTCCTCTACAATGGAGCGATGTTTCAATTGATGGAAAACTAGCGGTTCGATTATCAGCTTCATCGGCTTCCAATAACCGCTTCCAAATGGCGGTCTGTTCTATAAAAGTTACTTTTCCCCAAAGCTTTAGTTCTGCATCGGCATCTGAAAAATTTTATTTCATCAATCCCAATCCAAGCAACAAATCATACATTGAAATTGATAACCCCGCCACTGGATTGCGTATGTGGGATGTAACCGATGAAAACAATGTCTATGTCATTGGTACTCGCACGGCAGGAAGTTCGTTGAGCGCAGTAGTAAATAATACGAGCATTTCCCGAAAAATTTTCACCAGCAATGCAGTAAACACCGCTAGCGTAAAGCCGATTTCATTTAGAAATTTAGCCGGGACGAAAGCTAATTTTATTGTTATTACCCACCGAAGTTTGACACAAGCTTCGGGAGGTTATTCAAATCCTGTTCAAGCCTATGCCACTTATCGCGCCAGCGTGCAAGGCGGAAAGTATGATACGCTTACACTCACCATGGATCAACTCTACAATCAATTTAACTATGGAGAAACTTCTTCGTTGGCAATTTATGAGTGCATGAGATATTTGGTTGCAGTCAGTAATCCAAAATTTCTTTTTTTGATTGGTAAAGGGAGAGATATTTATTCTTATTCCGCTTATCAACGAAAGCCGCCAACTACTGGTGAGGTAAAGGATTTAGTGCCATCTGCCGGATTGCCAGGAGCGGATATGGCATTTTCGGCCGGCATAGGTGGCTCAACGTTTGATCCGAAAGTAGCAACGGGTCGTTTGCCTGCGATCAATTCGCTGCAAGTAGCATCGTATTTGAACAAAATAAAAGAGATTGAAAGCGCACCAGTTGCTGATAGCTGGAAAAAATCTGGCCTTCATTTAAGTGGAGGCATACAAGCTTTTGAACTTCCCCTTTTTCGAAGTTATGTAGATGGGTTCAAGCAAATTGCATCTTCTAATTTTTGGGGTGCTTCAATATCCACCATCGGTAAGCGCGATCCTAACCCCGTGCAGTTAATCAATGTGTCTGACCAAATAAATAAGGGCGTAAACATGATTACTTTTTTCGGGCATTCATCTCCTGGCACGATCGATATCGATATTGGCTTTGTGTCCGATCCCGTGCTCGGTTATAATAATCCTGGGAAATACCCCGTGTTCTTAATCAATGGATGCAATGCTGGAGCTTTCTTTTTAAATGGTGTTATTTTTGGGGAAGATTGGATTTTATCGTCTAATAAAGGTGCGCGAAATTTTATTGCGCACAGCTCATTTGGCTTCCCCAACACCTTGCGAGCCTACTCGGATTTATTTTATCAAGTTGGTTTTGCTGATTCTGTCTTTATCAAAAAAGGTGTTGGCGAAGTGCAACAAGAAGTGGCCAAACGATACCTTGGTTTATACGGCAACAGCATTTCTAGTGTAACACAAATTCAACAAATGATGATGCTGGGCGACCCGGCCGTGAAATTATTCGGCACTGCCAAGCCTGACTTTGCTATTGATGACACTTCTGTTTCTTTGCAAACACTAGATGGTGCACCGATTACCGCGCTCAGCAGTTCGTTTGGGTTGAAGATTATTGTGAAGAATGTGGGTGCCACAACGGGTAGGCCGATGCCTGTTCGAGTGGTAAGAACATTTCCTGACAATACTTCCGTTATGTACGATTCAATTTTTAACAGCCCTAAAAATCAGGATACAATTGTTTTTAAAATTAAGCGTGATGCAAAGGGCGGTGGACAAAATATTTTTTCAGTTACCATCGATCCGAACAATACCGTAGCCGAAACAAATAAACTCAACAATTCTACCGTTTTCTCAGCATTGATTCCATCCAACGCCACCAAAAATTTGTTCCCTGCGCCTTTTTCGATGGTTAATAAAACCGCCTCGACTTTTGTTTTTCAATCTACCAACCTATTGGCCGATAAAAGAGATTTTCAATTTGAGCTGGATACTACCAATGCCTTCAATAGCCCTTTTCTAAAAAAGCAAATAGCGAACGCAAAAGTGTTGGCAAAAATTTCTTTGAATTTGCTTTCGCGCGATTCCACCACCTACTATTGGAGAACGAGGTTAGATAAACCGACTGCAAGCGAAAGTGCCGAGTGGAATCTTTCTTCGTTTACCTACATCAACAATGGGCCAGAAGGATGGGGTCAATTTCAGTTTCCGCAATTGTTGGATAATGGAGTAGAAGGTTTATTAAAAGACGCGCAAGAGCAACAGCTCAAATATTTGGAAACAGTTATCCCTGTTTCCATTTCTACTTATGGTAGCAATTATTCACCACCTACATCAACTTCAGTAAGGATTAATGGAGAGGAATATAACCTTGGAAGCCAAGGGCAACCGTGCCGCACCAACACCATCAATATGATTGCTTTTGATAAAAGCACAGGGGTTCCGTATGCCGGCATTCCCTTTAATTTTCAAGATCCACGCACGTGCGGGCGCGAACCCCAAGTAATCAATAGCTTTTTGGTAAATGAAATGGAAACCGGATTGGGTGATGATTTGGTTACTGCCATCTCAAATTTGAAACAGAGCGACTCGGTAGTGTTGTTCTCCATTGGCAACCCATCGTATTCAACTTGGTCAACTGCTTTGAAAAGTAAATTGGCTGAATTGGGTATTGCAGCTACTCAACTGACATCCTTGCAAGATGGTGAGCCTCTTGTGGTGTATGGAAGAAAAAATGCTGTAGCCGGAACGGCTAAAATTTTCAGAACCGCTGCTTCGCCATCAACTCAACAATCGTTGATGGTAAACAAAACTATTTCAGCGCGTTTTTCTAGTGGAACATTAAAATCTTCTTTGATTGGTCCGGCCAACAAGTGGTTTTCATTCCGCGGTCAAGTAGTGAAAGCGCAAGTGGGTGATGCGTTTTCGTATCGGTTGTATGGGGTTCGTTTGAATGGTGTGGAGGATTTGTTGTTTGCTAATGTTTCATCCTCGCAAGATTTGTCGAGCGTTAGCACCGCGGTTTATCCTTATCTGCGTGTGGTGTTGCAAATGCAGGATCCAGTTAGCCTGACAGCGGTTCAACTAAAAAAATGGTTTGTTACATACGAAACAGTGGCGGAGGGCATTTTGGTATATAGGGGCAACAGTTCTCCGCAAACAGTGCAAGAAGGTCAGTCCATTCAATTACCATTTTCATTTGTCAATATTTCTACTAAAAATTTTGCAAGTCAACTCACCGTTACGGCTGCTATTGTTTCAAAAACCATTGGTGCAAGCAAACAATCGATGCTGATGATTGCACCGCCTTCACCCAACGATAGTACCAAGTTCCAGATGGTATTTGACACTAGGGGTAAAGTTGGTTTGAATGATGTTTCGGTTTTTGTTAACCCCCGAATTTTACCAGAGCAGTATTATGACAACAACGCTCTTTTATTAACGGATTATTTGAATGTAAAAAAAGATAATGATCCACCCATTTTGGAAGTGCGCGTGGATGGGCGAGAATTGGTAAACAACGATTTTGTTTCGCCCAACCCACAAATAGTAGTGGCAGTGAAAGACAGCAATCCGTATTTGTTTAAAACGGATACCATTGGCGTTACGTTGTTTTTGCAGTCGTGTGCGACTTGTAATTTTAAACCCATCTACTTTAAAGGATCGGATGTTACGTGGAGCCCTGCCACGGCCACTACCAACTTTCAGCTAAATTTCAATCCGATCAATTTGGCGCCAAATACCTACACACTTCGTGCCCAAGCGCAAGATGCGAGTGGAAATAAAAGTGGAGTCAAACCGTATGAAGTTAATTTTCGAGTAGCAGAGACCAATTCATTGGAATTGCGAAGCGTTTATCCCAATCCTTCTTCGGGAGCGTTTTATTTCAATTTTGTATTGAGCGGCAATGCGTTGCCGTCTGAATTTTCATTACAGATTTTCACCTTGGAAGGAAAACGCCTCCAAAATTTTACTACCAATGATGTGTCGTTGTTTAGAATTGGAATAAACGAATTAACTTGGAATGGTAGCGATGATAACGGCCAATTGATGCCTAACGGATTATATCTCTATAAGCTCAACTTACTGGTAGACGGAAAGAGCTACCTTCAGCAAGGAAAGTTGGCGATTGTTAAATAGCATTGTGTTGTTTAAAATTTTCTCGCTAGGCGTTAAACTTTATTCAACACAATTCCTCATATTTGATCTTTCAAATTCAAAAGCCGATGAAGCTCGTATTCTAACATTCCCGTGAGCCGCTCCAATTTTTTTAGGAGTCGGGATGTTTATGTTGGTCAATTGCCAGCCAGCTGAAAAGCCGCGAGGCGTTTTTCTACATTCTTTAATTTATTTTCAAATGACAGCTTCAACTCAAAAGGATTCTATATTTCAATTATTTATCAAAGCCATTAAAGGTGAAGAGCAAAACTTTACCCAAGGCAGTATCAACCGCGCTATTTTTCTATTGGCCATACCGATGATTGTAGAGATGGGCATGGAATCGATTTTTGCCGTGGTGGATATTTTCTACGTAAGCAAACTCAATAGCAGCGATGCCGTGGCTGCTGTAGGTTACACCGAATCGGTGCTCAGTATTTTGTATTCGTTGGCCATGGGTTTGGGCATGGGCGCTACTGCAATTGTTTCACGAAGAATTGGTGAGCAAGATAAAGAAGGCGCAAGCATTGCTGCTGTGCAGGCTATTTATTTAGCATTGGGCATGGCGTTCGTCATCAGCATTATCGGGATCTTTTTTTACAAAGATATTTTGGCCATGATGGGTGCCTCACAAGCCGTGCTTCAGTCTAGTTCTCGTTATGCTTTGTGGATGTTTGCAGGAAATTATACCGTAACACTTTTATTTTTGATCAACGCAGTGTTTCGCGGTGCAGGCAATGCTGCCATTGCCATGAAATCATTATTGTTAGCAAACATTCTCAACATTATTTTAGACCCCATTTTTATTTTCGGTTGGGGTCCTATACCCTCCATGGGCGTAGAAGGTGCTGCCATTGCAACCAATATTGGTAGGGGCGTGGGCGTTGCTTTTCAATTGTATTATTTGTTTGTCGGCAAGAGCATCATCAAAATCAAATGGGGCAAAATGCCGTTCAATCCTTCTATTATTTTAAACGTGGTGAAGGTTTCGGGCGGCAGTATTTTGCAATTCATTATCGGCTCTGCCAGTTGGATATTTTTAATGAAACTGATGTCCAACTTTGGTGACAATGCCGTGGCGGGTTACACCACTGCGATTCGAATTTTTATATTCACGTTGTTGCCCTCTTGGGGATTGGCAAATGCAGGCGCTACTTTGGTAGGGCAAAACCTAGGTGCCGATCAACCCGAGCGTGCAGAAACTTCTGTTTGGAGAGCAGCCTACTACAATGCATTCTTTATGGTAGTGGTGATGATTTTATTTTTAACTGTTTCACCGTGGATCATTGGCTTGTTTACAAAACAAGAAGAAGTAGTGTATTATGGTGTGCAAGCATTGCGTTATGTTAGTCTCGGGTATGTCTTCTATGGATATGGCATGGTGGTGATGCAAGCACTGAACGGTGCAGGCGACACCTATACACCCACTTTGCTCAATGTGGTTGGATTTTGGGTATTCCAAATTCCATTTGCGTATTGGGCGGCCATACATGCGGGCTTGGGACCCAAAGGAGTTTTTATTGCCATTGCGTTGGCAGAATCATTAATGGCCGTGGCAGGGATCATTATTTTTAGGAGAGGGAAATGGAAGACGATGAAGGTATAGTGTCGTTACAGAACCATAAAAAATTCTGAGTAGATAGGAGTGAAGAATCTAGAATATGGTTCTTCACCCTAACTCAGACCTTCAGTACCACTCACCCAATCCGATATACAACTGAAATGAATTGGGGGCAAAGCCAAAATCAATCGCAAGGTTTGTATTGGATTGTTTATTGAATTTAATTCGAAGGCCGGTTCCAATGGCGGGATTAATCCCATCGAGATTATTGTTTTGATCTGTGACGGATTGAAAATTAAGAAACCCTACTCCGCCAAATAGTCCATTGCGTGAAAGATCGAATCGATACTCGCCTTCTGCATACAACATGTGCCTTCCACGAAAGCGAGCCAACGGATATCCCCTTCCTGACCGCCCGGCAAATTCCAATTGCGTGCCTGGCAAGTTAAAATACGGAACTTTGCCGAACGACCCCCAATAAAAAGCAGAGACGGCAACGATTTTTCTTTTTTGACTATTCAATCTGAAGTAGCGTCTGCCATCTAAATAAAAGGAACTCCATAGCGCTTCATTGGACAGCCACGATGGGTTGACGCGCAGCGAAGCTTGAACATAAAGGCCATCGGCCGGATTAATGGAATTTTTGCGATTATCGTGTAGCAAGTTGAACAGAATGCCAGTAGCATCATAAGCCGACTGTGTACCAATGCCATACTTTTCGAAGTCACCGGGTTGGCGTGGTTCTTCGCTTACACCTACACTAAAGTTTCGGTCATAGAAAAACCCAAGACCACCAAAAAAAGCACTTGCTATTTTCTTGTTGGCAATAACATTAAATCGTAAGTTATTAAAGTTGAAGCGAAACTGATCTGAACGAGTAGTGCTGCTGCCGAGGCCGTAGGAGTACTGAGTGAGATTGCTAATGCGTGTTTCACCGGTTAAGTTCCACACATTGTGCGGTGTGAAAATGTTATACTTAAGTCCAAAGCCTTTATTGTCTGAAAAGTCAGTATAGGGCAAAAAGAATACGGTAGATAAATTTGTTTTTTCTTCTTTACCCAAAACAAAGGCAGCGTTGATAGAAGAAAATAGAATCTGTTTGCCACCTGAACTAGTGGTGGCAGGAATGATGGAAAAGGCCACTCGCTTTTTGCCTGCCGGTTTTGGTTTGGTAGAAATATGAAAGGCCTCTACTAAAACTTCAACAATGTCGGTTTGCTTGGTGGGATATTTGTTTTTGGTTTGAGAATGGCCACTAGGGCTAAAAAAGATTATTGCAACAATAGAACAGACAACAACCCGAAAATTAAACATGACTGTAAGACAGCCCAAAGATAAGTTAGTTTAAGAAGTCAATGATTGTGAAGATTTGATTGGATCAAAAAAAACCCCGCAAAAAGCGGGGTTTGCTCTCCCTCTTGGACTTGAACCAAGGACCCTCTGATTAACAGTCAGATGCTCTAACCAGCTGAGCTAAGGGAGAGTGTTGCTGGATTTGAGGCTGCAATATTACGGGATTGGCCGCCAATAATCAAAACAAGGCTTTAAATTTTGGGGATAATCAAATTGAAACCCTGACCAAATTAGCTACAGGCCCGTAAAGGGGTATTCCTGCGATGATCTTTTTAATCAAATCCTTACTTTTTTGGTTTTTTATCCATCGCTCTATCTTAATGGCCTCTGACTCTGATTGCCCACAATCCAAAACACATTTCAATTCCCATGGCCCATTTCTTCGGGTAAATGAATTTTTCCCTTTAGACGTATCATTGTGTTCCAGAAGCCGTTTTCGAAAATCAGAAGTATATCCAACGTAGTATTTGTCCGAAGAAGAAGAGTACAAGATGTAAATGTAAAATACTTGCACTTGATCTCTGATTAATCCCGCAAGTGCGGGACTCTTAACCAGCTGAGCTAAGGGAGAGTGTTGCTGGATTTAAGGCTGCAATATTACGGGATTGGCCACCAATAATCAAAACAAGGCTTTAAATTTTGGGGATAATCAAATTGAAACCCTGACCAAATTAGCTACAGGCCCATAAAGGGGTATTCCTGCGATGATCTTTTTAATCAAATTCTTACTTTTTTGGTTTTTTATCCATCGCTCTATCTTAATGGCCTCTGACTCTGATTGCCCACAATCCAAAACACATTTCAATTCCCATGGCCCATTTCTTCGGGTAAATGAACTTTTCCCTTTAGACGTATCATTGTGTTCCAGAAGCCGTTTTCGAAAATCAGAAGTATATCCAACGTAGTATCTGTCCGAAGACGAAGAGTACAAGATGTAAATGTAAAATACTTGCACTTGATCTCCGATTAATCCCGCAAGTGCGGGACTCTTAACCAGCTGAGCTAAGGGAGAGTGTTGCTGGATTTGAGGCTACAATATTACGGGATTGGCCGCCAATAATCAAAACAAGGCTTTAAATTTTGGGGATAATCAAATTGAAACCCTGACCAAATTAGCTACAGGCCCATAAAGGGGTATTCCTGCGATGATCTTTTTAATCAAATTCTTACTTTTTTGGTTTTTTATCCATCGCTCTATCTTAATAGCTTCTGACTCTGATTGCCCACAACAAATTTATTAATGAGTGAAACCTTGCAAGTTTCGCTGCGTTCTTTAACTTTGAAAATAAAAGTACTTTTATATGGAGAATAAATCCGTCCATCAAAACCTAGAATCCATACGCCAGTTAATGGAGCGGTCAGTAAAGTTTGTTTCGCTTAGTGGCCTTTCAGGTATTTTGGCTGGGATTTATGCTTTGATAGGAGCGGTGTTGGCCTACAGAGAAATTTATTCGGGTAGAGTAGTGCGCACGGTAGAATATTATAGAGGTCATTTCCCAATGGTTAAAAGTCTATTCTTGATCGCTACCTTGGTTTTGGCTGCATCACTGGTTACAGGCTGGTTCTTCAGTTATCGCAAAGCAAAAAAGTTAAAAACGAAAATGTGGGACAGCACCAGTAAGCGGTTGCTCATCAACTTGGCCGTGCCGCTATCGATTGGTGGTTTTTTTACCTTGATCATGGTCGATTATGGCTATTATAATTTAATCGCTGCTTCGGTGTTGTTGTTTTATGGATTGGCTTTGGTCAACGCCAGCTCAAATTTGTATGACGAAGTTCGTTACCTGGGTTATTGTGAATTGATTGTAGGTGTGTGTGCCGCGCTTTGGCCAGGTTTTGGGTTGTATTTTTGGGCGATAGGATTTGGTTTGCTCCACATTCTCTATGGTAGTATGATGTATAAAAAATACGATCGCTGATTAATTTTTGATTGTGAAGAATCCGTTCGAAAATCTAGATAAAGTGTTAGAACATCGGTTGCGCCTGCAGATTATTTCTGTATTGGCGGCCAACGAATCGTATGAGTTTACGGGCTTGAAAGAGTTATTGGATGCGACTGATGGGAATTTGGCCACGCACCTAAAAGCGCTGGAGCGGGAGAAGTATATTTCAATCAGCAAGTCGTTTATAGATCGTAAGCCAAACACGCGCTACAAAATTTCTGAAAGGGGGAGAGCCGCTTTCAAAAAACATTTGGACGCGATGGAAGAACTGATCAAACAACAGAAGAAATAATTTTTTTACCATTTAACTTTTAAATGCAAAGTACTTTTTAAAAATCATAAATCTAAAACCAAAAATTATCCTTATGGAAACCATCACACCATCGCCTAACCTTTTCGAGCGGCTCAACAATTGGATCAAAGAGTCGGTCACCATCAAACTGATGTCGATCGGCTTTTTAATTTTGATTTTGCTGATTCCTACTACCTGGATCGAGTCATTGATTGTTGAGCGACAGTCGCGGGCCGAATCAGTGGTGAAAGAAATTTCCGAAAAATGGTCAGGCGAGCAAACGGTATCGGGTCCTGTACTTATCATTCCATTTACCAAGCGTGAGAGAATTGATAAGGGAAAGGACGGTATTGAAATCAAGGAATGGATGGAGACAGCCTATTTTTTACCCAATAACCTCAACGTACAATCAAAAGTTAACTCCGAAGTTTTGTACCGAGGCATTTTTGAGGCAGCCGTGTATCAATCGGATATCAGCATGCAAAGCCAGTTTGATAAACCCGATTTCGCAAAACTGAATGTAGAAGAAAATGACGTGCGATGGAAAGAAGCACGGTTGGTGGTAGGCATCAATGACCTTCGGGGCATTAGCAAGAATCCGATAATAACTGCTGGAGGAATAGAAAAAACCTCAGAACCCTCCAACCAAATCGGGCTTTCCACCCAATTCCATAAATCGCCAAATGATAGCTATGAAGGAGAGCAAGCGGTTGTTCCTTATGCCCAATCATTCACTACCGAAAATGGGGTGGTTGTTCCCCTTCAGTGGACTACGGCTGAAGATTTTAAGAAAGACGTATTGATTACATTGGGATTGAAAGGAAGCACGCTTTTGTATTTTGTGCCAGTCGGTAAAACTACACATGTGAAAGTGGAAGGCGCATGGCCAAGCCCGAGTTTTACAGGAAATTTTTCTCCTTCAAAACGTGAAGTAAACGAGAAAGGCTTTTTGGCCGAGTGGGATATCCTCCACTACAACCGCCCCTTTTCTCAGCAATGGATTGGAGACGGGCAAAAACTTTCGGGTTCAGAGTTTGGTGTAAAGTTGCTGATACCGGTTGGCCAATATCAAAAAAGTATGCGCACAGCAAAATATGGCGTGTTGGTAATCTTGCTCACGTTCGTTGCGTTGTTTTTAGTCGAGATCATGCGTAAAGTTCGCATCCATCCCTTTCAATATATTTTGATTGGTGCGGCATTGATCATTTACCATTCATTGCTGCTTTCTTTCTCCGAACATGTGGGATATGATATTGCCTATTTACTAGCTACGATTGCCACCGTAACCTTGGTGAGTTTGTATGCCATAACCTTTTTGGTGACGCGTAAACTGGTGCTGATTTTCAGTTCGTTCTTGGCATTTTTCTACACCTTCATTTTTGTGATCATTCAAATGCAAGATTACTCGTTATTGCTGGGCAGCATTGGCTTGTTCTTGATTATTGCGGTGATCATGTATTTCTCCAAAAATATTCGGTGGTATAAGGAGGGGAATTAACTTGAGAATTTATCAATTTGAAAATGGAGTAAGGTATCTATTGGATTCCTAAATCGAATACTCCATTTTCAAATTAGCTCATTTTCAAGTTGAACTACTTCTTAAAAACAAAATACACCCACTGTCTCGTCAAAGCCCTAACTCATTTTCAAATTTTCAAATTGAGTAATTTTCAAATTATTTAACAAGTTTCTTGTACTTAATCCTCTTCGGCTGCTCATCGCCTAAGCGCTTGCGTTTATTTTCTTCGTATTCGCTAAAACTGCCTTCAAACCAAAATACTTGTGAGTCGCCTTCAAAGGCGAGGATGTGTGTACACACCCGATCTAAGAACCACCGGTCGTGAGAGATAATGACGGCACAGCCACCAAAATTTTCCAATGCTTCTTCCAATGAACGAAGTGTGTTAATGTCCAAGTCGTTCGTAGGCTCATCAAGCAATAGCAGATTTCCACCTTGTTTCAGTGCAATGGCCAAGTGTGCTCTGTTGCGCATACCACCAGACAGTTCCTTTACTTTTTTAGATTGATCGGTTCCGCTGAAGTTAAACTTGCTTACATACGCACGGGAGTTGATTTCTTTTCCGCCCACCATCAGCAGGTCACTGCCACCAGTGATGGCTTGGAAAACTGTATCCTCTGGTTTCAGATCATCATGCTCTTGATCTACATAAGCAAATTTTACGGTTTCGCCCACGGCAAACGTTCCTGCATCTGGCTTCTCCACACCTGTGATCATTTTGAAAAGTGTTGTCTTACCCGCACCATTCGGTCCGATAATGCCCACAATCCCAGCAGGAGGAAGGGAAAAAGTTAGATTTTCGTAGAGCAACTTGTCTCCATACGCTTTTGATACGCCATTCGCTTCAATCACTTTATTGCCCAAGCGCGGCCCCGGTGGAATGAACAGCTCCAGTTTCTCTTCTTTCTCTCGGGTCTCCTGACTGATTAATTTTTCGTAGTTGCTCAAGCGCGCTTTTCCTTTTGCTTGTCGGCCTTTCGGGTTCATGCGCACCCATTCCAACTCACGCTCCAATGCTTTTTGTCTTTTCGATTCTGACTTTTCTTCTTGCGCTAACCGTTTTTGCTTTTGATCGAGCCAGCTCGAATAATTTCCTTTCCACGGAATTCCCTCACCACGATCTAATTCCAAAATCCAGCCCGCCACGTTATCTAAAAAGTAACGATCGTGCGTTACCGCGATCACTGTGCCTTTGTATTGTTTCAAGTGTTGTTCCAGCCAATAGACAGATTCGGCATCCAAGTGGTTGGTTGGTTCATCCAGCAACAACACATCGGGTTCTTGCAACAACAATCGGCACAACGCCACACGTCTTTTTTCACCACCCGATAGCACTTCTATTTTTGCATCCGATGGGGGGCAACGCAGCGCGTCCATGGCACGGTCTAGCTTTGCATCCAATCCCCACGCGTCCACTGCATCCAGCTTATCCTGCACCTCTGCTTGGCGGGTAATCAGTTTGTCCATTTTGTCGGGGTTCTCCAGCACTTCGGGGTCGCCAAACTTTTCGTTGATGGCTTCAAATTCTTTTAGCAATGCCACGGTTTCCTTTACGCCTTCTTCTACAATCTCACGCACCGTTTTGGTTTTATCCAGTTGTGGCTCTTGCTCTAGCAAGCCTACGCTAAAGCTCAAATCCGAAACTACCTCGCCTTGAAATTCTTTATCGATTCCGGCTATGATCCGCAGTAGCGAAGACTTGCCCGAGCCATTGAGACCGAGCACACCAATCTTGGCACCGTAGTAGAAGCCGAGGTAAATATTTTTTAAAACTTGTTTTTGGGGCGGGTAAATCTTGTTTACACCAGCCATCGAAAAAATTATTTTTTCATCTGCCATAATCGGTAGTAGCTCGTTAGTGGGGCAAATATGGCTTTTTTAAGCCAATAGTCCACGCTTTTGGCCGTGCCAAGATTTTAGTTTTGGGGTTACTTTTTTTTAATTACCGCCATGCACCCACAGCTATTGACTATGCTGTATTTAATTCTATTTTTGCGGAAAATTAACAGGGGACGATATGTATTGGACACTTGAATTGGCTTCGTATCTGGAGGATGCACCTTGGCCCGCCACCAAAGATGAGTTGATCGACTTTTCTATCCGCTCGGGCGCACCGCTGGAGGTGGTAGAGAACTTACAAGAGTTGGAAGACGATGGCCAACCCTACGAAAGCATCGAAGAGATTTGGCCTGACTACCCGACCAAAGAGGACTTCTTTTTTAATGAGGACGAGTATTAGAAGAATTTAGAATTTGAAAGACAGAATTTAGAAGCCCTGCTGGTCGGGGCTTTTTTGTTTATCGTTAGCCGTAGTACTATACTCTTTTTCGAGCAGTATCCGGATGTCTTTTTCTATGTACGATGGCAGTGATAACCACCAATTGATGAAGTTCATCTACATAATAGTGAATTACGTATGGAAAAGTTTTTGTGTAAATCAGACGTATATTCTTGTATCGAATCGAATAAGCTGTGGGGAATTTCGTTATCCTTTCGAGTGCAATTTCAACCGCTAGCGAGAACTTTATTTCTAAGCCGTCCTTTTGTTCTTTGTACCAATTTTTTGCCTCTTGAATATCAACAATAACTTCATCAAAAAACTGTAGCCGATAGGCCATTAGATTTTACGATTAAGTTCAGTCAATAGCTCTTCAATAGGTCTAAGACGTTCAGGGTTATTGCGAATTGCATCCAGCCTTCTATCTATCAAATCTTTTTCCCATTGCGGTAATTCTTGGTCTAAGTTTTCAATATCTGGGTAGGCAGATTTGATAGATTCCCACTCTTCAACAGGTATGTAAACTCCTGTTTGGTTGCCAGCTTTATCTTTTAATATTTGCAATTTCATGGCAGGATTTTTTGTTGCGGTATTCAAAGATATAAAGTAAACCGCAAATTTTAATTGTTGAATTTTAACCTCAATACTTCTTTCCCATCAACGCCTCCGCCACCACCAAATCTTCATGTGTTGTAATCTTGATATTTTCATAGCTTCCTTCAAATAAAGAAATGATGTTTCCTGCGCGCTCGGCCACGCTGGCGTCATCGGTAAAGCTGTTGTCTTCTTTTTGTTCGTAGGCTTTTTTAATTAAGTCCACTTGAAAAGTTTGTGGCGTTTGTATCAACCGAAAGCGCGAACGGTCCACAGCTTTGGTATTGTCTTGGTCGGTCATGCGGATGGATTCTTTCAAGCGCACAGCGGCAATGGCGCATTTGTGAATAGCCGCCAATCGAAAACTGGCACCGATGATATCTTCGCTCACCAGTGGGCGTACCCCATCGTGTATGGCCACCAATCCTTCTTCAATTTTCTGTAAGCCATTCTTTACTGATTGAAAGCGCGTCTCACCACCTTTCTGCAAAAGGATGGGATACGTGAAATTGAATTTTTTGCAGATGCTGCGCCAGATTTCAAAATCATCTTCGGGCAACACCAATACGATCGGAATGGTGGGGGAGTAGCGGATGAAAGCTTCGAGGGTGTGCAGCAAAATAGGTTTGCCGTGCAGTTCTATAAACTGCTTGGGCAATGCACTTTTTATTCGGGTGCCTTTGCCACCGGCAACAATGAGGGCTGTTTCGCGGGTCAAGACAATTTCTTGTTAAGTGAAATGTATTCTGCTAAATTTAGAAGTAAAATTTAAAACAAACACAACGCTACCATGCTGATTTTACGAGTTCTTTTAATTGCCTTCAATGTTGCCCTTATCACCTATATGGTTTACAGACTGATGCAAGTGTACCGCTCCTACAGTTCTAACAAAGGTTGGATTTTGGCAATTGGGATTTTTTTGTTGCTATTGCCTACAACTATTTTGATGGGCTTCATAAAAGTCTCCGCCATTTATGTGCTCGTATACCCAGTGGCAATTGGGCTATTTCTTTTCTTCATTAAAGATGAAGCATAACCTACCACTGCTAATTCCGAATGCTTAAATGATTAACATCGCATCGCCATAAGTCAAGAACTTGTACTTCTCTTTCTTGGCGGTTTCGTAGGCTTTCATCACCAAATCAAATCCCCCAAAGGCAGCAGCCATCATTAACAAGGTTGATTCTGACTGATGGAAGTTAGTTACCAATGCACTGCAAATTTTAAATTCGTAGGGAGGGAAAATGAATTTGTCTGTCCAACCTTCTTTTTCTTTCAATCGGTTATTGGCCGATACGGCAGATTCTAATGAGCGCATGGTAGTAGTGCCAATGGCACACACTTTGTTTTTATTATCCAATGCTTGGTTCACAATTTTAACGGGTTCTGCACCCACAATAAAATTCTCTGAATCCATTTTGTGCTTGGTCAAGTCTTCCACATCTACCGCTCGGAAAGTACCTAAACCAATATGCATGGTGATGTTGGCCATGTCCACTCCTTTCAATTGCAAGCGTTTCACCAATTGTTTGGTAAAATGCATGCCAGCAGTGGGAGCGGAAACTGCTCCTTTGTTCTTAGCAAAAATGGTTTGGAAACGTTCTTTATCGGCAGGCTCTACTTTTCTTTTGATGTATTTGGGAAGTGGGGTTTCGCCCAATGTCTCCACCACTTTGTCAAAGGCTACCGAATCGCCATCAAACAAAAAGCGGATGGTTCTTCCGCGCGAAGTGGTATTGTCAATTACCTCGGCCACTAAATCGCCATCGCCAAAGTATAATTTATTGCCTACGCGGATTTTGCGGGCAGGGTCAACAAGCACATCCCACAAATGCATTTCGGCATTCAGTTCGCGCAATAAGAAAACCTCTATTTTTGCACCAGTCTTTTCTTTGCGTCCGTACAAGCGGGCAGGGAAAACCATGGTATCGTTGGCCACCATCACATCGCCATCATCAAAATAATTAACGATGTCTTTAAAAATTTTATGTTCAATTTTTCCCGTGGCGCGGTGTAACACCATCATGCGGGCATCGTCTCTGTTTTCGGCTGGGTGGTTGGCAATAAGGCTGCTGGGGAGATCAAACTTGAATTCTGACAGTTTCATAAATAAGCTTACGGGCTTTTAAAGCACGGTTCGTTCCGTACTTTTAAATTTGAGGTTGCAAAAATAGGGATTTGTTTGGTACTTGAAATAAATTTAGAAATTGTTAACCCGAAAGGGGCAAAATTGCGTTAAAAAGCCATGCTTACACTACGTTTAATATTTGAGAGCCTAGGATTTGCTTGGCGAGCCTTAAGGTCGAATCTGCTTCGTACCATTTTATCACTACTGGGCGTAACCATTGGCATCTTTTCCATTATTGCCGTGCTTACCTTGGTTGATTCACTTGAACGGGACATACGAAACAGTTTGAGTACACTGGGTTCAGATGTCATCTACATCGATAAATTTCCATGGGATGGTGGCGGTGGCGGCCGCGACTGGTGGAAAAGTTATATCAAATGGCCAACTACTTCTTACAATGAATATCGGTTTTTGAAAGCCAACCTGCAACAAAATTCATCTATCTGTGTGTACGCGGAAGTGGGAAATGTAATTGTAAAGCGAAATGAAAGCAGTATTGGGCAGATTGAAGTCACGGGTGCATCGGATGGTTATGATAAGGTTTTTGACATTAGTTTAACCAATGGCCGATATTTTAGTGAGTCGGAATTGTCCTCTGGCCGAGATGTGGCGATTGTTGGATTTGAATTGGCCAACGCGCTTTTCCCCAACGGTGAAGATCCGTATGGAAAGCAGATTAAAATTAAGAACAAGAAGTTTGGTGTGATTGGGGTGATGAAGAAGAAAGGTCAAAATGCTTTTGGTGGCGATAATGGCGACTATGTATGTTATATTCCGTATGATGCTTTCCGAAAAATTTACCAAACCGGCACAGGCCGCTGGAATGAATTTCAAAGCCGCTCGATTGTAGGATTAAAAGGAAAGCAAGACGATGTAAGTCTTGTGGAGCTTGAAAATGAAACAAAAGGTTTGATGCGGGTAAAACGCGGGCTAAAGCCTTGGGACAAAGAGAATTTTGTGATGAACCGCCCAGAAGGGATTATGAAAGCAATCGCCCCCGTGTTCAATATCTTAACCATTGCCGGTTGGATCATCGGAGGTTTTTCGATGCTGGTTGGTGGCTTCGGCATTGCCAATATTATGTTTGTTTCTGTAAAAGAGCGCACAAGCATTATTGGTTTACAAAAATCATTAGGTGCTCAAAATTATTTTATCCTTACACAGTTCTTGTTTGAATCTATTTTCCTTTGCTTGTTGGGCGGTTTGGCCGGGCTATTTTTAGTTTACCTCATCACTTTTATCCCGTTGGGCAGTTTACAAATTGTATTGGGAGCGAAGAATATTATTTTGGGGCTTACTGTATCATCGGTAATCGGCATGATTGCAGGCATTGTGCCAGCAGCCATGGCTGCCCGGTTAGATCCAGTAATTGCCATTCGCGCAAATTGATTTTGGTTTAAAAAACGAAGTATGAAACTTCTTTTGTTCATGCTGCTCTTGTTGGTTCTTGAGAATGGCAGGGCAGTTAATGCTCAAGTAAAAGTCTTTAATATCCATGATAAAAAAGATGTTGAAAGCTTTTTAGGGAATGCAGAAAAGAAATCGGATTTGTCATTGGTAATTAAGAAAGATACGAGTCAGCAGTGTATGAACACTTCCCACAAACAACTGCTTTATCATTCTAACTATGGGGTGCCAAACTTGGGTCAAGAGGTACTCAGCAATGTCATAGCATTTCCAATCAGACAACTGCTATCATTTTCGCCTACTGCTACTGTAGCAATGCCAATCAATCGGCAGGGTAGAAGAAAAAAGTAGGAAGGTGGGGCAAGAATCTTACCCTTTCTTCACTGTAAAGAAGAACGTGCTTCCTTTACCAAGTTCACTTTCTAGCCAAATCTTACCACCGTTGCGCTCTACAAATTCTTTGCAAAGGATCAGGCCAAGGCCAGTACCTTTTTCGTTGGCAGTGCCACGGGTACTATAGCCGGTAGTTTTTTCAAAAAGTATTTTTTGAACTTCTGGCGCTATGCCCACCCCGCTGTCTTTCACTGATAGTATGTAAAAATCGATGTCCTCTTTTGCGGCAATGGTAATTTTATCTCCTGATTCAGAGAATTTAATGGCGTTCATGACCAAGTTCCTAATCACTAAATTGATCATGTCCTTATCGCCTGTTGCGATTAAGCTCTGGTCCACTAAATTTTCAATTTGCAACTTTTTTAGATGCAACGACTCAATCATGGCAACATTGGAGTCGATTAAGTCTTTCAGATTTATTTTTTCAACTTGTATCTTGAATTTGTCCATTTGCAAAAGTGCCCAATCCAATAAGTTATTGATTAACCTCCGGGTATGGTTAAAACGCAATTGCAATTCCTTACCAATTGTTTTAAATTCTTCTTCTGTGATCTGGTCTTTGTTCATTAAATCCAACACACCTGCTAGGGCATTCATGGGCGAGCGTAAATCGTGTGAAACGATAGAGAAAAATTTATCCTTCACTTGATTGAGCTGCTCCAGTTCGGCACTTCTTTTCTTAATTTCTTCTTGGTGCTGAAGCAATAATTTATTGATGCGAATTCTCCGTTGTCCGCTACGATAAACTGAGAACAATAGAATGACCGTAAGGGCCACTACAATTACCAGAATATTGCGAATCAAATCTTGTTTTTTGATCTGACCTTTTTGCAATTCTTCTAACCTAGTCAATGCTTTGATTTGTTCTTCTTTTGATTCTGTTTCAAAGCGAATTTCGCTCTGCAATAGCTTTGATTGCATCCCTTGACTGAAGAGACTGTCTTCGAGTTGTTGATTTTGCTTGTAAAAGGAAAGTGATTTTTTAAAGTCGTTCTTCGTTTCGTACAATTCTGATAGCTTTTGATAGCACTGGATTTCCAACGTCCACGCTTTTAGCTCATGCGCTTTTTTCGCACTTTTCAAAATGGTAGTTTCTGCTTCGGCAAACTTTTTTTGGTTGAGTAACAAAATACCTCTTCCTAGCTCTACTTCAGCCTGGCCAAACTCGCTCTTATTCTTTACAAAAAAATTATTGGCACTATCGTAGTAGGCAAAGGCCTTTACAATTTCGCCTTTCCCTGTATAAGCTTTCGCAATTTTGGTAAATGTGCCACCCTTTAGTTCGTTAATTCTTAGGTTTACTTTTTTAGCTTTTTCCAACGATTTCATCAGCGCAGCCAATGAAGAGTCGTACTGTTTTTTTCGGAGGTATATATCACCTAGCTCATCAAAATTGTAAGCCTCTCCTTCGTGATCATTTATTTCTTTGCTCATTTTTTCTGAAAGTCGCAGGTAGTCAATTGCCCGCTCGTATTGAGCAAGTTCTTTAAACACACCTGAAATATTATGTAGACTTATGGCTTGCTGAAGCTTTTCGTTCCTAAGCGAAGCGATGCGGTAACTCTGGGTATGAAAATAATACGCTTCATCAAATCTTCCCAATTTCATATTGTATGTGCCTAGATTATTATAACACGCAGAAATTTGAGAGCTATCCTTTAACTCGTAGGCAATTCCCAGCGCAAGGTTGACTAGCTTGGAGGCAGACGCATAATCTCCTTGGATACTATAGTAGCTACCCAAATTTATGTAGGTTAATGGCTTCGCCCATTTGTAATTTTTGGAATCAGCTAGTGTGGTTGCTTCTTTACCGTATTGAATGCTTTTATCAATATCTATAAATTGATATTCTTGAGAAACCACAATAAGAGCTCTAATTCGCAAGGAATCGGAGAGATTACCATTTAATAGGTTTTTGAGGCTATCAATTTTGCCTTGAGAAAAGCCACTGCTGGCAAATAAAATAGTAGAAAAGGTGAGGTGGATGAAACGTTTCACAACAATGATTATTCAGGCAATGTCAGTGTTTTAGGAATGATAAAATAGGTAATATTTGTTCAAAACTTACATCAAATTGATTAGTTACGACCATAATCGGTGCAACACTAATTGAACCCTGGCTCCAAAAAACAGTTGCGTAGCCGATTCAAAGGATTCCGTGTAGTCCGAAACGTAAAAATAATGCGAAATCTCGGATGAGCTATTTATCAACTGGTTAGCCGTTAGATATTCCTTTAATTTAGTGGCTACCACAATGGAGGAATCTAAAATGTAAACTTGATGATGAAAAAAATTTTCAATTTCTTTTTTGATTAAAGGGTAGTGTGTGCAGGCCAATATCAAGGCTTCTATATTGTGCAATAATGGATCTTGCAAGTATTGACCAATAATATCATGACTTATTTTATTATTGTAAAAGCCTTCTTCGATCATAGGTGCCAGCAACGGGGTAGCCAATTGTTGAAGTGATATGGATGGATCTAGCGCGGCTAACTTTTTTGAATAGATAGATGATTGAACCGTTCGCTTGGTGCCAATTAGCCCTACCCGCTTACCACTAAATTTACCTTTTACAAGCTCTACCATTGGGTCAATCACGTTTACTATATGTGCTTGGTTGCGCACATATTCTTTGAGCAATTCATACGCTGCCGAGCTAGCAGAATTACAAGCAATCACAATCACCTTGCACCCTTTTTTCAATAGCACTTCCGCAATCTTTATCGAGTAGGCTTGTATAGCTGCTTCTGATTTATCCCCATAAGGTAGGTGGGCGGTATCACCAAAATAGACCAAACTTTCGTTGGGCAGTGCTTTACGAATAGCATGAGCTACCGTAAGGCCGCCAATGCCGCTGTCAAAAATTCCTATGGGCGAGGTTGCATTCAATCCATGGCAAAAATAGAGAGGCTGTCTCAAAAGAGCAGCCTGTTTTGTTATTTTCAGAAAAAAAAGGGCAACCGAAGCATTCCTCTTTAGGTGCAAGTCGCTATCTCGCTGGTGTGTGCTAATCCAAAAGTAGTATTACTGCGCCCGACCAGGCGGTGATGCTTTTCCTCAACCTGGGGGAGCTCTTAACGGAAAAACATCCGGTGCTAACATAGGCCCTTTATTGAAAAAGTTTAAGGGCTGAGGGGGTTAAAACAACAACGCGGAAGAGCGATTGAAAAGCGAGCAAGGGATTATCTGACGCAGACTAAGAGGAGTGGATGTGAAACCTGCTTTTACCAACATTAAGCATAACAAAAAAATCAAAAGGTTCATAATCAAATGGTTAGTAAAAGTCAAAATAGAAACTGGATTGCTTGCGTTAGCACACAACCTGGCTAAGCTAGCGGTATAAAATCATCCATCATTTTTTTCTCTAGAAACATACACCCTTAATTAAAAACCAGCAAAGACTTCTTAACAAAAAAGGCTGTCTCTACTTTTGAGACAGCCTCCCCTTTCAAACCAAAATCAATAACGATTATCCAATCGCTACACGCTTAAACTCAGCTACTGTTAAGCCTTTGCTAACGCTATCTAAGTATTGAGCAACAGTTTTTGAGTTATCCTTTACAAAAGCCTGTGGCAACAAGGTGCTGTCTTTAAAGAACTTGTTCAATTTGCCTTGCGCAATTTTTTCTACCATGTGCTCAGGCTTGCCTTCCGCTAAAATTTGCGCCTTGGCAATTTCAATTTCCTTTTGGATCAACTCCTGATCCACTCCTTTTTCGTCAACGGCAACGGGGTTCATGGCCGCAATCTGCATGCCTACATCTTTGCCAGCATCCGTTACATCCTGACCATTTACGCCTTTCAACGAAACCAATACACCCAATTTACTACCAGCATGGATGTAGGGAACAATTGCTTCACCATTCATTTGCACGTAGGCACTGATCTCTAATTTCTCCCCAATCTTTCCTACCAATTCAGTGATCTTGTCGTTGATGGTCAATCCACCCAGTTGTTCAGCCAACAACGCTTCCTTGGTTGCCGATTTTTTTGTGAAAGCTGTTTCAGCAATCAACCTGCCCAAGTTTTGAAACTCCTCGTTCTTGGCTACGAAATCAGTCTCGCAATTTAGGGCAATCAAAATTGCGGTTTTTTTGTCGTCTGAAAGTTTTACGAATACAGAACCTTCTTTGGCATCTTTGTCAGAGCGGGAAGCCGAAACTTTCTGTCCTTTTTTTCTTAATATCTCTACGGCCTTTTCAAAATCTCCGTTGGCCTCGGTCAATGCTTTTTTACAATCCATCATACCGGCACCCGTCATGGTGCGCAGCTTGTTTACATCTTGTGCTGAAATTGCTGACATAGTTATTTATGATTTAAGATTTACGAATTACGATTTTTAAAAACTCACTTTTACTGTTGGTATTGTTATCAAATTTTTACGCTTTGGCTACCTCAAAAAAAAGCATCGGCTTTCGACCGATGCTTTTTTGTATTCGCACATTAGCACCTGTCTGCCGATAAGCAGACATCGGCCAATCAATTCATTTTCATGCTTCGTGCACCGCCTCGTCTACTTTTTTCTTGTCTTCCTCTTCCTTCTTCTGGCCAGCCTCTTCTTTATCTTTCTTGCGTTCTTGTAAGGCTTCTTCGATGGCTTTGCCCAAATATCCGGTGATGATAGAGATCGACTTGAAAGCATCGTCATTGGCCGGAATCGGGAAATCGATATCGGAAGGATCAGAGTTGGTATCCACCATCGCAAAAACGGGGATGTTCAACTTCTGTGCTTCTGCCACAGCAATGTGCTCGCGCTTTACATCAATCACAAAAAGAGCAGCAGGCAAACGGTTTAAATCGCTGATACCACCCAACTGTTTGGTCAACTTACTTTTCTCGCGGCTCATCATCAACTTTTCCTTTTTGGTCAAGTTTTCATAAGCCTCGTCCTTCATCATTTTCTCAATCTGCGCCAATTTCTTCAACGACTTGCGGATGGTAGCAAAGTTGGTAAGCATACCGCCCAACCATCTTTCAGTAACAAAAGGCATGTTCAAACGCGTAGCCTCTTCGGTCACTACATCTTTTGCTTGCTTTTTGGTCGCAACGAACATCACCTTTCTGCCGCTGCGCACAATGTTGCGGATGGCAAACGTTGCTTCTTCCAAGCAGCTCAAGGTTTTGTTCAAATCGATAATGTGGATACCGTTGTTCTCCATGTAGATGTACTCGGCCATCTTGGGGTTCCACTTTCTGGTCAAGTGCCCGAAATGAACACCTGCATCCATTAAACTTTGTGTTGTTATCTTCTCCATGCTTATCGATTAACGCTTGCTGAATTGGAACTTCCTTCTTGCTTTTCTGCGACCTGGTTTCTTGCGCTCCACCATGCGCGAATCGCGGGTCATCAATCCTTCTTTTTTCAAAGCAGGACGATTTTCATTGTTGATCGTCACTAACGCACGGGCAATGGCCAAGCGAATGGCTTCTGCCTGTCCTTTGCTGCCGCCACCTTCTACATTTACATTTACATCGTAGTTGGCTTCTTGCTTCACCACCGTCAATGCTTGGCGCACGGTAGTTTGTAAAATTTCTGAAGGGAAATAATCTTTTAACTCTCTTTCGTTAACGATGATTTGACCTTTGCCTGGCTGCATGTAAATCCGGGCTACCGAGGTCTTTCTTCTTCCAAGTGTGTTGATTATTTCCATGTTTAGAATTTAATTTCTTTGGGTTGTTGTGAGGTGTGCGGATGCTCGGTGCCCGCATAAACGTGCAAGCTTCTGAACAACTGACGGCCCATGGTATTTTTTGGCAACATGCCGCGCACGCTATGTTCAATTAAACGTGCAGGATGTTTTTGAACCATCATCTTGGGGGAAATTTGTTTTTGGCCACCCGGATACCCTGAGTAAAAGAACATAAAGCGGTTGTCCCACTTCTTACCTGTCATTCTTACTTTTTCGGCATTGATCACCACTACATGATCGCCCATATCGGTTTGAGGGGTGTAGGATGGCTTGTGTTTGCCGCGCAATACACGGGCAATTTGGCTGGCTACACGACCCAAAACTTGGTCTTTTGCATCTACCAACACCCACTGCTTATCTGCGGTGGCATTGTTTGTATTGGTGGTTTTATAACTATTGTGGTCCACTTTTTTATGTGTTAAACTTGTAAATACGTAGTTCCCCCTTTAAAAAGGGACACAAAAGTAGGTGCAAGAAACTGAATATCCAACACCCACTGATTTGATTTTTGGTAATTAATGGCCTTATGTCCCTTTTATCGCTTATTTTCAGATAGTTGGTGAACCAGTGCCTTGAAATCTTTTGGATAAGGCGCCTCGGTTTTAAGTTCATTTCCATCCAAAAGGGCAAATTCTAAGGAAAAAGCGTGTAATGCCATCCTGGTTATCAGGGGTTTTTCTTCCGATTCTTTTTTTTGGTTAAAGGCCCTCTTCACAGACGAAACAAAAAAAGGCTTTCCACCATATACCTCATCGCCCGCAATGGGCGCCTTGAGCAAACGCAAATGGATGCGGATTTGGTGCATGCGCCCTGTTACCGGGCGGCATTCAATCAAAGAGTGGTTTTTGTAAGTGGCCAAGGTTGTAAACGAGGTTTGGGCCGATTTTCCATCCCTGGATATTTTTACTGTGCCATCGTTTAGTTTTAAAATAGCGGCATCTACGTGCTTATTTTCAAATTGATGTAATCCATCCACCACCGCATGATATACCTTTTTCACTTCTCGATTCTCAAATTGCATGCTTAAGTGACGGTACGCCTCTGGGTTTTTGGCAATGGCCAGCACGCCAGAAGTATCTTTATCCAGCCGATGGCATACTTGCGGATCGGCCAAATGTTGCCTTACCGAAGCCAAAATGTTATTGGGGTCGTTGCGGTCTTCTAAGGTTGAGATAAACGGAGGTTTGTTGATAAGCACATAATCATCGTTTTGAAACAAGATGGCCTCTTCAAACTTGAATTTTGGAATTTTCACGGAGCAAAGCTAATGGTTTTGCTTTTCGCGATTATATACTCTTACTCCTTTGGGGCGACTATTTTGTTATTTTTGAATACGTTGACAAAATTTACCTTGTCAACAAAGAATGTTTATCTGTTTATCTTGAATGAACAGAAAAGCTAGACATTGTAGTTATGGAGTTGACAAAAGAGCAAATAGAGATACTTCAGTCCACGGGCGACATTAAAATCAATGCAGTTGCTGGTTCTGGAAAAACGACAACGGTGATAGAATATGCAAAAACGCGGCCCTCCACAAGCAGAATTCTATACCTCGCATTCAACAAATCTGTAAAACTTGAGGCGGCCAAAAAGTTCAGCGCAAGAGGGCTTCACAACGTAAGAGTTGAAACGGCTCATTCCCTTGCTTATAAGCACGTTGTTTTTCAAAACCATTACAATGTAAAAGCGCAGGCATACAAGACAAATGAAATTGCCGAACTCCTCAATCTACAAGGCAATGAAGAAAAGCATACGGAATATGTTATCGCAAACCATATCAACAAGTTTATTGCTTACTTCTGCAATAGTGACAAACAGAAAGTTCAGGATCTAAACTATCTTGACACCATCACCGATGCGAAAGCCAAAACTTTTGTGTCTACTTTTTATGAGTACATCGTAAAACAAACCAGGTTGCTGTTGGGCAAAATGGACAAGGGAGAGATTGAAGTAACACACGACTTCTACCTGAAAAAATTCCAGCTTTCAAACCCAACACTGCGCTACGACTTTATACTTTTTGACGAAGGGCAGGATGCTTCTGCTGCCATGCTTGATGTTTTTTCTAAGCAAAAAGCAACCAAAGTAATTGTGGGCGATACGCACCAACAAATTTATGGCTGGCGTTTTGCTATTAACTCGCTCGAAAAATTGGATTTTAAAACCTATCATCTATCCACCAGTTTTAGGTTCAGTCAAAACATAGCAAACCTTGCCGTAGAAGTTTTGAAATTCAAAAACCATATCAATAGATACATACCTGTAAACATCATCGGAAAAGGGACTAACACGGAAATTAAAACCCAAGCCGTTATCGCCAGAACCAATCTAGGGTTGTTGCTGAAAGCCATTGAGTATGTGACCGAAAAGAAAAAAGTAAAGCGCATCTATTTTGAAGGTAACATCAACTCGTACACCTATGCCGAAGAAGGTGCCTCTCTGTATGATGTGCTACATCTTTACAACAAAAAGCATGATCTGATAAAAGACAAACTCATCAAAGCCATGAAAGATCTTGACGAGTTGGAGGACTATATTGAAAAAACGGAAGATGTACAGCTTGCCATGATGGTTGAAATCGTACGAGAATATGGAAATGAAATTCCAGACATCATCAAAGCCATTAAAGAAAAACATGTTGACACCAATGAAAAAGAAAAAGCTGAAATGGTTTTCTCCACAGTGCACCGCTGCAAAGGGATGGAGTATGACTCCATTGAACTAGTGAACGACTTCCTATCAGAAGAAAAACTAGAGAACATAAAAAACGAAAAGAAAGCCGAAGAAATAAATCATGGCAAACTCAATGAAGAAATCAATCTGCTTTATGTGGCAATTACCCGAACCAAAAACACTATTCACATTCCCGAAGCGTTGATGCCGATCGAGTTTCCTCCATCCACACAAATACAAATTGTTAAAGTAGCCAGCGAAGAAGAAAAACAGCTAACCAAAACAGTACCAATCGCAACCAAAACGCAGAAGTCAGAAAAGGGAATCGAAAAATCCTATTCGGTTAACGAAGTAAGAACAAAGCATAAAGATGCCTACCAACCATGGACAACCGAACTTGACGATGAACTAACCACCTTATTTTGCAAGGGCTTTGATATAAAAGAGATGGCGCGGCATTTCGGCCGAACAAAGGGAGCTATCATTGCAAGAATCAAAAAGCTAGAATTGCAAGAATTGTATGGATAAGCTTACGTTGCTTTTTAGTCAATCGTATAAAAAATGAAAATTGACATCGGATTGACTCTACTCGGCATCTGGATAAGAAAAACAATAACTTTACATCAAATTGAATCTTATGGGCTTAACCTACGCTGATATCGAACTAATTAATGCCGATGACTTGGCATTGGCAAGAAAATCAATAATTGGAGATGAAGAAGTAAAAAGAATACATGCATCGATGTTGGTTGATAGCGGTGCATTAAATCTTTGCATCAATGAAAACCTTCAAGCTCAATTGCAATTGCCATTTATTGAAAAGCGGGTAGCTGTACTAGCCAATGGCCGCAGAGAAGAGTATAATTTAGTTGGCCCGGTGGTGGTGAAATTCAAAAATAGGCAAACGGTGTGCAATGCCCTTGTTTTGCAGGGTGATAACGAACCACTCTTTGGTGCTATTTCCATGGAAGACATGGATGTATTGCTTCACCCATCGAGGCAGGAGTTAATAGTAAACCCTGACCATCCGTATATGGCTCAGATGAAATTGAAATAGATTTCAGATCAATTATCAGCTTGCTCTCCATCGCCCTTCAACCGTGGCAGCTTAAAACTGAAAACAGAACCAACGCCCACGGTGCTTTGTACTTCTGCTTTGGTACTGTGACCTTCTAAAATGTGTTTTACAATGGCCAGCCCTAACCCAGTTCCACCCTTCTCTCGGCTGCGGCTTTTATCTACGCGGTAGAAGCGCTCAAAAATTCGGGTAAGGTGTGAGGCGGGTATGCCTTCTCCCGTATCGACCACAAGCGTAGTGACAAACTTTTTGCTGGTATCAAAACTGATCGAAACTTCGCCTTCGTCAGGCGTATAGTTGATGGCATTGGAAACCAAGTTGTTTACCACTTGGGTGATGCGTTTATAATCGGCATACACATGGTATTTGGTAGGATTATCGGCCAACAATTTCAATTTGATTTTTTTCTTCTCTGCTTTTTCCTCAAACTGCTCCACTACCTCTTCGCACAATTTGCGCATATCAAATTGCTCAAAATGCATTTTTATATCACCCGTTTCTATTTGAGATAACGTGAGCAGGTCTTGCACCAGGTCATCGAGCCCATCTAAACTTTTGGCTGCCTTTTTTAAGAATCGGGTGCGTACATTTTTATCGTTGACAGCACCATCCAGCAAGGTGTGCACAAAACCTTGCGCAGCAAAAATGGGGGTCTTCAATTCATGACTCACATCGGCAATAAATTCTTTGCGGAATGCTTCCAATTTTTTCAGCTCGTCAATTTCTTTTTGCTTGAGTGTAGCGAATGAAAAAATTTCTTCGTTGATTTTTTCCAACGGATTGAGTGCACCTGATTTTTGCTTGGCGATACCCGAAAGTTCTTTCTTTTTTAACTTACCAATTAGCTTATAGATTTTGTTGATTTCTCTAAAAACCAAAAACTCTAAAATCACAAATGTAAGCAGATAAGAAGCTGAAAAACTGATAATGCCCGCTACCAACAAAGCCCCTCGCTCTACACCATCTACCAACGAAAGAAAGAGTGTGGTGACAATCGCTATCGAAAAAGCCAATAAAAGAGAAAGTGTTCGGGCGCTATAAACCATGCCGGTTTAATTTTAGCGCAAAGTACAAAATTGATTGTGAGCTACCAGTTTTGGGGACGGCAGCAAAGGGTTAACCCAAATTGAATTTATACCCCACACCTTTTACAGTAGAAATATAATCTTCCCCAATTTTTTCGCGCACCTTGCGGATGTGCACGTCTACGGTTCGAGCGAGTACGTAAACATCAGATCCCCAAATATTTTGCAACAGCTCATCGCGATTGAAAACTTTATTGGGATTTTGAGCCAAGAAGAATAACAGTTCAAATTCCTTTTTTGGAAGGCTAACTTCTCGGCCCTTTACTTTTATGGTATAGCTCGAGCGATCTATGATTAAATCTCCTACTTTTATTTGGCTCGATTCATTTTTCTTTTTTGAATCTCTGCGGAAAAGCGCACTGATGCGGCTCATGAGCGCGCGCGGCTTAATCGGCTTTTGAATGTAATCATCGGCCCCTCCATCAAAGGCGGCAATTTCAGAATACTCTTCGGTGCGAGCCGTTAAGAAGATGATAAAAGTGTTAACCAGTTCTGGAATGGCGCGGATTTGCCTACAGGCCTCCACTCCGTCCATCTTTGGCATCATAATATCCAAGAGAACCAAATCCGGATGAAATTTTTTGGCTGTCTCTACCGCTTGCTGCCCATCGTTGGCGGCACGCACATCGTAGCCTTCTTTTTCAAGGTTGTATTTGAGCAACTCCAAAATAGGCTCTTCATCATCTACCACTAAAATTTTTTGTGCCGATTTGTTGGCCATAACCGATTTTTAATTGCGGGTTAAAGGTAGACTGAAATTAAGCTATTCGGAAACCAATGTTAACAACTTAACAATTACTTAATCCGGTAAACGAGTAGGTAGTAGCAATTGGATCCTCTATTAAACTAGTCCCTCACAAAAAAGGATACTTATTGGTCAGATGCTTTAGATACGACCTCATATCTCCATTAAACTTCTCGGCCAACTCCACTCCAAACACATCTTGCTTTGCTTTGTACAATCGGTAAGACATAAAGAATGTGTTGTTGGGCAGGTATTTTTTCATCCTCTCACCTTTGCGTTTGGTATATAGATTTAATGTATCGATAGAGGTAACAATCTTCTCAATCATCGCCCGTTTCTTTTCTTTCTTTTGCTCAATCGGCTCTTGGGGCCGTAAGGTGTTGTACAAGCTATCCAGCGATTGCGTGCCACGCAATATGTGCTTGGTAAACTTTCGGTAATCTTGGTCGCTGTGCAGATAATCCAAGTATTGTTTTGAATCGGCCCCAAACTTATATTTCAAAAAGTAGTAAGCAGCAGTGTCTCCTATAAAATCGGCCAGGTTTTCGTTGAAATCAACATCATCTTTTACGAACACCGTGGCATGCACCATTTCATGAATAATCAAACTGGCTAAATCGCCTTCGCTCCGATCCAACATGCCGCTCAAAATGGGATCGGTAAACCAACCCAAGGTAGACCATCCTCCCGGATTGCGCACACTTACGTCATACCCTTCTGTTTCCAATTCTTTGCGTAGGCCCAACGCTTTTTCTTTGTTGAAAAACCCCTTGTAAGGCACGGTGCCCACAATGGGGAAATCCCACACTTTAGGCTGTAAGGCAAACGGTTCGCACGCTTGCACCACCCACATTACCTCTTGGTTCTTTTGATCGTATAAGGTTTTATAGTTTTTGGTGTCTTTCAGGCCAAGGGAGTCAATGGCGTACTTTCTGATTTCGTCAATAAGCCGCAATTTTTGCTTTAATGAATCAGGAAAAGAAGGATCTTGAAGAAACTCTTCCACTGGCCGGGCATTCCAAACAATTTCTAACTGGCCCATTCCTTGTCGAATTCCGTAATAGACCAATGACCAATTCCAAACCACCAGAATAGCGACAACAAGTACTACAGCAAAAAATATCTTTTTAATCACAATGCGTAAAGTAAGCCACTTTAGTCATATTTGACTGAATTTTTAACCAAATGATTTGTTTTTTAGTATTTACTAACTAATTTAGCATTTTAAATACTAAAACCATGAGCAGAGCAGTAGCAACCCCAACAGAAGATATGAGCGATGTAAAAGAAAAAATGAAGGCCCTCCAACTTACCATTGATAAGCTGGAAAAAACCTATGGAAAGGGCACGGTAATGAAGTTGAACGATCAGCGGATTGTGGACATCCCCGCTATACCCACCGGCTCGCTAGGACTGGACATTGCCTTGGGCATTGGTGGCTTACCTCGCGGTCGGGTAATTGAGATTTATGGACCTGAATCGTCTGGTAAAACAACATTAACGCTGCACGCCATTGCCGAAGCACAAAAGCGAGGTGGCTTGGCCGCTTTTATTGATGCCGAGCATGCCTTTGATAAAACGTATGCCGAAAAACTAGGTATCGATACCGAAAACCTGCTGATCTCGCAACCCGACAATGGTGAACAAGCATTGGAAATTGCCGAGCATCTCATCCGCTCTGGCGCGATTGACATTATTGTGATTGACTCGGTAGCGGCCTTGGTGCCAAAGGCAGAATTGGAAGGTGAAATGGGCGAGAGCAAAATGGGTTTGCAAGCACGCTTGATGTCGCAAGCATTGAGAAAGCTCACAGGAACGATCAGTAAAACCGGCTGTGCGTGTATTTTCATTAACCAGTTGCGCGAAAAAATCGGCATCATGTTCGGCAACCCTGAAACGACCACGGGTGGCAATGCTTTGAAATTTTACGCTTCTGTTCGGCTAGACATCCGCAGGATTGGCCAAATTAAAGAAGATGCCGACAACATTACGGGCAACCGTGTAAAAGTGAAAGTGGTGAAGAACAAAGTGGCGCCTCCTTTTAAAGTGGTGGAGTTTGATATCATGTATGGAAAAGGCATTTCTAAATCGGGCGAAATTGTTGACTTGGGTGTAGAACTCAACGTAATTCAAAAATCCGGCTCGTGGTTCTCATACAATGGCAACAAACTTGGTCAAGGCCGCGACTCGGTGAAGCAACTGATTGAAGACAACCCTGAATTGATGGAAGAGTTGGAGAAAAAAATTAAAGAGAAGTTTGCTACTGGAGCGGAAATAAAGAAGGAAGAGGAGTAAGCAGGTCAACAGGTTTCTGGTTTCAAGTAACAGAAACCTGACTCTTCTATTTCAATGCTGTTTCAAAGTAATCACAATCTTTAAATCCTCCTTTCAGTGAAATCGGTTTTTGAAATAAACCAAAAACGGTAGCACCTGACCCGCTCATGCACGCATAGGTTGCGCCCAATTCGTACAATCTGGTTTTTACTTTTTCGATTTCAGGAAATTTCTGAAAGACGGATGTTTCAAAATTATTGATGAGTAAGTTTTTCCAACTATTCACTGGCTGCAGCAGCACTTCTTTAATTTCATGAAGTGGCGTTTTTGGTGTTAGTCCTGCATACGCATCTTTGGTAGAAACATGCACATTGGGTTTTACCAATACCAAATAATATCCAGCAAGTTTTACGGAAATAGGATTTAGTATTTCACCCCGCCCCGTTCCAAGCATAGGTTCATCCTGAATAAAAAACGAACAATCGCTGCCCAATTGCGCTGCATAATTTTTCAGTTGTTCGGTAGACAACTTCAATTCAAAAATGGTATTGAGCAAACGCAAAGTATGCGCGGCATCAGACGATCCTCCGCCCAAGCCCGCACCCATGGGTATTATTTTATGAAGATGAATTTTGACAAAAGGGATTTTGAACGCATCGCGCAGAAG
Organism: Chryseotalea sp. WA131a; assembly: GCA_025370075.1. Classification (NCBI taxonomy): domain Bacteria; kingdom Pseudomonadati; phylum Bacteroidota; class Cytophagia; order Cytophagales; family Chryseotaleaceae; genus Chryseotalea; species Chryseotalea sp. WA131a. The sequence continues at coordinate 2,358,998 of CP073016.1, read as the reverse complement.
TGCAAACGCTTTTACGCATAGGTTTTCATTTTCCTTTCCAGGAATGTCAATGCCTGTAGAAGTAAATTGAAACTCGGAGGCTGGGATAATTTCCAAAACATCCGTCCACGGCACGGGAAAGAAGCACGTCTCAATATCATGATAACCATCGGCACGCTTGGCCACTACATGCAACCCCAGGTTTATTTTGCAAGGAGGAAAGGCAATCATTTGTGAGTGGTGGTTGGTAAGAGGTAATCGGTATTCGGTAAGTGGAAAGTGCTAAACTATGCCCAAAGCCCAATCCCAAAGCCACAATACCTAATTCCCTACCAATACCTATTTTGTAAGTTTTTGAACCAACGAATCGGTAATTCCTGAACTGGAGAATCCGCCATCGTGCATCAAGTTTTGCATGGTCACCATTCTAGTGAAATCAGAGAACATGACGGTAATGTAGTTAGCACAATCTTCTGCCGTGGCATTGCCAAGTGGCGACATCATATCGGCAAAGTCAAAAAACACATCAAAGCCTGATATTCCCGCACCAGCGGTAGTTCTGGTAGGCGATTGCGAAATGGTATTTATGCGAACCTTCTTTTTAGACCCATAGCGTTGGCCATAACTTCTGGCGATAGACTCTAGCATGGCTTTCGCTTGAGCCATGTCGGTGTAATCTGGGTAAGCGCGCTGTGCGGCAATGTAGCTCAAAGCAATTACCGAGGCCCATTCATTTAAAGCATCCAATTTCTCAGACGTCTGCAATACTTTATGAAACGAAAGCGCGGATATATCTAAGGTTTTCAAGTACCAATCGTAATTCATGTCGCCATACTCTTTTCCCTTTCGGATATTGGGGCTCATGCCAATAGAATGCAGCACAAAATCCAATTTGCCACCCAATACTTCCATGGACTTGGAAAAAAGGTTGGTAAGGTCTTGCTCAGAAGTGGCATCGGCTGGTATTACTTCAGCATTGCAAGTTTTGGCCAATTCATTGATTTTGCCCATCCTCATCGCAATGGGGGCATTGGTAAGGGTAAACGTTCCGCCTTCTTCTTTCACTTTCAAAGCGGTCTTCCAAGCGATCGAGTTTTCATCCAAAGCACCAAAAATGATTCCTTTTTTGCCCTTCAGTAGGTTGTTTGCCATAAAGTGGAGTTTAATTTAGTTCGCAATATTAAGCAATAAAGTAAAACCCATAAGAAGTTAAGCTCTCAAACTAGGGGGTAGGCATTGTAGTTTTTTATTGAAATAGAAAGATTGCACTAATTTTGACCAACCTAAAACCACCTAATATAAAAATAAATGATTGCGGAGGTACTAAACTCGCCTTTGTTATGCCCTGTGATCACTCTATGGACTTAGGTGCAATGGCATGTGTTGATTCCATCATAAACTGTTTTCACACTGTTACCATTGGCTGATGGGCATGAGGCGTAAAATCTGTGTCTGAGTATTTCTCCACTTTTGATTTTGGTACGCAACTCCAAATGCCGTGGATGCCCCAACATGTCCCGGATGGTAGTGATGCCATTAAAAGCAAAAAGTTTCAGACCATCTTTCATTGGTTCCATGTGATTTGTGAGCACAACATCACGTTGTGCGGAGTTTACAATCCCTTGGCTGAAAACATTTCCAGCCGTGACCGTGAATACCGCCACAATAATTTTTTCTGCAATTTTTTTCATGCGTGGTTAAAGTTGAAAATATATGTAAGGCATGCAAAAAGTTACTTTCGTTAAATTGAAGATCATGTAAGCGGCTGAAATCTTTACGTCAGCATGACCATTGACTGACGGAGAAGATTGCAAAGAATTGAAGAATCATCTTTCTTCAATATTTGTATTTTCAGCTTCAATTCTCCAACTTTCATGATGATGGCTGCTCCTAATTTACTTCAAGACTTCGCGTCCATCCACGTAGGTGAACTAAAATTCAGTCTGATATAAAAATTACTAATCCTTACCATGCTAAAGAAAACCCTTCTCCTCCTTCTGCTAGCTATTTTACTAGTCGTAGGCATCGTTCTTTTTAAAACATTTCAATTCACATCCATCCAGACAAAAGTAGCCGCACTTCCCGCGCCTGCTATCCCTGAAACTTCATTACAACATTTTCAGCAAGCCATTGCCATCAAAACCATTTCGTTTGGCAATCCGGCATTGTTTGATTCTACCCAATTTTTAGCGTTCCGAAAATTTTTGGAAAACACCTATCCCAAAATGCATGAAAAGCTTACGCGCGAAATTGTTTTAGGATATAGTCTGCTTTACAAATGGGAGGGGAAAAATACTTCATTAAAGCCAATTGTACTGATGGCGCACCAAGATGTGGTGCCGATCGAAGAAGCGACCCAATCCATGTGGACATCTGACCCTTTTGCAGGAGCGGTCAAAGACAATTTCATTTGGGGGCGTGGCACTACCGATGATAAAATCAACTTGGTATCGATTTGTGAAAGTGTAGAGAAATTAGTGATTGAGAATTTTCAACCTGAACGAACGGTGTATTTAGTATTTGGCCACGATGAAGAATTGGGTGGCAAAGGCGCGGTGGCCATTGCGCAACTGATGAAGCAACGAAACATTGTAGCGGAGATGGTGATGGACGAAGGCGGCATCATTACCAAAGAAAAAATACCTGGCATGAAAGAACCAGTCGCCTTAGTGGGCACTTCCGAAAAAGGATACCTCTCCATTGAGTTAGTGGTTGAGATACCCGGTGGTCACAGTTCCATGCCTGAAAAGGAAACGGCTATCGACATACTGACCAAAGCGATTGTAACCTTGCGCAGCCATCCATTCGAACCGCAGTTCTCAGTTCCGATGCAGGGTTTTATAAAAAGCCTTGGCCCCGAAATGCCGTTTGTCCAAAAGATGGCCTTTGCAAATCCTTGGTTGTTCAAAGGATTGATCATTGGCACATATGATAAAAGTGCTCCGGGCAGTGCCATGTTGCGCACCACCATTGCGCCCACAATAATTAACGCTGGTATTAAAGACAATGTGATTCCCACGCAGGCGAAAGCAACGGTCAACTTTCGATTGCTGCCGGGTGACTTATCAGAAGATGTGATTGACCGCGTGAAAAAAATAATTGACAATGATCATGTGAAAATAAGTCGGTTGGATGCAGGGGCAATGGCAGAAGCATCGGCTGTTACCCCAATGGATGGGTATGGATATCAAAAAGTGGAGACAACCATCAAGAAATCATATCCTAATTTATTGAGTTCACCCTTTTTGATGTTGGGCGCCACTGACTCGCGGCATTTTGGAGAAGTGTCAGACAACATTGTTAAATTCAGCCCAATGATTGACCCTATTGGCTTTCACGGAATAGATGAGCGCGTGAGCTTAGAGAGTTATCAAACAGCCTTGTGGTTTTACGAGCAGTTACTGAAAGATTTGAATTGATGCGAAGCTAACTTAAATCCGAGCTTTGTTTCGGCCCTAGCAAACTAAAGTAGTTTGAATTCCATTCAAACTTTGTTTTCCAGATGCTCTACTTTCTTCCTCCACTCCATGACTGCATGGTTGATTGCAAGAACAATAAAGAAAATAGTAAATAGGAGGGAGCCAATTATTAAACCCCAAGTTATTGATAGAATGCTGCAAAGACTAGCGGAGATGAGTGCTATTAAAACCGATGCAGTTGAAATAACCAGCGTGGTTTTTTTATGACTGGTACCAATGAAAAGAAACAAGTGATGAATATGTGTTTTGTCTGCTTTGAAAGGAGAACTACCTCGTTTGATACGGGATCGGTAAACACGCAACGAGTCTAACACAGGTACTAGGAATACTCCAACGACCAAGACAAGAATTTGTGGGTTATTTGTTTTTTCTGTTTGGTAAGATAAATTCAGTAAGTAGATTCCGCTGACAACTAAAATAAATCCTAGTAACAATGAACCTGCATCGCCCATGAATATTTTATTTTTCTTGCTGAAATTAAATCTCAAAAAACCTACTATTGAACCGATGATAGTAAGATACATTGCAGTTAATTCAAAAGCGTGTAAACGATAGGCAATAGCACCAAATACTAGAAATGTAACAAGTGCCAAGCTGGCGAGTAATCCATCAATACCATCCATTAAGTTATAAGCGTTTACTACTCCAGCAATTATTAAAATAGTAATTAAGTATTGGGAGAGAATCGGAATTTCCGTGATCCCCAAAATGCCATAAAAGGAATGTATCCGAATGCCAGACTCAGCAATGCTGTAAGCGCAAACTAGTTGAATACCCAAACGGTAAATTGGCTTGATATTCATTTTATCATCTATTACACCTACGGCAAGCATCACAAATGAACCCGTGAGCAAAGGCACAAAAGTGCCTATCCCTTTCAAAAACACATCGCTAAGCAAGAGCGCAAAGGTTGTTGCCGTAAAAATGGATATTCCACCAACCAAAGGGGTTGGTTGATGATGAACTTTTCTGGCATTTGGTTTGTCTACCAATTGAATGATAATGGCAAATTTTCTAATGAGTGGCGTAAGCATCAGTATAAAAATAAGCGATGCGCACGCGGGAGTAATAAGGGCAATTAGGTTTTCCATCTCTTGATAAATTTTTGGAGGCGTACAGCAAGTCTATACTTTTTCAAAGAATAAATTACCATACTTTAAATGGCTGGCGTAATTTTTCAATAGGAAGTTCGCATTCAATTGGCTGACATTGGGCACAACTGATTTCTTTTTTGAGCTTACCAGTACTTCATTTATTATACGTTGATATCCAGTGGCTACCACTTTCCATGTATATCTTCTATCAGCTATTTCTTTCATAGTGGATGCTATTTCTTTTAAGCGATGGATATTGGTTGACCGGATGATTTCTTTTAATTCGTCTGCTGAATTGAAATAAAGAGCTTTTGATTCAGTGGTGGTTTTATTGTACGAAACGTTATAGGAAATAATGGGCAACTCTAAATACATGGCTTCTACCAGCGAAGGATTAGTTCCTCCCGCTGAGTGACCATGAATGTAAACAAACGCATTGCCCCTCAGCACATCTAGCGTTCGTTGGTCATAGATGGGGTCTAACAGAAATAGGTTGGGGTAACTTTCGTATTTTTTTAAAAGACTTAAACCATAATCGCTTTTTTTCCAATTTCCAATGATCACCAAGGTATGCAGAGATAAATCTGAAAATGCTTCTAGTACTTTGTGAACATTGTTTTCGGGTTCAATTCTGCAAACTTTGATAGCATACGGAATTTTCAAAAAAGGAAAGAGAAGTTTATCACTTGGGGTAGGCTGAACGTTTAGTGTATGGTCTGCTCCATATTCAATAATTCTACTTAAGCTGCCGTAGCGTAAAGCCGTGTAGTCTTGTATGGATTCATTGTCTGAAATATCAATATGAGAATATTTAACAGCCAGCTTCTCCGCCCACCACAAGTAACATTTGGCTAACCCATTCCATTTATTACGCTTCCATTCTATACCATCAATGGAAACAATGATTCTCTTTTTTGTAAAAAACCTAGCAAAGGGAAGCAACCAAGCTCCTGCAACACCAAGAATTAGTAGTACATCGGCATAAAATAGTGCGTGGACGATTGAGATAGAATCGTATAATACACTTTGAGCGCCATTTGCTTCTAATGGAATATACTTTAGCTGAGCATTTTTGTAGGTTTTAACTCGTTCGTGCGCACTATATTTTTTGGCAGAGCAATAAACGGTTAAATCATACTCTTCGCCCATGTTTTGTACTAAGTGTTCTGTAAGGGTCTCAAAACCTCCATACCTGGCGGGAAGCCCTACCGTGCCTATGATAGCAATCTTCTTTTTTTGATGCGTCATTTTTTTGTATTTAAATCTGTTGTAACATTTTGCTAATAACATGCCATCTTAAAAAAATCATTTTTTTGATTTATCGGAGTATTTTCAAAAATACGTTTCCACAGCTTGGAATACTTTTCCACGGCTTGAGCGTAGCAACATTTCAATACTTTTGAAGTGAAAAACATTTTCTTGAAAGCGATTGGCCATCTCAAATGAGTTTGTGCTAAATGCTTCATAAATCGTTGAGCTACACAAGTCATTCAGTCTTTTGTTTAGATTTTCCATATCTCGGCAATCAGCCCAAAACCCATTGACTCCATCTTTAACAATTTCAGCAATACCACCAATCGGAGGCACAATGGCAGGTAGTCCATACGCCATGCCTTCGATAATCGTTAAACCGAACGTTTCAATCCATTCATCTGGTTTCGAGAGATTCAGGATTATATCGGCCCATTGGTAGAAGGGATGTAAATTGATTTGGGTTGGTGAAATGGAAATGTTGGAGGTAAGTGTTATTCCATTTTGAAAATCATTGACTTCGCTTTGCGAGGCGTTCACAACCAGCTTGAACTGAAGGTGAGCATTTAGTTTTGCCAAGGCGATAAATTCGTTTACGCCTTTATAGCCCTTAAGTGAACATACCATCAGAATGTTGCGGGGAGTTCTCTGAGTTCGTTTGATCTGTCGCGCGATAGAAAGGAAATTAGATTCAAGAGCATTGTAAAGAACATGGATTGGCTTTCCCTTGGTTGGCTCTTGCTTTTGGAGATAGTGCGACACATAAACTACATCTGAAGCTGTCCATCTCATTAAGCCAAATAGAAATGCTTTTAGTATTCGCGGCTTCATAGAAGTTTCGTGAATATGGTAGATTACTCGGCAACCTCTTATCTTTCCTACCAATGCTGCACCAAAAGGCAGAACGGTGTTGACATAGATTGTATCTTTTCTTTCAATTATCCTTAGCAACTTAAAAAACAGAATTGATTGACTAGCCATGAAATTGAGTAGCCGTAAAAATGGATTAGCCTTCCACTTATACCAATAATTCAGATATTGAACCCCTTTCAGATCACTCAAGAACCCTTCGCGATTTGAACAGGTTGCAAGAACAACTTCAAAACCCCTTTGAACCCAGCCTTTTGTCAATTGCATCAATACTTTAGGGCTTCCACTGTAGTCGTTTAATAGATGGACTGCAACTATTTTCATATAGATAAAGTTTTATAAATATATTGAAGCTGCTCGCCTCTAATGTTCCAATTAAAATGTGTTTCGAAACGCTCTCTTGCACCGCTGCTTAACTTCATGCGGTGATGCGGTTTTGAGAATAACTGACCAATAGCAATTGTTAATTCTTCAATTGTCTTTTCAAAATTGCTTACTGAAATACGAATTCCGCAATGTTCGTCAACGAATTCACCGGCCCCCGAATTTTCTAAGCAGATAACTGGTAACCCAAACGAAAGGGCTTCGGCTACAACCATACCGGCACCTTCATGTGAGGGGAAAATGAATGCTGAGGATTGGCAGTACAATTGAACTAAATGGGAGCGATCCATCCAATCTATAAATCTCACGTACTTCGAAATTCCATTTTGATGAGCAATCTGTTCATACTTTTTTTTGTCCGGTCCACTTCCTACTAGTATTAATTCGCATTTGCCCCTATCATTCTCAGGTAGCCCATTTATAAACTGAGCAAACGAAAGGAGTGTAAGGTCAAACCCTTTCAATGGGATGAACCTTCCGATTGAGAGGAGAGAAAATTTATTTTGGTCGTGATTTCGTGAATACACCAAATCTTCAGTAGCCACTGATGGCACAACAGAATACTTGTGTGACTTTAAGTGCAGATGGGATGCCACTTGACTGTTCATGCAAAGTATGTGATTTGAGTGCGCAATTGTTTTCTTTAGATCAAATGATAGATTCCAAAATAAATTTTTCACCAGCCAAGAAAGGCGGTCTTTGGTTATGTCGATGAGAGAACTGTTTTTCAAATAGCAAAAAGGTATGAATGGATGATGCCCAATTGGTCCCCAAACAAACGGCTTTTTTAACTTCCATAGGTACGATGGGGTCCAGTCGTTGTGGAAATTTAAGTTGTGTACAACGTCATAGTTAAGTTTTTGGTTTTGTACGTAGTTTGGAATTGCCCGCTGCCATAGCCAAAAGTAAAGGAGTGCTCCTCTGCTCCCCTTTTTCCAGAAACGCATCCAATAGGGTAAATCAAAATAGTAAAACGAAATCTGGTGGTATAAGTCATTCGGAAACTCCAACATGTATCGCTCAATGTTTGCGCGATTATTTTTACGGGTAATGGCAATGATTTTGTTGAAGCGTGCTATTTGTAAAATAAAATTCCATCCCATTCCATCTTCCGATCCTTTATAAGGATTTACGGCATAAGCCGTGGCCAGTATTGTTTTCATTTCAGTTACTTCTTGTTTTAAGTAGTTTTGCTGGTACACCTCCGATTACACAGTTGTTTGGAAAAGACTTCGTGACTATTGACCCGGCTGCAATAACACAACCGTTGCCAATCTGTACGCCATCTAAGATTGTCACTTTGCTACCAATCCAACAATTTTCACCAATGTGAATGCCTTTTCGCGTAACCCCTTGATGACGAATGAGCATTTCTGTGTTTTCATAAGTATGATTCTCAGGATGGCAACTGAAATATTGACCAATGATTGTGTGCGCTCCAATTGTTAAGCCACCCGCACCACCTAGATAAGCGAATTCACCAATACCCACATTGTTTCCAATTCGGATAAACCGACCGATGTGATTAAAAGAGGTAGAAACTATTATGCGACTAAAAGCACCTATACTAACATAATCTCCTAGAAGAATTCCATCTTTTGCCAAGGCACTCATGCATACGTGGTCTTCCAATTTCACGAATCTTCCCCACCTGATTTTTGCTATATTGAAAAACGTCACATTTTTTCCGAGTAAAATCGCACGCGGATTTTTGAACACCAGAACCAAACGTAATCCCCTGGCAAGGTTGAGAAGTTGGCGCCAACTGAATTTTAGCAATTCTGAAGTTGAAAGGGATTCGTCAAAATGAAAAGCAGGGTTTCTCAGCTTTATTATTTTTTGAAAAAGTAGTTTCATGATTACTTTTTTATTGTACTTAAAATCAATTGAAGGGTAGCATCTAATTCAATGTTTTCAACCGAGATGTAACGCGCGTGTTTTTTTGAAGCGTTCAATTCTTCGAAAAGAGAAAGGTATTTGTTTGTCAACTCCTCAATAGTGATGGAACTCAGCTCCTGCTTTCGTGCAAGAATCAAATCAGGTTTTGCAAATAGAAAGAAATTATAGTCTGGTTCCTGAACGAAGGCATAAGCCCATCTAGCAAAGGCAGTGGGTAATTCAATGTTGCTTCTACGGCTGTCAGTTATAAAATCAAAGTAGTAGCGGTCGTACAGTACTACATATCCTCTAAACACATATTTGATCGCGATGTACCATTGGCCAAGTAAATAGTCTAGATAGTAGTAAAAAAATCGAGCCAAGGACGAAGCTATATTCTTGTTTCGTCCTTGACGGGGCAACCGATTAGCAGCCTCTTCCTCAGCTCGAACCCTCCCTTTTTTCCAAGCACTTAGAATTGGTAAAATGGATGGCCGATGACGCAGCACAATTACACGCCTGCGTAGTTGCTTTTCAATTCTACTCTTTAATTTTTCAATAACCGTAGATTTACCTGCGCCATCCACCCCACTGAGCGTAATCACCATTCCATCTTTGCGAGCAAATTCTCTTATCGTATCAAAAATGTAATTCAACCAATTGCGTATGGCTAAACCACCGCGATTAACTTGTAAATGTTTTATTTGATTGCGAATTTCTTTGCTGTCAGTTTTACCTTGGTGATAGTTGAGAAAAAGTCGATCAAGCGGATTTTTTGAAAACCACAGCGCATTTTGATAGCTAAGGTATTGTTGGGGAATAATGGCGTTGTTAAGTGCAAAGAAAAATGCAATGTACCGGGCATTGGTTACTGCATCTGCCACCTTAAGTCCGTAGCTATTCGCTTTTGCATTGTCAAGGATTTCTTTGGACATAGGCATCTCCAGCTGTTTCCGTTTCAATTTCCAAATGAAATCTACGCATAGTAAGCCTCCATCCTTTAGAATAAAATGCTCACAGGCCATAAATGATTTGAGACTGCTTCTATTACTTTTAATAAGGGTGTGCTGGTGAAAGTAGTCGATTGTTTCTTGGTAATGGGTTGAGTCGATGAATAGATCTAGGTCAGATAATTCACTAATTTTTTCGGGGGCTTCATTACTGTGTTTGAGGGCAGCATACCTTCTTTTACTCAAAAAATCAATCAAGTCCATTAGCAACAACTCGCGATTACTCTTTTGGTTCATCAACATTGATGAGAGCGCTTCGTTCCAAGTGTTGATTAACCATTCTACTTGAATGTGCCAGTTTATTTGTTCTTGGTATACAGTTAGATAATAAATTGTATTAATTATTAAGTATAGTTTTAAATACAATTGTTGTTGAACTGGGGTGTAATCACCCAGCATCGATGAAGGCTGAAATAGCTGTGCAGTGATAAGTCGCTCTATGTCACTCCAGCGATTTCGTTTTACAAGTATTTGATTTTGAATAATGAAATGAAAGGCATCAAAACCAAACGGCATGTTTCCTTTGGCGCATTCCCAGTCATAAACAGCAAGTCCCGCTTTTGGATCTGCATACATATTCCAAGGAGTAAAATCACCATGACTGAGACACGTAGCGATGTATTGATGAGCAGGAATGGAGTTGATTAGTATCTCTAATTTTCTAAGAATTCCTTTTGGAATTCGCGGATTTTCTAAACGTTGTAGGCGGCTTAACTTTTCTAATGACTCTTTCCAGATGGGAAGCGATTGAATAATCTCTCGACTTGCCGTCTCATTTCGGATTTCTAAAAGTGCCTCTTCATGTTGATGCGAAAATGTTTCCATACGCATCCCCTCGTGGGCTACTTCAGAAAGTTTTAACTCATTTGTTTCCCTATTGATAAGTTGTGGAAAGGAAAAAGTTATTTGCTTGGAGTTGGCTAGGCTATGGATTGTTGTTTTTTCGTTTTCCAAAAGGGTAGCAGCGGATTCGCCAATGGCTACTTTTTGGAAGGACCCTTGACCATTATCGATAGAAAAGATAATTGCCTTGCGTGTTGGCCCGGGTGTACCTGTGAACGCTGCCCAATTTGAATGTTTAGGCAAAACGTTTTTGGCGTGTATGGATGTTGAAACAGGAACTTGAATTTGCTTGAAAAATAGTCGTTGAAGACCTAACTTGAAAGCAATTGAAGTAAGTGCTGTGAAGAGCATTGCCTTCTTACCTTGAACATTGTAGAACTTGAGAAAGTAAGGCTGTTGACAAGCCACCGGCCAAAACCACCTAACTGTACCATCGGGGTTAGGAAAATACATTAGCTTTAGTTCGTCTTCACAAGAACTTGGTTGGGTTTCGTAGCCAAGCTTTTCAAGAATCACTGATAGTTCCATCTAAATTTGTTTTAGAGATATCTTGTCACAATTCGTTCCTGATTGTAACTCACTGAAAATGAGACGCAACAATTACCAATAATTGTCTAACTGTTCAGAGGATGGAAGGAGTTTCCATCTGATGGAACTCGATTTGAGTGTTACGATCTGTTTTTTGCACTAATTTCAAGCCGAAGCGATTCACTTCTTGTAAGAAAAGGCGATGGTTCAAACGAGATGGCAAAAATCATGATTTGATAGAATAGAATTCCATAGTTGGATTCGCCAAAGATTCCAAACTCAGTGAAAGAGTTGATCAGGATTGGGATTAACATCCCGAAAAGCATTCTTTTCTTTTCATTTTTTTCCATTGAAAAACCTCGAATGGTAAAAAGCAATTGAAAGATGACCACTGTTAAACCTACAAATCCTAAATTCATCAGTACCTGCATAAATGTGTTGTGAGTCATTTTTCCGGGATACGTATGAGTGCTTTGAAAGTATTCTTTGTAGTCGATACGCATAAAACCAAAACCTAATAACGGCTCGCGCGGCAATCCTTCTTGAATGAGGGCAGTCCAAAAGGGTAAACGGCCTGTCATGCTCATGACTTCTTCTAATCTACTACTATCACCATCTTTTAATATTACTTTATACACACCCAATGGGGCAACCACCAGTACTGCGGCAATTATCATGGTTTTTAATTGCTTGTTCTTTGATTGACTGATATGAAATAGAATGATGAGTATTGCACCAATCAACGATGATCGCGAACCAGTTAAGTATAGGGCATAAAAGATAATGGCAAGTTTAATTAGTGTCCACTTCTTTTGATGGTTTCGGTAAAGATTAAAAATAAGGCACGCAACACCTACCCCAGCGAGCATCCCTAGTTCGTTAGGATTCATAATGTACCCACCGAGCCTAGCTTCTTCTCCGCCATGGGTCAACCGAAAAAAGGTATCAGGATTGATGTACATGCCAATGATAAAGATGGCAATCAGGATGAAAACAGAATTGCCGATGAGGTGATACAGCCGGATGGTATGACCCGGGAAGAATATATCTAAGGCAGCAAAACTTTTAGTGAAAAAGAAGCTAAATACTAAACTCTGAACAATCATGAACCATTGTAATGCACTGAAACCTGGGTTGGTGCTCCAGGCAAACGATGCGAAACCTAGCAGCAGGTAAAAAAGATAGAAGCTTAATGAGAAATGATTTTTCCATCGAAGGGAATCAATTGCTCCGTAGTTAATAATTCGTTTAAAAACGAGGAATGAGCAAATCATTACCCCCATCCTACCTACTACTTTAATTGCTCGGGTGATGACTACATTTTCACTCCATGTAAAAAACCCCGCAATCATCAAAAACAAAATCGTGAACAGAATCCATTCCGTTCTTTTCAAAAATTGGTGAGGTAACTCCGTATTCAGCTTTGCTGGAATCATGCCACGGGGTAGAGTTGATCAAATTCGCGAACTATAGAATCCCAACTAAAAGATTGTTCTACCATTTTTTTTGCACCCGCTCCCATTTCAGTTAACGAATCTAATTTTTTTATTAAGTACAGTACCTCAAGCTTTTTACGCAGCTGTTCAGAATTTTCATTGTCGATGACATACCCAGCCTGATGACGCAGAACATAAGAACCCACGTTGGTAGCCTTGGATACAAGGCAAGGCACACCAAGCGAAGCAGCTTCTAGTACCGATGATGGAAGGCCTTCGTTTCTGGAAGGATGAACAAACACATCCATTTGTTGCATGAGCTCATCTTTATCTTTGCCAAACTTGCTGCCCCATAGTACTACTTTATTTTCGAGCCCTTTTGATTGTACCATCTTTTCCAATAGCACTCGTTCTCCGCTATCTCCCACAATCCACAGAGAACTATCTGAATACTCTTTATAAAGCTGACTAAATGCGTCCACTAATAAGTCAAGGCCCTTGGTGTAGATATCTAGCCTACCCACAAATCCTATAACAAATCTTTTCTGTTTTTGCCGAATCGGTTGAATGGCTTTGGTGCCTTCAAATCCGTACGGGAGTAAAAAGGTTTTGTCTGTCGTAAAAATTGACTTTAATCCATCTACTTCACTTTCACCAATACAGTGTATTTTACCAGCGCGCTTCAGTAGCTTCTTTTCGAAAAGTTGAAAGTATATTTTCTTTGTCCAATTACTTCTTTGCATCGCAATCAAATTGTAAGCGCCATGAGGTGTAAGTACAAATGGAATTTCGAGCCTTGCTAACTCCCACGACAAGGAAGCAAAAACGGGTATCCACCCGCCATGTAAATGAATTACAGCTTTCCCTTTCATTGCGGTAAGATCAGCCACCAGTTGCTTATCCAGCTGAAAAGGATTGCGATATGCCTGGTAAAGACGTGTTGCAAAGTTGCGCGCACCGTAATTGTGTTGCAGGGTATGTGTAATGCCCCAAAGACTTACCTTTTTTCCTTGCGATGCTTGGCGAGTAGCCAGTTGATAAACTACTTTGTTTACCCCGTTCATTCGCTCGGGGTTGGCCTTGCCCAGTACTACATGAATTATTTCCATAGAATATAGTGATGTTTGATTAAGTTATATTGCCAAAATAGGAGGAGAATTAACTGATTGGCGATAAGGCCAATCAATGCCCCTAGTAATTGGTATTCCTTCAAAAGAAATTTTGCAAATAGTGCACTGAATACGAAGGAAAGCACATAGCCGATAAAGATTAAGTGGTTCATTTCTTTGATCCGAATAGCCATTCGAATTGGGTACCCAACGAAGATGATCAAATAGAGCAAGGCCATGCCCTTTAACAGATATGCATAGGAATCATATTGTTGTCCTCCCGCTACATGCATGATTTCTTTTGAGAAAAAGAATAGAATTGATAGAACAAGCATCATGACGATACCACCCTTGAAGCTAAAGTCTCTCAAGTACCTTTTGGATTCATCGGCTGATCGCTGATACAACGAAAATGCGAACGGCAATGCATAATTCTCGTAGGTCTGCAAAACAACATTCAGTATTCCAAACAATGACTGCACGAGCCTAAGTGCTGCTAATGCCAGCGGGCCTAGAATTATACCAGCGGTTACTGCAAAAAAATTACTGGACCACCATTGCACCACAGCAGTTAGGAATAACCATTTACCTTGGTAGATGTGATGCTGAAAAAAAAACTTCCAACGGTGAAATTCATAAGAGTTTAGCTGTAAGAAATAAATTCCAATTATTCCCGCAGACGTGTAGGCGAATCCTAAGTACAAAATAAGTGTAGTTAAACGAATAGTGGTGTATGAAAAAGAAAGGATCAATACTACTGTTTGAATGACGCACAGCACTAAGTCCATCCAAAGGATTTTTTTAACAGCATTGATCACTAGAAAGCATTTCCGCAGATAATCATGCATAAGAAATGCATTGATAAAGAAAATAGCTTGCCACCCGGGTATCACATCGGAGAATAGTTGAAAGTGCGTTAATGTCAACACAGAGATGGTTATGATCACTAACAAACCTACTTGTGCATAAAATGCGAAACCGAGGTAGCTTTCCTTTTGTGGTTCTTTGGCATAGGAGGTCTGAAGGGGTTGAATGATCCATGCGTTGCAAACGCTCACCAAAAGATATATTGTTAACAATAGTGCTGAGTAAAAACCAAAATCAGCTATGGTCAGTAATCGTGCAATCACGAATGTTGCAATAAAACTGCATCCACTAACAAGTGCTTGGTCAACAAGTACGAGTGTACTTTTTTCTTTAAGAAAGTTAAGAGGGATTTTCATTTTTTGATGGCGCTTCGTAAAGGCTTTGTTATCTGAGTAATCCAAGTACATACTTCAAAGAGTATATTTGGATTGTATCCGGCTCGATTCAAAACAAACCAAACATGGGGTAATGAAAATTCCTTTTGAAGCAATCCTATTTTTTCAATTTGCCGAGCAGGGGTTTTTCTGGAATCTAAAATGAATAAATTAACATCTGCGCAGCCCATCATCATCAATCCCAATGTTTCGCTTTCCAAGGGTTCGTTGTCAACCAGAATTAACTGATAATCATTCAAAAAGCTTTTGAGGTATTCCTCTACGGAAACTTTTGTTAAGTGCCTTGATTTTAATTGGCTAAGATTGAGATAGTCAAGATTTGATTCTATGGATGGTGCGAATCCACGTTTTACTAAAGGATCATTTAAATCTATGACTAAAACCTTTCTTCCTTGTAGCGCAAAGGCTTTTGCTAAATTTTCAACATGAAAAGTTTTCCCCTCCTGATGACTACCCGAACTGATGGCTATCATTTTTTTATTCTCAAGAACACCTTTCATTTCTAATTGAATGACTTCTCTTAAGAAATGTACTTCTCTTTGTTTTGTATTGGGTAAGTAAGGAGTTTGCGCAGCAATGGGTATAAGTGAATTTTTTTCGATAGTGTAGCCATCGTTTACTTTGGCTTTGGCCAAGTGAATGAATAATATGAACAGGATCGATCCAATCATGGCCAGAATACTTGAAACGATGATGGTAATAGGCCGATTGGGCGATACCGGTACGGACGATGGCAGAGCGGGTGAGATGATTCGATGAAATGCAATTTTTGCAGCTTGGGCAATCTCTGCCTCTATTTTTTTCTCGTTCAAGAAATTGTAAGAGCGTTGATAGATTTCAAATTCGCGGTTAAGTATGGTAAGCATTTTCTCTTTTTCCGGAATACCAATAAAAACTTTTTCTGCCTCTTCAATTTCCTTTTCAAGTCGGTTGTGCTTGGTCTGCAGATTTTTGTGGGTGTTGCCTATGCTTTCAATTAAGTAATTACTTAAATCTTTTATTTTTGAGTCAATTACTTTCACCCGCTCGTCCTCTGGTGTAAATGTTATGAGTAGGTCTTTCTTATCCGCTTGTAACTGCTTCATTTTTTTTATGATTTCGGTCGATAGAAGGTCAGTAAAGGCTTCGAAATTTGGGGCGAGTGCTAAAAAATCACTTTTCCCAGCTTGAATGTAGGAATCCAATTCACTGATGGCACTAAGGTTCATTTTAACATTTGCAAATTGAATTTTAAGCTGTGCAATTTTTCTAAGGTCGGTTTCTGTTTCTTGATGTATATTGATGATGTCTCGATCGCTTCGATATCTTTGAATCGTTTCCTCAGATTGATCTAACCTCTTAGCGATCTCATCGATACGATCGTTTAGAAATCGAACCGTAACTTGTGCAGCCCTGTACTTAGTGTCAATATAGTCGGTGATATAACTTTCCGCTATTTGATTTACCAAACGCGAAGCCTTTTCTGCAACTGGGCTTTTGAAATTAATCCGAATGACTGTAACATCTTTATCAACAGCGATTACATCTAAATGGGAAGCTATCTTCCGAATCAGTTTCTCTCGGCTTAGGAACTCAAATTCGTAGTTGTCAACCAGAGAAAAATCAGTTTTGGCTGAAATCACTGAGTGGTTCAATGAAATCGTCACTTGCCCATAACGAAGTTCCAACTGCTGACCAAATGTGCCCTGCTTTATCTCTCCCGAAGCGGAACATGTTAGTGTAAATTTTTTTAATGAGTGAACTTGTAAAAGAAAACGCTGATCATACGCTTTGGGGTTGGTAAATTTTCCTTGAATGATAAAAGGTGATTGATGATATAATTCTACTTTTCTTACTTGTCCGATTCGGTATACTTCTAGGTCAAAATCAAGATTATCCAATACTTTATTAATCAGTACACTCGATTTTATCACTTCTATTTCAGCAGTGATTTTATTAGAGGTAGCAAAAACATCCAGGTCTTTAAACAAATTACTGCTAGGCACACCTTCGCTTACATCTGCTAACTTTAGTTTTACTGTGCTCTCATACATGGGCGTGACGTACGTGAGGTATTTGCGTGCGCCTAGCATTGCCACAATCATGGCAAAAAGGATTAGAGGGAAACCTCTTAAATACGGTTTGATTAATCTTAAATTTTCTTCCATACTAAAAAGCGCCCATAAGTATGGCGGCCGCAGTAATGGTGGAGGTAAACGGTATGATCGTTGAGATTCGCTTATCAAATGTCTTATGCCGCTTAGACGGAACGATAACAATATCACCGGGATAGAGCTGGATATTCTTGAATTGATAATTGCCCGATTTGGTTAGGTCAATTTTGGCGACTTTTACGTGCAGGCCTTGCTGGCGTAAAATCTTTATCGATTTAAGGTTGGCATAAAACTCAAATCCACCCGTGCGCGAGATCATTTCCAGTAAGGTGTTCCGGTCTTTATCCACTTGCACTACAGAGGGGTTTCGCACCTCGCCCATTACAGTAATTTGTTTGTTTAATATTTTTACATCTACAACCGCGTTCACAATCCAATTTTATAGATCGTTTTTAGTGTATCTTTCAATTTGGGCACGGTGAGGCCCTCCACTTTTAAAGAACCGTATTTAGGAATTTCAATCTTGCCTAGTTGGTCAACGAGCAACCACTTTCCATATACTTCATTGGAATTGTATATCCCATACGAAGAACCAACACTCAATTCATCCTGACCCCAAACGCTAATGCTTACTTTATCGTCTTTTTGAATAATGTGCTCGTAGGTTGAGTTGTAATGGAATGAACTATCTAACTCTGAGAGTTTTGACTTTTTACTTCTTTTAGACTCGAATACATTTTGTGTTTTGCATGACGATAGTAAGATAGCGGCTATCCAAAACAATAGGATGATGGATTTGGAAAGACTCATATTAATGTCATTATAAATTTTTTCCACGTTGGTTGATTTTCCTTATCCAGTTCTTGTCGTATAACCGCAATGCGCTGAAGAACATAATCGATTTTTTTTCCCGTATCGTTATTTTTTACGATGTAATCGAATGCTCCGTATTTTAAACAGCTCACGGCAGTTTCTAAATCTTCTTGCCCCGAAAGCATTACTACAAAAATGTTCGGATCGAATCGTTTTATTTTTGTTAAAACCTCAAATCCAGAATGACCCTCCATATTGTAATCCAGGAGAATGATGTCCGGATTTTCATTGATATGATTTAGGCAATCGGTTCCTGACAGGAAAGTATGAATGTTTTTGTAGCCCAAGTTATTCAGCTGTTGCTCTACAAGGGCAGAATGAAAAGGCTCGTCATCTACTAAAAAAATTTTTAAGTTGGTATATGATTCCATAGGCTTTTGTTTTTTCGACACTTGTTCCAAGTTGATGCCAATGCATAACTAATTGATAACGAATGCTCTCTAACTGAACCATTAGGTTGCTTTCCACGCAGTGGAAATTTTTTCCATGCGCAGGATTATATCGAATCATAGAAATAGGCTGAAAAACAAAAGACCCGAGATAAAATTCTCGGGTCTAGAAGTGTAATCTGAGTATAATTTACTTAAGAATGATCAACCTGCCTGAGTAGGTTTTTCCATCAATGCTGCGCACCTGAGTAACATACACCCCGTTGGGCAAATCACTTACATCCAATGTTAAAAATGAGATGTTAGCTTCTATTCTCTTTCGTATGTTTCCTTGTAGATCCATTACCACAGTTTCCAAAATATTTATTTCCGATTCTTTTTCAGGTTTGATGATGACGGTGCTGTGATTTTCATGAACCGGATTTGGGAAAAGAAGTAGTGTTCCAGGTCTAGAGGATAGATTGTTGAAAACCGTGTGCATTTCGGTATTTGTAATGATAGGTTCATTGTAATCAAAGAGGATGCTAGCCCTATTGTAAATCACTCCACTTGCATCATTTCTCGTACGGACTTGAAATTCTACAAAACCTTTACTTTGAATCGAATCAATGCTGGCCGGAGTAAGATTTATTTTGGGAAAACGAAAAATTAATACATTGCCTTGAAGGCTCATTCTTAACCCTTCATGACTGGAATGGATATTGGATAGGCTTTGCAGATCCATTAGTGAAGAAAGTGTATCGATGAGTGTAACAAAAGACGTCTCATGATTTCCAAAATTTTCAAAGTGTATCTGATAGGTAATTGGTTGGCCAGCCAGTATTAAATGTTCGGGGCCTTGCCCTTTCGGTGAAGCAATCAGGATGTTTGGATCAATTGATCCAACGATTGTATGATTTGTTATGGATAGGTTGTTTTGCGTATTGGGTTCGCTACTCGTGGTTGTGATTTCACCCTTCACCACTATTTCATCGCCCACCATTAGATTGAGGGTTACGCTATCTCTGATTTTAATGGTTTGTGTTTCGTTAGCGGCCAATTGCGAATAGTTCCAAAAGTACTCATAGTCACTTCCGTTCGCTTGGCGTTTGTTCCATGCGGGTTCAGCCTTTTTGAAGGGAAGGTTTTGGGGCGCTGTTATTTTTACTTCAATATCAGCGGCTTCTTGGTTCCCAATATTTAATACTTGCGCGAAATGATCTTGACCAAATCCTCTCCGTAAAGAGGTAGTAAATAAGGCAATACTGGCATCAACGCAATTGCACAGTGGCTTGATACCAATTTCACCTAATTGTATGGTCTGCCCAGAAGCAGAAATGGTTACATTTAACGATCCCATACAAGTTGCTTCGTAGTTGGCATTATTGATAAACCGTAATGTGTAATTGCCCGGAGCTAGTTTTGAAGTTATATTACCATTGGCATTGGTAAAAAGTGTAAGATTCAACGGATTCACCAGAATAGATTGATTGACTAAAGGTATTTCTCCTGAATCTCTAACACAGTTGTTATTTGAATCAACATAAAAAGTTGCTTGTACCAAACTTCCCGCTTCTTCGGTGATAACCAAATTTTGATTGGCTGCTAAATTGGTAATGATTTGAGTGAACCCGGAAGGCCAATGGATCATCAATGAGTCTGCCATTGATGATGACCCAAGTCCAAAATGATTCCGATAGCTACCTTGGCCACCAATTCCTGTTGAGCTGGTAACTTCTTTCATTTGCCAACGTCCATTGCTTTTTATGCGCAGCTTTGCGCCAACAGCTGATTTATTTGAACGCTCTCCAACCAATTTTGTATAGAGCCACCGATTGGTATTTCCATTGTTCCAAAAAAGGTAATTAGGTTGTTTGCTATGGGTAACACTAAATAAATCAAGGTCTCCATCTTTGTCTAAATCGGCCCATGCATGCCCCATGGCATTACCATAGTTTACGGTAATCGCTTCGTTCGTTCTCCTGGTAAATGATCCGCTACCGTTGTTGAGATATAGAAACTTGTCACCAGTGTCATTGTTCACATACAGATCGAGGTCACCATCGTTATCTATATCGGCAAAACTACATCCATGCGAATGTCCCCCGTTGCTAACCACTTCAGATACGGTAACTTTGCTGAAGATGCCGTTTCCTTGATTTAAATACAGGTAATTATTTTTAGCGGATGCATTTGAAACAAATAAATCAGCATACCCATTTCCATCGATATCGCCCCAGCAACTGGCCACAGAGTAGCCACCTTCTTGCGAAATAATATTGTTAACTGACTCAAATTGACCGTTGCCCTTGTTGCGGAATAAACTATTTTTTCCGTTTTTATTGTTAGGTAAAAAAACATCTACCCACCCATCGTTGTCATAATCAGCCCAGCTGGCACTTACCGAATTGCCCGGGGTTTGCGAAAGAACGGAGTTAGTCTGAAGGGAGAAATTTCCATTTCCATCGTTATGCCAAAGTTCGTTGAATTTTGTTGGCCAGTAGTTGCAAAGAAACAAATCTATCAATCCATCCTTGTCATAATCTACCCAGTTGGCATTGTGGTAATAAGCAGGTTGCTGAAGAAATCCTGCATCTTTCTTTTTAGTGAAGGTTCCATTGCCGTTATTGATATACAATCCATTTGGTTTTTCTGTGTTGTTTACCACTAACGCATCCAAGTCCCCATCATTGTCAATATCTGCCCAGCTACTTGAAATGCTAATGGCGGCATCTGTAACTAAATCGCCCGAAGTAATTTTGGTAAAGGTTTTATTTCCATTGTTTCGAAACAGGTGGTTGCTTTTTAGTTTATCACGATCGCTTATAAAAATGTCGTCCCAGTTATCGTTGTTATAGTCAACGAGGCTAACCGTCCATGAGTCTGTCAGTAAATTATCCCAAGCGGAATCCGTAGACTTTGAAAACAACAATTGACTTTGGTCGGAAGAGTTAATGAAAATCCCTTCTGATGAAACAGCCTGTAAGGTAATGCCATCTACGGTGCCAGTTACTTGTGCAGTAATCGTGCCCACTGAATTGCCTATGAATAAATTTCCTTGGTTGTTCGAGACTGTTGCCATCACTGAAGTTGTAAATGAATACGTTTGGCTGGATGGGATAGCTGGCAGATTAGTAAAGGTTGCTGTTTTTGAATCATCGCTAATCGCTGCATGTTGAACGGTTCCGGAGGGGCTATTGAATACGGATGATATGACCTGCACATTACCTTCTACTTGCATCGTTGCACTTGCGTTGTTTATTGGTGATTGGGTTTGAACAACCACTTGGGTTACGATGGCTGACGTGTCTCCAGGAATAACAGCATAAGGCGGCATATTGGTTTTCAAAGAAAATTCCTGCGACTGAGCCGTTCCCAAGTAGGTCATCCAATTGTCGTTAAAGTTGGTATTGAAAACACTGACGGGTTTATCCGATTCTACAATTAAGTACGGGCGCTCAGGCCCTCCGGCAATAGTGCCTGTTCCGTTATAAATATTCTTCCAATCCTGCAGGGTTAGATAACAATCGATGTAGCGTTCGGGAGAAATATCATATGTTCTGAAAAAATCTTTTCCATTGGTGTAAGCATCTTTAACCGTAACCTTTGCACCTGTTCGTGAGGATATGTAGAGATGGCTCAATTGCTGATTAAACAGAGCTCCGGTAAAGGGGTTTCGTACATTGTGTTCATTTCCCGGAGGGGCGATGTACGCAATAAACTTTTTACCTGCCGAAGTTCCGTTTTCTGATGAGAGCATCGAACCAATATCAGAGGTACCCGGGTTACCGGTTTCAAGCCAATTCGCTTCGAACACACTCACTCGCTTTCCAGTGGTTCCGGTAATGCGAAATACAGTAGGGTAAGATACATTTCCATTGGATTTGCCAACCCAGTCTGAAAAACCATTTTTGTTTAGATTCCATGTTTTTACTGTAATCCAATTGCCAGCACTGTACCGTTCTAGTTTTATTGCATTGCTATCATCCCACGAAACCACCCGTATTTCTTGCTCTCCACTGCTCTGGTAGGGGACAGCGAAATAAAACAAATCACCTGCAGAGCTTCCATTGCTGGAAGGCACATTGCCTCCACCATCTCTTTCATTTCCAAACAAGGCACCATATTGCAGCGTGATGGGTTTAGAGGATTCTACCATATAGGTATGTCCTGTTTCCATTACATCTCTACCTAGCGTTTTGAAGTAGATAATGTCTTGGCCTCTATTAAGGAGCTGAGTGCCAACAACGATTGCATTTTCGTAGTTGATAGTTGGTATAACCTGAGAGTGTGGTAGGGCTAGTGGAAATCCTTTTGATGGTGACGAGGGTAGAATCTTGATACACAAATGTATTGAGGTCTCTTTTAGAACTAGCTGGTTTGCGGAGCATAGACGATGAACTTTTCACCAATCCCTTTTTGGCCGATCGATGGCACAAAATCATGTTGCCAATCACTATTAGTAGATTGTGATACCAAAACATTTTTATTGGATTTCACAAAAAAATAATCTCCGTCCTGTTTCCATACTCCGCCCGAAGCATAGCGGGCATCATCATTAATGCCATTGTCTGCAATGTACAAGATGTAAGATTGGCCCTTGGACAATGTTCCTGATGTAGAATCATCGGTATCACCATCCGCTCCATCATCTTCAATTTCAAAATGGGTATCGTCAAAGATTGCCGTTACCACTAAACATACATTACGCTTAACAGGGTCGTTGTTGGGTGGAACGAAAACATTAAAATAAGTGGATGCCTCGCCCTGCGCACGACAATATTGGACATCGAATCCAATCCATACACAAAGTAGCGAGATGGCGTGGTAAAGTAATTTTTTCATACATGGTGGTTTTAATTACCACGCACGTCTTTAAAAATTAAGCCACAAGCTTAGTGAATTGTTTTTCAAGGCATTAGATTTTTTAATCAGCAGTCAGAATTCCACGTGCGTGGAATTCTGGCTACTGGATGGAATTTTTAGAAACTATTTCTAGTTTTTTTTGGAAGACAAATCAGTAATAACCTCCATTATTATTTTTTCTAGTTTATCCAGCTGTGATGCAATGGACAGAGTGTCAGGGGTATCGATATTAATGGATTCTAAATCTCGAATATCCTGCGTAAGCGAATGGATGCACATATTATCAATCATCGGCTTCATCCGATGGGCAACCGATTTAATTTTAGTGTAATCGTTTGCTTGAAATCCGTGCTTTAATTCGTTCACCGATTCCTTCATATTGGTACAAAACAAATCCGACATTTTCTGTACAAAAGAATCATTTCCATGGCTTAACTCTATTATTTTCACTAAGTCGTATTGTTTTTTTATATCCTTGATTTCGATATCCATCGGTTGAGATTTTTTTGTGATCATTTTAAGATTGCAATTCTTGGTCACCACTTGTAAGAAGTGCCTTTCTTCAAATGGTTTGGTTACGTAGTCGTTCATGCCAACTTCCATGCACTTTTCTATTTCATTTTTGAGAGCGTTGGCAGTAAGCGCAATCATTGGGGTTGTAATTTTTAGTTCATTTCGGATTATGCGCGTAGCCTCTAGGCCATCCATTTCTGGCATTTGAAGATCCATCAGAATTAAATCAAAACGTTGGCTCTTTAAGATCTCAACAGCCTCCTTACCGTTGATAGCTTCGGTTACTAGGGCATGGTGGTAGTTTAATGAATTAGTTGCTACCAACCGATTCAACTCGTTGTCTTCAACTAAAAGAATTTTAACGTTCCGAAGTTCTATGTTTTCGATAGTATCGTTTACTTTTAGTTCTTCTTCATTTTTTTGAATTTCTAAGTTTAGAAAAATGGTAAAGGTACTGCCCACTCCTTTTTCACTTGTTACTTCAATTCGGCCACCCATCAATTGAATTAATTCGTTTGTAATGGCCATACCAAGTCCAGTGCCTCCATATTTCCTTACAATAGATAAGTCTTCTTGGCTAAATTTCTTGAAAATAGTTTTGAGATAGTTTGCATCCATGCCGATGCCTGTGTCAGCAATGGAGAGGAGAATTTCCTGAGAGTTTTCACAGCCTTTAACAAGATGGCACGTCAAGGAAATTTTTCCTTTTTCAGTGAACTTAATCGAGTTGCTAAGGATGTTCAGCAAAATCTGTCGAATTCGGTTGGGGTCGCCCACGTGCGCACGAGCCAAATCATCACTTAAGTTGACAACAATATCTAAGGATTTATCTTTTGTCATGGGGCTGGCCATCGCCAGAACATCATCAATTAACCGATTCAAGTTAAAGGTCTGCTTATCTAACTTTAACTCACCCGCTTCAATTTTGGAGATGTCCAATATATTGTTGATGATTGACAGCAAGTGTTGACTAGCTGATTGTGCATAGGTTAGGTATTGACTTTGTGTGGCGTTCTGACTCATTTTTAGAAGCTCGCGAACCATTCCGATTATAGCATTTAAAGGAGTTCTGATTTCGTGGCTCATATTCGCAAGAAAACTCTCCTTGGCTTTTGAGGATTCTTCAGCGCGCTGCTTGGCAATTAGCAATTCCTGTTGTAAAAACTTTTGCTCAGTAATATCTAAATGGATGCCTATGGAACCAATAAGTTCCCCTCGATCGTTGTAATTAGGAGCACCGCTAATCAGCCACCATCTATCTTCCCCTTTTTTATTTTTCACAGCCAACTCATAGCTATCGGATACCCCTCTCATCCTCATGGCATTTTTCTCTTCAATGATTTGGGTGGTATCCTCCATCAATAATGTTTCGTGCGCTTTCTTATTCAGCAGCTCGGGTAATTTATAACCTGATATTTCACAAAAATTTTGATTGGCATATTGAATCTCGTCTTTGAGATTTACTTCTAATAGACCGAGCTTTATACTTTCAATGATACTTCTGTATTTAGCTTCTTGTTTTTTTAGATTTTCTTCGTACTTGAATCGAGTAGTAACATCTGTATACTTCCATAAATGCCTTTGTAGACACCCAATACAAAAATGGGAATGTAATCTCTTTCTAGAATTCTACCATCCGCCATTTCCAGATGCTCAGACAATTTGGTGTTTTTGTTGATTAGTAGTTCAGTGATCCCAATAACAAAACCTTCTGGGTCTTTGAAAAGAGATTTTGACTGTTCTGCGGCATTTGAACAATCTAATCCAATCAATGATTCAGGTGGCACAGGGATTTGAAATAGGTCACAGAACATTTTGTTGCAGAGTGCGATGTGCCTAGTTTCATCTTCAAGCAAAACACCCGTTTGAAGATTAAGAACCAGAGAGGAAATTCTTTTTTCCGATTCCGTTATTTTGGTTTTTTGCAGGTTTACCTTCTTCAACAACTCTTTGATTTCGTTGGTGGTTATTTCCTGTGTTTTAAGTACGTGCAGCAAATCAATCATTGAATCATGCTTGGCGAAATCGTCAATGCTAAGCTGATTTTCAACGATTTGATCCATGGAACCAAACCATGGTGTACCAATGAAGAAAACATTTTCTTTGTGTTCGGTATACTCAAACTGACCCCTTAAAACGAGCTTGCTGTTAAACCTGGATTCGATAATGATTATTTGGTCGATAATTGAATCCAAGTCGTTTAGATTAAAATCTGTGGAGGGCCGCTTTAACTTGAATGCATTTGAGAACAATCCACCTTTTTCAATAGCGCATATTTTTCCAATGCTTTCGCCAAAAGAAGCAATTTGACCCTCTTGATTAATCAAGATATAGAATGGGAATAGTTTACTAAACTGATGATGGTTGAAACAAAAGTTGCTTTCGGTATTCATTTACTTTGCCCAGCTTACTTTGAAAACCTCATGATCATCACCAGAGTCTCTGGTATTTAGCAATTCAATTTCCACTGGCGTATTATAGAGTTTGCCTAATCCTTGTAAAAGACCACGAACAAATTCTTGTAGCCCTTTGCGTTTCGAAAAATAGTGGACATGTATGCTATTTTCAGTGCTGTCTGTTACTCTGAATTCGGGAGGGGTAAGTTTGGGATAAACCAACATTACGCGGTTATGAAATACAGGAAGGTTTTTTATAAACTCTTTCAGTGAAGATCCGCCAGCTTCCATTAGGCCACCATACTTTTCTTTACCCGTTCGTAGAACCCACCATTCGCCAAATGCGATGAGAACGTTTTCAATTGTAAGTCCGGTTTCTTCGGAAGCTGCTTCCGCCAACTTGAACGTGATGTCATCATCGTATGGCTCATTACTTAAAAAGAAATCAATATCCACCCCACTTTTTTTCTTGATGGCCTCCCATTTTTCTTCGCCAAAGTTTTCCTTGATTAAATCTTCAATGGCTTTGTTTACAATTCCATACATAATTTTCGGATTTTAATTTATTTGTAGTTGTAGTTCATTCTTTTTGATAAGATTGTAGATGGTACTCTTTCCAATTCCTAACTTTTTCGCTACCATCATTACATTGTTGTTATATTTCTTTAGAAAGGTCATGATAACATCCCAGTTATACTCCTCCATTGTTTTTTCAACTGCAGTTAGTTCTTGAGTGATGCCCACGGATGGATAGGTAATGTCTGAGGATTCAATTATTTGACCATCACTCATCACGCAAGCAAGATCTACAATCGCTTTTAACTCACGCACATTGCCAGGGAAGTTGTATCGCATTAGTTTTTCTCTTGCGTCTTCTGATAACTGAGGTACTTTCATTCTATTGGATGCCGAGAACTCTTGTATGAAATGTTTCGCGAGGATCAAAATATCAGTGCCTCTCTCTCTCAATGCAGGAAGTGTTATAGGTAAACCTAGCAAACGATAATACAAATCTTCTCTGAACATTTTCTGTTGCACCAGTAGTGCCAGGTTTTGGTGTGTAGCAGTAATGATACGTACGTCCAACTTTACGGACTCGTTGCCACCTACCCGGGTGATTTCTCTTTCTTGTAAAACCCGCAATAACTTAGCTTGTAGGTTAAAGTCTAATTCTGCAATTTCGTCTAAGAAAATGGTACCGCCTTGGGCCTCTTCAAATTTACCAATCCTTCTGGTTTGTGCGCCAGTAAAAGATCCTTTTTCATGGCCAAACAATTCGCTTTCCATTAGCTCTTTCGGTATGGCTGCCATGTTTACCGTTACAAAAGGCTTCTTTTTTCGAGCGCTATTAAAATGTATTGCTTTTGCCACCACTTCTTTTCCTGTACCCGTTTCGCCCGTTATAGAAACATTGATGTTGTTTCCGGCTGCTTTTTCGAGCAGTGAAAAAATTTTCTTCAGCGATTCGCTTTGCCCAATGATGGTTTTCTCAAAACTGTAGCGTTGAACCAATTGTTCCCTCAGAATCTCTACTTCCGCTTTCAGATGAGTGTTCTCTTTTATCTTGAGGATAGCATTCCACAACAGATGTTTCGTGTTTTCGTCTTTAATAATGTATTCACTTGCGCCATTTTGCAATAATTTTAATGCTACAGAAATCTCTTCTTGTCCACTAATAATAACAACGGGTATGGATTTATTGACCAAATGGATTTTTGAGAGGAGCAAGTCGCCTTTTATGTCAGGTAACCCATAATCAATGCATATAACATCGGGCTTTATATACAGATTTTGGAGAAGGGTCGCTCCATTTTTAAACAGGGACACATTGTAATCTGGATTCAGAGATAAGTGGTATTTTAACAATTCTCCATACCACGGGTCATCCTCCACCAAAAATATTTTTAATTGACTCATTATATTTTGTTTTGGTTTCCAAATACAACATTTAGACCATCTGTCAGAATCAAGCTGGGTAGTTGTGAATTTGACTTATTGCTATGATTTTTGCACTTTATATTGTTTGAGAGAGAAATCAATCAATCCATCAGATGGAAATCAATTCCCAAAATGGGTTGAGGTTAATGATTAGTACTTCAAATAACTCGTATAATGTGCTTTCTTTAGTTGGATTAGTTATTGATTCCTTATGGCGAAACAACTATTGAAAGATATGAATACAATTCCTTTAAATACTTGGGTGGTGGATGATGATCCTACTTATCAAGAGATGCTTTTATCATACCTTACGTTACTTGGCCACAGTGCGCGTGGTTTTTTTTCTGGGGAAGAGTGCTTGAAGCACTTATCTGAAAAGCCTGACGTAATTATTTTGGATCATAACTTGGGTAATGGACTTCAGGGTTTGGACGTGCTTCGAAATATTAGATATGAAAACAAAGCAACATCAGTAATTTATATTTCAGCAGAAGAAAAAGTATCGCTCGTTTCAGATGCCTTTAACCACGGATCTGACGAGTACATCGGAAAGGATAGCGCTAGTTTACTGAGACTCAAATTGCGACTTGAGAAAATTGCAGATGGCAAACAGATGAATGTAGTAAAAGCAAAAAATAGAAAAAAACTTTTGGTTGTCTCAATTGTACTTAGCTCCGTAGTCATCGCAATTTTGCTTTACTTATTGCTAACATAGGGATATTGAACCAAAACAGTGAGTGAAGCAGGCACTCGTTCAACACAAATGCTATTTCAACCCACTGTTTTTTGCTCGTTACATCACATCACCTACCGAAATAGCACTCACTTGCTTTTGCTTAACCAATTCATTAAACTTCGGCACTTTATCGGTCATCACTTTATTGAGTAAGTTGAGTTGCTCGTTTATTTTTTCTGTGATCTCATTGTAAACGGCTTTCACTTGCTCCGTTGGTTTGTAGTCACTGCCATCTACTTCGGAACCCAATGCCCCAAGTTTGTTGTTCAAACGAACGGGATAGTTCAAAGGGTCTTGCCCGCTTTTGTTTTTGGTTTGATACAAGGCCTCTTCAATTTTCTTCATTTCGTCCAAAATAGATTTTCCCATTTCGGTCACTTCTTTCATGTCTTCTTTGCCTTTCATGGGTTCGGTTACGCGATTGAGTTGCTCACGGGCCGTTCTGATTTTTTTAATGGCCTTATGTGTATCGCTGAGCTTGTCGCGCACAGCAATGGAGAAATCAAACTGTGCTTTGATGTCGGCAACAGTACCACTGGTGCGTGGATCTTTTACGATCTCAAATTCCGTTTCAGATGATTTTCCGTTAACAGTCAACTTTGCTTTGTACTTACCCGGAATGGCTTTGGGGCCAGTAAGCGATGCCGCCCACATAATCAGTCCATCAAAACCCTCTGCATCGGCATAGCGCATGTTCCATACGTGGCGGTTCATGCCAGGTTTCATTTTTAGCTGTTCTTCTTTTGCTTTTTTGTCGGGCTTGGTCGCAAATTTTTTGATCAGCTTACCGTCTATTTCTAAAATCTCCAATGAAGCAACGGTTTTGGTTGTGTCTTTTAAATAATAGTGAATCATCACACCACCTGGATGATTCTTGCCTTCTGTTTTTGGCTCGCCTCTCCAACCACCTTGCCCACCGTTCATTCGGTAGCTTGGCATGGGTTTGTATAGATGAAAATCACTGGTTGCAATCGTTTCGTTCAATTGATGCAGCGGAGTGATGTCGTCAATCAACCAAAAACTTCTTCCTTGCGTGGCCGCGATGAGATTGTCGTTTTTGATGGTTAAATCTGTGACTGGTACGATTGGCAAATTCAATTGAAAGGGTTTCCAACTGGTACCATCATCAAATGAAATGTACATTCCGAATTCTGTTCCTGCATAAAGTAAGCCTTGTCGTTTCAAATCGGTTCTCACAACTCTTGTGAAATGATTCGGGTCAATACCATCTGTAATTTTTGTCCATGTTTTACCATAATCTTTTGTCTTGAACAAATAGGGTTTGTAATCGCCCGACTTATAACTAGTGGTGGCTACATAGGCAGCCCCTTTTTCGTGGGGACTAAATTCTACGCTGTTGATCATCGTCCACTCGGGCATCCCGGCCACCGAAAGTTTGGCCCAATTTTTTCCACCATCGCGGGTGATGTTTAATAAACCATCATCTGAGCCTGCCAGAATCAAATCTTTTTCATAGGGTGATTCTGCCACAGCGAAGAGGGTACAATAATATTCCACGGCCGTGTTGTCTTTGGTAATGGGTCCACCGGAGGGCCCTAGTTTTGTTGGATCGTTGCGTGTTAAATCGGGGCTCACCAATTCCCAACTTTCGCCTGCATTGTAGCTCACGTGCAAATGCTGAGAAGCCGCGTACAATTTTTTGGGATTGTGTGGCGAAAAGAAAATTGGAAAGTTCCATTGAAAACGATACTTCGCGCCTTCTGCCCCGTGCCCCATCGGATTATCAGGCCAAGCGTTGATGTTGCGCTCTTCTGCTGTGGCGTGATTGACGCGTGTCAATAAGCCATCATAACTTCCACCATACACCACATCGTTGTCAAGCGGGTCAACAGCAATATGCCCACTCTCACCACCTGCTGTTGGCTCCCAATCGCGCTCACCAATGGAGAAACCATCGGTCCGGTGCGCAACGCGTTGCGTACTATTGTCTTGCTGCGCTCCATAAATACGATATGGAAAATGATTGTCGGTAACTACACGGTAATATTGTGCCGTGGGCTGATTGTGGTAGGTAGTCCAGTTTTCTCCGGCATCGAACGAAACTTGGGCGCCACCATCATCGGCAATGATCATGCGCTGGTTGTCTTCGGGGGCGATCCACAAATCGTGATGATCGCCATGGGGTGCGTTGTAGCTTTGAAATGTTTTGCCACCATCTTTTGATTTGTGGTACGATACATTCATCACATAACAAATGTCTTCATCTTTAGTATCGGCATAAATTTTTGTGTAGTACCAAGCGCGTTGGCGCAGATTTCTATCTTCGTTCATTTTTTTCCACGTGGTTCCCGCGTCTTCTGAGCGGTAAACTCCGCCATTTTCATTTTCAATGATAGCATATACACGATTGGAATTTACAGGCGAAACCGATACGCATGAAATCCCCCAAATTCCTTTGGGCATGCCTTCATTCGAAGAAATGTTTTTCCACGTTTCGCCACCATCGGTACTTTTGTAAATGCCCGAGCCCTCACCACCACTTTCCATGCTATACGGTGTTCTACGGATTCTCCACATGGAAGCATACAACACACGCGGGTTGTTAGGGTCCATCGCTAGGTCAACCGCTCCTGCATTGGCATTGGCAAACAAAACACGTTTCCAATTTTTTCCTCCGTCCTCACTTTTGTACACACCACGTTCTTCCGATGATTTGAACAAATCGCCCATCACAGCAGCATATACTAACTCCGGATTTTTAGGATGAATGCGAATGCGTGGAATGTGCTTCGAATCTTTTAGTCCCGCGAATATCCACGTTTTTCCTGCATCGGTAGATTTCCACATGCCATGACCATACGATACATTGCCCCGCACGGTGCCTTCACCTTGACCCACATAAATCACATTGTTATCCCACTCGCTCACGGCCACGGAACCTATGGAGCTACCAAAAAACCCATCGGAGAGGTTGTACCAGGTGTTTCCGGCATCCTTTGTGCGCCATACGCCACCGCCCGTAGCGCCCATGTAAAATAAATTTGGTTTGCCGGGCACACCCGTTACGGCTGCCGACCGACCACCCCGGAAGGGGCCAATGCTGCGCCATTCCATTCCTTTATATAATTTCTCATCGAACGTTAGCGAGTTCGTTTTTTCTTTAGGATCTTTCTTTTGTGCAACGGCTGCCACCGAGAAGAGCAGCAACAGCAGGAGAGAAGTAAGTTTACGCATAGTGATGTAGGTTTTTCTATTTAAGAGACGAGATTACTGTAAATCATCCGATTTTCAGAACACTTTTTTATGAGTGGTTGCTGCATTAATATCATCCAATCATACACCTTTGCCCAAACCAAAAAATAAACTACTTTAACCAAAATTTAGCCGATGGAAGACCGTAGTTTCAAGCCTCTATTCAGCCTGCCCGTGATTGTGGCTGCCTTGGGTTACTTCGTAGACATTTATGATTTACTCCTCTTCAGCATTGTGCGAAGGCCAAGTTTGATTTCGATGGGTGTGCCGGATGATCAGCTGTTGACCAAAGGCGAATTTCTTTTGCAATGGCAAATGTTTGGCCTGTTATTGGGCGGATTGATTTGGGGCATTATGGGCGATAAGCGTGGCAGGCTGTCGGTGTTATTTGGTTCAATTTTATTGTATTCGCTCGCCAACATTGCCAACGGATTTGTTACCTCTGTCAATCAGTATGCGGTGTTGCGTTTTATTGCAGGTATTGGTTTGGCTGGAGAATTGGGTGCTGGCATTACATTGGTTTCAGAGTCGCTGCCCACTCGCTTGCGCGGATACGGCACAACATTGGTTGCAACCGTTGGGCTGATGGGCGCTGTAGTGGCTAACTTTGTAGCCAAAGAATTCAGCGATTGGCAGGTTGCCTATTTTGTAGGAGGCGGATTGGGCTTGTTGCTGCTCCTCTTGCGCATCAGTGTGTTTGAGTCGAATGTTTTTTTAGAATTGAAAGGTACCTCCATTGAACGCGGTAATTTTTTTATGTTGTTTACGAATGCCACCCGACTGAAGAAATTTTTGGGCTGTATTTTTATTGGTACTCCTATTTGGTATGTAATTGGTATTTTGATTTTTGCTTCTCCTGAGATTGCCGCTACGCTTGGCGTCACTGAAAAAATTTTTAGTGGCGATGCCGTAATGTGGAGTTATATTGGTTTGGCCGCTGGTGACTTGGTCAGTGGCCTTCTCAGCCAGTTTTTGAAGAGCCGAAAAAAAGTGGTGCTCCTTTTTATTGTACTCACGTGTGTGTTTGTACTAGTTTATTTGTTCACCACACACATTTCGCCAGAGCGGTTTTATTTTAATTGCTTTTTGCTTGGTTTTGGGGCAGGCTATTGGGCATTGTTTGTTACCATCGCGGCCGAGCAATTTGGTACCAACTTGCGCAGCACAGTGGCTACTTCCGTGCCTAATTTTATACGTGGCACCGTGGTGCCATTCACCGCCTTGTTTCAAGTACTGCGCAGTCATTGGGGTGTAGTATATGGTGCTTTGGGTGTAGGGGCTATTACCTTGGTGATTGCTTTAATCGCCTTTTTGGCTATTGACGAAACATTTTCAAGGGACATGAATTTTGTCGAGAAGGATTGATATACTCCGATTTTTCGTAATTAACTCCAAAGTAAATTTATTACCAGCAGGCAATTCAGGAAAGGGAAGTGAGTTTGTGGTGGTGACTCCATTCACCGTTTGAGTTACTTCACTTTTTCCAACGCTTGCTCCAAATCCGCTAAAATATCTTCTGCATCCTCTACCCCAACACTCAATCGAATAAGCGAATCGCTCAATCCATTTTTAGTGCGTTCTTCTTTCGGGATGCTGGCGTGCGTCATGGATGCTGGGTGATTTATCAATGACTCTACTCCGCCTAGTGATTCTGCCAGTGAAAAAATTTCAACACTTTCCATCAAGGTGGTAGCATTTTCCAAGCTGTCGTTCTTTAAAGTAAACGAAAGCATACCACCAAAATCCTTCATCTGCTTTTTGGCAATCGCATGATTGGGGTGATCGGTAAAACCAGGCCAATATACTTTACCTACTTTAGGGTGGTGGCGTAAAAATTCCGCTACTTTTTTTCCATTTGAGCAATGTCGCTCCATACGTAAATGCAAGGTCTTAATTCCGCGCAGTACCAAGAAAGAATCTTGTGGACCCGGCACGGCCCCGCATGAATTGGCAATGAAGGCCAAATCTTTGTAGCGTTGTTCATCATTAACTACCAGCGCGCCCATGATTACATCGCTATGCCCCCCCAAATACTTTGTTACCGAGTGCATCACAATGTCTGCACCCAAGTCCAATGGATTTTGCAAATAAGGTGACGCAAAGGTATTGTCAACGGCTACCTGAATGTTATGCTTTTTGGCAAGCGCCACGCAACCTGCAATGTCAATGATCCGCATCAGGGGATTAGAAGGCGTTTCAATCCACAACAATTTTGTTTTGGAGGTGACATGAGGCGCGATGTTGTTTACATCGGTTAGATCAATAAAACGAAACGTGATGCCTGCGCGCTCATACACTTTGGTAAACAACCGATACGACCCACCGTACAAATCGTTGCTGGTGATTACTTCATCGCCTGGGTTTAACAAGCGAAGCACTGCATCGGTCGCACCCATACCAGAAGAGAAACACAATCCAAACTTTCCATTTTCTAGGGCAGCGATATTTTTCTGCAATTGATTACGTGTTGGGTTCGCTCCGCGCGCATAGGCATAGCCCTTATGTTTACCGGGCGACTCTTGCACATAGGTGGATGTTTGAAAAATAGGTGTCATGATTGCTCCCGTAGATGGATCGGGTTCAACCCCTGCGTGAATGGCTTTGGTTCCGAATTGCATTCTTTAGAATTTTAGATTTTTGATTTGAGATGTAAGATTTGTTTGGCGATCGAAAATTCTAACTTCTAACTTCTTTTCTAGATGCTTCTATTCGCATCAAACTTCTCCAAGTAATCGGCCACTCTTCTCACAAAACTTCCGCCCAGCGCACCATCCACCACGCGGTGATCGTACGAGTGAGACAAAAACATTTTATGACGAATAGCGATGGCATCACCATAAGGTGTTTCAATAACAGAAGGTTTTTTCTGAACTGCACCCAACGCCAAAATGGCTACTTGGGGTTGCATGATAATCGGGGTGCCCATCACATTTCCAAATGAACCCACATTCGATACGGTAAAGGTTCCGCCTGCCAATTCATCGGGCTTCAATTTATTTTCGCGTGCACGTTTTGCTAAGTCATTTACGGCTTTGGCCAAACCCGTAATGTTGTATTGGTCAGCATTGCGAATAACGGGCACAATCAGGTTTCCAGTAGGCAAAGCTACGGCCATACCAATGTTGATATCTTTCTTTTTGATAATGCGGTCGCCATCTACCTGCACGTTGATCATTGGGAAATCTTTGATGGCTAACATCACCGCTTCAATAAAAATAGGAGTGAACGTAAGTGCATCGCCCTCACGCTTTTGAAAATCATTTTTCCATTTGTTGCGCCAAAACACAATGTTGGTGACATCTGCTTCTACGAAGGAAGTAACGTGTGGTGATATACGTTTGCTGTCCACCATACGCTCAGCAATCATCTTGCGCATGCGATCCATCTGAATGATTTCATCGCCACCGCTAATGGAAGCAGGAACAAGGGGTGCGGCTGTAGTCCGAACACCCATGGCCACCGTTTGCCCTAACTTGCGCTGCTGCACATAACCAAGAATATCTTTTTTGGTGACCCGGCCTTCAGCACCTGTGCCAGAAATACTTTCAAGTTCCGCCAAAGCAATTTGTTCTTCCTTTGCAATATTTTTCACCAACGGAGAATAAAACCGTGACGAAGATTTGTAATCGGTAGCATGCGCGTGTACCGAGCCATTTCCATTGCTGGACGATGCCGACACCATCACTTTTTCAACAGGCGCAACAGAGGTTTTTGGTGGTTCGATTGTGCTTGGTTTTGTATCGGTAGCATTTATTTCTGTTTCAATCACCGCAATGGCCTTTCCAACCTTCACTATCTCGCCTTCTTTGGCCAGCACTTCTTTCAGCACGCCTGCGTGAGTGGAAGGAACTTCGGTATCCACTTTATCGGTAGCCACCTCCAGCACACTTTCGTCTTGCTCGATTTTGTCGCCTGGTTTTTTTAACCAGTTCAAGATCGTTGCTTCCATAATACTTTCACCCATCTTGGGCATGATCAATTCTACGCGTGCCATGGTTCAATCGTTTGAGGCCGCAAGGTAAGCAGAATTTTTTGTTGCAGGGCAGTTGTTCTTATCTGCACTTGATTGACGCATACGGTTAAATCCGTGATTAAATGTCTACCCAAACAAAACACCATACGCTCTAGCCTAGATCAAAATTTTCTTTGTGGTTTTGAGGATTTTCGTTTACGGAATTTTTTCAATTCGGTCAATCACCTTGTAAGATGGTTTTTAGGGATCGGTATAGGCTATCTTTCGATACTCGGATTGGGAATATTATCTTCCATGATGAATACTATTCATCAGTATCTCATCCTTATCACCACTTTCTCACTGCTCAACTTAAACTTGGCTTTTTCAAAACTGGGTGGCCCCATGGTGCCCATCGCATTGTTTGAGAAGCCATAGCCTTCTTTGGGAATGCCCATAAAATTGGTGTTCATCTTACCGTCTTTGTTGACATCATGCAATATGCTAATGGCGTAATCACCAGCAGGCAAATTTTCAAAAACCACTTCCACTTCTCCTTTTTTGGCGGGCGTCATCTTTCCTTGAAATCGATTCTTTGGAAAATCAGAAGCATTATTAAAGAGGGCCACCGCCACTTGCCCTTGATCGTCTTTTATGTTTTCAATGCGCACGGTTAAGTTTTGGGCCATTAACATCTGATCCACACAACCGATGAGAAAAGAGAAAAGTAGTAGTTTCATATTTTATTCTTATAGGTTTCTTGAAACTGGATTCAGGTAACTGGGCGGCTAGCATCTAGTAACCAGCATCTAGCATCTAGTAACCAGCATCTAGCATCTTCCCCCCACTCATCAACATTAACAAAAAAATAAAGTTTACCTCGCACGAATTTATTACCTTCCCTTTTCAAATAAAATCTTATGGCAGCAATCCTACTCAAAATTAATGGCAAAAGCCAAACGATTGAAGCAGATCCTAAAATGCCCCTGCTCTGGGCAATTCGCGATGTAGTAGGACTGACGGGCACGAAGTATGGTTGTGGCATTGCGCAATGCGGTGCGTGTACCGTTCATCTAGAAGGCAAGCCAGTGCGATCGTGTTCCATCCCGGTTTCATCGGTGGCCAATAAAAATATTACCACTATCGAGGGGCTATCTACCGATAACTCGAACCCGGTGCAGCGCGCGTGGATTGCCGAGCAAGTGCCGCAGTGTGGCTACTGCCAAAGCGGACAAATTATGGCCGCTACGGCCTTGCTCAGCCGTAATGCCAACCCAACCGATGCCGACATTGATGCGGCTATGCAAGGTCATATTTGTAGGTGCGGCACGTACCCTCGCATTCGCAAGGCGATAAAAAAAGCAGCGGAATTGGCGAAGGGGTGAGTTGGTAAGTGGTGATTGGTAGTTGGTAATCAGTAAAAACATTAACTCATTAAAAAAGTGGAAACAAAAAATATATCACGCAGAAATTTTGTAAAGCTAACGGGCTTGACCAGTGCAGCCCTTACGTTGGGCTTTGGGCCTTCTGCTTTGGGCAAAGAGGTGGAGATTCTAAAAATGGAAGCAGCAGAAAGTTTGGGCATCGAACTGAATGCGTGGATTCACATCGACACCAACGGAAAGGTAACCATCACAAACCATCGCTCTGAAATGGGGCAGGGGTCGTTTCAATCAGTGCCTCAAATGATTGCCGAAGAGTTGGAAGTATCGTTGGATTCCATCAACATTATCTTTGCTCCCGGCAATGGAAGGGTTTACGGTAGTCAAGTAACGGGCGGGAGTTCTACCATTCGTGGCTCTTATAAAAAGTTGATGAGGCTCGGTGCCTCCGCGCGCGAGATGTTACTAGAGGCCGCAGCAAAAAAATGGAGCGTGAGCAAAACCGATTGTTATGCCGAGAACGGAACGGTCATTCATAAATTGACAGGAAAGAAATTAGGCTACGGGGAATTAGTGTCAGAAGCTTCGAAATTGGAAGCACCCAAAGAGATAGTGTTGAAAGACCCGAAAGACTATAAAATCATCCGCAAGCCATTGCCACGGCAAGACACACCCCTGAAAGTGAATGGAAAAGCTGTGTTTGGTCTGGATTTCAAATTGCCAGGCATGTTGTATGCGGTGGTGGAGAGAAGCCCACGCTTTCAAGGCAAAGTGGTAAAGTTCGATGATTCGGAAACGAAAAAAGTACCGGGTGTAAAGCACGTTTTGAAAGTAAATAGAGATGAGTTTGACAACATGCGGGAAGGAGTGGCCGTAGTGGCCGATAGCACATGGGCTGCCATGCAAGGCAGAAAGGTGTTGAAAGTAGAGTGGGACGACTCCAGCTTTCCACATCACAACAGTGGTGAGCTTTATGCCAAAATGCGCGAGCAAGTGAAAGGCGATTTCATTTCGTTTAAAACGATGGGCAACACCACCAAGGTCTTCGCGAAAGCGGAGAAAAAAGTGGAAGCAACTTACGAAACTCCGTATGAGTCGCACAGCTGCATGGAGCCATTGAATTGCGTGGCGCATGTAACCGATGACAAATGTGAAATTTGGGGACCCATTCAAGGCCCAGATTGGATCCAAGGAAACATTGCTGGACATTTAAAATTGGCGCCAGAAAAAGTGCATGTCAACATGACTTTCTTGGGAGGAGGTTTTGGCCGCAAGGCGTTTACCGATTATCCCTACGAGGCCGTGATGATCTCGAAAGAAATCAAAG
Organism: Chryseotalea sp. WA131a; assembly: GCA_025370075.1. Taxonomy (NCBI): domain Bacteria; kingdom Pseudomonadati; phylum Bacteroidota; class Cytophagia; order Cytophagales; family Chryseotaleaceae; genus Chryseotalea; species Chryseotalea sp. WA131a. The sequence continues at coordinate 2,320,218 of CP073016.1, read as the reverse complement.
CTCCGGTGCAGGTAGTGTGGACACGCGAAGATGATATGAGCATCGGGCCTTTTCGTCCGGGCATGGTGTACCAATGCAAGGGCGTAGTGGACAATGGGCGGATCGCATCGTTTGAAACAAAAATCGCTGGACAAAACATGGGCACGCAAAATCCGGGAGCCGATAAATCTGTTTACAACGAAAGCGATACCGAAGGATTTTTGGAAGGCTATTTCAGTTCCATACCACACTATAGTTTTGGTGATTCACCCTTGGAGTCGCCTGTGCCGGTAATGTGGTGGCGATCGGTTTATTCTTCAACCAATGGTTTTGCTTTTGAAAGTTTTATCGATGAATTGGCGATAAAGGCAGAGAAAGACCCACTTGATTTTCGTAGGCAGCATTTGGGCGAGCGCTATCAGCTCTTGATTGATAAACTTCAAGAAGTGAGCGGATGGAAAGCACGCGGAAAGAATAGTGGTTTTGGTGTAGCCATTACCGAGTGTTTTTCGAGCATCGTTGGCGAAGTGGTGAAAGTTTCAAAAAATGCAGAAGGCAAAGTGAAAATTGATAAAGTATGGGCGGTAATGGATTGTGGTTGGTACGTGAATCCTGACATCATTAAAGCACAAGTAGAGGGAAGTATCATCATGGCGTTGGGGGCAGCCATCAAACACGAAACTACTTTTAAAGATGGCAAGGCGGTAGAAAAAAATTTCAACTCCTACAAAATGCCACGCATCAGCGATACCCCAGAGATAGAAGTACACGTGATGGATAACGATGAAAAAGCAGGAGGTGTGGGTGAGCCAGGTTTGCCTCCGTTTACCCCAGCGCTTACCAATGCCATTTTTGATTTGACCGGTAAACGGATAAGAAGGCTGCCGTTTAGTTTGGATGAGATTGTTTAAATTTGATGTATGTTGATGAAGCAATAACAATATGAAACCACTAGTCTTTCTTTTTTCTTTTGCATGTTTTTTCTTTTTCTCATTTCAAAAGCCCACCCCATTTGATCTCAAAGCCAGCATCAAACGTGGTCAGGAGGTTTATATTTCCAACTGTACCTCGTGCCACATGGAGAAAGGAGAAGGGCTGGAAGATGTATATCCCCCTTTGGCAAAATCTGACTATTTGATGGCCGATAAACAACGCTCGATTGTTCAAGTGCTGAAGGGAGTAAGCGGAGAAATGAAAGTGAATGGAAAAACGTACAACGGAGAGATGACGGGCTTTGACTTAACCGATCAAGAGGTGAGTGACGTACTCAACTACATCCGCAATTCCTTTGGCAACAAAGGGGCAGCCGTAACCCCAGCCGAAGTGAAAGCTTACAGAAGATAAAAAAATATTTTAAAGATGGTTCAAAAAGTAAAAACCTACTTACTGGGTAGCTTTGTTTTTAGTACTGCTGGCAGGCACAGCGTATTTTATTTGCGATATCTTTTTTACACAGCCTATCATGTTGGAAGGAACAATAGTTGAAAAGGCGTACATAGTGAGGTAGAATAAAAATGGCTTTAGCCTCACGCCCTACAATCAGCACAAGTCCTATGATTATGTGGTGCAAACCCACCAGCACCGAAAGTGGATTGCTTTTGTGAAGATCAGTGATGGCACCATCATGAAAGTGCATTGTACCAGTGACCATTACGATCAGAAACAAGTGAGCGACAATCTTCGCTTTAAAGAATATACGGGTGGCCTGCTCGGAATCGAATATTCTGCCTACAATGAAGAGGCCGAAGAGTAAAAGTTAATTCTTTAGAGTTACACTTTTCTGTCAATAAAATCGCGATTACATTTGCGGTTTAACTTCTTATGGCAGACGAAAAGAGTTTGAATTTTCTGGAGGAAATTATTGAGGCCGACATCCACTCGGGCAAGCACCAATCGATTGTTACCCGCTTCCCGCCCGAGCCTAATGGCTACTTGCACCTGGGTCATGCCAAAAGCATCTGCTTAAACTTTGGGCTAAGCTTAAAATATGGCGGCTACACCAATTTGCGTTTTGATGATACCAATCCTGTAACCGAAGAAACGGAGTATGTAGAAAGCATCAAAGACGATGTGCGCTGGTTGGGCTTTACGTGGAAGAACGAGCTGTATGCCTCCGATTATTTTGCCCACTTGTATGAGTTTGCTTTGTTGCTGATCCGAAAAGGTCTAGCGTATGTAGACGATAGTTCAAGCGATGAAATAGCCGCACAAAAAGGAACACCTACCCAACACGGCACGAATTCTAAACACCGTAATCGTTCGGTAGAAGAAAACCTGAAGTTGTTTCAAGACATGAAGGCGGGTGTTTATAAAGATGGTGAGAAGGTGTTGCGCGCCAAGATTGATATGGCACATATCAATATGTTGATGCGCGACCCGGTTTTTTATCGCATCAAACATGCGCATCACCACCGCACGGGCAATGAGTGGTGCATCTACCCGATGTATGATTTTGCCCATGGCCAAAGCGATTCGATTGAAAAAGTAACCCATAGTATTTGCACGTTGGAGTTTGTGCCGCATCGTGAGTTGTACGATTGGTGCATCCAAAATTTGGAAATCTATCCTTCTCGTCAATACGAATTTGCCCGTCTTAACATGACATACACCATGATGAGCAAGCGCAAATTGCTGCAATTGGTGAACGAAAAATTTGTGAGTGGGTGGGATGATCCACGCATGCCAACCCTCAGCGGTGTACGCAGAAGAGGGTACACACCCGAAAGCATTCGCGATTTTTGTGAACGCATTGGTGTGGCCAAAAGAGAAAACCTCATCGATATTGGGCTGTTGGAATTTTGCGTGCGTGAACACTTAAACAAAATCGCTTCGCGGAGGATGGTGGTGTTCGATCCGTTGAAAGTGGTGATCACCAACTATGAAGCGGGTAGAACCGAAATGCTGACAAGCGAAAACAATACCGAGCAAGAGAACGCAGGTGCGCGCGAAATGCCTTTCAGCAATACAATTTATATTGAGCACGATGATTTTATGGAGGTGCCTCCAAAAAAATATTTCCGGTTGGCACCCGGGCAAATGGTTCGCCTGAAGAGTGCGTATATCATTAAATGCGAAGAGGTGATAAAAGATGTGAATGGTAAAGTGATGGAACTTCGTTGTAGTTATATACCAGAAAGCAAAAGCGGACAAGATACTTCGGGCATACAAGTGAAAGGTGTAATCCATTGGGTTAATGCCTCCACGGCATTGCCCGTGGAAGTAAGGTTATACGACCGACTTTTTCAAGTAGAAGATTTGAATAAGATTGAAGATGATTTTCGGATACACATCAATCCAAACTCACTCACGGTTGTGAAAGCCATGGCCGAGCCTTCTATTGCTTCCGCTAACCTAAAGGATCGTTTTCAATTTTTACGGATGGGCTACTTTTGCCTGGATAAAGATTCTACTTCAAGCAAATTAATCTTCAATAGAACTGCTACTTTAAGGGATATGTGGGCCAAAGAAGTTAAAAAATAATTTTGTTTACGACCGATGAATGAATTTAAAAATCAGTAGTTCTCTAAACCTTTTCCAATAGACAGTATAAAGCGCGGCCAGAATTCCGTCTACGATTAAAGCTCCTACAGTAAAGGACAAATTGAGCTTAAACATTTTGTGCCTGTCGCTACTAAATATACCGGTTAATAATATTCTCTAAATACTCTTGCTTGCCGCTAATGGTTTTGGGTTCACCTTGTTCAACGGCATACGCACGCAAATCTTCCAATGACAATTTCCCGTTTTCAAAGTCTTTCCCGCTGCCAGTGTCGTAGCTTGCGTAGCGTTCGGCACGTACTTCTTTTGTAATCTGATTTTTGAAGCACAGCATCTGCGGTGATCAGTGCCCTCGCAAAAGTATCCATGCCGCCAATGTGCGCATAGAATAAATCCGCTGGGTCGGTGCTGTTCCGTCTGATCTTTGCATCGAAGTTAATGCCACCACCTCCAAAGCCACCCGCTTCAAGAATGATCATCATGGCCTCGGTCAGTTCATTGATGTCGTTCGGAAATTGATCGGTGTCCCACCCGTTTTGATAATCGCCACGGTTGGCATCCATCGAACCCAACAGGCCCGCATCGGCAGCTACTTGCAATTCGTGGGTGAAGGTGTGGCCTGCCAATGTAGCGTGGTTTACCTCAATGTTCAACTTAAAATCATTCAGCAAGCCGTGTTGCCGTAAGAAGCCAATAACGGTTTCGCTATCATAGTCATATTGATGCTTACTTGGCTCACACGGCTTTGGTTCAATAAAGAAGGTTCCTTTAAAACCATTTTTGCGTGCGTAGTCTTTTGCCGTGTGCAAAAATTTCGCGAGGTGTTCTTTCTCACGTTTCATGTTGGTGTTTAGCAAACTCATGTAACCTTCACGTCCGCCCCAGAAAACATAGTTCTCACCACCCAAGGCGATGGTGGCATCCAAAGCAGCTTTTACTTGGGCAGCACCGTGTGTCAACACATGAAAATCAGGATTGGTGGCCGCGCCATTCATATACCTTCTGTTCGAAAATAAATTGGCAGTTCCCCAAAGCAATTTTACACCACTTGCTTTTTGTTTTTCTTTTAGATAGTCGGTGAGGGCTTGCAGCCTCTTGTCGTTATCATTTACATTGTTGGTGTAGTCGACCACATCCACATCGTGAAAGCAATAATAGGGCAGCCCAAGTTTGGTAATGAATTCAAAAGCCGCATCGGCTTTGTCTTTTGCGCGTTCTATCGCATCTGATTTTTCATTCCAAGGGAATAAGTGCGTAGCCTCCCCGAAGGGGTCGGCTCCGCTTCCGCAGAAGCTGTGCCAGTAGGCACAAGCGAATCGAAGCCATTCTTTCATGGGCTTCCCTGCCACTACTTTGTTTTCATCGTACCAGCGATAGGCGAGTGGATTATCTGACTGAAGCCCTTCAAATTTTATGGGGCCAATCCCTGTGAAAAATTCTTTTTGTCCGAGTGTAAGCGACATAATCATTTAAGATTTAGGATGTGAGATTTATTTGTCAATCAATATTCTTTGCAATAGCTCTTTCCAGTCTTCATATAGTTCATTATACAAATCCGTGTGTTGTGGCTGAACAGTCTCTAAAGCTTTTCTGTTTTTTGAAGCGTCTGCTCCATCTGAAAAAATTCCGGAGCCTATACCTGCCCCAATGGCTGCACCGTAGCTTCCATCCCCATCATAAAACTCAACGGTTACGTTGTTTACATTGGCAAAAGTTTGAGTAAATTGATCGCTCAAAAACATATTCGCTTTGCTTGCGCGAATTACTTTTGGATTCATCCCATTTTCACGCATAATATCCAATCCATAGCGCAATGCAAAAGCAATCCCTTCTTGTGCCGCACGGAACAAATGGGCATGGGTGTGTTTGTTGAAATCAACATTGTGTATGCCGGCCCCGATGACCTTATTGTTCAATACGCGCTCGGCACCATTTCCAAACGGCAATATTTTCACACCATCGCTTCCTGGTTTTATGGTTTTGGCCAGATCATTCATTTGCGAATAGCTCACATCTTTGCCAGCTATATTTTTCATCCAACGGTTCAGTATCCCTGTACCGTTCACGCAAAGCAATACCCCCAACCTTTTTTGTGAAGCGGTGTAATTCACATGTGCAAAAGTATTCACCCTCGATTCATTGTCGTAGGTCAATTGGTCGCTCACACCATAAATTACACCCGATGTTCCGGCAGTAGCTGCCACCTCGCCTGGTTGAAGTACATTTAAAGACAGGGCATTGTTGGGTTGGTCTCCAGCTTTGTAGGTTACCGGAATGCCTGACTTCAACGATAGTACCGTTGCTACTTCAGACTTTAAACTGCCATGGCTGGAGAAAACATTCCTTATTTCTGGAATATGGGAAGTGTTGAAACCAAAGTACCCAAACACATCTTTAGAAAGCTCATTGTTTTGAAAATCCCAAAAAATCCCTTCTGAAAGTGCTGCAATGCTGGTGGTTGATTCACCGGTCATTTTCATGGCAATGAAATCACCCGGCAGCATGATCTTGTCAATTTTTTCGTAAAGTTTTGGTTCGTTTTGTTTTACCCATGCCAGCTTAGAGGCTGTAAAATTTCCTGGCGAATTGAGAAGTTGTAGCAGGCATTTTTGTTTGCCGATCGCTTCAAATGCACTATCGCCTATATCCACCGCTCGGCTATCGCACCAAATTATGCTGTTGCGCAAAACCTGTTGTGCCTTATCAACCATCACCAAGCCATGCATCTGATAAGCAATGCCAATGGCAGCAATATCGTGCGGATTGTATTGATGTAGGGCATGTAATTTTAAAATCGCCAACTGTACCTGCTCCCACCACCTATCGGGCGACTGCTCCGCCCAACCGGGGTGTAATGAAATGATTTCATTTTCACCTTCAGGATACTTGGCGGACGCAATGCACTGCATGGTAGTGGCATCCACAACCGAAACCTTTATGGAAGATGTGCCCAAATCAATTCCTAAGAGAAGCATGGCATCTACTATTTATTGGAAGTCCAATATATCATCTCTTGTAATCATTAAAAAACGTTAAGTCGTATTTTCATTTTGCAGTATTTTTTTTTAAGAGCTAAATCCCCTAAGACGCTTTACTTAAAACACTAGCTCAAAGAATAACTGTACAACAAAGTTTTTTTTGATCAATATGAATTGAATGAGAGTAGATTAATTCAACTTGAAATCAATAAACCACAGACTAGAGCAGATTTAAAAATGAAGTGGCGCTTATGGTTAGACTCTTAAGTGTATTTTCAGAATTCTTACGAAAAATCTTTTGGTAGCCCCGGCAGGAATCACCGAAAATATTTATTCACCCCTAATTTCGATAAATAGCCAATTCAGCGGTTTTTGAGTACATTTGAGTACATTAAAAAACAATAGTTTACTCGACCTCTAACTCGACCTCATGGCAACCGTCAAATTTATTATCAGATCGAAAAAGCATTGACAAAGTTGGTAACAATTGTTAAAGCAAATGTTCAAGAAAGCTATTCGGAATACATTTTTAAAACTCGAGGAGGATTCAAAGTTTCTATTTTTTCAGAAGTCGGTAAGCCATGGAATGCAGCCATTGGAAATAGACTTACAAATTCATTTAAATCCTTTAAGCCTGAAGAATTGGATAAGCTTAACCAAGCCATTATTAAATGTAGAGATCGGGTAAAGTAAAAAGCAAAAACATGGCGCTGGAGTTAAATTTTCTCGAATAGCCTTTCTATTTCAGCGTGTTGGAATACTTCAATATGGTTGTTAATGCTTACCTCGTAATGCAATCACATACCATAGCCACAACCGCAAAGCCTTCTGTTAATTGCAGAAGGCTTTTTTTATATTAGGGCTTTTATATGGAAGGAGAGTTTAAGCCGGATACAATAGTTCGTTTAAAGCAAACAGGCACATTTGGTAAGATCGTTAAGCGTTGTATTTGCGGAAATGCTATAATGCCTATCCATTATGAAGTATTAATCGAAAGTAAGACGGAAGGCCAATACCACATAATGAGTTTATATCATTCCGAATTAGAGTTGGAATGTTTACCAATTAGGGCAGAGCATTTTGGAGGTTATAGCTTAATGCGCGCGGAAGCCTAAAAAGATTGGGTTTTCATGATGGTTTTGGTATTTTTTCTATCCAATCAGCTGAAATTTAAAACGATTGCTGAAACTAATTGATCGCTATGTAAGTTTATTAACAGGCAAGGGTTGCAAAAGTCTTATAAATACCCTTAAATTGAATTTTCAAACCAAAGAATTTCTTAAACAATCGCAATCATGCCTAATAAGATAGGACACGAAGCTCATTATAACGATGGCAAGCACTCAGTCAATGTAAAGTTAAGCTTAATTGAATTTGAGGAAGATGGATTGTTTTTCGTTTACTCCCCTGCATTAGACCTAACCGGATATGGCAAGACCCATGAGGAAGCTAGGGACTCATATAACGTTGCAATGGAAGAGTTCATCAAGTACACAACAAATAAGAAAACAACTGCTGAGGTACTCGCAAATTTAGGGTGGAATGTGTCTAAAAAGAAAAGAATTTCTGCACCTTCTTTATCTGAACTCTTACAAAGCAGAGTATACCTCGAAGAGATTTTTACCGAAAAACAATTCCGGAAAACTGATGAAGAAGTAAACATTCCTTCGTTTGCTTAATGCCAGCTAATCATTTAAGAAATATAAGTCTTAGAGATTACCAAGAATATTTAAATCACATTGGTTGTAAGTGTATCCGGACAAAAGGAGGACACTATCAATATGCAAGAGCAGATTTATTGCGACCCCTCACACTCCAAAGTCATATAGATCCGGTTCCCGAGTTCATTATTAGAAACCACCTTCGCATTCTCGGAATTACCAGAAAAGATTTCCTGGATACTTTATACTTGATGTGAGCAGCCGACCGCTACCAATACCGCTACAGAACCAGAAATAAAAAGCCAATCACTTTGGACTGTAACTCGACCTATAACTCGACCCTTTAAATAAGATTACATACTATAATTTGATTATTAGATAGTTATGGAGTAACGAGTAGCCCCGGCAGGAATCGAACCTGCATCTTCAGAATCGGAATCTGAAATTCTATCCATTGAAATACGGAGCCAAAAATGGAATGCGCTGCAAAGGTAAAAGAAACCAACGTGTAAAAAAATCAGTTCACTACAGCCACCACCTCAATCTCAATTAAAAAACCCGGGTCAACCAATGACGTAACACCTACCAATGTGCTGGCTGGCGGATCTTTCAGAAAATAAGTTTTGCGCACCGCCCTAAAAACGGCAACATCATCCGGCTTACAATTAACAATGTACGTGTTTACTTTCACCACATTTTCTAAATCTGCACCCGCTTGCGCCAATACCTTTTTCAGATTTTCGAATACCTGAATAGTTTGCGCCCGCAAATCGCCCTTGCCGATCAACTCACCTTTGTCATTGGTGGGCACTTGCCCCGACACATAGATCGTGGTGCCCCCCGAAACCATTACGGCATCGCTGTAGCCAAGCGTACGTGGATTAATTTGTCGTTTTTGTTGTGCCATTAAAGTTGAAGTTGCCAGCATCAGCACTAAGCAAATAGATGATAAAGATTTCATAAAAGTAGGGGTAAAGGAACTTGCGCGCAAAATAAGTGAAAATTAAACCCAACCGAGGGGAATAATAACTCAAATTTGAATGTCTAAACAGAAATAGAACAGAATTCCGTAAGCAAAATGATGTCAGACCAGCAATTGATTGAGCTTACGCTTGACGGAGATTGGAAGGCTTTTAAAGAGTTGGTGGTGCGCTACGAGGGAAAGGTGGCAGGGGTGGTGCAATCCATGTTGGGTAAAACACCAGAGGCCGAAGATGTGGGCCAAGAGGTTTTTGTTCGATTTTATGAATCGTTGAAGAAATTTAGAGGAGAGTCGGCTTTAGGCACGTACCTGGTTCGAATCGCCATCAACCTCAGCTTGAATGAATTGAAAAAGAGAAGGCGTCAACTGCAAGTTTTTGTTCACGATGAGGCAGGCCATTTGGTAGGCGGTAGCGATGATCGTTTTGATTTGCGTGAATTGTTGGATTTAGAAATAAACCGACTGGAGCCAGAGTTCAAGGCCGTGCTTACCCTCCGGTTGCGTGAGGGTTATTCTACCGAAGAAACGGCTGAGATTTTAGCCATCCCATTGGGTACTGTGCTTTCACGTTTGGCACGAGCACAACAAAAATTAAGAAATCGATTGTCAACTCAATTAACGTAAGTGAATATGAAAACCGATGAGTTTGAATGGTTGTACCTTCAATCGCTTGATGGCCAGATTTCTGACCGGCAGCGAAGCCAGTTGAGTGAAATGTTATCAGGCGATCACCTTTACCAAAAAGAGGCTGATCAGTTTACCACTTTACGCACCCTCATGATGCAGCGCGAAGAAAGTTCGTTTGGCCCTTTCTTTGCTGAGCGGATCACCCACCACTTGAAAAACCTGAAAAGCGAATTTGACTATCAGATATTTTCATTCTTTAAAAAATATCAGCTCGCAGCCCTCGGCATTGTAGTGGCGTTGGTCGTTTTTAATTTACTTCAATCTGAGCAGCTTTCCATTGCTTCGTTTTTTGGTTTTGAAGACACCACATCACCACTCGACACCAGCGATTTTTTCACTGCGATTTCACACTAAATCAAGATACCATGACACCGGAAAGAAAAAGGAGCATCTTCGTCATCGCGCTCACCTTTATTTTAGGCATTGCCATTGGCGTGTTGGCCACCGGGCTGCTTGCCCGAAAGCATTACCACAATCGCGAACGTGCTACCACGGAGCAGCGTGTGAAGCAAAAAGAAGGCTTTGTGATGAAATTGTTACGTGTGATGGACGCGAATGAAAAACAGCAGACAGAGCTTAAACCCATCATAGAAAACTACGTACACAAAATTGATAGCGTACAAGAATATCGGCAGGCAGAAACCAAAGCACTTCTGCTAGAATTGCAGTCTAAAATAAAGCCGCTGGTTTCAGATGATCAGTTTCAAAAGCTCCAAAGTTTTAATTCGAAAACCATGGGGCGGTCGTTACGGGAGCCGCGCCACCGGCATCATTGATGTAACTTTTTTTTTGCGTTGTTGTTTTAGGCACGCTAGTCCCGCTTGTGTAAAATTTAAAACCGAGTGGGTAATTCGCCCGTATCCTTGTAGGTTATTAGAAGTAGAAAAATGAGAATTATAGACAAAATGAAGATTTTTTTAACAACTGGTATTTTTTTAGTGACTTGCAGTGCGCTTTTTGGGCAAGCACCCGCTACCGGAAATGGAAAGATTACAGGAATTGTGCGAGACAGCACCAATGCACAACCCGTAGAGTTTGCGAACATTGCCTTGATTGACCCAGCCACCAAGAAGCCCGTAAATGGTGCGGTGGCCGATGATAAAGGGAAGTTTACTATCAATAAAGTGGCGACAGGAAATTATGTGGTGGAGATCTCGTTTATAGGATATGGCACCAAACGGATTCCTGTAAAGATTACCGACAAAAAGAAAGATGTTGAATTGGGAGCTGTTTCGATCAATACCGATGATAAGGTGTTGAAAGAAGTGGTGGTGCAAGGGCAGAAAAATTTGGTGGAAGAAAAAGTAGACCGCACCATTTACAATGCCGAGAACGATCAAACAGCCAAAGGAGGAGATGCCACCGATGTGTTGCGCAGAGTGCCAATGCTGTCGGTTGATTTGGATGGCAATGTGTCGATGCGCGGTAGCCAAAATATACGTGTGCTGATCAACAACAAACCCTCTACCATTGCCGCCAACAGTGTGGCCGATGCGTTGAAACAAATTCCAGCAGATCAGATAAAAACCGTTGAGGTGATTACTTCACCATCAGCCAAGTACGATGCCGAAGGCTCGGGCGGTATCATCAATATCATCACCAAGAAAAACAACTTACAAGGGTTGTCTTTAAATGTGGATGCGAGCGCAGGTTTACGCGGATCGAACCTTGGCTTGAGTGGAAGTTACCGCAAGGCAAAAATGGGTTTTTCGTTGGGTGGATTTGGGAGATCAAACTACAACCAGCCTGGAAGTTTTAATAATGACCAATCAACCTATGCGTTTGACCAAGTTAATCAAACGCGGGGAGCATTGCTTTCAACAACAAATCAAAAAGCCGATACGCGCTTAGTGAACGCGTTTGGGCAATACACATTGGGGTGGGACTATGACATTGACAAAAAAAATTCTCTTGCGGTATCGCTTAAATATGGCGTACGTAATAACCTAAATTGGCAAGATGGCTTGACAACGACCTCCACAAACCAAAATCTAAATCGGTTAGCCAACGTGAATACAGTTGACAATAGCGGTACTACTGATGCAAGCGTTACCTATACCCGCACCTTCGAAAAACCTCAACGTGAGTTTAGTGTGTTGGCTTTGTATAGTTTCAATAACCGGACGAACGATTTTGTTAATGAAAGACTTGATTCTCCGACACCACCAATACCCGTTTTTCAAAAGAACAACAACCAAAGCCAAAATAGGGAAATGACTGTGCAAATAGACTATCAAACACCGATTGGCAAGAACTCGATTTTAGAATTTGGCGGCAAACAAATCAATCGAGAAGTACGAAGTGACTTCAAGACTTTTTTTGCTGCTTCAGATGGTGTTTATCAACCTAGTGCTAATTTACAGTTAGCGAACTCACTACTTTATGATCAATATATAACGGGGGGTTACAGTTCCTTTACAACCCAAATCGCAAAAACGTTCAGCGTTAAAGCGGGAGCACGTTACGAGCATACCACTATTAACGCCAGTACACTAGATAATAAAAACCTTCCCATCCCAGACTATGGAGTACTAGTTCCAAGCATGAATGTCTCTAAAAGGTTTAAAAATGGAAGTGCATTGAAACTCGCTTACAATCGTAGAATCCAACGTCCTTCAATTCAATTCCTCAATCCGAATATTCAGCAAGGCAACCCACTTAACATTAGTTTTGGTAACCCGCTTCTAAATCCGGAATACACCAACAATTACGAATTGGGTTACAATACTTTCATAAAAGGTACATCTTTAAATATTTCAACATTCATGAGAAACACCATTGGAGCTATTCAAAGCGTAAGAGATAGTATTCCTGGAGTAAAAGGAGGTATTCAAACAACGTACCAAAACATTGGTAATGAAGATGCGTATGGTGCAAGCATATTTGCAAACGTAAATGCTGGTAAGCTTTCATTGAATGGAGGCATCGATACCTATTATGCAGTATTGAGCAATAATGTACCTAACCCCGTTTATAATGCCAAGAACTCAGGTTGGGTGTACAATGCTCGTTTATTTGGCAGTTACAATCTTACCAAAGGTTGGGGCTTTCAATTCTTTACTTTTTATAGAGGAAGACAAGTGCAATTGCAAGGTATTCAAGGAGGTTTTTATGTGTACAGTTTGGCATTGCGCAAAGAATTTGCCAATAAGAAAGGTAGTGTTGGCTTTGGGGCAGAGAACTTTTTCTATCCAAGAATCACGATCGAGAACACGCAAGATTCTCCCATCCTTTCTCAAAACATTACCAACGTGATTACGAACTTAAACTTCAAAGTCACCTTCAGCTATCGCATTGGCAAAATGAGTTTTGATGCACCACGAGGCCGCAAAAAATCAATCAACAACGATGACTTGAAAGATGAAGGCGGTGGTGATGGAGGCGGTGGAGGTGGTGCTCCACAAGGCGGTGGAGGAGGAGGTCGTCCACAGATTCCAGCAGGGGGTTTTCAAAACAAGCCAGCAGCAACTGTAGCCACCCCAGCTAAAACAGATACCATTGCCTACGAAGCAGCAGGTACTTGGAGTTACACCGTAGAATCTCCGCAAGGCGGCATGGGCACATTCAAAATAAAAAAGGAAAGCGATAAATACAGTGGCACAATCATGAGCAACCGCTCCACTCGCGAGATGCCGATTAAAGAAATCACCTATAAGCAAAATGAATTGACGTTGGTGTATGAGGTAAACTTTGGTGGCAATACCGCCAATATTGTGATGAAGGGCGTCATCAATAAAGATCAGTTTACAGGCACGCTAACGGTCGGTCAGTTTGGGTCTTTTCCTGTGAATGCTACAAGAAAAGTAGAATAATAGATGCTTAAAATACGAGGCAAAAAGTACCTTTTTTAGTATATTTGATAGGCTGAAAAAGGTGTGATCATGCGCAAGCGAAAACCCAATATACCAGATAATTTTTTGTGGGAATATGACCTAAAGACTTTCAATTATGATAAGTCTTATAAAATTGTCATTGAACGGGTTCTGCAACTAGGAAATCTAGAACAGTGGCGGGAAATCGTAAGCTATTATGGTGAGGCCAAAATACTAGACACCATTGATTGGAGTGCTCAATTGGATCAACGCGGTAAAGATTTTTCGAGATTCTTTTTGAAATCAGATTTCCTGCATGCTGCATAAAGATCCATTCATTGTTGAACCTGCTACTTTTGAACTGATTCAAAAATTGCAAAAGTTGCCCGAGTTGAAAGAATTTTATTTGGTAGGGGGCACTGCCTTAGCCTTGCAACTCGATCATCGGAATTCAATTGACATCGGTTTATTTAGTCAAAATAATTTTCAAAACGAAAAGATTGTCAATCACATTGTTGCAAATGCCTTTGTATTTGATGTTAAGTTTAATTTTGAAAACACCATCATTGGATTTATCGAAAAGGTAAAGGTTGATTTCATCCGCCACGGTTATCCATTTGTCAATCCACCAATTACCGAAGAGGGAATTACCTATCTCTCAAAAGAAGACATTGCTGCCATGAAGCTGAATGCCATTAGCAATTCGTGCAAACGATTGAAAGATTTCATTGATGTGTATTTTTTGTTAGAACACTTTTCATTGGGTCAGATGATTGAGTTTTATACCATCAAATACCCAAACTTCAATCCGCTTATTCCCTTAAAAGCCATCAACTATTTTGGTGATATTGATCCTGCTATCGACCCTCCCAAACTGCGCAAAAAATTACCCTTGACTGAAATCAAAAAGAGAATCAATGATTCTGTTTTACATTCAAAAAAGAAGTTCTAACACCTGTTGCATGTAAGCAATAAAATCTTCAAAATATTTAACGCTCCCTTTATTCCGCTATCTCTCTAAATTCGCTTACTTTACGTGTATACACCTATTTTTCGTTGAGCAACTATGGCCAGCGCACCTTCTCGGTGGTGCTTACCGCTAGCTATGCTGGCACACCTTTTATTTGCCAGGCGTGAACTGCGAAGCCATGTACGACCACAGCATTTATGCTAAAGAAAAAGGACAACTGGTGGAGGTGTTGAAGCGAGTGAGTGTGAGTAATTAGAATTGTACTGTGTACTACGTTGGTTAGAGAATACATCATTGCAAGGGTTGACTACCGAGGCAATCTTCAATTTTAGAGTTTGAGTGGGGGATTGCTTCACTTCGTTCGCAAAATTTTATTATTTTTATCCGCATCTATTTTTGATCGTTTGGCTATGATCTACTATTATTCAAAAGTCCATCGGGGTGAAAAGCGTTTGTTTGTTCAAACACCCAACGAAAGAGAGATTACACAAAAGCTAAGAAGCATTGCGCCTTGCCGCTGGAGCCAAACCGAAAAGGCTTGGCATTTTGATGCAATCAACTCGGTCTATCAAAAAATCAAAGAAGCTTTTCCAAATTTGAGCGCATTGGAAGACCAGCGTTCTGACAAACGGTTTACCAAGCAAAAAACGGAACGAGAGGAAAAAAAAGTTGACGCAAAGGAAACGATCTTCGCCAAGCAATATCGGCCTGGGCGGTATTACATTATTGCGGCTTATAATCCTTTGCTGATTTCGATCATTAAGACGTTTCCCTATTTCACTTTTTATAAAGCCAACAAATGGTGGGGCGTGGCCATGGACGAAAAACAAAAGAAAGCCTTGCAGGATTTTTGCACGACCCAAAACCTTTCGTTGGTTTGGGAAAATGAGATCGATCGAAAAAGAGTGAAACCACGAATCCCTGCTTATACAATAAGTAATTATCGAAATTGCCCGGATGCGATGATTGAGAAGCTTGAAACCATGCGTTATTCAGCAAATACGATTAAGACTTATCGGCAGTTGTTTGCAGAGTTTATCAACTACTATCCTAACAAGGCAATTGATGACATTACTGAGCCGGAGATCGTGGCCTACATTCGGTATTTGGTAAAAGAACGAGGGATTTCAATCAGTTATCAAAACCAGGCAATTAATGCCATTAAATTTTACTATGAAAAAGTGGCTGGTGGTGTGAGGAAATTCTATCAATTGGAACGGCCCCTTAAAGAGCAAAAGTTGCCTTCGGTGCTGTCCGTAGAGGAGATTCAGGCCATGATAAAGGCGACCGTAAACTTAAAGCATAAGCTACTTATTATGATGTGTTACTCTGCGGGGCTGCGAATTAGTGAGTTGCTTAACCTGCGCGTGACCGACCTTGACAGTAAACGCATGCAGATAAAGATTGCTGCGGCAAAGGGAAAAAAAGATCGGTATTCGCTATTATCGGAAAAGATGCTGCCGCTGCTTCGTGAATATTACAAGGCGTATCAACCAAAAGAATATCTTTTTGAAGGGCTAGATGGAGGCCCCTATAGTGAGCGGAGTATGCAGGCGGTGGTAAAAGAAGCATTAGAGAAAGCGGGTGTTGGCAAACCCGCTACGGTGCACACATTGCGCCATAGCTTTGCCACACATTTGCTGGAAAACGGTACCGATTTGCGTTATATTCAAACACTGCTGGGTCATAGCAGCAGTAAAACCACAGAAGTGTATACGCATGTGACAAGCAGAGCCTTGAGCGGGATTAAAAGCCCATTGGATGGCTTGGAATTTTAGCAAGAGAATTGCACTTTTGAAGCATAAAAACAGGCAAAAGTGAGTATAGATAGTATGATCAGTCCCCGAAGCTATAAGTGAAATACCCGCAACTCTATTGCGGGTATTCCTTATATTTGGCGGTATATCCGCAACGAGTTGCGGATATACTGATGTTATACGCAAGCCCCGCGAACGCACAGGATTTTGAAACCGCAAAATGAAATTCATCCCGCGCCTTTGCTTATTTGTTTTGCAGCTTTTCAAATTGGTTCAGCATTGCGTGGGGACGGTGACGCGGTCGACAATTTCTTCACTGCGCCACGCTTCACCGCTCCGGGACAGGGACGTAGGCGCACCCGCCACGTTGGACGGTTTTTCGGCCCCTGAAAAGTTTCTGGGGCTGTTCGCATAACAAAAAGTTTATGCCAGCTGCGGGGTCGTTGCGGTTATTCGGTTTGTTTTTCTTAATTTAGCTCGGCCACGTGCGACAGAGACGCGCTCCGAAGACCGCAGCCGTCACAAACTTAGCCGTTATGCGCAAGCCCCGCGAACGCGCAGGATCTTGAGACCGCAAAACAAAATTCATCCTGCGCCTTTGCTTATTGGTTTTGCAGCTTTTCAAATTGGTTCACCATTGCGTGGGGACGGTGACGCGGTCGACAATTTCTTCACCGCGCCACGCTTCACCGCTCCGGGACAGGGACGTAGGCGCACCCGCCACGTTGGACGGTTTTTCGTCCCCTGAACAGTTTCTGGGGCTGTTCGCATAACAAAAAGTTTATGCCAGCTGCGGGTGCGGTGCGGTTATTCGGTTTGTTTTTCTTAATTTAGCTCGGCCACGTGCGACAGGGACGCGCTCCGAAAACCGCAGCCGTCACAAACTTGGCCGTTAGCGCCAATGCCCTTGGACTAACCCGACTATATTTACCATGACAACACTTTTGTACTTATGACCACCACGACACATTATGTTGCCCACCGCACGGCAACCATAAACATTCCCCCAACCGCACCAAGCAAGAGTGTGGCAGTAGCTGCAACTGCGCAATGCCAACGCTCAGGCTACTCCCACACACTTGCTTCTTCCACCCGCTAAAGTTTCATTAGACAGATATGAGCAAAATAAAAATTGGACTTGTTGATGACAACAAGCAATTCCGAAGGTCATTAAAACTTCTCTTTAAAATCGAACATGATTTTGAAATCATGCTAGAGGCAGATAATGGGTTGCATTTACTTGAACAATTGGGAATCAACGTAGAGCAGCCAGAGATAATCCTCATGGACATTAGAATGCCTAAGATGGACGGCATTGAGGCATCAAAGAAGGTATTGGAAAACTATCCGCAAATAAAGATCATTACATTTTCGCAATACGATTATGAATCTAACATTGTTCAAATGTATATCATTGGGGTAAAAAGTTTTATTGGTAAAGATGATCACCCAAATGAACTGATTAAGGCTATTCGCACAGTCTATACTTCTGGTTCTTATATGACAGATATGGCAACAGAAATAATCCAACGCTACCTTGCCTACAAAGTAAAGGAGTCAAATAACGTTCACCTTCTTGATAATGAACAAGAAAAAGAACTGATTAAAATGATTGTCAAAGGACTATCCAGTGGTGAGATTGCATCTAAGATATACAAAAGCCCAAGAACAGTTGATGATATGAGAAAGAGATTATATTCAAAATTCAATATTGATTGCAAAGAACAATTGATAGCATTAGCCTCCAAGTGGAATTTAGAATAGCAATTCATTAACTAGAATACAACGTGCGATGTTCCTCTCACATAAAAATATTTCAAAATACCGTAGATCTACGGTTGACTTTATGTGTAAAAAATTCATTCATTGCCTTAACTAAAGAAGGAGCAGCAAGGTGCTGTCTCTTATCCCTTTGGTAAAAATAATATGAAAAATAATGAAGGTTCGGTATTGGCCGAAAACAAGGCTGCTCCAAAGAGATTGTCATTGCAAGACTTCAAAGTTAAAGCATTTGACAACAAGACGGAGCTAGAAAAAATTACTGGAGGCGTTGCTGCTGGATGCCACCCAATTACAGTTGAGTTGCCAGATGGCGATCCATGGACATTGAGTAAGGTAAAATACGATTAACGAAAGTAACCTTTCGCAATCACTTACTCCCTCAAAAAGGAGATTTGTAGTTTCAAAAAGCTGGACAGGGAATCCCTGTTCAGCTTTATGCTAAAATAACAAAATGGTAATAATAACTTCAGGACATGATGATGACCCTACAAATTGGGTAATTGATTGGATTAGCTTTTACAAACACAATTTTTTACGCCTTAACAGGGAGGATTTTTTTGATGATAGTCGACCAAATTTTACAGTTGAACTTAGTTCAAGCAGCGAGGAGTTTAGATTAAGAGATTTTGATTTAAAAAACGCCCAGTCCATTTGGTTCAGGCGTTCTGTATATCCTTTTTTGCCTGATGTTTTACCTTTAGAATCGCATGATAATCCTAGTTTTGAAGATATAAAAAAGAATTTTTACTATGAATATTTAAATAGCACCCAATTGTTTTATTCTCAATTACTAAAAGTTGGCAAAAAACTGGGCAACTTTCGAAAAGTGAGGATTAACAAATTAGAGGTGTTGAAAATGGCTAAAAGTTGTTCAATTGAAATACCAGCGTCTATAATCACCGGTCAGAAAACTGACGTGCAGAACTTTATGTTGAAGAAGGGAAATCTTATTACCAAAGCAATAAGTGAAATATTTGACGTCAAGACTAAGTCAGACAATCAGACGAATTTATACATTAATTACACACAAGAAATTACAGAACTTGTATTAGGTGAAATGCCCGAGTCTTTTTCGTATTCATTATTTCAAGAAAAACTTGATAAGGAGATAGAAATCCGAACTTTCTTTTTAGATGGAAAGTGCTATTCGATGGCTATTTTTTCACAGTTGGATAAACAGACAAGTGTGGATTTCAGAAAATATTCTAATAATCGAAGGGTTCCATACAAACTTCCGTGTGAACTAGAAAGCAATATCCTCAAGTTAATGGCGAACCTAGAACTCAACACAGGATCAGTTGATATTGTTAAAACTAAAAATGGCCGTTATGTGTTTCTTGAGGTCAATCCTACTGGGCAGTATGGAATGGTTTCCGATCCCTGTAATTATTACTTAGATAAAAAAATAGCCGAATATTTAATAGATTATGACGAAAACCAAAAATGAATTGGGGCAAACTGATTTGCAACCCCTACCAATGAAGTTGAAAAATAAGTTGCCAGTTAACTACTATTTGTTCGAGTTAGCCGCAACGTATTCAAACCAAATACCCGCTTTAAGGTCTGTGTCTAAAAGCTCATTTCATAACACGAATGAATATCATACTTCAATTTTTTATAAGGCAATATCAAACATCCTATGATGAGCAAAGCAGAAACTTGGTTTAAGTTATTTGCTAGCTGCGTAATTGTAAAGGGGATAGCAGGCAGTTTAATCTATGATATTGAAAGAAGTACTTTCTATGATTTACCTAATAGTTTTTTAGAAATTATTAAAAGTTCAACGTCAAAAAATATAAGAGATATAGAAATTCATTTTGGCTTGGAATCAAGTGAGATTAAATCTTTTTTTGATAAACTTGTAGATGCGGAAATTGGCTTTTATACAGATGAACCTGACTCATTTCCCGAAATAGACTTTACGTGGTACTCGCCTCTTCAAATAACAAACTCGATAATTGAATTGGATAGCAATAGCCAATTCAACTTTGACTTTGAAAATATCATATTGCAATTAAACTCATTAGGCTGCAGAGCGATTCAGTTAAGACTTTTGAGTGTGTTTGACTATATTGAATTAGAACGATTAATTGTGATATTTTCAGATACTCGAATCAAACACATTGAGTTAATGGTGCCGTTTTGTGTTAATGTAAGTTTTGAAAATCTTTATAATTTGATGAAACATGAGGCAAGGTTGAATCGGATTATGATTTACGCCAGTTCCGAGGACGGTATTATCATTAATGAGGATAAACTTGGAAAATCTATACTTCAATTTAAAAAGGACATAAGAGCAGATCAGCATGAGATAATAAGTGCCGGCCTCTTTAACTCTAATATTGAATCGTTCTCCGAAGCTCAAGGATATAATTTGGGACTCAATAGAAAAATATGTATTAATAAGAGCGGAGAAATTAAAAACTATCTTAATCATGAGTATTCCTATGGAAATGTTAAAAATGACTCCATTAAAGAGATAATTGAAACAAGTTATTTTAAAGTTAAGTGGTCAATTTCAAATGATCAAATAGAGATTTGCAAAGATTGCAAGTATAGATATACTTGCGTTAGCAATTCGGATATACGCATGGAAAACGATAAATTTTTTAAGGTTAACTATTGCAATTTTAATCCTTATACTGACGAGTGGATTTGTGAAATTATAGCACTGAATTAGAAAAATTGTGTCCATCTATTTAAATTTTTGAAAAAATAAAAATTTTAGAAATATGAATTTCTATGAAGATTTTGACGCTTGTTCTTTAACGATGATTGATTCCATCAAGAGCATACTTTATTCAAGGCATAATAATATATTTGATAGACTAGATTTTTATAATGACAATATTTATTTAGAGCCATTGATTTACACTTATTTGAATCAGAAAGACGACAAATGGCTTGATAGCATAATCTTTGGATACGAAAAAGTGAAAAAAGAAATGATAGAGGTTTTTTCGAATCATAAAGGAGCAATCTTTTTGCCTCAGATAGGCTATTTTAAAACGAGCAGCCCAGACGCAACGATCATACTCAAAACAACAGATGGAAAATATAGACTTGAATTAGCTGGTCAGAGTTTGGACTATGCTTTTGAACCGTTACTTTTTTTAAATTTTGGTATCGAGGTTCAAAAATATCAACATCCGTTAGTAGAATCATTTATTTCTTATTTTACACATCCAAATGACGACAACGTGCTCAGCGATAATGTTTTTGAACACCACATTGAACACCTTAACAAAGGGCTTGCTATTTTAAAAGAATGCAATTCAAAGCATTTTGACTTACTCTTAAAATCGCTGAAAAGAGTGTTGCTTTTTACAGCAAAAGAACCCAATTCTTTTGCATCACTTGAGATACACAATATGATTTTCTTTAATGTCAATTCTTGGGATAATGAAATGTATTTTGTTGATCACTTATCTCATGAGGGAGCCCACATAACCTTCAATACATTAACTTATGACTCGAAATTTAAGCTATTTAAGTTTCACTACAATATGAGTTTTTCTGAAATCAGTGGGACTCATGACGATTCTAATAGTTTATACTTAAGATTTCATGGCTTATTCACTTTTGTTGAAATCACGAAGAGTTTAATCTCATGTATTGAAAGTAAAGTACTTTCAGAAGAAAATATCCACGAAGCTAAGGGAAGGCTTGCTTTTCAGTTAAGAAGATTTAAAAACTCGCTAAGCGATTTTAATGGCCTTGATGTTTTTGAATCAGAAGGGCTTTTGTGGTTTAATTTTTTTTCTAAGGTCTACATGGAGATTGAAAAAGAATATGGACAACTAGTAAGCAAGTATGATTTATCAATGCCTTCTTACGATTTTAATTCGAAGGTTTTTAGGGAAGCAAATCCTTTGACTAATAACTCTGTTATTTGAGCTTGCGTCAGCTAGTTCACTACTTGAGATTTTAAAAATATTATTTAGGCTAAACAAAAAAGTTAAAGTTACAAAAGGCTGCGATTATGAAACCTAAACAAATTATTCTTTTTAACCTCATTATTGTAGTGATAGTCGTTCAATTACGAGGCCAAGAGTCAAATCAATTTTATAATGAATTGATTAACAAATCACACAGCCTTTATCTTTCTAAGGATTACAAAAGATCTGCTTTAACGTATTCCAAGGCATTTACAGTAAATCCGGGCACTTCTAGGGATTTATACAACGCAGCATGCTCGTGGGCACTTTCAAAACAATTAGATAGCTCATTTTACTATCTATTTAAAGTAACAAACGAGATGAAGTATCACAACTATGAGCAGATAAGTAGTGATGGTGATTTAGCTTTATTGCAGGATGATTCGAGATGGCCGGAGCTCTTGGCTATTGTTAAGTTGAACAAACTTAATGTTGAAAAAAGATATAATGTCGTATTGGTAAAACAACTAGATTCAATTTATGAAAGTGATCAAAAATATAGGCAGCAATTTGTGACAGCCATTGAAAGGAATGACACAAAACAGATAGATTATTTAACTAGTAAAATACGAAGAACTGATTCGATAAATGTTGAAAAAATAAAATCAATACTAAATCATTTCGGATGGCTTGGACCAGAGAGTATCGGGGAGAGAGGTAACTCCACACTTTTTCTGGTAATTCAACATTCAGACGTAAAAACCCGACAATATTACTTGCCAATGATGAGAGCTGCCGTTCAAGATAAAAAGGCATCTTCAAAAGATTTGGCTCTACTTGAGGATCGAACCGCATTAAACCAAGGTAAAAAGCAAATTTATGGCAGTCAATTAGGAAGAGATGATAAGACTAAAAAGTATTACTTGTTGCCCCTGGAAGATCCTGCTAATGTTGACAAAAGGCGGGCAAAAATGGGTTTGATTCCTATTGCAGAATACTTGAGACAATGGGGGATT
Source organism: Chryseotalea sp. WA131a (assembly GCA_025370075.1). NCBI lineage: Bacteria > Pseudomonadati > Bacteroidota > Cytophagia > Cytophagales > Chryseotaleaceae > Chryseotalea > Chryseotalea sp. WA131a. Next base: position 2,297,218 of record CP073016.1, on the reverse strand, counting down.
ACTTGGAGCATTCAAACAAATAAGAATTAATCCGGTATACCCTTTGCGCTACTACATGACAGGCGAAAAACTCTTATTGATTATAACTATTTTTTGCATCTCATCATACTCATGCAGAAACAAGCAAGCAGTACCCCAAAAAGTTTCGGAGAAGAAAATCTCCAAAAAGGACTCTACAAGGCTAATTAGCTATCTGGAAAAATTTAGCAATTCTCCTTTATTTTCTATACAACGTCAGAAATATCTTGATAGCGCGTTGACTATTACACCATATGATGCTCATCTATGGCAGCAAAAAGCCATGCCGCTCTTTAAGCAAAAGAAGTATGAGATAGGTATGATTTATTTAGATAGTGCAGTTAAGTATGATAAGACAAAACATTGGCTGGAGTATAGGGCTTTTATCAAATGTATCTTTCAAAAATCCTACCGTGCAGCTATCACTGATTTTAATCTTGCCCAAAAGCAAAACGGTAATTCATATGTGATGGATCATTCATATCAGTTCTATAAAGGACTTTGTTATTTACAACTTAACCAATTCGACTCAGCAGAATATTTGATCGAAAATGAAATAAAAGAAGAAATAAAAACTAGAAAAGAAGCGCATCATTTACATTGGTTTTATTTAGGAATTGTGCAAAGCGAAAAAGGAAATTACAAAGTGGCCAATCAGAGTTTAGATAGTTGTCTTCATATATATCCTCAGTTTCCTGATGCACAATATTATAAAGCACAATGTTTGATGAGGGAGAGGAAATTTAAGGAAGCATTTGATCTTTTATTGAGTGCCAAAGAAAACTTACAAAATGGCTATACCCTTAATGAAGACAATGCTATTTATGAGGTTTATCCTTACCAAATCAACAAACGGATATTAAATTCGATTAATAAAGAAGAGCTAGACGCTCTGTTGAAAAAAATTTAAAATGTGAATTAAAAAACAATCTATGAATTACAAACTAAAGCACTGTTTTTTATTGGTCATATTAGTAGTAGTATTCGGTTTAATAGCATCTGGCCAAACCATTGAGAACTATAAAAAATCTTTAGCCATCTTATCAAAATCTCAGACCGCCATGGGCGTAAACAACAATCCAATTCTTATTGCCGCCAAAGGAACTATTTATAACCTAGGCCATTACGAAACCCCTGAAAAAACGAAAGAACTAAATCTGCAAGAGACGTACGGGTACTTTGCAAAAGAGAAAGTAGCGTACCTGTATAGCGAGATGCAGAACCGCGGGAACACCTATAAACGAGCATCTGTTTCTAAATTCGATTCTCTATATGAACGTGGTTACTATGCGCGTGAACTAGCCCGGGGCACGTCTCAAGATTTTAATTTTGAAACAGCTAGAGCATTACCAACCGAAATATTGCGGTTGGCTTACCAAAACAGAAAGTCGCTAAGGTATTTGGGCGAACAATCACCTTATCATTTAATTTCATTTAGCTATTCTGCCAACCAAAGCACAACACTTTATATCAATCAACAAACCCATTTGCTCGAGAAAGTTGAAACGCTTGGTTATAGCCCTATCTATGGTGATGTTTCATTTGAAACGGTTTATAAAGATTTTACCGATAAGAACGGTTTAAAGATTCCTTCTACACGTATGGATTATGAGTCTGGGAAACTCGAACGCGAGCTAACATATAGCGAACCACGTTTTGACTTAAAGCCAGATACTAGCAACCTAAAGATAAAATGGGTGCCTGAACAATTTAAAAAGAAATTAACAGAACCCGTATCAACAAAAGAACAATTTGAATTTAGTGCCATTTCGCCCACGCTTGATTTAGTCAAAATAATATCTCAAAATAATAAGATGTTGATTGCCAAGTTTACGGATTATATTGCTTTGTTTGAAGTGCCTCAAGGGATTGATTTGAACCTGCAGTTAATGGATGAATTAAAGATACGTTATCCAGATAGACCGTTACGATATTTGTTTGTAACCCACCACCACCCTGACCATGCAGGTGGCATACGGGCTTACGCAACTTTGCCAGTAACTTTTGTAACTACCCAAGGAAATAAGGATTACTTTGATAAATTATTGATAACACAGCATTCTGTTGGCTCTGCTAGATTAATGAACACTGAGCCTATCAGAATGAAAATGGACTTTATTCCAATTAATGGGAAAAAAAAATTTAAAGATAAAGCAAATGAAGTGGTTGGATATGAAATTGGCATAAACACTTCGCATACGAATGAGCATATCGCATACTATTTTCCAAAGTCAAAAATCTTGTGGACAGGAGACTTACTTTTCTTCGACCAAAAAGAAACAGTCTATCCTGCGGGGGCGAGAGGTAAGTCAATTTATGATTTAATTGTCGCTAAGAAATTAGTGGTGGATAAAATATATACATCATGGCCTCTCCATGGGCAAAAAGAGTTTGGAACTATTGCCTTTTTGAAAAAACTAACTACGCCTTAATAAGCGGTTATATTGAAAAAATCTTTTCCTTTTTATCGTCAACTGGACAGGATGGACTGCGGGCCAACTTGCCTGCGCATGATTGCTAAACATTACGGTAAGTCTTTTGACATGGCCTACCTCCGTCAGATAGCAAATCTTGCTAGAGACGGTTCAACACTAGGTGGGCTTGCAGATGCTGCGGAGAAAATTGGCCTGAGTACGTTAGCACTGAATACTTCTTACAAAGATTTAGCAACGGAAATACCATTACCCTGCGTTGCGCACTGGAGACAACGGCACTATGTGGTGGTATATGAGGCTTCTGATAAACAAGTAAAAATAGCAGATCCTGCACATGGTCTTATCAACTATACTCCCGAAGAATTTTGCAAAGGTTGGATTCCAGAAAAAAATGTTTCTGTTGACGCGGAGGGGGTTTTACTTCTATTTGAAACCACACCCTCATTTTTCGATCAAGAAGAACATACTGTAAACGGAAAATCTCCATTCAAATTTTTACAACGGTACTTTAAGCCTTACCAGAGATTCTCCATTCAGTTATTTCTAGGCTTGTTGGTAGGTAGTTTCGTCCAACTAGCCTTGCCGTTTCTCACACAGCAAATTGTGGATGTGGGCATCAACACCAAAAATCTTAATTTCATTTACCTGATACTCGCGGCACAATTGATGTTGTTCATTTCGCAAACGGGCATTCGTGTGGTTCGCAGTTGGATATTGTTGCATATCACTAGCAGAATGAACCTTAGGATGCTCTCAGACTTCTTGATTAAGCTTATGAACTTGCCCATTTCATTCTTTGATTCTAAAAGCCAAGGGGATTTGTTGCAACGCATTCAGGATCATAACCGTGTTCAATCGTTCCTTTCTGCCACTACACTGGATGTGTTGTTTTCAATTATTCCCTTTGTCGTATTTGGTGCTATTTTATCTTATTTCAACCTCACGCTTTTTATAATTTTCTTGATTGGCTCTGCTTTGTACATAATATGGGTATTGATTTTTATGAAACGTAGGGCAGAGATTGATTATAAGTATTTCGACCAGGCCAGCGGCAATCAAAGCAGCACCATTCAGCTCATCACGGGTATGCAAGAGATAAAACTAAACGGCTCAGAAAAACGTAGGCGATGGGAGTGGGAAGCAATACAGACCCGCTTGTTTAAACTGAACATGAAAAGCCTTAGGCTTTCTCAATCTCAAAACGAAGGTGGCCAGTTTATTAATGAAGTAAAAAATATCCTGATCAGTTTTGTGGCTGCACAAAGCGTAATTAGCGGGCAAATTACATTTGGAGGGATGCTAGCAATACAATACATCATCGGACAGATGAATGTGCCCATTAACAATTTCATTGCCTTTATCAGGAGCTACCAAGATGCACGTCTAAGCATCGAACGATTGGCAGAAATCCATAATAAGCCCAACGAAGAATCGATGAATAATCAATTGATTCACGAACTGCCTAGCCAAAAATCAATCAAATTGGATAATGTTAGTTTTAGGTACGGAAGTAGTTCGGCTGCGTTGGTTTTAAAAAATATCAGCTTTGATATCCCTGAAGGAAAAGTTACTGCAATTGTTGGGGCAAGCGGTAGTGGAAAAACAACCTTGTTAAAGCTACTATTAAAATATTACGAACCTGTGGAGGGACAAATTACTTTAGGAAATAGTAACCTTAAAAACATTAGCTATAATTTTTGGCGCAGCCACTGTGGTGTGGTGATGCAAGATGGTTTTCTATTTTCAGACTCCATTGCAAGGAACATCAGCGAATCGGATGAAAATGGAGCGATAGATAGAAAGAAACTGCAGGAGGCCGTGCGTGTTGCCAACATCGGTAGCTTTATTGAAGAATTACCCATGGCCTACAATACCCGTATAGGAGCGAGCGGTATGGGCGTAAGTGGTGGCCAGAAGCAGCGCATCATTATAGCACGTGCTGTCTATAAAAATCCTAAATTTCTGTTTTTTGATGAGGCTACCAGTTCTCTTGATGCAAATAATGAAGCGGTTATCATGAAAAATTTAGAAAGTTTTTTTCAAAACAGAACGGTAGTGGTAGTTGCTCATCGTCTTAGTACGGTAAAAAATGCAGATCAAATAATTGTACTTAATAAAGGAGAGATTGTTGAAACAGGGACTCATGGAGAACTTACCGCCAAGCATGGTTATTATTATACATTAATAAAAAATCAATTAGAGTTAGGGAATTAATGGAAGACGAAGATATCGATAACAGAAGCGAAGCCGTGCGAGATTATCTAGAGCAAGTACCCAACGGTCTGACCCGTTGGGGTTCAGCTGTTATCTCTGCTATTTTGCTAATTGCCATTTCTTTGACGTGGTTGATCCGTTACCCAACTTTGGTGCGCGCTGATTTTAAACTCATCACTAAAGTAGCACCCAAACCTGTGGTTGCCAGAGCAGACGGAAGATTGGAAAAATTATTGATTGCTAATCATCAACTAGTTTCATCAGGCCAGCTATTAGGATTTTTAGAAAGTGCTGCGCATCACGAGGAAGTACTTAGTTTAGAAACGGAGCTAAATGTAGTTCGTCAACTATTTGAAAAAGACAACTTTAATGGTTTAGATTCGCTGAGACTTGCATCGTACGAAAACTTGGGCGATGTACAATCATCTTATCAATCATTCCGCCAACAATTTGCCCAGCTTAACTCTCTACTAGGAAAAAAATACTATAATAAAAAAATTGAGCTTTTAAAAAGTGATATTTTAGAATTGGAAACGATGAACGATCATCAAAAAAGTCAATACAACCTTTATGAAAGGGACGCTGCGTTGGCCGAAAGTGAATTTGCCATGAACCAAAGCCTTTTCAAAGATAAAGTAATTGCTAAATTGGACTTAGATAAAGAAGAAAGCAAGTTGTTGGCAAAGAGGCTTCCATTAAAAAATATTAAGACATCCATACTCAACAACAACGCTCAAATACGAAGCAAAGAAAAAGAGATTATTGATTTAGAAAAGCAGGCATTGGAACAAAAAGAAAGTTTTCGGCAGTCGATTAACTCATTGAATAGCTCAATTGCCACTTGGCGAAATAGGTACCTGTTAATTTCACCAACGGCTGGCAAAATACTTTATGCCAATAATTTGCAAGAAAAAGAAAACGTAGAAATCAATAGAGAACTATTTCAAGTATTTGAAATCAATTCTCTGTATGTGGGAACGCTGACGATCCAACAGGATAATTCAGGTAAGATTAAGATAGGTCAACGGGTATTGATAAAATTTCAAAGCTATCCGTTTGAAGAATACGGTATGGTTGAAGGTAACATATCATCACTTCCACAACTATCTACCGATGATAACAAATTATTCTTTGCCTTTGTGGAATTGCCCAATGGCTTAAATACAAACCATAATAAATTGCTCACATACAATTATGGGATGACTGCATCGGCTGAAATAATTACGGAGGACCTGCGATTGATAGAAAGGATTTTTTACACTATTCGTAAAATTTTCAATTAATTTCGGCCTTAAGAAATTTTCTTGCAAAATCTTTACGCTTACCATGGAAAGTTACAGACCTTACAAATTTTAAGTAAAACAGCAAGTTGCTATTAACGATTTGTTTAGCCCTTAAGTTTTTTAAAACGTGCCCAATATTATCACAAAAAGTAAGGAAAAAGATACCACCAAATATACGCCTATCGTTAATACCCAAAGAAGGTAAACAACACTTAACCCTTCTACATTATGGCTTCAACTATTGAAACAGGTCACGCAAAGAACGTTGCAACCTTTGAAGACCTCATCAGTTTCCTCACAGGCTATGGTGCAACCTACAACCCAACCAAAGCGGCACTCAAACTGCCGGCACTCACAGCACAACTTGCCACAGCAAGGACAACCCTGCAAGCAGTAAAAACAGCAAAGACAGCCTACGACAATGCCACCAACGCACGCGAGCTTGCCTTCAAGCCACTCAAACCCTTGGCGACAAAAATCATGAACGCCTTGGCAGCAACAGATGCAGAAACACAAACTTTGGACGATGCAAAATCTACCAACTTGAAGATACAGGGCAAACGTGCAAAGGCAGTCGAGCAACCCGATGCAAAAGCGTTGGCAGCAGGGGCAACACCAATAAAGACCACTTCAACTTCGCAACAAAGCTTTGACAAAATGATAGACCACTTTGCGCAGCTTATCGCAACCTTGACAGCTGAAGCAAATTATGCCCCAAACGAGGTTGAACTGCAAGTAGCAACGTTGAACACTGTTTTGGCAGACCTGAAAACAAAGAACACAGACGTTATAAACACCACGACCGCATTGAGCAACGCCCGCATCGACAGGGACGATGCTTTGTATGGCGCAGACACAGGTCTGGTGGACGTGGCGCAAGATGCAAAGCAATATGTAAAATCACTCTATGGGGCAACCAGCCCCCAGTACAAACAAGTGAGCGGACTCAAGTTCACAAGAGGAAACGGAGACTAGAAAACAAACGACCAAATTCAATAAACAGGCGGGACAGTTTAGAATTGTCCCGCCCTTTTTTAGAAATATAGTTACCGTGAAAGGAAATGGAGCAACCATAAAAAGAAAGCTGGCAACCATAAAAAGAAATGAGATACCAACAAAAGGAATTCTTGCTACCGCGACCAGTATTTTTGCTGCCGTGACTAGTATTCTTGCTTCTGTGAAAAGAAATGGAGCATCCACGACAAGTATTCTTGCACCCGTGACTAGAATTCTTGTAACCCGACAAAGGTTTTCACGTGGGACAATATGAAAAACGGAAAAATGATAACAGACCAACCCGACAACGAGGCCGACCCTAGCGGCACACATGGCAAATCTAACACAATGCCCCGCGCAAACCAAAGCTTTGCCAAGAGTGCCGCAGCCCAAACACCAATACTGGACACATTGCCGACAGCAATCCGAAACATTGGGTCAGGTTGCCCCGCCCGCGACCAAGTTTTATCGACACATTGGGTTCAATGATTAAAACAGTTAAACGACAGCTTGACAACGGCTCAAAAATTAAAGGGTGATATTAACGGAATTGGGCACATGGCGCTAACATCAGCTTGCTTCAAGTGGGCGGGACTGTGCGTCACCGAAGTTTGTAACTCTTTATTATCTTTATCACGTGGGAAAGAGCGTAGGTTTTGTTCGCCCACCTGCAGCAAGCCTAACCGTTGTGTGGCATTTGCTAAAAGAATTCAGCTTCGATTTATGGAAATACATGGGACAATGAATCGTTACAGAAAAAACCTATGACAAAGAATCTACTAATTACACTGTTGACCGTGATTTCTGTAACGGCTTCGGGACAAACACTTAAGACCGAAGATCAAAACCTTAAAGGCTGGACTAAAGAAACAAAGGTTATTTATGCTGACTTTAAAGGTAAGCCGACCGACCAATTAAAAAGACTTAATAAAGAAGCTGGACTTCAAGCTTCGGCACAAGTTGGACTAAAATCAATCCTTGACGTTCCCAAAAAGAAAAGAGACAGAGGACGACTTCTCGAGAAGGTTTACGTTGCCCCCTTTTTCATCAAGACTACTTCGGTGACAATGACTAAAGACGAAAAAGAACTCGATAAACAACGGCTCTATTTTGACATGGGTGAGGTACACGCGAGAATGATGAGAAGAGATATTGAGCATATTCAGGACTCAACAAAAGCATATGGGACAATGTGGATTTTGTATTCAAGCTTAAAGGACTACTACTGTATTGAATTCGGAAAAATGTTCAATGACTATACCTATGAAGTTTTTGTTGAGAAAAAGGAAGGAGCATTTGAAAAATGGCGAGAACTAATCGACAAAGGACTAAGTGAATTAGAAAAGTACGCCACTAAAAAAGAGGACTGTCACCGACTTTTGACAGGACTACCAATTGACCCGGAATATGAACAATCAGAGAAAGTTCTGGACACGTTTATGAGGTGTAACCAATAAAGGGCGGGAGGAGCAAACGCCACACAACAATGTATTTGCGTCAAGCGGGGTTGACGCGTAATCCAACGTTTTCGTATCTTTATTGCGTTCGGTGTCGGGGACAAGGCGTGGCTTCGGAGGCCCCGCTCGAACGCAAATACTCACGTTAGCAACAATGCCTGAGGAGACCCCGTCATTGGAAGCACTAGCCAAATAAAGAAATAACGACCAAATGACAATCAACACAACCATTGAAGAACTGCCAAAGAGAAAGAAAGGATTTGCCACTGCGCGGCAACCAATTATAGAATTATTCATTTTAAACTAACTTATGAGACTTATAATAATTTCAGCTCTTTCATTCTTCCTTATTAATGCAAACGCACAAAGTAATATACTGAAAGTTAAAGGTAAGGTAATCTCAGAAAATGGAATGCCAGTCGCTTTTGTTAATATTGGAATCGTTAACAAAAATATAGGGACAGTTTCTAACGCTCAAGGGTTGTTTGCAATTGATATTTCAGGTTTTTATGCAAAAGAGCGAATCATGTTTTCCTGTATAGGGTATGAAACGAATGAATATGTTTTGGATTCTCTTATAAGCCAAATTGATAAAAACTCGGGTGTAATTAAGATGAAGGAAAAGATTTTAGTTTTGAAGGAGGTGGTTGTTAAAACTAAGAAAACAAAAATAGTTTTGGAAGGAAGTAGAACAGAGTCAACAAGATTAACAGCGGGATTTCCAAGTTACAAATATTTAGGTTCGGAAATTGGTATCGGGGTAAACGTTAAAGCTAGAGAAAACACTATCGCGAGTCTAGAGGAATTTAGTTTTTTCGTAGCATCTTCTGTTCCAGATGATACTATTATAATGCGTTTAAACATCTATAAACTAGACAACAAGAAATTGCCTGATGTTCCAATGTTGAGGGACAGAGTTATCTTATCAGTTCCCAACCGAAGAGGTTGGGTTAGGACTGATCTCACTGCTTATAAACTATACACAGAATCGGATTTTGTGATCACCTTGGAATGGATAGATTATAATTTAAAGAATTCTAAGATTAGATTCTCTTCTTCTTTTCCGTATACCGGAAAAATTTATTTTCGACTTGCGAGTCAAGGAAAGTGGTGGACTCCAAGAGGTGGGCCAATAGGTTTCAACGTTAAATTGTCATACTATCCTAAAGTATGACCAACCACCGCCTAAGATAATAGCGACCTGCTTTGCGAAGTTAGCAGGTGAATTTAGAAAACAGCGGGACGGTTTAGAAACCTCCCGACCTGTTTTGTGAATAGAGCATGCGTATTTAGTGTTCTCCCACCTGTCAAAAGAATTAGAGCATCTGTCAAAAGAATGTTAGCATACGTAAAAAGACTTGGAGCTTCTGTCAAAAGAATTGGAGCATATGTAAAAGGATTTGGAGCTTCTGTCAAAGGAATTGAAGCTTTTGTAAAAAGAAATGGAGCGTATGTAAAAGAGATTCTTGCAGGTTAAATGACGAAAGGACAGAATTTGAATAGGGTTCACCCGACAAATTGGCCGACCCTAGCGGCACACACGCCAAAGCCCGCACAATTCCACCCGCAAAACCAAAGCTTAGGCATAAGTGCCGCGCCCACCCACCAATACTTGACGGATTAGTAAGAGTAAACCGAAAGTTTGGGTTTGGTTGCCCCCTGCGCTCTTAGGGTTCACCGACAAATTAGGTTCGACATCACAACCTGCCGCGTGACGTGCCGACAACGCGGGACGCTAACCTTAAAACGAGGGACGAAAAAATGGCACTGTTGCTAACAAAAGCTAAATGCAATTGCGGGGTGACGTGTTGCCATTTGAGTGCAATCAACTAATTTAGCACAGCAACGTGGGACAAGGCGCAGTTTCAAAATCCCGCAACTGCATTTAGCTAAACGTTATGCGCAAGCCCCGCGAACGCGCAGGATTTTGAAACCGCAAAATGAAATTCATCCCGCGCCTTTGCTTATTTCTTTTGCAGCTTTTCAAATTGGTTCACCATTGCGTGGGGACGGTGACGAGGTCGGCAATTTTCTTCACCGCGCCACGCTTCACCGCTCCGGGACAGGGACGCAGGCGCACCCGGCACGTTGGACGGTTTTTCGTCCCCTGAACAGTTTCTGGGGCTGTTCGCATAACAAAAAGTTTATGCCAGCTGCGGGTGTGGTGCGGTTATTCGGTTTGTTTTTCTTAATTTAGCTCTGCCACGTGCGACAGGGACGCGCTCCGATGACCGCAGCCGTCACAAACTTGGCCGTTATGGGCAACTAGGTTTTTCCTTGTTGGACTTCACTTGGTTGAAAGTTTTTCGTTTGACGTTTACGTTCGCTCTTCGTTGACAGGACGAATGCAGCACGTTGTGGACGCGTTTGACGCAGGACGGCATGGTGCCGCACTTCGTTGAGCGTGACGTGGGAGTGCAGCCCATAACAATAAGTTTGCGCCAGGCGGGGCGGACGTGTGGCTTGCAAAGTTGGTGGTTATTTAGTTCTTTTAGCACGTGGGAGATGACGCAGGTGTTTACCTCCCGCCCTGACGCAAACTTTAGCGTTATGCGCAAGCCCCGCGAACGCGCAGGATTTTGAAACCGCAAAATGAAATTCATCCCGCGCCTTTGCTTATTTGTTTTGCAGCTTTTCAAATTGGTTCAGCATTGCGTGGGGACGGTGACGCGGTCGACAATTTCTTCACCGCGCCACGCTTCACCGCTCCGGGACAGGGACGTAGGCGCACCCGGCACGTTGGACGGTTTTTCGGCCCCTGAACAGTTTCTGGGGCTGTTCGCATAACAAAAAGTTTATGCCAGCTGCGGGGTTGGTGCGGTTATTCGGTTTGTTTTTCTTAATTTAGCTCTGCCACGTGCGACAGGGACGCGCTCCGAAGACCGCAGCCGTCATAAACTTGGCCGTTGGCAGCAAGCGGCCTAATGACACGACACTCTGGACAATGAAGAGAATTGAAAGAAAAAAACGACTGGACGAAATCGAAGTCGACATTGAGGACGTAGAAATTATAATGGGTGACGAATTTTCCAAACTTCATCTTTGTCTTGAGACGACTTTTTGCGGAGAATGCAGACCCCATAACACGACAATAGAGAATTACAAAATCTATCTAGACAAATTGGACGACTTAGTTTTCGTTGGAAAGTGTATAAAATGTAAGGGAACCGTTGTAAGAGTGGTTGAGACAGGTGAAACAAAGGACAAGGCGGAAATAGCGCGACACATTAAAATGATAAAGAAAGAATATGGGACAACGAAGAAGATTTGAGTAAGGCCGCCAGCTGCCAACAAAAGCTTGTGGCAAGCGGGCGGGACTGTGCGTCATTGAAGTGTGTAGCCCTTTATTTATCTTTATCACGTGGGACAGGGCGAAGGTTTTTATTTGCCCGCCTGCCACAAGCCAAACGTTGGGCGCAATTTCGAAGGACAATGAAGAAGCACTTAATATTTGTTCTAATTTTAATTTCATGCAGTGAGAGATCTTCGGAGACTACAGCGTACTTTCTAACAAAAAAGGCCGACAATTATCGTGATTCAAAATTTTATAAGGACTTTGATATTTTCTCCAGAAGGGGCGTTGGACAATTAGTTGGGGACACTTTAAATTTCCCATTCTTTCAAGTGAGAGATTTAAATGACTCGACTATTGCATTGACCCAATTCACGAGAGAGATTAAAATCGATCTTAAAATTCCCAAGGACAACCGGATAACTTACCAATTTCACGACATTGCTGACGGACCAAGGCATGTTTATACAAAAATCTTAGCCGATCGGATAATTTCATATGGTTATGACAACACATTGAAGGAACTCGAAAACGCTGAAATGGATAGTGTTTTTTTGCAAGACATTCTTCCATCCGTAATTGTCATTATGGAACGAGACACTACTAAAAGCTATTATTTTGGGCAATGTATTGATTTACCAGAGTTAGATGTTAACGACTTCAGAGTTTCGAAGAACGATATCGACAAATATTGGATTGAGCCTTTCACAGCGAAATTGAAATTAGGGTGTAAAGACAAAGTTTCCTTTTTTGATGAATCAGGAATTCAAAAGGAATATTTTGAAAATATCATCGAGGAGAAACTACACCCAAGAATTGTAGGTCAAAGGGAATTTCAATTTTGGCGACCATACTATGGAGTAGAGTACTGATGCGGGAACTGCGCCCAACAAAAGCTTGTGGCAAGCGGGAGGGTCTGTGCGTCATTGAAGTTTGTAGTTCTTTATTTATCTTTATCACGGTGGACAGGACGAAGGTTTTTATTTGCCCGCCTGCCACAAGCCAAACGTTAGGGGCGATTTGGGAATTAAGATCGTTCTTGAAAATGTGCAGGTGGCAACCCACCGCACGGCCGACCGCGCGGCCCGCAGGCCTCGCAGGAAAAAAAACTCATCAACGATCACGACTTCTGGCGTCCTCCGTTCATCCTGACGAAGCCACGGTCTAGTGCGCTCCTCCCGCACGTGGGAAGACGAGAAACCGCCCCTAACATTGTGTGGGCGCAAGTTGTGGGGTTTGCTGTTGGAAAGTTTGAATTTCTTTAGTTAATTTATTTCGTGGGAGGGATGTGAATGTTTTTATCAACCTGCGCCCACACGTAGCCGTTGGGCGTCATGCTTCGACAACAAAAATTGACAAATGACATTTGACCACTCGGACGCTTTATTACTTGAGTCAATCAAACTTTCCCAAAGCGATGACGATGGAGCGTCTTTGTTGGAAATTATTAAGTGGTTCGACTATATTAACCACGCAATAATCACATATCAAGAGTTTGTTTCTGGGACTGAAAAATTGAAAAGCTTAGGACTTGTAAGAGAGCAAAGCAAGAGGCTTTGGACGACTGACATCTTTGAATCTTGGTGGGCAAAAAAATATGGGACGAAAAGTCGTTTCGGACTACTAAAAGCAATGGAGGAAATTAAAAAATACTTGAACAGGGACTTTGGAAAACATCAGCAGAAATTGGACGATGGAGCGACCAACTTCACTAAAGATGATTTCGAGCAATCGAAAACTGAATACTTAAAGCGGGCTGACGAAGCTCTTAAGACTTTGGACAAACGACAGAAAAAGAGAAAGTGACTTAGGCACGAACGCCCAACAACAAGTTTGCGCAAGGCGGGGTGGACGTGTGGCTTGCAGGTTTCGTGTTTTTTTAGTTCATTTATCTTGCGGACAAGACGCAGGTTTTTACTTCCCGCCCTGCGCAAACTTTAGCGTTATGGCCAATTTGCGGGACAAGTGCGAACCCAGAATTTCGGTGACGACAAATTAGTAGGCGGCTTACTTCTGCTCGCTGACAATTCATAAACATTCCGCAGACTTTGCTTCAAATGACTGACGGAAATTTTAAAAAATCAAAGACGCCTTTTTCAACTCTTTTCTTGCGGACACTTTTGCTCGTTGACGACTCGTCTCGGAAACATTTGCAGCAATCGGACGACCCATTCTCGCGCGACAACTCTTAGCGACTCTTTCTGGCGGACGACCAAAACTCTTGCTCTGGACGACTTGCTCGCGAGACTTCTCGGTGGACAATGTTTTCTTTTGCGCGGTCGACATTAAAACCCTAAGCTCGGTTGCAAACTGGCCATAACACAGGCTTGCAGAAAAGCGGGCGGACTGTGCGTTAGGAAAGTTCATTGCGTTTCATTTATTTTATCACGTTGGAGAAGGCGCAGGTTTTTAATTGCCCGCGTTCTGCAAGCCCAACCGTTATGGCCAATTTGCGGGACGAGGGTGCGTCCCCAATTTCGCTGACGACTAATTAGTAGACGACTTACTTCTGCTCGTTGACAATTCATAAACATTACGCGGACTTTTCTTCAAACGACTGACCGGAAATTTAAAAATCAAAGCCGCACTTGTTTAAACTTTTTTCTTTGTGGACTTTTTTTGCTCGTTAACGACTCGACTCGGAAAAATTTGCAATCGGACGACACGTTCGCGCGCGACAACTCTTAACGACACTTTCTGGCGGACGACCAAATTCTTTCGCTAGACGACTTGTTCGAAAACTTATCGGTGGATATTTTTCCTTTTGCACGGTCGACACTAAAACCTTCAGCTCGGTTGCAAACTGGCCATAACACAGGCTTGCAGAAAAGCGGGCGGACTGTGCGTTAGGAAAGTTCAGTGCGTTTCATTTATTTTATCTCGTGGGAGAAGGCGTAGGTTTTTAATTGCCCGCCTTCTGCAAGCCTAAACGTTATGGCCAATTTGCGGGACGAGTGCTACTCCATAATTTCGGTGACGACAAATTAATAGACGGCTGACTTTCTGCTCGCTGACAATTCATCGACATTGCGCGGACTTTGCTTCAACCGACTGACGGAAAATTTAAAAAACCAAAGACGCCTTTTTAAACTTTTTCTTTGGTGACACTTTTGCTCGTTGACGACCCGTCTCGGAAACATTTGCAATCGGACGACCCACTCTCGCGCGACAACTCTTAACGACACTTTCTGGCGGAAGACCTAATTCTTTCGCTGGACGACTCGCAAAACTTATCGGTGGACATTTTTCGTTTTGCCCGGTCAACACTAGAACCTTAAGCTCGGTTGCAAACTGGCCATAACACAGGCTTGCAGAAAAGCGGGCGGAGTGTGCGTTAGGAAAGTTCAGTGCGTTTCATTTATTTTATCACGTGGGAGAAGGCGCAGGTTTTTAATTGCCCGCCTTCTGCAAGCCTAACCGTTATGCACAATACCGTGGACGTCCCTTGATATTGACAGTGTTACTATTCAACTATTCTTGCCGACAATGCATCATCTGAAGGTCACCTAAACCTTGGAGAATGAGATTGACGTTTCTTGTATTACTTGCGACATTGCTTTTTATCACTTGCGCTCTTTCACAGCGGACGGATAAAAAGGTAAAGAGAACTGAGCAGAGAAGTTTTTTAATGCTACAGAAAAAGAATAAGAACAAGAACGTATTTTATGAAAAAGGCGATATTATTTCTTTTCAAGTAAAGGGACGGAGATTAAAAATTACTGGACAAATCATTGATTTCAAAGACAGTGTTATCGTATTTCAAGGCTACGAGGTTAAAGTTTCTGAAATCAAATGCCTTTACATTGACGAAAAGACAAAATGGTGGTTAAGATATAAAATTGCTCAACTATCATTTATAACTGGGACGGGTTATCTGGCGTTGGACATCATCAATACGGGAAAATTAAACCGGAACACAATGGCGGTGAGCGGATCTATTGTTGGCGTTGGACTTCTTGCAAAATTGTTGATAAGCAATAAGATAAAGATCAGGGGACGGACTAAACTACGAGTATTGATTTTGTGACGAAGAATAGTTTAGGGATTGGTACTGTGCATAACAAAAGCTTATTGCAAGCGGGCGGGACTGTGCGTCATTGAAGTTTGTAGTTCTTTATTTATCTTTATCTCGTTGGACAGGGCGCAGGTTTTAATTGCCCGCCAGCAATAAGCTAAACGTTGGTGGCAAGTGTATCAGAACCGTCCCCAAACAAACTGACAGACAAAAAAAAAGTGAACAATTTATACAACCAAACAGGCGTAAACGGAATACAAAAAAGGTTGGACAATCTTCAATCAAATGCCGAAAGACAGTGGGGGAAAATGGACGTGGCTCAAATGTTAGCTCACGTAAATATTTCACTTGAAACAGCAATGGGACTAAACTTTCCCAAAAGAATGTTTATTGGAAAAATCATAGGCGGATTTCTAAAAAAGAAATTTTTAAATGGAAACATTTTGACCATCATTTAAGACAATTTGGAGCATAAAAACAAGAAAAATGTACATAATATCACTGACATATAAAACAACAATTGACGAAGTTGAAAAGCATATTGAAGAGCATATTAACTTTTTAGAAAAATATTATGCACTTGACAAATTTGTATTTTCTGGGCGTAAAAATCCAAGAACTGGCGGAATTATTTTGGCAAACAACATTTCAGACATTGAGGTTCAGGAAATTATCAAAGAAGACCCATTCTATAAAAATCAAATAGCTGACTATGAAATTACAGAATTTACACCAACAAAGTACGACCAAAGATTTAAACCATTCATAACCGAATAAAACACCTGCCACCAACATCGGTTTGGCAATATGGCGGCTGAAGTGCTTCTATGAAACATTTGTACAAGATTCAACGGTAGTAATTCTATTGAACTTTTGTGCTAAAAATCCGCCACATCGCCAAGCCGAGAACCGTTGTGTGCCATGCATTAATCAAGATTTGACCATGAAAGTATCGACCGACAATTTGAACGTTTTATTTCTCCAGATACACAAAGTAATTGAGGAGACAGCCGACAACGTAGCGACCAGTTTGACAAACCATTCAGCTGCGGACTCAATAAGCTATCCACCGAATGGCGGACTGACTGAATTGGAAATTGAATCTCTAAACACAATCAAGTCAGACGACAATCTAAAAAGCGGACTTAGGAAAGTTATAGCCGACTCATGCGCATTTGTCGTATTCGACTTACTATCAAACATTGACGGTGTTAGCGACCCGGAGACCGACTTTAAAAAATGGAAGGGGATAAAACTTGTAGACAACTCGGACGATATTGAGGCACCAGACGACTTAATGCTTCACGACAAATTGTACGACAGCTATTGGGACTGGAGAAAAAGACGAGAGAATAAAAAATGGAAACTCGACAATCATGTGGACTAAATGCACGGCACACAACAATAGCTTGCGGCAAGTGGGCGGGACTGTGCGTCATTGAAATTTGTAGTTCTTTATTTATCTTGGCGTGTGGGACAAAGCGCAGGTATTAAGTTGCCCACCTTCCGCAAGCCAAACGTTATGCACAATACCGTAGACGTCCCTTGATATTGACAGTGTTACTATTCAACTATTCTTGCCGACAATGCATCATCTGAAGGTCACCTAAACCTTGGAGAATGAGATTGACGTTTCTTGTATTACTTGCGACATTGCTTTTTAGCACTTGCGCTCTTTCACAGCGGACGGATAAAAAGGTAAAGAGAACTGAGCAGAGAAGTTTTTTAATGCTACAGAAAACGAATAAGAACAAGAACGTATTTTATGAAAAAGGCGATGTTATTTCTTTTCAAGTAAAGGGACGGAGATTAAAAATTACTGGACAAATTATTGATTTCAAAGACAGTGTTATCGTATTTCAAGGCTACGAGGTTAAAGTTTCTGAAATCAAATGCCTTTACATTGACGAAAAGACAAAATGGTGGTTAAGATATAAAATTGCTCAACTATCATTTATAACTGGGACGGGTTATCTGGCGTTGGACATCATCAATACGGGAAAATTAAACCGGAACACAATGGCGGTGAGCGGATCTATAATTGGCGTTGGACTTCTTGCAAAATTGTTGATAAGCAATAAGATAAAGATCAGGGGACGGACTAAACTACGAGTATTGATTTTGTGACGAAGAATAGTTTAGGGATTGGTACTGTGCATAACAAAAGCTTATTGCAAGCGGGCGGGACAGTACGTCATTGAAGTTTGTAGTTCTTTATTTATCTTTATCTCGTTGGACAGGGCGCAGGTTTTAATTGCCCGCCAGCAATAAGCTAAACGTTAGGGGCGATTTGGGAATTAAGATCGTTCTTGAAAATGTGCAGGTGGCAACCCACCGCACGGCCGACCGCGCGGCCCGCAGGCCTCGCAGGAAAAAAACTCATCAACGATCACGACTTCTGGCGTCCTCCGTTCATCCTGACGAAGCCACGGTCTAGTGCGCTCCTCCCGCACGTGGGAAGACGAGAAACCGCCCCTAACATTGTGTGGGCGCAAGTTGTGGGGTTTGCTGTTGGAAAGTTTGAATTTATTTAGTTAATTTATTTCGTGGGAGGGGTGTGAATGTTTTTATCAACCTGCGCCCACACGTAGCCGTTGGCAGCAACGCAATCCGCCTCGGCCGACAGCGCGCGGACGGATTAGCTCACGTGGACGAGACCGCAGGTTCTTGAAAGTGTTTGCTTCTACAATTCTATCGCACGACAATTTTTGACGGTTGACACATCGCCTTGACAGGTTTTTTGCCAGCGACAGGTCGACAGGAAATTATTCGACTTGGACAATTTTCCCGAGACTACATTTTTTATCAGTCAACTTTTTTGACGGACGGTTTTGACAACTTATTTGCCAGCGGACGGCTTGCATTCGACAAAATATCTTCAGCCGACAGTTTTTTCTTCAGCGACATGGCGACAATGAGTTTTACGTTTCGAGAAATTCTTTGACCGTAGACGGTTTGACGGTCGAAAAAATATTCTCAGGTGACAATGCTCGACTGAATTTATTACTTGGCATTTGACCAATTTTAGGTGGACGTTTTTCATGGACGTTTTTGTCGCCACCGAGATGGAAAAGCCTTTGAGATTTGCTCGACTGTTTGACGAACGAAAATGCGCTGCTGCCAACAATGTGCTTATGCCAGTCGGGGGTTTTGTGGGTCATCAACTTTCGGTGCTTTCTATTTATATTTGTGCTGTCGGACAGGGCGCAGGTGTTTAACCCCCGCCCGGCATAAGCACTCACGTTGCCGGCAATTACCTCGGACAGGTTTGTGACTAATTAACGGGGACAGGATTATGGACTCAATAACGACTCAACTATGACAAAGATTAAAGGCGTTACTATTGAGTTTAACTGCCCTGAGACATTGGACAGCAAACTTCACTGCGACAAATGTTCTCATGCTGTTATAGATTTTACCAACAAGACGGATAAGGAATTAAAGGAAGAAATTAAGAAATCGAAAGGACCGATTTGCGGACTATTCAAAAAATCACAACTCAGCGACCAATTTTTAAAATATGCGGCTGCGACATTTATCGCAACATCGTTGACAGTTCCGACACTTGGACAAGAAGTAATAAAAGGGGACTCATTACTGAAAGCGTGTGAAAAAATAGAGACTGAAAATGAAGAAGAAGTATTTTTGGGAATAATTGTTGAGACTCAGGCTGAACCAATAGGTGGTTATAAAAAATTCTTTGAGGCAATTGCAAGTAAAATGAACTACCCAAGCGGACTTAAGGAAAAAGGAAAATCGTTCGTTGAGTTTACTATTGACTCCGTTGGACAAATGAAAGACGTGAGATTGATAAAAGGGTTCAACGAGTTAGCTGACAAGGAAGCAGTTCGGGTTCTTTCGACATTGAACTATCCATTCAATCCTGGACGACAAAGAGGTAAACCCGTTAAAACAAGATTGGTTATACCAATAACGTTTGACCCAAAAAGTGGTGAGAAGAGGTAACAGCCGGCAACAAAATGTTTCTGCAATGGTGCCGTGACGTGTAAGCTATAAGTTTTTATCTTCGTTCAACGTTTCGTTTCGTGGGACAGGACGCGGCTTCGATAAGGCACCACTGCAGAAACACAAACGTTAGTGGCAAGCGGCTTAAAGAAAATTCCCCTATGAAAAATTACGACTTACTTGACTCGTTGACAAAAGAAAATGTTATTCAGACAGTTCACCGACTCGGAGAATCAAAACTGACACCGACTTCACATTTACATTCTCTGCACGGGGACAAAAAAATAATTGAAGCTGCGAGAGAATATACCAAGGGCTATTCTGACAGAGCAAGATTACGTCCAGCACTTGGACTAATTGAAGTTGTATTAGCAGCTAATAGAAGTTACAATTTACATGTAAAGCCGCACATTGAGAGAATAGAAAAGACGACTGACTTAAATACCTTTGACCAGCTAACCGACTTGATAAAAGAATTGGAGAGAGACGAATTTTATAAATTCTGGGGACACAAAAACGAAAAGAAATTTGACGTGTTAAACTCAATTCTTGGAACGGTGACAATCCTGAGAAAAAGATACCCGACTTCAAAAGACGACTTTGACTTAATGACAAATTGGGCAAAAAACGTTGACCTAAAAAATTACGAGAGCGACATTATTGGACAAATCAAGAATGTAGCAATAGCGACAATGCAACATTTGAGAATGACTTTTGGACACGACACCGTAAAGCCTGACCAAAGAGTAAAAGAAGTTTTGGAGAAAGAATTCTCTCAACCAAAATTGAACAACGTGGACACAGTTTTAGCGGTTGAACAGATTGCAAGAATATCAGGACTGCAGACTCTTGAACTTGACCAAGTGTTTGTTAACTATGGAGCTGGTTATTATAACAGGACTGAAGGAAAGTATGTGGACTAAGCCGCCAGCCACTAACAATATATTTGCGCCAGGCGGGTTTGACGTGTAGTTCAAAGTTTTGTTATCTTTATTCCGTTCGCTGCTGGGGACAGGACGCAGTTTCAAATTCCCGCCCGATCGCAAATATTCACGTTATGCGCAAGCCCCGCGAACGCGCAGGATTTTGAGACCGCAAAACAAAATTCATCCCGCGCCTTTGCTTATTTGTTTTGCAGCTTTTCAAATTGGTTCAGCATTGCGTGGGGACGGTGACGCGGTCGGCAATTTCTTCACCGCGCCACGCTTCACCGCTCCGGGACAGGGACGCAGGCGCACCCGTCACGTTGGACGGTTTTTCGGTCTCTGAACAGTTTCTGGGGCTGTTCGCATAACAAAAAGTTTATGCCAGCTGCGGGGGCGGTGCGGTTATTCGGTTTGTTTTTCTTAATTTAGCTCTGCCACGTGCGACAGGGATGCGCTCCGAAGACCGCAGCCGTCATAAACTTGGCCGTTATGCGCAAGCCCCGCGAACGCGCAGGATTTTGAGACCGCAAAACAAAATTCACCCCTCGCCTTTGTTTATTTGTTTTGCAGCTTTTCAAATTGGTTCAGCATTGCGTGGGGACGGTGACGCGGTCGACAATTTCTTCACCGCGCCACGCTTCACCGCTCCGGGACAGGGACGCAGGCGCACCCGCCACGTTGGACGGTTTTTCGTCCCCTGAACAGTTTCTGGGGCTGTTCGCATAACAAAAAGTTTATGCCAGCTGCGGGGTCGTTGCGGTTATTCGGTTTGTTTTTCTTAATTTAGCCCTGCCACGTGCGACAGGGACGCGCTCCGAAGACCGCAGCCGTCACAAACTTAGCCGTTGGCGGCAACTGGCGCGCACAGCAAAAAGAGAGCGTTAAACTGAAAGAATTAGCTTCGTGACGTAAAATTGAAAGGGTTAACAACCATTTGACAATAATGTGTGTCTAACGACAAAAAAGAAATAATGAAAAGATTACGTGTATTCTTCATATTCGCAACCATAGGATTTACACTATTAATCTCATGTGAAAAAGATGAACCGAAATCAAAAATTAGATTATGCGCAGACAATGGAAATTTCTACTATTCGGGAGGAGGGAAAATATATCTTGGAAAACAATCATTGTCCGAGATTTATATTGTGTTTAAACAAGAAGAAGTAACAAAAGGGTTAGCAGATTCTATATTGAGTAAATATCCCTTCATAACCAATAGCACCAAAGCAGGTAACAATAACTACCATGAAATTTGGGGAAGAATCAATGAAACCTTGACTGACTGCACTCAAGTCAATGATTACTTAAAAGAATTAAACAAAGACGATGAAATATTTTCAGCTACCCCAATATTTTACACAAATGAGAACGACCCAAATTCATATTTTGTTGTTTTAAGTGAAGTTCTAACAAAGCATGACGAGAATATTGTTTCGGAATCTGACTTTAAAGATTATGCCGAGACAAAGAATCTGGAATTGATTAATGCAAAGTATTCTACTCAATATTTTAAAGTTAAAAATGTTGCGACAGGTTTTGAGTCTATAGAAATCGCTCAACAAATTTATGAAAGTGGACAAGCAGAATATTCTCACCCAAATTTTATAGTAAAGATTGAACTGCATTAAATGGCTTTGCGGACATATCTCAACATGTAAGTAAATTCAATTTCGCAGACAGACAAGAAATATTTCGAGAAAAACTTCGTTACAAGTTTATTCACAGTGGACAAGTTTCGACTTCGTAGACGATGTTGAAAATCAATGCCAGCAGCCGCCAACAAAATGTTTCTTCAATGGTGCGGTGAAGTGTCATCCAAAGTTTATATCTTCGTTCATCGTTTTGTGTCGGGGACAGGACGCGGCTTCGGAAGCGCACCACTGAAGAAACACAAACGTTATGCGCAAGCCCCGCGAACGCGCAGGATCTTGAGACCGCAAAACAAAATTCATCCCGCGCCTTTGCTTATTTCTTTTGCAGCTTTTCAAATTGGTTCACCATTGCGTGGGGACGGTGACGCGGTCGACAATTTCTTCACCGCGCCACGCCTCACCGCTCCGGGACAGGGACGTAGGCGCACCCGCCACGTTGGACGGTTTTTCGGCCCCTGAACAGTTTCTGGGGCTGTTCGCATAACAAAAAGTTTATGCCAGCTGCGGGGTTGGTGCGGTTATTCGGTTTGTTTTACGTAATTTAGCTCTGCCACGTGCGACAGGGACGAGCTCCGAGAACCGCAGCCGTCACAAACTTGGCCGTTAGGGGCGATTTGGGAATTAAGATCGTTCTTGAAAATGTGCAGGTGGCAACCCACCGCACGGCCGACCGCGCGGCCCGCAGGCCTCGCAGGAAAAAAACTCATCAACGATCACGACTTCTGGCGTCCTCCGTTCATCCTGACGAAGCCACGGTCTAGTGCGCTCCTCCCGCACGTGGGAAGACGAGAAACCGCCCCTAACATTGTGTGGGCGCAAGTTGTGGGGTTTGCTGTTGGAAAGTTTGAATTTATTTAGTTAATTTATTTCGTGGGAGGGGTGTGAATGTTTTTATCAACCTGCGCCCACACGTAGCCGTTAGGGGCGATTTGGGAATTAAGATCGTTCTTGAAAATGTGCAGGTGGCAACCCATCGCACGGCCGACCGCGCGGCCCGCAGGCCTCGCAGGAAAAAAAACTCATCAACGATCACGACTTCTGGCGTCCTCCGTTCATCCTGACGAAGCCACGGTCTAGTGCGCTCCTCCCGCACGTGGGAAGACGAGAAACCGCCCCTAACATTGTGTGGGCGCAAGTTGTGGGGTTTGCTGTTGGAAAGTTTGAATTTATTTAGTTAATTTATTTCGTGGGAGGGGTGTGAATGTTTTTATCAACCTGCGCCCACACGTAGCCGTTGGGCGTCATGCATAAATGAGATGAGAGCAAGAATAATAAGTGAAGTATATTGGGTGCTTGGGACAGTAATTTTGACAGGAGCTATTGGACTATGGATTTTCGGTGACCAAATACTTGACTCGACACCTGTTGACATCCAACTTCACGACACCTATTACGTTTTTCCTAAAACCATCTTGCTGACAGTGATTTTTATTGGCCTGTTGACTACGACATATTTAACGAGAGGAATCTATTTCAAACTGAATAACAAAATCATAAATGGAATCCTGACTATTTTACTTTTAATAATCCTCTTGGGACAGATTATGTATCTGGACTGGGTGAATGGACTTGAGAGTCAGTTGAGAGTTTTGTATTCGAGAGAAATGGACAAAGGAATTCAGGCTAACGCTTTATCCGGCTTTAAAGTAACTAAGGGGACACTGTGGTCTTTAATAATAATTACCGGGACAATCTTGGCGACAACTGGATACAAGACATTTAGAACAAAAAGAGCGGACTAATGCACGAACGCCCAACAATATATTTGCGCCAGGCGGGGTTGACGTGTAATTCAAAGTTTTGTTATCTTTATTTCATTCGGTGCTGGGGACAAGGCGCAGTTTCAAATCCCCGCCCGATCGCAAATATTTACGTTATGGGCAACTTGTTTTGTTCTCGTGGGACTTTAGCTCGTTGACAGTTTTTCGTTTGACGTTTAAGTGTGCACTCCGTTGACAGGGGAAGACAGCACGTTGTTGAGCGTTTGACGCAGGACAACATCGGGACGAACTTCGTGGAACATGACGTAGGACAGCAGCCCATAACATTAAGTTTGCGCCAGGCGGGGCTGACGTGTGGCTTGTAAGTTTCGTGGTTATTTGGTTTATTTATCACGTGGGAGATGACGCAGGTGTCAACTTCCCGCCCTGACGCAAACTTTAGCGTTATGCACAATGCCGCGGGACAGAGTAGTGGCCTCCCGCATTGGCACATTTGCTTGCCGCTCATTCCAGCGCGACACCAAAGCAAGCAAAAGAGCCAATCTTTGCCACGCTCGATTGGACAATTGGGACGACCAGATTACGTTTTATAGACACTCATCAATAAACCTGCCATGATTGCTAATAATATCAAAATTGTTTTTCGTCAGCTGACAAGAAACAAATCATTCTCACTTATAAATCTTATTGGATTAATTACAGGACTAACAGTTTGTTTATTTATCACTCAATTTGTTTGGTTCGAGTACAGCTTTGAACAATTTAATAAGAATGCGGACAGAACATACCGTGTAAATCTCTACAATACCTCTAATGGCGTTTTTGAAGAAATTTCAAAGGGAACGGTATCGGGACTGGCTTATGCTATTAAACAAACACTTCCGGATATTGAGGCAGTTGGGCGACTTAGTTCAAAAGAAGGAGCCGTTGTGTCTAACCCTATTGAGAAGATAAGAAATTTCGAGAGTCGTATTGTCTTTGCTGACCCCTCAATTGTTGACGTTTTGGCAATCAATGTTCTTTCTGGTGATAATCTCAAAGTTCTCAAAACTGCTCAATCCATTATTATATCGAAGTCCATCGCAAGTAAATATTTTGGCAACGCTGATGCTGTCGGCAAATCTCTTGAGATTGGTTTCCCTGGTGCTAATATTGAAATGCGGCTATATGTTGTAGATGGCGTTTTTGAAGATATCCCAGCAAACGCTAATCAGCAGTTTGACATTGTATTGCCACCTAAAAACGAACAAGAATGGAATGAGAACTGGGCTTGGAGCAACGTAACTACATATCTGCGCTTGAATCCCAATTCTAGTCCTGAACGCCTAAGGGAAGGACTGGCAAAAATTGTAAAACAATATCATCAAGACGATACTGGCGACAAGTATTTATTAGAGCCCATTGGTGACATCCGCTTGCACGCTTTGGATGGAAGTGGCAAAGCAACAATGGTAAATTTCTTTCTTGGATTAGGTTTGGTTGTTTTGATGTTGGCATGGTTCAACTACATAAGCCTTTCTACTGCTAGACTTTTGGAAAGCATGAAGGAGGTGGGCATTCGTAAACTTATCGGAGCCAGTAGGAAGCAACTGATTTTCCGATTCCTTACTGAATCATTTGTCTTTAATACAATTTCGTTTTTGTGTGCGATTTTGTTGTTCGTGATTGTTTGGCCACTGGCAGCGACTTACTTCAAGATACCATCTTCCGAATTAATTCTAGAGATACCGCAGGTTTACTTGTTTCTATTGGCCGCATTGGTAGCTGGAGTTGTGATGTCAGGGCTGTACCCAGCTATTTTTCTTTCGTCATTTAAACCGCTTCAATCTATAAAGGGAAAACTCAACGAATTCACTGAACGCTCAACACTAAGAAAAGTGTTGGTAGTAACTCAACTCACCGTATCGTTAATACTGATTACAGCAATTTTTGCTATTCAAAAGCAAATTGACTTTATCCGGAGTCAAAGTCTCGGAATCTCATTGGAGCAAACTTTAATTATAGATTCGCCCGTACTAACGGATGCAACAACGGTCAATAAATACGAGCCGTTTAAAAACGAAGTTCTTCGATTACCCTCGGTGAATGGCGTTACATATGCCTCAAGTTTTCCCGGGTCTGAAATTGATTGGCATAGAGCTGATATTACATTGAATGAGGAGAATGCTCCTTACCGTTATAGTAGTCGTATAGTAAGCATAGGGACTGAGTTTCTGGGCGTTTTTAATTTGGCGTTGTTGACTGGGCGAAACTTCAATCCAGACCTTGAAAGCGATAGGAAAGCAATGTTGATTAATGAAGAGGCTACCAAAATGTTTGGATTTAAGGGAGTAGAAGATGCTATAGGAAAAATTATCTTTATTGGAAGCAGACGATTTGAAGTCATCGGAGTAATAAAAAATTATCACGTTAGATCGCTACAGCATCAGCTTCAGCCTCTATTATATATGCAGGGTTATCCCAAAAATCCAGCTTATGCGATCAAACTTGCTGGTCAGAATTTTACAAGTACAATCTCAACTATTGAAAAACAATGGAGAGAAACTTATCCGGACAACATATTCAGTTATTATTTCTTAGATGAAAAATTTGACATGCAGTACACAACGGTCAAGCAAATTGGAATGATAGTAGGCGTATTAACATTTCTGGCTGTTGTTGTTTCATTTTTGGGTTTGTTCGGATTGTCATTGTATACCGTTAACCGTAAAACCAAAGAGATTGGAATAAGAAAGGTACTTGGAGCCTCTTCATTTAGTATTGTTTCACTTCTATCAAAAGACTATGTCAAGTTGGTAATAATTGGATGTGCCATTGGACTTCCTGTAGGCTATGAAATGATTAAAAAATGGCTGCAGACATATGCGTATCAAATGCCTATAAATGCATCACTGTTTTTAGTTCCAGTTTTGATCCTTGTACTGCTGACGACTCTGACAATAAGTGTAAAGACAGTAAAATCTGCAAGCACAAATCCGATCGACAGTTTGAGATATGAATAGAAAACGTGGACTAGGTTTCGTGGCCCACCACACCAATGCCAGTGCCACACATGCCAACACGCAACCAAAGCACTGGCATCCGTGTGGTTAAGTAACGGTCGACTGCGGCACATGTGCATAACAATGTATTTGCGTCAAGCGGGGTTGACGCGTAATCCAACGTTTTCGTATCTTTAATGCGTTCGTTGTCGGGGACAAGGCGTGGCTTCGGAAGCCCCGCTCGAACGCAAATACTCACGTTATGCGCAAGCCCCGCGAACGCGCAGGATTTTGAGACCGCAAAACAAAATTCATCCCGCGCCTTTGCTTATTTGTTTTGCAGCTTTTCAAATTGGTTCACCATTGCGTGGGGACGGTGACGCGGTCGACAATTTCTTCACCGCGCCACGCTTCACCGCTCCGGGACAGGGACGCAGGCGCACCCGCCACGTTGGACGGTTTTTCGGCCCCTGAATAGTTTCTGGGGCTGTTCGCATAACAAAAAGTTTATGCCAGCTGCGGGGTCGTTGCGGTTATTCGGTTTGTTTTTCTTAATTTAGCTCTGCCATGTGCGACAGGGACGCGCTCCGAAGACCGCAGCCGTCACAAACTTAGCCGTTGGGCTATATTGCGAGTGCGAATTTCAGAGATCGCCTTTTACAAAGTTCTGTTTTCCCTATTTATTTACAAAGTCGCTGAAGGCACGTTGGAAGAAAGACGTTAGGATTTCTTTTCAAGTCTTTGCGGTGAGACCGTGAAAGTTCGCACTTTCAAACGGGTGACCCCGCTTTCAAAGACTTGGGGACGAAGTTAATCGTTTGGTTTGACAGTATCCAGATGTCAAACGATTACAAACGTTTAATTACGGCTAACGTGCCGAAGTGTGCCGTGTTAAAAGGGGGTAAATAACAGGGAAATGAACTTCGGCAGTCCAAGTAACGTGCGCATAATTTTCTTTTATACGCAATGACTTGGCCATAAAAGGCGAACTCGAAATTGCAACACCGCCCAACATAGGGTTGCCGAAAGTGGGGCTAAGTGCGTTAGGAAAACGTTCCTCTTTCTATTAATTTTATCTTATGGGGAAAGAGCGAAGTTTTTAATCCCACCTTCGGCAACCCTCATCGTTATGCGCAAGCCCCGCGAACGCGCAGGATTTTGAAACCGCAAAATGAAATTCATCCCGCGCCTTTGCTTATTTCTTTTGCAGCTTTTCAAATTGGTTCAGCATTGCGTGGGGACGGTGACGCGGTCGACAATTTCTTCACCGCGCCACGCTTCACCGCTCCGGGACAGGGACGCAGGCGCACCAGCCACGTTGGACGGTTTTTCGGCCTCTGAACAGTTTCTGGGGCTGTTCGCATAACAAAAAGTTTATGCCAGCTGCGGGTGCGGTGCGGTTATTCGGTTTGTTTTTCTTAATTTAGCTCGGCCACGTGCGACAGGGACGCGCTCCGAAGACCGCAGCCGTCACAAACTTAGCCGTTAGGGGCGATTTGGGAATTAAGATCGTTCTTGAAAATGTGCAGGTGGCAACCCACCGCACGGCCGACCGCGCGGCCCGCAGGCCTCGCAGGAAAAAAAACTCATCAACGATCACGACTTCTGGCGTCCTCCGTTCATCCTGACGAAGCCACGGTCTAGTGCGCTCCTCCCGCACGTGGGAAGACGAGAAACCGCCCCTAACATTGTGTGGGCGCAAGTTGTGGGGTTTGCTGTTGGAAAGTTTGAATTTATTTAGTTAATTTATTTCGTGGGAGGGGTGTGAATGTTTTTATCAACCTGCGCCCACACGTAGCCGTTATGGCCAATTTGCGGGACGAGTGCTCCTCCAGAATTTCGCTGACGACTAATTTGTAGCCGACTGACTTCTGCTCGCTGACAATTTATAGACATTGCGCGGACTTTCCTTCAAACGACTGACAGAAGATTTAAAAAATCAAGGACACGCTTTTTTAAGACGTTTTCCTTGGGAGACTTTTGCTCGTTGACGACTCGTCTCGGAAACATTTGCAATGGGATGACCGATTCTCGCGCGACAACTCTTAACGATACTTTCTGGCGGACGACCAAAACTCTTGCGCTGGACGACTTGCTCGCGAGACTTTCTCGGTTGACATTTTTTCTTTTGCTCGGTCGACATTAAAACCTGAGCTCGGTTGCAAACTGGCCATAACACAGGCTTGCAGAAAAGCGGGCGGAGTGTGCGTTAGGAAAGTTCAGTGCGTTTCATTTATTTTATCACGTGGGAGAAGGCGTAGGTTTTAATTGCCCGCCTTCTGCAAGCCAAATCGTTATGCGCAAGCCCCGCGAACGCGCAGGATTTTGAATCTGCAAAACAAAATTCATCCCGCGCCTTTGCTTACTTGTTTTGCAGCTTTTCAAATTGGTTCATCATTGCGTGGGGACGGTGACGCGGTCGACAATTTCTTCACCACGCCACGCTTCACCGCTCCGGGACAGGGACGCAGGCGCACCCGGCACGTTGGACGGTTTTTCGGCCCCTAAAAAGTTTCTGGGGCTGTTCGCATAACAAAAAGTTTATGCCAGCTGCGGGTCGGTGCGGTTATTCGGTTTGTTTTTCTTAATTTAGCTCTGCCACGTGCGACAGGGACGCGCTCCGAAAACCGCAGCCGTCACAAACTTGGCCGTTGGGCTATATTGCGAGTGCGAATTTCAGAGATCGCCTTTTACAAAGTTCTGTTTTCCCTATTTATTTACAAAGTCGCTGAAGGCACGTTGGAAGAAAGACGTTAGGATTTCTTTTCAAGTCTTTGCGGTGAGACCGTGAAAGTTCGCACTTTCAAACGGGTGACCCCGCTTTCAAAGACTTGGGGACGAAGTTAATCGTTTGGTTTGACAGTATCCAGATGTCAAACGATTACAAACGTTTAATTACGGCTAACGTGCCGAAGTGTGCCGTGTTAAAAGGGGGTAAATAACAGGGAAATGAACTTCGGCAGTCCAAGTAACGTGCGCATAATTTTCTTTTATACGCAATGACTTGGCCATAAAAGGCGAACTCGAAATTGCAACACCGCCCAACATAGGGTTGCCGAAAGTGGGGCTTAGTGCGTTAGGAAAACGTTCCTCTTTCTATTAATTTTATCTTATGGGGAAAGAGCGAAGTTTTTAATCCCACCTTCGGCAACCCTCATCGTTAGGGGCGATTTGGGAATTAAGATCGTTCTTGAAAATGTGCAGGTGGCAACCCACCGCACGGCCGACCGCGCGGCCCGCAGGCCTCGCAGGAAAAAAACTCATCAACGATCACGACTTCTGGCGTCCTCCGTTCATCCTGACGAAGCCACGGTCTAGTGCGCTCCTCCCGCACGTGGGAAGACGAGAAACCGCCCCTAACATTGTGTGGGCGCAAGTTGTGGGGTTTGCTGTTGGAAAGTTTGAATTTATTTAGTTAATTTATTTCGTGGGAGGGGTGTGAATGTTTTTATCAACCTGCGCCCACACGTAGCCGTTAGGGGCGATTTGGGAATTAAGATCGTTCTTGAAAATGTGCAGGTGGCAACCCACCGCACGGCCGACCGCGCGGCCCGCAGGCCTCGCAGGAAAAAAAACTCATCAACGATCACGACTTCTGGCGTCCTCCGTTCATCCTGACGAAGCCACGGTCTAGTGCGCTCCTCCCGCACGTGGGAAGACGAGAAACCGCCCCTAACATTGTGTGGGCGCAAGTTGTGGGGTTTGCTGTTGGAAAGTTTGAATTTCTTTAGTTAATTTATTTCGTGGGAGGGATGTGAATGTTTTTATCAACCTGCGCCCACACGTAGCCGTTGTGGGCAACTTGCCAATTGAGACATGAACCAGATAACAACTATTCTTTTTATTCTATTTATCGGGACAGAGAACCCCGAAATTATTCAATTGACTAAAGACAATAAATTCAAACTTGACGGCTTCAACGTTCAGGACAGTTATGTACTCAACCAAAAGGAGAGATTTGTAATAGCAAACCAACTGACAACTGACAACGCTAAGATTGAAGGTCTTAAACTTCTTTATATTGAAGAGAACAAGATTAAATTCAAATCTGAAGACGTTGGAGAGAGTTATATTTATAGACCAATATTTTACAAGTTCAAGGACGACAGAATAATAATTGTGTGCGAACTTGGATTTGAGTATTCAACAGGAGTTGACGTATTTGAGTATAACAAAGGACAAATTACCAAGCTGGGTTGCATTGACATTGCAAGCAACGTGGACGACAACAATCCTGCGAGCATTGTTCCTAACATGACAATTGAATTTATGTATGGTGACCAGTACAATTTTAAATTTAAAGGGAGAGTATTTATAAATCCAGGGGGCAAAGACGAAACGAAAATTGAAGGAGAAAAGCTAAAAGGAATTTACATAAGGGACACTCGAAAGATTTCCCTAATGATAAAAAGTAAGTGAGGCAAGCAGCCCACAACAATGTATTTGCGTCAAGCGGGGTTGACGCGTAATCCAACGTTTTCGTATCTTTAATGCGTTCGGTGTCGGGGACAAGGCGTGGCTTCGGAAGCCCCGCTCGAACGCAAATACTCACGTTATGCGCAAGCCCCGCGAACGCGCAGGATTTTGAGACCGCAAAGCAAAATTCATCCCGCGCCTTTGCTTATTGGTTTTGCAGCTTTTCAAATTGGTTCAGCATTGCGTGGGGACGGTGCCGCAGTCGACAATTTCTTCACCGCGCCACGCTTCACCGCTCCGGGACAGTGACGTAGGCGCACCCGCCACGTTGGACGGTTTTTCGGTCCCTGAACAGTTTCTGGGGCTGTTCGCATAACAAAAAGTTTATGCCAGCTGCGGGTGCGGTGCGGTTATTCGGTTTGTTTTCCTTAATTTAGCTCTGCCACGTGCGACAGGGACGCGCTCCGAAGACCGCAGCCGTCACAAACTTAGCCGTTATGCGCAAGCCCCGCGAACGCGCAGGATTTTGAAACCGCAAAATGAAATTCATCCCGCGCCTCTGCTTATAGGTTTTGCAGCTTTTCAAATTGGTTCAGCATTGCGTGGGGACGGTGACGCGGTCGACAATTTCTTCACTGCGCCACGCTTCACCGCTCCGGGACAGGGACGCAGGCGCACCCGCCACGGTGGACGGTTTTTCGTCCCCTGAACAGTTTCTGGGGCTGTTCGCATAACAAAAAGTTTATGCCAGCTGCGGGTGCGGTTCGGTTATTAGGTTTGTTTTTCTTAATTTAGCTCTGCCACGTGCGACAGGGACGCGCTCCTAAGACCGCAGCCGTCACAAACTTGGCCGTTAGGGGCGATTTGGGAATTAAGATCGTTCTTGAAAATGTGCAGGTGGCAACCCACCGCACGGCCGACCGCGCGGCCCGCAGGCCTCGCAGGAAAAAAAACTCATCAACGATCACGACTTCTGGCGTCCTCCGTTCATCCTGACGAAGCCACGGTCTAGTGCGCTCCTCCCGCACGTGGGAAGACGAGAAACCGCCCCTAACATTGTGTGGGCGCAAGTTGTGGGGTTTGCTGTTGGAAAGTTTGAATTTCTTTAGTTAATTTATTTCGTGGGAGGGATGTGAATGTTTTTATCAACCTGCGCCCACACGTAGCCGTTATGCGCAAGCCCCGCGAACGCGCAGGATTTTGAGACCGCAAAGCAAAATTCATCCCGCGCCTTTGCTTACTTGTTTTGCAGCTTTTCAAATTGGTTCACCATTGCGTGGGGACGGTGACGCGGTCGACAATTTCTTCACCGCGCCACGCTTCACTGCTCCGGGACAGGGACGTAGGCGCACCCGGCACGTTGGACGGTTTTTCGGCCCTTGAAAAGTTTCTGGGGCTGTTCGCATAACAAAAAGTTTATGCCAGCTGCGGGGTGGTTGTGGTTATTCGGTTTGTTTTTCTTAATTTAGCTCGGCCACGTGCGACAGGGACACGCTCAGAAAACCGCAGCCGTCATAAACTTAGTCGTTATGCCACATTGTAGGACAGACCAATGTTATGAAATTCGGTAAGACAATAAAAATTTTCCTCATAGACGGAGATCCAAACGGGCGAATGAGTTGCGAGCTTTCCAACTGGACGGGAAAAGCATATAAGATTCCAAGAATAAAAATCAAAGACTGCTCTGACCGTAGCGACTTGACAAGTACAGGAGTTTATCTTTTATTCGGAAAGGACGATGAAGGAAAAGACGAAGTTTATATTGGTGAGGCCGAATCTGTCCTAAAAAGACTTAATCAACAATTAACTCAAAAAGACTTTTGGAATGAGGCAATTGTTTTTGTAAGCGAAGACGGGAATTTAAATAAAGCGCATATAAAATATCTCGAAAATCGGCTCCACGACATTGCTAAGCTTGCTAACCGCTACACAATTGACAATTCAATTATTCCGACACAATCTGCAATTTCCGAACCTGATAGAGCAGAAATGGAAGAGTATATTGAAAACATAAAAATGCTTGTAAACACACTGGGACATAAAGTATTTGACGACAAACGAGAAATCAAACTAAAGCAAAAGCAAGAAGCATTTCTGATTAAAGCTGCTCGCGGTGCGGACGCTCAAGGTGAACCTACCTCAGACGGTTTTGTTGTTTTTAAGGGTTCAAAGGCTTCATCGACAACAGTTCCATCAATGACTCAATCCTTTATTAAACTTAGACAGCAACTAATTGATAAAGGAATTCTAAAACAAAACACTGACGACTTGGAATTTACAGAAGACTATATTTTCACAAGTCCATCATTAGGTGCGGCAATTGTAATGGGACGTAATGCTAACGGACTTGAAGAATGGAAGTTGAAAAGCGGACAAACACTTAAGGGTTTTGAAACAAACGACAAAAACAACGTGGCATAACAATATATTTGCGCCAGGCGGGGTTGACGTGTAGTTCAAAGTTTTGTTATCTTTATTCCATTCGGTGCTGGGGACAGGACGCAGTTACAAATTCCCGCCCGATCGCAAATATTTACGTTGGCAGCAAGGCAACCAAAGACGAGAAAGTTATCAAATGACGGACAACAAATTAGAAATTGACTCGCGGACAAATGAGAGAATAGAATACCGCATCCCAAACGGTTTGATTATAAAGAAAAGTGAAGACCCGACAACGAGAGACCTTACAGTTTATGATTTAATAGCACATTACGTTGGACTTCGTTACATTGGACAAGACATTTACGTAAATGAAGCCGGGGACAAATATATAAGGACAAAGTACGGGTTTGAATCAGCCATTCGTTATAACCAAAATATTAGAATATCAGAATCTGACAGACTTATAGACGAACTTCAGTACAAACTAAAAATCGCCAACGAAAAGTCCGACAAGTATTCAGAGATAATAAAAGTTTTGGAAGCAAAAAGTAAAGAGCAAAAGGAGAAACTAAAAAAATTGACCCTACCTTTTCAAGATGACAACGAATCATTGAGACAAGAAATCAAATCGTTGAAGCGAGAATTGACTGAGTTTAAACAGGTAAATGAATCAGTGATTGGTAAATTGAATAAATTGGTAAAACAAGCAAACGAAAGGACTTCGACAGTGGACGAAGATAAAAGTGAGTTGGACTGGTCAGCATACAAAGACTTGCTTGACGACAATGACGAATGATTGTTGCCGTTTATAAAGTTCGGAGCAGGTTGCCCAGCTGCCAACAAAATGCTTCTGCAATAGCGCGGTGACGTGTAAGCTATAAGTGTTATCTTCGTTCAACGTTTGGTTTCGGGGACAGGACGCGGCTTCGGAAGCGCGCTACTGCAGAAGCACAAACGTTGGCGGTCATACCCGACAAGAAAGATTGTACCAATTAACTCAAGACATATGAACCGAATACTTTTATTTATTCTGCTAGGTTTGACGACAACGGTTAAGGCAATTAACCCTGAAAGGGAGTATAAATTTACACCCGACAGGTGGGGTATAAGCTATTCTGAATACCAATTAAAAACGACAGACAACTACGCGATTAACGTTTGGGAGTATCCACGACCCGATTCATTGAAATCCAACCGGACGATTATATTGGTTGGTACAGATGCGGGAAATATGGGTTATTTGATTTGGCAGGCAAACGCATTTTTAAGTAAAGGATTTAGAGTTATCGCATTCGACTACAGAGGCTTTGGAAAGAGTTCAGACTTTACAATAAACAAGGACTTTCTTTTTTACCCTGAGTTTTCTTTGGACTTGGATTCCGTAATCAAGGCGACAAGGGAAAAATACCCGAATGATAAAATCGGACTATATTCACTTTCAATGGGGACATACGTGAGCTTATTGAGGAAGGAAAAAGTAGACTTCTTAATAGGAGAAGGGTTTTATCACGACCCGCAAAAAGTTATAGACAGGATTAAAGTAAACAAAGGAAAGGTTGTTTTACTTCCTCAATTTGCAAAAGCAATTGTTAAACTCGATGAGAAAATCCCGACAATGATTTTTTGTGCAAGCAACGACAAAACTACAATCACAGAAGACGCAAAAGAATTTGCCAAACAAAACATCGTGACGATTATTGAATTTAAAGGCGACCATTTGAACGGAATGAATGTATTCCAAAAGAACGACTACGGTGACGAATATGCGGACAAGGTAATTGAGTTTCTGAACAAGAGTGGAGTATAATGGTACGAACCGCCAACACAGTGCTTATGTAATAGCGGGGTGACGCGTTGACTTTTCGTTTGGTTTTCATAATTTCGTTCTGCTTGTGGGACAGGGCGCAGTTTCAAAATCCCGCTACTGACATAAGCACGAATCGTTATGGGTAATGCGTGTGCTCTGAATGAGACTAAGTGAACGTACTTAGTTTCAATGTTGTAAGTAAGATGATGGTAGGCCCATCGTTAGAGTTGTGCAGGCAACGCTAACAAACCACCCCTCGGTGCTAAGCGGGCAACTGCGAGGTATTGAACGGAAAGGGGAAAAGGTGGCGCTAAAGACGCCATCAGGTGAGAATAGAAAAGATGAATGTAAATGAACCCCTGATGACATGTCGAGAAAACGCACTTTCTGTCAAAACTATTGGAGCATTGTACAGTAGGAGGAGTGTAGCGGGCGACCTGAATCATACTGGCTACACGGCAGACGTCACGGAGGGGGCATGATTTCTATTCAGGCTTATTTATAGAACAGAGGAAGTCATACATAGATGCGAAGGGAAGGGTACAAGTAGGAGAAATATCTACAAGACCAAATACCGATGCTGTGTATGATGGCGGACTACTTCGTAGTAGTGTTGAAACTTCTGTAATGGGAGTGGAGCGAAGGGGGTAGCAGCTTGATAGGATGTTGTTACGGGAACAACCATGCAAGTGGGACGATTCTCTTACTGATTATCAACTGAAGAGCCGTATGATGGGAGACTATCACGTACGGTTCTGTGAGAGGCTTGGGGTGAAATTCCCCTTGCCTACTCGACCGCCTGACAGCCCGCAGAGTTGCCTTGCCCCCGCGGACGGACACATGCCAACGCACATTCAAGGCAAGCCACCGCTCGGGACAGACCAGACGCGCATTGGCACATTTGCTTGCCGCGCAATGCCACGCGAAACCAAAGCAAGCAAAAGAGCCAACCTTTGCAGACGCACATAAAAAAAACAAAATATGGAGACAATAATTGTAGTATCAGTTAATCTTTTAATCAGTTCATTACAGCTTGAAAATGTAGAAAAGTTTCTAGCCACGGAACGTAAGTTAATGAAGCAAGAAAACGAAGCTATTAGACGAGAGCAAATATCAATTATCAACTCAAGACTTAGCCGAGAATGGGGGACTGTATTTGAGAAGCGGATAGAACCGAAATACAATTTAATGCTCAATGAGTTTGCTGGATTCATATTACATTACATAAGGACTTCTAAATTTGAAAATGAAGACGCAAGAAACGGATTTATAAGGGAGTGCTTTCCTGAATCTCATAATACACTAATTTCTTACCTGAAATCAAATAATCTTGAATCTCCATCTGAATAATACGACCTTTTAAATAAAAATAATTATCGACTGTTTCTATACCATATTCGACAACCCACCCAAATTCTTTATCATACTTATCCTTGCTGACAAATTCATAAACTTTTGTCCATTGTTTTTCAGGCTTCGAATCCGCACCAATGGCATGGCCGCGCTTTCCACCGCGCTGACCAAAGCCAAGCCATCCGTGCTTAATTTTGTGCAAGGCGGCACTAACCCATAACACCATGTTTGCGCAATGGCTGGGTGAATCGGTAATCATAGTTTTGTTTTTCATAGTTTGTTTTTATTTCGGTTGATAATTATTTACTTTTAATCCAGCCACTGACGCAAACATTTGCACGTTAGGGGCGATTTGGGAATTAAGATCGTTCTTGAAAATGTGCAGGTGGCAACCCACCGCACGGCCGACCGCGCGGCCCGCAGGCCTCGCAGGAAAAAAAACTCATCAACGATCACGACTTCTGGCGTCCTCCGTTCATCCTGACGAAGCCACGGTCTAGTGCGCTCCTCCCGCACGTGGGAAGACGAGAAACCGCCCCTAACATTGTGTGGGCGCAAGTTGTGGGGTTTGCTGTTGGAAAGTTTGAATTTCTTTAGTTAATTTATTTCGTGGGAGGGATGTGAATGTTTTTATCAACCTGCGCCCACACGTAGCCGTTATGCGCAAGCCCCGCGAACGCGCAGGATTTTGAATCTGCAAAACAAAATTCATCCCGCGCCTTTGCTTACTTGTTTTGCAGCTTTTCAAATTGGTTCATCATTGCGTGGGGACGGTGACGCGGTCGACAATTTCTTCACCACGCCACGCTTCACCGCTCCGGGACAGGGACGCAGGCGCACCCGGCACGTTGGACGGTTTTTCGGCCCCTAAAAAGTTTCTGGGGCTGTTCGCATAACAAAAAGTTTATGCCAGCTGCGGGTCGGTGCGGTTATTCGGTTTGTTTTTCTTAATTTAGCTCTGCCACGTGCGACAGGGACGCGCTCCGAAAACCGCAGCCGTCACAAACTTGGCCGTTATGGCCAATTTGCGGGACGAGTGCTCCTCCAGAATTTCGGTGACGACAAATTAGTAGACGACTGACTTCTGCTCGTTGACAAGTCATCAATATTCCGAGGACTTTGCCTCAAGCGACTGACGGGAAATTTAAAAATCAAAGCCGCACTTGTTTAAACTTTTTTCCTTGGGGACATTTTTCTTCTTGGACGACTCGCCTCGGAATCATTTGCAATCGGGCGACCTGTTGGCGCACGACAACTCTTAACGACACTTTCTGGCGGACGACCAAACTCTTTCGTTGGACGACTTGCATGTGCGACTTCTCAGTGGGCATTTTTGCTTTTGCCCGGCTGACATTAAAACCCTAAGCTCGGTTGCAAACTGGCCATAACACTAGCTTGCAGAAAAGCGGGCGGACTGTGCGTTAGGAAAGTTCAGTGCGTTTCATTTATTTTATCACGTGGGAGAAGGCGCAGGTTTTTAATTGCCCGCCTTCTGCAAGCCTCACGTTGCCAGCAATGGGGCCAGACGACAGAGACGAATTAACGATAAAGATTTGCAACAGGATAAATTGACGCGACCACCTAACAACTTTTTCTCTCGCGACAGTGTCTAATGTAAAAAAGAAATCTATGAAAAAGATGATTCTAGCTTTAATAGCAGGTTTGACTATTCTTTCATGCAATTACGAGGCGGAGCAAAAAATACTAGACGTTGAGAGATTTACTATAAAAACACCAGCGACTTGGACTCTTGAAAAGGTACAAGGGTACGATTCTTTTGTTAGACAGATTAAGATTAACGAACAAGAGAAAGTAAGTATCGACTTAGGGCAGTATTCATCGAACTTAAATGTTGACAATTCAACTCACGATATAATAACCAAGACAATTGACAACAAGAACGCAAAAATTGTAAAACCCATAAATTTTCAGCGCGGGACAACAGGCGTCTATTTTGACAGCTTGGACTCTCAAAAAACAAAGTTTCAAATGAGCGGAATTGATCTATCCGCTGACAATCAACGACTACTTTTGACTGCCATTGAGACTATAAAATTCAAGTAAAAAATGTAGAGTTTCCTTGGACTTCTTACAAATTCGTAGACGTTGGACTTAAAGACCGTTAAAAACATGGACTGAATTACTAAAATGGAAGAAACCCCACTGCTGGCAACAATGTATTTGCGTCAAGCGGGGTTGACGCGTAATCCAACGTTTTCGTATCTTTATTCCGTTCGGTGTCGGGGACAGGACGCGGCTTCGAAAGCCCCGCTCGAACGCAAATACTCACGTTATGCGCAAGCCCCGCGAACGCGCAGGATTTTGAGACCGCAAAGCAAAATTCATCCCGCGCCTTTGCTTATTGGTTTTGCAGCTTTTCAAATTGGTTCAGCATTGCGTGGGGACGGTGACGCGGTCGACAATTTCTTCACCGCGCCACGCTTCACCGCTCCGGGACAGGGACGCAGGCGCACCCGCCACGTTGGACGTTTTTTCGTCCCCTGAACAGTTTCTGGGGCTGTTCGCATAACAAAAAGTTTATGCCAGCTGCGGGTGCGGTGCGGTTATTCGGTTTGTTTTTCTTAATTTAGCTCTGCCACGTGCGACAGGGACGCGCTCCGAAGACCGCAGCCGTCACAAACTTAGCCGTTATGCGCAAGCCCCGCGAACGCGCAGGATTTTGAAACCGCAAAATGAAATTCATCCCGCGCCTTTGCTTATTGGTTTTGCAGCTTTTCAAATTGGTTCACCATTGCGTGGGGACGGTGACGCGGTCGACAATTTCTTCACCGCGCCACGCTTCACCGCTCCGGGACAGGGACGTAGGCGCACCCGGCACGTTGGACGGTTTTTCGGCCTCTGAACAGTTTCTGGGGCTGTTCGCATAACAAAAAGTTTATGCCAGCTGCGGGTGCGGTGCGGTTATTCGGTTTGTTTTACTTAATTTAGCTCTGCCACGTGCGACAGGGACGCCCTCCGAAGACCGCAGCCGTCACAAACTTAGCCGTTAGCGGCAATGCTCGATGAGACCGATGAAAAAGATGATTGACAAAATAAAATACCACAGGGACAAGAAAAAATACTTTAAAGTTCAACGACAAGTTTCAAAAGACGTTTTTGAAAAAAGTCATGGATATATTGTTGGTTTTTCAAAAGATTTTATTCTACTAAACGACAGTGACGACTTTGAACTAGACGGATATTCAATTTTCCCCATCAAGACCATTGCAGACATTCAATTCAAAAACACAGATAAGCATTATGACAAAATAATGCATCTAGAAGGTTTGACAGATAGGGTTGTTAAAAAACACAAAATTGATTTGACCAATTGGACATCCATCTTTAAGTCAATCAGGCTTTTAGGTTTAAACCCAATTGTTGAGAATGAAGACCCAAGTGACGAATCATTTGACGTTGGACCAATAACAAAAGTTACCAAGACTTCCGTTTATGTTCGTTACTTTGACTCACAAGGCTACTTGGACAAAGAGCCAACCAAAATACCGTTTAACTTAATAACTATTGTAAAGTTTGACGGGAGATATACAAACACAATGAGTAAATATTTAAGAGAAAGAAAAACAGGGACGAAGAGATAGATACGGCTGACGAGGTCGCACTACCGCTAACAATAGCTTGTGGCAAGCGGGCGGGACTGTGCGTCATTGAAGTGTGTAGTTCTTTTTTTATCTTTATAACGGTGGACAGGGAGAAGGTTTTTATTTGCCCGCCTGCCACAAGCCAAACGTTAGGCGCAATTTAGAATGGACGACTGGAGAACACTAAAAAATAAAATCTATTTCGAGGACGGCTCCTTGCGGGACATTTATGTCTTCGGGACAGACATTCATGATTGGAGAAAGTGGGCGGATTTAATGAATGAAAAATATAAGGTAGAGTTCTATGACGCCAAGACTGAATTAACGAAAGACAAAATTGATTTCGGAACAGTTGAAGAGTGTTGGACTCAAAAAGACAGAGAGTGGATCACTGCAACAATAAAACTTGGGGCCGTCAATATTAGATGTCATTTTTTCATCGACTCTGAAATTGAAAACGACATAGATCCAAGAGAATTGAAATCCTTGGACGACCACTCAAACGTTCTTAAATATCTTCGAGACATTTCAGTAACGTTGGACAAGGACGTTTTCGTGACGACTGAGAACACCGAGGACGATAAATTAATAAGTGTAAGAGAGAATGAGGTGATCCTCAACTGCGCCTAACAATATATTTGCGCCAGGCGGGGTTGACGTGTAGTTCAAAGTTTTGTTATCTTTATTCCGTTCGGTGTCGGGGACAGGACGTAGTTTCAAACTCCCGCCCGATCGCAAATATTAACGTTAGCAACAATGCCCTTCCACCAACCCGACAAATTCTCCACGACAACAAAGTAACGGCAGACAATCCAACCCTTTAAGTTTTTCCACGGGGACAAGTGAGCGTTCTTTTAAACAACGTTGGACAAGAGAAAAGAAATAAAAGAATTAAAGAACTGGACTTAATAAACGATAAAGACTCGGCTACGAATCCCCACCGCACGGCAACCCGGAGAGATTCATCTGGCCCACCGCACATTTGGCACTTGCCATTGCCACACATCCCGCCCACATCCTAAGCAATGCCAAGAGCCAAATCCCCACCCACCCCTACGAAATTGGTTTGGAGTATAATTATGAACTACAAATGAAAGATCAATTCTTCTTTTTCTTTTTTACAGTTTCTTGCTGCTTCTTGAACTGTTCATCAAGTGTTTCCCTACTCTCAAGATCTTTTGCAATTTGTTCTTGAAGACGGGTTCTTACCATTACATTGTAATTATCCCAAAAAGCGGCATTATACTTTTTTAACTGATCTTCAAGACTATAGGATTTCATTGTTTCAGAAGAAACAAGTGGCTTCATATTCACTGAATTAACACGGTTAACCATAACCTCCCTTTCAATAATCTTGTAAGTCTCTGAGGATTTTTTCTGTTGATCATAGACATCATGATCCAGCCTCATACTCATGTATTTGAGATAATATTTTTCACCGATCAGACTATATGAGTTTACAACTTTAAGGTAACGGTACCGCAAGACTTTGTCCTTTGAGACTTTCCCCATTACCAGATTTCCATCAGCGCCATAATTGCCTTCACCCACAAATTTTATTATGGCAAAGTCTTTAGCATTAATGTACCATGTTTCTTTCCAATCGACTACATTACCTAAACTGACTACATAGACTGGCTCATAATCTATAAATGTAGTGTCCTCAATAATGTATTTGTGCGTTTTTTTAAAATGCCTATAGAATCCAGAATTAGGTTCTCCTATGTAATCATTCATCAAAAGAGACTTTAGAAAATTTTCATTGGTTTTGTAGTCAAACGCTTCGTCATATCTATTAATTCTTATTTCTTCAAGTAAGCTCTGGTACGGCAATTTGTAGGTCTTTTGATAAATGTGAAATGCTGCCTCAAGCAAGTAACCGTATTTTTCATTTTCCCTTCTCGTCTCGCGGTAGAATGCTTCCATTTCATATGGCTTTGTATTGTAATTACTGTCGTATTTTTTCATTACGTCTTCTAATAAAGAATAGACTGTGTATGGTTTGTCGTGGATAGTAATTTCCTCCAATTGATATATTGACGGTTGCATTCTTACGCTAACCAACGCCTGACTTTTCAAATCTGCCAAACAGATTTTATAAGTATTGTACCCAATGAATGAAATTGCGAGTGTATCATTTGAGTATTGGGTTGGTATATGAAATTCAAATCCACCATTCATATTCGAAGTTGTTCCAATTGATCTCCCCAAGATTGTTATGTTCGCATACCCAAGCGGAGTTTTAGTCCGGATATCCGCAACCTCACCAACCAATGTTAGGTAGCTATCTTGAGTTTTTGCAATTATCGAAAGAAATTGAAAACAAGTTAACAAAGACAATATCTTGTAAAGCGATGGTATCGTAATTCTGATTTTTTTTAACATATTTTCGGTTTAGATAACTTTTATTTATTCATGCTTAATACTATCAATAGGATTTATTCTTGTGGCCATAATTGTATGGTACATCATAGCCAATAACGCAACAACTAGTGTCAATAGAATAGGTAAAACAAAAACAGAAATACCTAAAGGTGTCTTATAAGAGAAATTACTTAACCACTCACTCATGAACCACCATGCAAGTGGCACTGCCAAGAATGCACCTATAGATACGAGAAGTAAAAACTCCTTCACGATCGGAAATACAATGTTTAAGAATCCTGCACCTAAAACTTTTCTGATGGCAAATTCTTTTATTCTTATAGATGTTGATATGGCAACTAAACCAAATAATCCAAGGCAAGCAATTACAATCGTAAATCCTGAAAAATACCACAACAAGTTTCGCATGGTCATTTCACTTTTGTATTGTTGATTAAAATAGGAATCAAGAAATTCAAAATTAAATGGAGTCTTGTCCATATATTTATTCCATACCCTTTCCATAGCTACCACCTTTTCAAAGTCAACTCGATCAACTTTAAGCATCAACTTTTCCGGAGAATTATTATTACCATGAATAATAATAGGCTCAATTGATTTATGAAGAGAATTAAAATGAAAGTCCTTGACCACACCGACTATTTCAAACGCGTTTGAATTTTCATATATGATCTGTTCAAGCGGATTCTCCCATTCCATCATCTTTACCAAAGATTCATTCACAAGTATTGAGGTGTTACCAGTCTCCACTTCTGATTGATTTAGTTCACGACCATCTTTTAATTCAATTTTTAGCAGTTTAATATAATTGGCATCCACTGAAATGTCATTGAAAGCTTTAGCGACATACTCGCCCTTATACTCAACATCATAGGTATCTACGTTCATATCACTTGTAGGAATAGAATTATATCCAGCAAGAGCCGCCCCACTGACAAAAGCTAATTCTGAGAATTCTTTTTGGATTAATGGCAAAGACTTGATTAGGAATGTATCTTTTGGCACATCTACCACTAGTACTTGTTCTTTATTAAATCCGGGGTCAGTATCTGTCAGGATACTGAATTGATCAAAAACAATTTTTGATGAGATCATTAACGTGATAGAGGCAGTAAACTGAAAAACGATCAGTAGGTTTCTGATACGACTCTTACTTACTATTCTTAAATGCCCCTTGAAGGCATGTAATGGATTAGTGGATGATAATAGTATAGCTGGGTAGCTTCCAGCAAGAAAAGCAATTATTAAAATAGCAAAAAGAATTATTACGAGTGAAGAAGTTGTGAACAATTCCTGTAATGAAAGTTCTTTTTCTGTAAGTTGATTCATAAAACGCATTAAAAATGCGGTAAGACCTAAGGCAAGAATAAAACTTAATGCGCTCAAAATAAATGATTCAAAAAGATATTGCTTCATTAACTGAGATGGTAAAGCTCCCATAATCTTTCTGACACCTGCTTCAGTTCTTCGCTTTGCTACTTGTACAATAGAAAGATTAGCATAGTTTATACAGGCAATTAA
The DNA here is from genome assembly GCA_025370075.1 of Chryseotalea sp. WA131a. Taxonomy (NCBI): domain Bacteria; kingdom Pseudomonadati; phylum Bacteroidota; class Cytophagia; order Cytophagales; family Chryseotaleaceae; genus Chryseotalea; species Chryseotalea sp. WA131a. The sequence goes on along the minus strand of CP073016.1, from coordinate 2,252,793 downwards.
CAGGATGAAAAGAGCAATAATTGAAAATACATATATGTTACTCTTACTGCTTTTTGGTGTGTCAAATAATTTCTTTTTGCCGAAATGAACGCTTGGAAGGGATTCCATTTGATATGCCACATTTCCTCCCATTTTAGCCGCTTCTGGCTCCATGTACTTCTTAGCAACTTCACTTAACTTTTGTCCAAATCCATTAGCATCCTTAACATCTCTGAATAGAATAAAAGTGAGACACCAAAAATTTGTCTCTGCTAAATACTCGTTATCGGTAGATAAGAGGGCATCGAATTTTAGATCAGTATGTCCTGGCAGATCTCTGATGATTCCGGTAACTATAAAATTCTCATGACTTACTGTTAAGACTTTGTTCAAAGGAAGTTCTTCACCGAAATACTTTTTCGCTATTTTTTGGGTAATAACAATGGACTTAGGGTTAGTGAGAGCAGTAGAAGGATCACCCGCAATCCATGAATGAGAGAAAATCCGAAAATAGGTTCTTTCTGCGCGGTAGAGTAAATCTTCCGAAAATATTTTGTCTTTATATTGAACAGTTATTTTTCCCTGTAGTTTTAATAATTCTACTACCTCTTCAACTTCTGGATAAAGTTCTTTTAACCGATGACCTAAATAGGCATCTGTCCAAACTACATGACTATTTGAAGTTTCCGATTGTAGTTCGGTTGTGATTTGAAATATACGTTCAGCTTTATCATAGTGCCTATCATATTTCAATTCATCGCTCACATACATTGAAATCAGAATGAAGCCTGAAATACTAATCGTAAGACCAAAAACAATTAAGCCTGTATGGAGCTTACTTCTCATCAAATTTCGTGAAGAAGAGTAGGAGTAATTCCTAAACATAAAGAGAAAAGAAGAGACTTGATTTTTTCTTCTAAATGTATATGGCTTAAGAAACACAAACACATCCCGTATATAAAGAAGCTTAGCACGTAACGCACTCATTGATTTAGTTCTTAACATAAACCTTTCATGCAGGTCGCCTTGCAAATCTTCCAGTAACCTTGGATCACAATACCACTCCAAAAAACGCTCTGCCCATTTGGGGGGAGCAGGTCTATCTGGTATCATATATTTTTGAAAATTAATTTTGGAATCATGCTCCATAATTCATCACGTTGTTCCTTTGTTCTTAGCAACGCCTTTTTTCCGGCAGAAGAAATCGTGAATAGCCGTTTGCTTCTTCCACCCCTTTCTTTGGTTGCACCTCCAAGCTTAGAATCAACATATCCTTTTTCTTCCAATCTGTTTAATGCCGAGTGTACCACAGCAAAGCTCGCATTGCGTCTTGTTATCTTACTTATTTCATTGGAAATGGCTATGCTATAAGCCTCTTCATTTAAAATACCAACAGTAAGCAGTACCAACTCCTCAAATTCACCAAGGTTTGTCCCTTTCATAATCTTATTTGTTTACTAAATCCTTAACTAATAACGCGATTGTCAATCTTCATATTATATTTGTTAAGCAAATAAATAAGAAATACAATACATACAATAACAACAACCGTTTATTTCTATCAATAACTCTTAAACCTTAACTGATTCGACTATGGCATCCACAAATGAAACTGGCCACGCAAAGAACGTGACAACCTTCGAAGACCTTATTAGCTTTTGCACAGGCTATGGCGTAACGTACAATCCTTCAAAAGCAGCACTAAAACTCCCTGCACTAACCATCCAACTTGCCGGAGCAAATACCGCATTACAGACGGTAAAAACGGCAAAGACTGTTTATGACAACTCTACCAATGCAAGAGAGCTTGCCTTCAAACCTCTTAAGCCATTGGCAACTAAAATCATCAATGCGTTAGCAGCAACGGAAGCCACAAAGCAAACAGTGGACGATGTAAAGTCAACAAACATGAAAATTCAGGGCAGACGCACAAAGGCAGTAGAAAAACCGACAGCAGCAGCGTTGGCAGCCGGAGCTGAACCTGTAAAAACCGCTTCCACCTCCCAGCAAAGTTATGACAAGTTGATAGATCACTTCGCCCAACTTATAGCAACTCTGACTGCTGAGCCAAAATACATCCCAAATGAAAATGAATTGAAAGTGGCTACTCTTAATACAATGCTGACAGACCTGAGAGCGAAAAACACAGCCGTAATAACAGCCACCACCGCACTAAGTAACGCCCGAATTGCAAGAGACAAAGCCCTCTATGCTGAAACAGTGGGCATGGTGGACACAGCACAGGACGTAAAACAATATGTGAAATCCCTGTTTGGAGCAACGAGTCCGCAATACAAACAAGTAAGCGGACTTAAATTCAATAGACCGAAGGGAGATTAAAGAACAGACAACCTGATTTGCAAAGTGGGCAGGTCAATTTTAAATTCTCCTGCCCATCTTTTAAAATAGAGCATCCGTCAAATAATTTAGAGCTTCCATAAAGTTAAAACTCGCACCCGCCAAATAGATTTGAGCATCCATTAAGTTAGAACTAACGCCCGCCAAACAATTTAGAGCATCCAGAAAGTTAAAGTAAGCATCCATCAAAGTATATCCCACGGGGAAAAACTTAAAACTCCCAACCGGACAAACATCTAACCCGAAAATGTAGCCCGCCCAGGGAGCACACTTGCCAAAGCCCATACAATCCCTCCCGCAAGACCAAAGCTTTGCCAAGAGTGCCGCCCCACCGCACCAATATTTGACAGAGTAGTAAGAGTAAACCGAAACATTCTCCAAGGTTGCCCCCCCGCGCAAGTACACTATATATAGAGTGACCAGTGGACAAAAGAGAATCAAACACACCACGGACAATCATGTACCCAGACAATCAATTCTATTCCATGACACCTTAACGACAACGTACAGACTGACTTACAACCAGAGAGAAAGAAGGGCACTGTTGCTAACAAAGTGTATAAAACATGGCTGGGATTCAGTGTAAATTTGTAGTTTAGTTTTCCAATTATGTTTGGTCACGTGGGACAGGACAGCACTTCGAAAACCCAGCCACGTTTCATACACAAACGTTATGCGCAAGCCCCGCGAACGCGCAGGATTTTGAAACCGCAAAATGAAATTCATCCCGCGCCTTTGCTTATTTGTTTTGCAGCTTTTCAAATTGGTTCAGCATTGCGTGGGGACGGTGACGCGGTCGACAATTTCTTCACCGCGCCACGCTTCACCGCTCCGGGACAGGGACGTAGGCGCACCCGGCACGTTGGACGGTTTTTCGGCCCCTGAAAAGTTTCTGGGGCTGTTCGCATAACAAAAAGTTTATGCCAGCTGCGGGGTCGTTGCGGTTATTCGGTTTGTTTTTCTTAATTTAGCTCTGCCACGTGCGACAGGGACGCGCTCCGAAGACCGCAGCCGTCACAAACTTAGCCGTTGGCGGTCATGCTTTCCGGACAAATTAGACTTCAATTAACTTGGGACTTTTTGATTTAATAATGAACAGACGGACTGAGAAGAAACCCGAAATCTTGGACAAGGAAGAAATGAAAAAAAACTTGGACTTGATTCAAGCGGATATTTTTTCATTCCTAAAACCATTAGGTTTTAAAAAGAAGGGACGAACGTTCAACCGACAAACTGAAAATGGTATCTATCAAGTGATAAACTTGCAGAGTGGTAGATACGAATTCGGTGACAAGTATGTAATCCCAGGATTTAGGGAGAATTACTACGGAAAGTTTACCATTAACCTTGGAGTATTAGTTAAAGAACTTTACGAACTGGACATCCATAATAAACCGACTGACTTTTACCACGAATACAATTGCCAAATCAGACAACGACTTCCCCACTTGACAATGGGTAAGGATTTTTGGTGGACAATCTCATTGAATACTAAAGAGAGTGCAAGTGAAATTATAGAAGGACTAAATAATAAAGGACTGAATTGGCTTGACACTTTTGACACACGAGAAAAGATTTGCAAAATTTGGGGGACTGACGAGACTCATGCACCAAGAGCCAAACTTGATGTGGCCCTTATTGTATTGCAGACCGACAAAGAAAAAGGCAGACAACTAATTCAGGATTACTATGACAGCATCAACCACAAGGGACACAAAGAGTATGTATTTGAATTGTCAAAGGGACTTGGAATTCAATTAAAATAATCGTGAAGAAAGCACGAACCGCCAACAAAATGTTTGCGCAATGGTGCGGTGAGGTGTAGCCCAAAGTTTATATCTTCGTTCCACGTTTGGTGTCTGGGACAGGACGCGGCTTCGAGACCGCACCACTGCGCAAACACAAACGTTGGGCGTCATGCTTTTATTGAAAATTCCGGCTAACGAAAGAACAGATAAATTGAGTAAATTGTGTCCTGAATAATAAGCATAGTGAATGATACAAATAGACAAAGAATTAATCTCGCCAGACCTTTTACAGAAAATCAAAAATCTGGACACGGACGTTCAAGAATTTCGCAATAGTGGACCTCTTGACAAAGTGGCACTTGAAAAACTAAGAGAGCATTTCCGAACTCACCATATTTTCCATAGCGCTGGCATTGAAGGGAATAGACTCACATTGCAGGAGACGGCTATTGTTCTAAAAGAAGGTATTGATATTTCTGACAAGCCAATTCAAGACAGCATAGAGGTAAAAAATTTAGGAATAGCATTTGATTTTCTTTACGAGTTAGCGCAAGCAAATGTAGAGCTGACAGAGAGTTATGTTAGACAAATTCACAAATTGATTGTAGGAAGTGATGAGTCTCTAAGACCTGGAGAATACAGAAATATTGGTGTAATTATTACTGGTTCAGACCATAGACCACCAGAACCATTTGAAGTTCCAATCAAAATGATGGAATTGATTGAATGGGTTAGAGAGAATAAGGAGACAAATCCAATAATCGTAAGCGCAATAGCTCATCACGAGTTTGTCAAAATTCACCCTTTCGCTGACGGAAACGGCAGAACAGCAAGAATAATACTCAATCTCCTACTTCTTAAAAAAGGTTACCCAATTTGTAACATAAAAAGAACTGAAAGACCAGAATATTATAAGTCGCTTTCAGATGCTGACGGTGGTAATTATGAGCCGATAATTGACGTTGTGGCTTCAAATTGCAATGAGTTATTTGCTGAATACATACGTGTAAGAGACGAATCACTTCGACTGACAGAATGGGCTAAGAAAATTGGACAAAAGGACTTTCAATCTCGCTTGATAAAAGCAAAAGGAGAATTTGAGATTTGGTATAATAGAATTAACCAGATTAAGCTCGAATTCAAACAAGCTGTTTCAGTCCTTAATGACAACTTGGAAAGTTATAACCTGACTTATTATGAGTATCCATCAATAACATTTGAGAAATATCAGCAACTTGAGGAGACTGGGGTTGCAGCGGGGACTAACGTTTTCTCCATTCGGTTTCATAATCTTGATGACGACAAAATAATTGCAACATTCATGTTTAGGCTATACCGACATTCTGGACTTTTTGACAGGACTCCTAATGTAATCCCTATGACATTGAATTATTATGATGCCGACAGTAAGGATTTTGTTTATATCCATAAGTTTGCTTGGTCAAAGAAAATAAAATTAAGATCGTTTTATATAAATGATAACAACGAAATTGTTGTAAGGTATCAACAGACAGCCACCTATGAAGGAGAGATTGTTAATCCAAAACTTAGTGACACGGTTCGTGAATTCTTTAACGAGATTTTTGAGCATATGCTTGGACTAAAGTAACTGATTAAGATTGTGCTAAAAAGCACGAACGCCCAACAAAATGTTTCTGCAATGGTGCCGTGACGGGTTGGTTTAAAGTTTTATCTTCGTTCAACGTTTTGTTTCGTGGGACAGGACGGGGCTTCGAAAAGGCACCACTGCAGAAACACAAACGTTGTGTGTAACAATCAAAATCTCAATCAAATGAAAAATATAACCTTCATGTTTGTGTTTTTAATAACTTCATTTTACTGTTTTGCTCAAAAAATTGAAACGGTAAACATAGAGTCAAAAATTTATGGAGGTCGAGAAATTATGATTTATACACCAAGGTTGTATGAAGAATATCCTCACAAAAAATATGAGGTCGTATATGTTTTTGACTCACAAGCGCGACAATATTTTGACTATGTACACTCTAGCTTGACTTTTTTGAATAGTGCGGTGCCCATGATTGTTGTTGGAGTAATTTCTAAAGAACGAGATGATGATTTTTTACCTACCTATATACACGATGAAACAGCCAAAATGATGCGGGATAATAAAGGCAGGGCAAACGATTTTATGAAATTTCTTAAAAACGATATTTTCATCTACGTAGATAAAAATTACAAAACTTTACCCACCCGCCTCGCAGTAGGTCATTCTAATGGTGGTGTGTTTATAACATATTGTATGGTTAAAGACCCTACCTTGTTTAATGGATATATTGCTATTTCACCCCATATGCGTTATGATAAAATGCAAATGGTAGACAGTCTCCAAAAATTCGACCCCGGTAAAGTTAAAAGAGAACTCTTCTATTATATGGCAAAGGGAAATGAATCGGCTACAGATTGGGAAAAATCAATTAACAGGACAAGGGAATTTTTTAATTCAGAAAAAACTAATAAAGTAATTCATTTTGAGTATGAATATTTTCCGTCAGAGACGCATACCACAATTTATCCAAAAGCAGTTATCAATGGGTTTAACAAGTGGTTTGCTTATCAATACAATAATTTGAATAGATGTAAAGAATATTATACCTCTTTAAAAGAACGTGACAATTATACACTTTCTGAGGAAGATTTGCTTGGGCATATTTCAAATCATTTCTGGGCTAAGGATTATTCCACTGCAAAAGATTTTATGGAATGGGGGAAAAGTATGTTTCCAAATTCAAGATTGCTTGCTGATTTTGATAAAAGATTGGGGATGGTTCAGGAAACAAAAGCACCTTCAATTTTTCCCGAAAAATGCTTAGGTACTTGGGAAGGTACAATGAAAATTTACAGCTACAACACATTACGTGATAGCGTAAAAGTTAGGTTTACAGCCGCTAAAACAAATGTTAAAGGTATTTACACCTGGAAAACCGAGTATTTATCAGCTACTACACCTATGATTAAAGACTATAAATTAGTTATTGACGATTTAGATAAAGGTCGATATAAACTTGATGAAGGTGACGGTGTAGAATTGATTGAGTACAATGTTAATAATAAACTCTATAGCTTGTTTAAAGTTAATGATATCTGGCTAACTGCGACTACCCAATTACTGGATGATAAATTAATCTTTGAGGTAACATCGGGTAAGGAATCGAATGAAGTCAAAGCAATTACAAACTATTCTTTTACTAATGTACAAAGAGTAATAATGACAAAGATTGAGTAACACATTACTACACACAACAATGTATTTGCGTCAAGCGGGGTTGACGCGTAATCCAACGTTTCGTATCTTTAATGCGTTCGGTGTCGGGGACACCGCGCGGCTTCGGAAGCCCCGCTCGAACGCAAATACTCACGTTATGGCCAATTTGCGGACAGGGTTTCATTAAATACTTTACTGCCGAACGAAAAGAAATGCGGTTTTAGCGCATGCAATTGACAGACTATTCATGAACAATTATAAGAAATTTGGAGTGGTTGCTGGACAAGTCTTTACGGGACTTGGTTTTTCCCTCCTTGGAGGAATTGTTGGACTAATTTGTGACTACATCGTATCGGTAATAAGCGGAGTGTATTCAGACCTCTTCGGATCAATTATGAATGCTTTGATCGGCTGTTACATCGGACTATTGACTGGAGTTTGTTTTGATGGATATAAATTTTTGAAACAAAACGGTAGACAAAAGGAATTTCTAAAATTTCTACTAGTAAGTATAGCAGGCATATCTGGTGGACTTTTTGGACTTTACTTAATTGTTACGAATAATCTTACTTTTAAGCTTTCCAATGTGTTGACTGATTTCTTCGCGATTGTACTACCATTGATTGGAACACTATTAGGTTCGATTCTAATTTTGACCAGGGACTCGGAATAGATACAAGTTAACGTGCATTCGTTACACGGCACATATTTTTGTTTTCCTACAGTCTTGCGGACAGGCAAGCGTGGACAGTTTTTCCTTTCAACAGTCGACTCTTATTCGGTCGACTTTGATATAGGCTTGGTGGCAAACTGGCCATAACAATGTATTTGCGTCAAGCGGGGTTGCCGCGTAATCCAACGTTTTCGTATCTTTAATGCGTTCGGTGTCGGGGACAGCACGTGGCTTCGGAAGCCCCGCTCGAACGCAAATACTCACGTTGGGCTATATTGCGAGTGCGAATTTCAGAGATCGCCTTTTACAAAGTTCTGTTTTCCCTATTTATTTACAAAGTCGCTGAAGGCACGTTGGAAGAAAGACGTTAGGATTTCTTTTCAAGTCTTTGCGGTGAGACCGTGAAAGTTCGCACTTTCAAACGGGTGACCCCGCTTTCAAAGACTTGGGGACGAAGTTAATCGTTTGGTTTGACAGTATCCAGATGTCAAACGATTACAAACGTTTAATTACGGCTAACGTGCCGAAGTGTGCCGTGTTAAAAGGGGGTAAATAACAGGGAAATGAACTTCGGCAGTCCAAGTAACGTGCGCATAATTTTCTTTTATACGCAATGACTTGGCCATAAAAGGCGAACTCGAAATTGCAACACCGCCCAACATAGGGTTGCCGAAAGTGGGGCTAAGTGCGTTAGGAAAACGTTCCTCTTTCTATTAATTTTATCTTATGGGGAAAGAGCGAAGTTTTTAATCCCACCTTCGGCAACCCTCATCGTTGTGGGTCATTCGCTTGGACAAATTAGACTATGCCGACATTAAATCCTGACGACTTACAAAAGAGGCTTGTGACCAAGTTAAGGAAAGTAAACGGGGACATTGAATTGCTTCCGGAAATCAACCACTCGAACGACTTTGCAAAACCCTTTATCGAACTTGACGGACATGGCTACAATTATGTATGCCGAGAGCGAGGAGAAGAAATATTTAGAAAAATGCCGTTTGACATTGACGAACTCCTTTACGAGGTATTCGACAATTTGACATTTGAGATGGCAACAAAGTGGGAGGTTCAGAATAGAAAAGAAAACGAGGACTTTCGACTTCAACTTTTTGCAAAGCAGGTAGACTTAATGACAACGATTAATGCCGACTTTGGACAACGAATTAACAATAAGCTTCAAAGAATATTAAAATTTCAACCGTTGACAAGTTAACGGTGGACGCGAACGACCCACAACAATATATTTGCGCCAGGCGGGGTTGACGTGTGGTTCAAAGTTTTGTTATCTTTATTGCGTTTGGTGTCGTGGACAGGACGCAGTTCCAAATTCCCGCCCGATCGCAAATATTTACGTTATGCGTAATTTAAAAAAAGACCAACTATGTCAATGACACAAATAGCTTTTGTAAGAAAAGCAGACTTACCGACAAACGGACAAATCCAAGACACTATCCAAAAACTTGGGTATGAGTTCAAAATATGGAGTGGACTCGAAAAGCAAATAGACCTAGACGGACTTGAATGTAGTATTGACGGACATAAAACATATTTTGAAACCTATGTTGACCTTGCAGACAACGTAATAGCCGACCACGAAGCAGATTGGATTAAACCAGACATAACAAACCAAGACACTGCAATATCGTTTGTTTGGGGCGCTGACTTTGCAGCAGGTGCTTGTATCGGACTTATTTCAATTGTCCTGATCGACCATTGTAATGCCTTGGTTTACTACATGGACGACCAAATAAAATATTCAAGAGAAATGTTACTTGCCGACACACCACAGTTTCTTGCAGAACTTAAAAAGCAAAGCAACAGAAATGCGAATCACCAAGAACCTGTTAAACCAAAACTAACAAGCACTCAGACTAAAAACACATTTTGGGACAGACTAAAAAATATTTTCAAATAAACTACGCATAACAATATATTTGCGCCAGGCGGGGTTGACGTGTAGTTCAAAGTTTTGTTATCTTTATTCCGTTTGGTGCTGGGGACAGGACGCAGTTTCAAAATCCCGCCCGATCGCAAATATTTACGTTATGCGCAAGCCCCGCGAACGCGCAGGATTTTGAGACCGCAAAACAAAATTCATCCCGCGCCTTTGCTTATTTGTTTTGCAGCTTTTCAAATTGGTTCACCATTGCGTGGGGACGGTGACGCGGTCGACAATTTCTTCACCGCGCCACGCTTCACCGCTCCGGGACAGGGACGCAGGCGCACCCGCCACGTTGGACGGTTTTTCGGCCCCTGAATAGTTTCTGGGGCTGTTCGCATAACAAAAAGTTTATGCCAGCTGCGGGGTCGTTGCGGTTATTCGGTTTGTTTTTCTTAATTTAGCTCTGCCATGTGCGACAGGGACGCGCTCCGAAGACCGCAGCCGTCACAAACTTAGCCGTTATACGCAAGCCCCGCGAACGCACAGGATTTTGAAACCGCAAAATGAAATTCATCCCGCGCCTTTGCTTATTTGTTTTGCAGCTTTTCAAATTGGTTCAGCATTGCGTGGGGACGGTGACGCGGTCGACAATTTCTTCACCGCGCCACGCTTCACCGCTCCGGGACAGGGACACAGGCGCACCCGCAACGTTGGATGGTTTTTCGGCCCTTGAAAAGTTTCTGGGGCTGTTCGCATAACAAAAAGTTTATGCCAGCTGCGGGGGCGGTGCGGTTATTCGGTTTGTTTTTCTTAATTTCGCTCTGCCACGTGCGACAGGGACGCGCTCCGAAGACCGCAGCCGTCACAAACTTGGCCGTTAGCGGCCATGCGTTTGGACAGACCAGAGTTAACTATTAAGAACTTTAACCACGGACATTCATAGAGATGAATTTTGACCCTCAAGGATATAAGATTGCAAGATGGCTGATTGTAATGCTTTTTGTGATGTTCTATTTCTTTGCATATTCTCTAATCAAGGACTCCTTCAAAACGAGAAAGGATTTCAAAGTGATTAGCGGACGTGTTACAGAAGAAGGGAACACAAAAGTCAAAGGCGTTCGTGGTGGATACAGTAATGTTTACTATTTCGGTCTGACTAATCATCACCAGTTTTTAGGCGTTGGAACAAATGAAAAGTTAATTCCGATTCTTGACGATAACTTTAGAGGACTGAAGGTCGGGGACTCAATACGAGTGACGTTTGAGGAGAATTGGGCGACAAAGGACGAACCGGTTAACCAAGTAGTTAAAGAGATTGTAAGGGACGGGAAAGTTATCTATGACATCATGCCGAGGACAATCTGGAATGGAAGAATGAAACTGGGACTAATTTGTTTAACAATTGGGACTGTAATCTTGATTGTGTTCTTGATTTTGAACAGAAAGTATTATCGTATAATTAATAAAGTTAACGGTTGACAGAAACGCACAGGCCGCTAACAAAATGTTTGCGCAATGGTGCGTTGACGTGTAGCCCAAAGTTTATATCTTCGTTCCACGTTTGGTGTCGGGGACAGGACGCGGCTTCGAAACCGCACCATTGCGCAAACACAAACGTTAGGGGCGATTTGGGAATTAAGATCGTTCTTGAAAATGTGCAGGTGGCAACCCACCGCACGGCCGACCGCGCGGCCCGCAGGCCTCGCAGGAAAAAAAACTCATCAACGATCACGACTTCTGGCGTCCTCCGTTCATCCTGACGAAGCCACGGTCTAGTGCGCTCCTCCCGCACGTGGGAAGACGAGAAACCGCCCCTAACATTGTGTGGGCGCAAGTTGTGGGGTTTGCTGTTGGAAAGTTTGAATTTCTTTAGTTAATTTATTTCGTGGGAGGGATGTGAATGTTTTTATCAACCTGCGCCCACACGTAGCCGTTAGCGGCCATGCGTTTGGACAGACCAGAGTTAACTATTAAGAACTTTAACCACGGACATTCATAGAGATGAATTTTGACCCTCAAGGATATAAGATTGCAAGATGGCTGATTGTAATGCTTTTTGTGATGTTCTATTTCTTTGCATATTCTCTAATCAAGGACTCCTTCAAAACGAGAAAGGATTTCAAAGTGATTAGCGGACGTGTTACAGAAGAAGGGAACACAAAAGTCAAAGGCGTTCGTGGTGGATACAGTAATGTTTACTATTTCGGTCTGACTAATCATCACCAGTTTTTAGGCGTTGGAACAAATGAAAAGTTAATTCCGATTCTTGACGATAACTTTAGAGGACTGAAGGTCGGGGACTCAATACGAGTGACGTTTGAGGAGAATTGGGCGACAAAGGACGAACCGGTTAACCAAGTAGTTAAAGAGATTGTAAGGGACGGGAAAGTTATCTATGACATCATGCCGAGGACAATCTGGAATGGAAGAATGAAACTGGGACTAATTTGTTTAACAATTGGGACTGTAATCTTGATTGTGTTCTTGATTTTGAACAGAAAGTATTATCGTATAATTAATAAAGTTAACGGTTGACAGAAACGCACAGGCCGCTAACAAAATGTTTGCGCAATGGTGCGTTGACGTGTAGCCCAAAGTTTATATCTTCGTTCCACGTTTGGTGTCGGGGACAGGACGCGGCTTCGAAACCGCACCATTGCGCAAACACAAACGTTAGCGGCAAGCAAGGCTTCGATATGAGAAAAGTGTTAACAATTATATTTGGAATAGGAATCATAAGCTACCTCGGACTGTACTTCTATTTCTATTCAATACAAGAGGACAGGTTTAAATCTGTTAAGTTACCATCGGACTTTAAATTCAAGTTTGACGAACCTTTCGAAGAACTAAATTTTAAATCAAAAGACGGTGGACAAATAAATTCGTTGCTTTTTAAGAAGGACAGCTCACGTGGGGTAATCTGCTTTTGGAAAGGCAATGGTGGGACTCTTGATGGGTGGGGACTTATGGCTCCAATGTTTTTAAAATGCAACTACGACATAATTATTACCGACTACAGACAACACGGAAAGAGTACGGGAGAAATTACTCTCGACAATTTCTATTCTGACTCTCAAACAGTATATGATTTTTTAAAATCGAAATATCCAGAAAACAAAATAGTAATTGTTGGTTACTCACTTGGGACAAGCATTGCATCGCATCTGGCCATCGATAACAACCCCTTGATGACAATATTGATAGAACCTCGGGAGAAGTTTGTCGACAAGTATCTAAACGCGTTTTTTTTCCCGCTTCCGAGAATTAACAAGTTCTCGTTTAGGACAGATCTAGATATTCCGAAAACAAAAAGTGAAATCGCTATTATTTCTGGGACCAAGAGTGATCTCCACCGAGACGCCCTTGAACTTAAAAAATTATTGAAACCAGACGACCAATATTTTGACATAAAAGGAGCGACACATCAAACTATTTTGGGGGACGAGAAATTTGAAAAAACAGTTTACGACCTACTAAATGGGACTGCCAGCCGCTAACAAAAGCTTGTGGCAAGCGGGCGGGACTGTGCGTCATTGAAGTTTGTAGTTCTTTATTTATCTTTATCACGTGGGACAGGACGAAGGTTTTTATTTGCCCGCCTGCCACAAGCTAAACGTTATGCGCAAGCCCCGCGAACGCGCAGGATTTTGAAACCGCAAAATGAAATTCATCCCGCGCCTTTGCTTATTTCTTTTGCAGCTTTTCAAATTAGTTCACCATTGCGTGGGGACGGTGACGCGGTCGGCAATTTCTTCACCACGCCACGCTTCACCGCTCCGGGACAGGGACGTAGGGCACCCGCCACGTTGGACGGTTTTTCGGCCCCTGAAAAGTTTCTGGGGCTGTTCGCATAACAAAAAGTTTATGCCAGCTGCGGGGTCGTTGCGGTTATTCGGTTTGTTTTTCTTAATTTAGCTCTGCCACGTGCGACAGGGACGCGCTCCAAAAACCGCAGCCGTCATAAACTTAGCCGTTATGCGCAAGCCCCGCGAACGCGCAGGATTTTGAGACCGCAAAACAAAATTCATCCCGCGCCTTTGCTTATTTGTTTTGCAGCTTTTCAAATTGGTTCACCATTGCGTGGGGACGGTGACGCGGTCGACAATTTCTTCACCGCGCCACGCTTCACCGCTCCGGGACAGGGACGCAGGCGCACCCGCAACGTTGGACGGTTTTTCGGCCCTTGAAAAGTTTCTGGGGCTGTTCGCATAACAAAAAGTTTATGCCAGCTGCGGGGTGGTTGTGGTTATTCGGTTTGTTTTTCTTAATTTAGCTCGGCCACGTGCGACAGGGACACGCTCCGAAGACCGCAGCCGTCACAAACTTAGCCGTTAGCGCCAATGCCCTTCGTTCCGCAGACAACGACATTATAAATTTCAAAGACTCGTTTCCGCAGACAAGAAAAAATAAAAGGACTTTAATAGGTGAGGCTCTCCTAATTCAGATTCTTCGCTGGGACAAGAGAACTTTACTTTAGACAACGTGGACAAATGATAAAAGAGTTAAAAACTTAGAGACAAAAGACTTGGATGGCCAATTAGTTTCTACGCCACATTATAGTTCATGGTGATTCGTAAATATTGATGGTCTATGGACAATCACTTTGGTTGTACGTTCTAAAAAGGCTTCAGTTGCATCCTCCCAGTTAGCAAGTAGAGTTGTAATCTTTTCAGGCTGAAACTTCTTACTTTCAATTAAATCTAGTACATCAGGAAGAGAAGCCCTTGGGTGCGAGATACTAGTGTGAAGCGTTGAGTCGTTTGCATACATCTGCATCAAAGGAATAGATGTTCCTTTTTGAAAATAGTACCCTACACTTGTGCAAATACCACCTGGGGCCAGCGAACGAATAGCAAATCTAATTCCATCTTGATTCATACTTGCATCGACTGTTATGGGATAGGCGCCACTTATTTTAGGCGCATTGTTCCTAAACCATTTGCTTCTATTTTTCTTTGGCATTTCAATCGGATAAGCTCCTAAGGACTTCGCTATCTCCAATCTGGCAGGCATATAATCTAAATAATCTACCCTTGAAGAGCCTAATGCAACAGCTATTCCAGCAGCGTATAAACCAATACTTTCAGCTGCTCCTCCCACAATCAGGACAGGAACACCTGGCTTTTCTTTTAGATAAGGAGCCACCGTTCTCCATCCATCCGGAATATTGTCGCTGGCACTTGCCAATGATATAGGGTCTAAGCCACTGGGAATTTTAACTAACATATTGTCAGCGTATGGTACTCGAAATTGATCAGTTACCATTCCGCCCCACGGTCCTAATGACTCGCCAAATCCAAAACCGGAAACCAAAGTTTCGCCAGCATCAAGACACTTTGAGGTGAGACCAGATAAGCAATGGGAACAACTTCCGCATGAAATTGCCCAAGGAACAATGACCTTATCTCCAACCTTAAAATGTTTCACCTCATCACCACAAGAGAGAATCTCAGCGATACATTCATGTCCTATAGCAAAGGGTGCTTTGAAAGGCTTTTTACCAAAAAGATTTTTAGCAATAGGGTCTATGTAATGCAAGGTCAATCCCGCCTGCAACATGGGTGTAATATCATAAAAGAGAAAAGCTTTATCACCGTCACAGCGAGCTGCGGCCAAAGGCCTTACAATCACATCCTGTGCCGTCTCCATTTTAGGCTCTTTAATATCCCACCACTCCAGTGTGTTTTTCTTTATATAAGTTAATTGGTTCATAGGTCAGCGTCAAAAATTTAAGTTGTCAATGCGTAAGACAAAGATTATTGAATTTTGTGACAAAAAATGAATAAAGTTATTATAATCTGACAATCAGCAGAAAGACCACCTTGTTACACTCGGAGAAAGGGCACATGGCGCTAACAGTAGCTATTTGCAATGGCTGGGGGACGTGTAAGTAAAAATATTATCTTAGCTATTACGTTTGGTCACGGTGGACAAATACGTTTTCAAAAACCAGCCACTGCAAATAGCCAAACGTTGGCGGTCATTTTTACCAGAAAGAGAAATCAAAGACTAAAAAGTGAGACTACTTATAAATTTAACAATCCTCTTCATTCAGTGTTCCGTGACATTTATCATGTTGCTCTTTATTTACATGATCTTTGTTCTTCTTGACTATCAAGGAGGAGTTGATGGCTTCATTGGGACAACAATATTTCAACCAATATTAGGTGGACTAATTTCCATCGTGACAATATTAGTTTGCTTAATTATTGGACTACCCATTCGACTTGTGAAAACGATTAACTCATGGTGGAGTAGAAATTATTTCATATCTATTCTTGGGACAATTACTGGGCTGACTTTACTGGCTATTTCATTTCTTCCATCCTTCAAAGAAAGTGTGAAGACAACAATTGAAAATCAGGAGACAACTAAAGAGATACCAAATTTAATACTTGCTTCAATCGGTTGGTTTTTAACAGCATTTGCTACCCTTCATATTTTCCCGACTGAGAAAATTAAACTTTGGACTGAAAATACTATTACAAATATTACGGGGTACGGACGGAAGTAAAAACGAACCGCCAACAAAATGTTTCTTCAATGGTGCGGTGAGGTGTAATCCAAAGTTTATATCTTCGTCCAACGTTTTGTGTCGGGGACAGGACGCGGCTTCGGAAGCGCACCACTGAAGAAACACAAACGTTGCCAGCCATAGGGTCGGGAGAATTTGGTTTTCAAACTTAATGACTGACAACTATGACGAATAAAAAGTAATTCAAACCCAAATATACGACTATGGACTATTTGAAACCTATTGTAGACTTTTTCAACCATCCAATATTTATCATAGTTGGAGGAATTACTGTTGTGTATGCCGTGTTGAGAATTCTCTACGCAATAGGTTGTTGGATATTTGGGATTTCACCTATTGTATTTAGACTAGGTTTGTCTTTATGGAGAAGAAAGGTTGCCATATTTGGCAATCAAGAAAGGTTTAATGATTTAAAATCTTCCTTAATTGACTCTGGAATATTTAAGGAAAAAAACATAGTACAAATTTCACCTGACGATATTGATAAAGCAAAGGACGAGACTATTTATTTGGTGGATTGGGAAACAGCAAATCAATCGATAGACAAAATATTTGCTGCAAGACCAAATCACCATACTGCTGTTGTAATTTTTGCAAAACCACAAAGTATACCTAATGAGAGAATGGGAGACATTGCCAATCGTTCAAATACCGTTGTCGTTAATTTCAAGGGCCGACTACTCAACGATATTCTTAATTCCTTAGTAACAACCAGTTTTGATGGACGGTAATATGCACCTACAACAAATTTTGACTAAATATCAAGCTCGGAGCTTAGATGGACATTTATTCCCTCTAACGATGCTAAAAAATGATTTAAAAAAATGGGCAGGAGATTGTTACTTAAGTATTTTAGATTCAGGTTCTAGAGCTAAAGGGACAGCGATTTCACTCGCTTCAGATGTTGACTACTTAATTTCCTTAGACAGTACATGTAACGAAAACAATGGTGGACTAAAAGGAATTTACGACTCCCTGCATCAGTTTTTACTTGGAAAGTTTAACCCGGTTAGAAAACAAAATGTCTCATTTCGAATAAATTTAAACGGACTTGAAATTGATATAACACCTGCACGTAAACAGACAGGGAATACCAATGACCATTGGTTACATGTATCGAAGATAAATTCTTGGAGGCAAACAAATATTCAAAAACATATTACAGACATCTCAACATCGGGTAGAGTAAACGAGATAAAACTTCTTAAAATCTGGAGAGAGCTTAACAAGCTAGACTTTCCATCAGTTTATCTTGAGTATTTAGTTTTAGATATACTTGCAGGAAAATCAAAAGACACGACAAGTTTAGAAGATAATTTTTGGCACATACTACTTGAATTAAGAAAAGACAATTCTAATCCATTGACGAGAAGAATTGTTGACCCTGCAAATTCAAATAATATTCTTTCTGACCTTATGACAGTTGGAGAAAAGAACATAATTATTGCAAAAGCAAAAAGTTCGACTCAATCGCAGTATTGGAGTCAGATTATATGGTAAGTTTTTGGAAGACAAAAGATTTGACTACGAATGAGATTAGTAAATGACCCTACGGCTGGCAACAAAATGTTTGCGCAATGGTGGCGGGACATCAAGGTATGAAGTTTAGTTTTTATATTAAGTTTGCCCACGTGGACAGGACGCGGTTTCAATAAGCCACCACTGCGCAAACACAAACGTTATGCGCAAGCCCCGCGAACGCGCAGGATTTTGAAACCGCAAAATGAAATTCATCCCGCGCCTTTGCTTATTGGTTTTGCAGCTTTTCAAATTGGTTCAGCATTGCGTGGGGACGGTGACGCGGTCGACAATTTCTTCACCGCGCCACGCCTCACCGCTCCGGGACAGGGACGCAGGCGCACCCGCCACGTTGGACGGTTTTTCGGCCCCTGAACAGTTTCTGGGGCTGTTCGCATAACAAAAAGTTTATGCCAGCTGCGGGTGCGGTGCGGTTATTCGGTTTGTTTTTCTTAATTTAGCTCGGCCACGTGCGACAGGGACGCGCTCCGAAAACCGCAGCCGTCACAAACTTAGCCGTTATGCGCAAGCCCCGCGAACGCGCAGGATTTTGAAACCGCAAAATGAAATTCATCCCGCGCCTTTGCTTATTTCTTTTGCAGCTTTTCAAATTGGTTCAGCATTGCGTGGGGACGGTGACGCGGTCGACAATTTCTTCACTGCGCCACGCTTCACCGCTCCGGGACAGGGACGCAGGCGCACCCGCCACGTTGGACGGTTTTTCGTCCCCTGAACAGTTTCTGGGGCTGTTCGCATAACAAAAAGTTTATGCCAGCTGCGGGGTCGTTGCGGTTATTCGGTTTGTTTTTCTTAATTTAGCCCTGCCACGTGCGACAGGGACGCGCTCCGAAGACCGCAGCCGTCACAAACTTAGCCGTTATAAACAATGCCGCTGGACAGAGGAGAAGTGATGAAGAACATTGGCACATTTGCTTGCCGCTCGACTCCCAGCACGCAACCAAAGCAAGCAAAAGAGCCAATTTAGTCTAACGTTCAAAAATTATATCTTTGACAAACGACAAGTGAAAAATTTAACTAAAAGGACTGATGTCAAAGACGGACGTAAACAAATTTTTTAACCTAATAGGGAAAGGAAAGACCGAGGAAGATATTAAGAACGCTTACGCCAAGTACTTCGGGCTGACTTATGACACCTCAGACAGACACGACCTTTACACCCCAAGAGTTCTATTTGAGTTCAAATTCGACAAGAACTTCAATAACCTAAAAGCTCGTTCGACAGTTTTAGCACAAGTGCTATATTACGTAAGGAGACTAAAATTTGGAGGATTCACGGACAAGCCGATACCGCCAATATTATGTTTGTCAGACCAAAATGAATCCATATTGACAGAGACTATTTTATGGAAAGAGTTCTACGATGACCCAAATGAAAAGTATGATTGGGACTTAGCTCCAAGTATTCCGGACAAGCAACTCGTCAAAGATATTTCAGACACTAAAGCAGCAAAGGAGCTTCATGTTTATAAAGTTTCGACAACGGACGAGTTTAAAGTGTTTTCAGAATTATTAATCAAGAAATTATCTGAACAATTAGACATAGGACTGCAAGACAAGAAAGTAATTTCTGAATCAAATTTTGAAGAAGTATATGATTATTGGAACCGCATTTTAGGTGACTCAGTAAGAAACGGCTTTAAAACAAGCCGCTATTTCGTAAGCGACATTCAAGAGAATAATACAACTTATTTAAAAGAACAGAGCAAAGCATTTTTTAGAATTGGAGCAACAGGAGAAATAAAAGAAAAGAAAATCTTATCAAAAGATTACGAACACTTTTGGGGTCTATACGAAAAAGTCTCAAACACAGACACACTTAGAGCAATACTTGCAAAAATTGACCGCCTAACTGACGAAGAGATGAGGCGATTTCATGGCGAGTTCTATACACCTGTTCGTTTTGCGAAAAAAGCACTTGACTACATAGAGAGAACAATCGATAAACAATGGTGGAAAAATGGAAATTATAGACTTTGGGACATGGCGGCAGGGACAGGAAATCTTGAGTATAATTTACCGCAAGAAGCATTACAGTATTGTTACTTATCAACTCTTTACAAAGAAGACAAAGACCATTTAGATAAATTATTTCCTGATGCGAATGTTTTCCAATACGACTACTTAAATGATGACATTAATAATCTTTTCGCTGACACTTCTTTAAATTTCAACTTTCAATGGCTACTTCCCGAGAAATTAAGAAATGAATTAGCTGACCCAAATATCAAATGGATAATCTTAATTAATCCTCCATTCGCGACTTCACAGAAAGCGGGTACAAGTGGTGGAAGTAAAAAAGATGTTAGTGACACTGTGTTGAGAAAGCTCATGCACAAGAATAACTTAGGCGAAGTATCAAGAGAGCTATTCGCTCAATTTATTTATCGTATAAAACATGAATTTCAAAATAAAACTTGTCATTTAGGTTTGTTTTCTACTTTAAAGTATGTCAATGCAAATAATGACCAAAAACTAAGAGACAATATTTTTCAGTTCCAATTTGAATCAGGCTTTGTATTTTCATCTGCAAATTTTGATGGGACAAAAAAGAACAATGCTTTTCCCATTGGTTTCCTGTTATGGAATTTATCGGTCACTAAAAAATTAGAAAAACAGAAAATTGTCCTTGATGTTTTCAATGAGAGCGTAGAAAAAATTGGAACAAAGAGAATAACATCGGAACACCGCGACTCATTTTTAAGCAAATGGATAGATAGACCCGAGGCAAATATCAAATTTCCGCCCTTGGGTTCAGCGGTAGAGGTAAAAGCTGACAATAAGGACAGAAGAGATAGAGTTGCAAAAGGCTTTTTAGCATCTCTAATGTGCAAAGGGAATGATTTTCAGAATCAAAACTTTACTGCTTTGCTTTCGGGGCCCTATGTTAGCGCAGGTGCATTATCCGTAACCGCTGAGAATTTTGAAAAGGCAATGGTCGTTCACGCAGCGAGAAGAATCCCAAAGGCGACTTGGCTAAATGACCGCGACCAATACATGCAGCCACAAGGCGAATTGTCAGAGGAATTTATTTCTGACTGTACTGTTTGGAATCTATTTAGCAACAGCAACCAAACCGCAGCACTTAAAGACGTTAAGTATGACGGACAGACTTATCAAATTCACAATCAATTATTCCCGTTTTTAGTAAGTGATGTTAAAAAATGGACTATATCAGACCCTGACATAAAAATGACTTTGGTTTCAGCCAGGGACACATTTTTAGCAAAATGGCTTGAATCAAAAAAATTATCGGCCGAAGCAAAGCAATTATTAAAAAAGGGAGGAGAGATTTATAAACTGTACTTTTCAAACTTAGCACAAATACCGACTAACCATTTCAAAATCGAAACTTGGGACGCAGGATGGTGGCAAATAAAGCAATCTTTGACAGAGGTACACCTTTGCAAACAGGAACTTACCGACCTAAAAACTTTACATAACGAACTTAAAGACAAAATATTTAACAAGTTAATTGAATACGAAATTATTGACGGTTGACCACTTTGTCGCAGAAGATAGGTGTGAAACCACACCAATGCCAAAGCCGCTCAAAAGCCAGCGCACATCCAAAGCTTTGGCATCCGTGTGGTTTATTAAACGTGGGACAAAGCGGCACTGTTTATAACAAAATGTTTCTTCAATGGTGCGGTGACGTGTTACTCAAAGTGTTATCTTCGTTCTACGTTTTGGTGTCGGGGACAGGACGCGGCTTCGGAAGCGCACCACTGAAGAAACACAAACGTTAGGCGCAATTTAGAATGGACGACTGGAGAACACTAAAAAATAAAATCTATTTCGAGGACGGCTCCTTGCGGGACATTTATGTCTTCGGGACAGACATTCATGATTGGAGAAAGTGGGCGGATTTAATGAATGAAAAATATAAGGTAGAGTTCTATGACGCCAAGACTGAATTAACGAAAGACAAAATTGATTTCGGAACAGTTGAAGAGTGTTGGACTCAAAAAGACAGAGAGTGGATCACTGCAACAATAAAACTTGGGGCCGTCAATATTAGATGTCATTTTTTCATCGACTCTGAAATTGAAAACGACATAGATCCAAGAGAATTGAAATCCTTGGACGACCACTCAAACGTTCTTAAATATCTTCGAGACATTTCAGTAACGTTGGACAAGGACGTTTTCGTGACGACTGAGAACACCGAGGACGATAAATTAATAAGTGTAAGAGAGAATGAGGTGATCCTCAACTGCGCCTAACAATATATTTGCGCCAGGCGGGGTTGACGTGTAGTTCAAAGTTTTGTTATCTTTATTCCGTTCGGTGTCGGGGACAGGACGTAGTTTCAAACTCCCGCCCGATCGCAAATATTAACGTTATGCGCAAGCCCCGCGGACGCGCAGGATTTTGAGACCGCAAAACAAAATTCATCCCGCGCCTTTGCTTATAGGTTTTGCAGCTTTTCAAATTGGTTAAGCATTGCGTGGGGACGGTGACGCGGTCGACAATTTCTTCACCGCGCCACGCCTCACCGCTCCGGGACAGGGACGTAGGCGCACCCGCCACGTTGGACGGTTTTTCGGCCCCTGAACAGTTTCTGGGGCTGTTCGCATAACAAAAAGTTTATGCCAGCTGCGGGGTTGGTGCGGTTATTCGGTTTGTTTTACGTAATTTAGCTCTGCCACGTGCGACAGGGACGAGCTCCGAGAACCGCAGCCGTCACAAACTTGGCCGTTATGCGAAAGCCCCGCGAACGCGCAGGATTTTGAAACCGCAAAATGAAATTCATCCCGCGCCTTTGCTTATTTCTTTTGCAGCTTTTCAAATTGGTTCAGCATTGCGTGGGGACGGTGACGCGGTCGGCAATTTCTTCACCGCGCCACGCTTCACCGCTCCGGGACAGGTACGTAGGCGCACCCGCCACGTTGGACGGTTTTTCGGCCCCTGAACAGTTTCTGGGGCTGTTCGCATAACAAAAAGTTTATGCCAGCTGCGGGTGCGGTGCGGTTATTCGGTTTGTTTTTCTTAATTTAGCTCTGCCACGTGCGACAGGGACGCGCTCCGAAAACCGCAGCCGTCACAAACTTAGCCGTTATGCGCAAGCCCCGCGGACGCGCAGGATTTTGAGACCGCAAAACAAAATTCATCCCGCGCCTTTGCTTATTGGTTTTGCAGCTTTTCAAATTGGTTCAGCATTGCGTGGGGACGGTGACGCGGTCGGCAATTTCTTCACCGCGCCACGCTTCACCGCTCCGGGACAGGTACGTAGGCGCACCCGCCACGTTGGACGTTTTTTCGGCCCCTGAAAAGTTTCTGGGGCTGTTCGCATAACAAAAAGTTTATGCCAGCTGCGGGTGCGGTGCGGTTATTCGGTTTGTTTTTCTTAATTTAGCTCTGCCACGTGCGACAGGGACGCGCTCCGAAATCCGCAGCCGTCACAAACTTAGCCGTTATGCGCAAGCCCCGCGGACGCGCAGGATTTTGAGACCGCAAAACAAAATTCATCCCGCGCCTTTGCTTATTGGTTTTGCAGCTTTTCAAATTGGTTCAGCATTGCGTGGGGACGGTGACGCGGTCGACAATTTCTTCACCGCGCCACGCTTCACCGCTCCGGGACAGGGACGCAGGCGCACCCGCCACGTTGGACGGTTTTTCGGCCCCTGAACAGTTTCTGGGGCTGTTCGCATAACAAAAAGTTTATGCCAGCTGCGGGTGCGGTGCGGTTATTCGGTTTGTTTTTCTTAATTTAGCTCGGCCACGTGCGACAGGGACGCGCTCCGAAAACCGCAGCCGTCACAAACTTGACCGTTATGCGCAAGCCCCGCGAACGCGCAGGATTTTGAAACCGCAAAGCAAAATTCATCCCGCGCCTTTACTTATTTCTGTTGCAGCTTTTCAAAATTATTTCACCATTGCGTGGGGACGGTGACGCGGTCGACAATTTCGTCACCGCGCCACGCCTCACCGCTCCGGGACAGGGACGTATGCACACCCGCCACGTTGGACGGTTTTTCGGCCCACTGAACAGTTTCTGGGGCTGTTCGCATAACAAAAAGTTTATGCCAGCTGCGGGTGCGGTGTGGTTATTCGGTTTGTTTTTCTTAATTTCGCTCTGCCACGTGCGACAGGGACGCGCTCCGAAGACCGCAGCCGTCACAAACTTAGCCGTTATGCGCAAGCCCCGCGAACGCGCAGGATTTTGAAACCGCAAAACAAAATTCATCCCGCGCCTTTGCTTATTGGTTTTGCAGCTTTTCAAATTGGTTCAGCATTGCGTGGGGACGGTGACGCGGTCGACAATTTCTTCACCGTGCCACGCTTCACCGCTCCAGGACAGGGACGCAGGCGCACCCGCCACGTTGGACGTTTTTTCGGCCCCTGAACAGTTTCTGGGGCTGTTCGCATAACAAAAAGTTTATGCCAGCTGCGGGTGCGGTGCGGTTATTCGGTTTGTTTTTCTTAATTTAGCTCTGCCACGTGCGACAGGGACGCGCTCCAAAAACCGCAGCCGTCACAAACTTGGCCGTTGGTGGCCATTTTGATTAAGATTTCAACATGACGACAAAAACTCTGACTTTCATTTTTGTTTCGATTTCACTACATGCATTTGGACAGAGAATCGAATATACTTTTACGACACCAAATGACACGACAAAAAATTATTATGTTACTGTATTCCCTGCCGACAAAATAAAAGGCTCAATAATATTGCTCCCCGGTTTTGGAGAATTACCAAAGCAAACCCTCATAGAATGGGACTTTCATAAGCACGCAGCAAAGGCGGGTTACTTGACAATTATTCCTGCACTTGGGGACTGGTCATTCTTCTACATGGACGATTTTTCCCACGAAAGACTCAAACAGTTCATAGACGAAGTTTTCAAAAAATATAATCTGAACGAAAACTCATTCTTTATTGGCGGAGCTTCATTAGGTGGGACAATGGCGTTACAGTATGCACAGAGAGCATTGACCGACAAATCAACTCTTAAAAAACCAGTTGCAGTTTTTGCGCTGGACCCGCCACTAGACATAGAAAGACTCTACAATTGCATGACGACTACAAATCGCCCGACAAAGAATCCCATTTCAGTTCAAGAGGACAACTACGTAACCAACAGAATAGAACAAGAATTCAAAACAAACCCGAAAGCAAATCCTCAATTCTTTTGGACAGTTTCCCCATTTGCCCAAAGTGACATAGAACACAGGACTTTAAAAACACTGTTGACAATTCCAATTCGGATTTACAACGAACCAGACATTAACTGGTACATAGAAAACAGAAACATTGATTTTTACTGTATCAACTCGCTGGACAGTTCAGCAATGATAAATTGGCTAAGATATTGGGGAAATAAAAGAGCAGAATTAGTGATAACGAGCGGCAAGGGATATAGAATTAGCAGTAAGAAAAGACATCCACACTCGTGGACAATTGCGGACGGAAAAGAATTGACCGACTGGATAATCAAAACGACAAAAAATTAAAAGAAAGAGATAGTGAAAACGGCCACCAACAGTATGTTTGCGCAATGGTGGGGTGACGTGTAAGCTATAAGTGTTATCTTCGTTCAACGTTTTGTGTCGGGGACAGGATGCGGCTTCGAAAGCCCACCACTGCGCAAACACAAACGTTATGCGCAAGCCCCGCGAACGCGCAGGATTTTGAGACGGCAAAATGAAATTCATCCCGCACCTTTGCTTACTTGTTTTGCAGCTTTTCAAATTGGTTCAGCATTGCGTGGGGACGGTGACGCGGTCGACAATTTCTTCACCGCGCCACGCTTCACCGCTCCGGGACAGGTACGTAGGCGCACCCGCCACGTTGGACGGTTTTTCGGCTCCTGAAAAGTTTCTGGGGCTGTTCGCATAACAAAAAGTTTATGCCAGCTGCGGGGTCGTTGCGGTTATTCGGTTTGTTTTTCTTAATTTAGCTCTGCCACGTGCGACAGGGACGCGCTCCGAAGACCGCAGCCGTCACAAACTTAGCCGTTGTGGGCAAGCTGGCGAGACAACTTCGACAAATAATGAGTAACGAACAAATAAACGAACTCGCAGACAACTTGGACTCTGGACTAAGGTGTTTTGTTCACAAAGAGAAAAAAACAATTGTGACAACTCCTGATACACTAAACAATCCCGACAGCGACTCGGAATGGTGGGACGAGGCAAATGAAGAGATCGAAAACAATTTTGACAGTTATGTAGAAATTGAAAAAATGGAAAGCCATGAATCATTTCGAGTAATGGTAGACTTTATTAACACGGTCGACAATTTAGTGCTGCGAGACAAACTTGAAGAGGCCTTGAGACGACCAAAGCCATTTGCGAACTTCAAATTTGCCACTGATAATTCTGGACTCTACCGACAAAAATGGTTTGACTTCAAAAAACTTCAATTGATTGAATGGGTAAAGGGACAGTTAATAATAAACGAACTGTGAATAGCCTGCCCACAACAAAAGCTTATTGCAAGCGGGCAGGACAATGCGTCATTGCAGTTTGTAGTTCTTTATTTATCTTTATCACGTTGGACAGGACGAAGGTTTTAATTGCCCGCCAGCAATAAGCTAACCGTTATGCGCAAGCCCCGCGAACGCGCAGGATTTTGAAACCGCAAAGCAAAATTCATCCCGCGCCTTTACTTATTTCTGTTGCAGCTTTTCAAAATTATTTCACCATTGCGTGGGGACGGTGACGCGGTCGACAATTTCGTCACCGCGCCACGCCTCACCGCTCCGGGACAGGGACGTATGCACACCCGCCACGTTGGACGGTTTTTCGGCCCACTGAACAGTTTCTGGGGCTGTTCGCATAACAAAAAGTTTATGCCAGCTGCGGGTGCGGTGTGGTTATTCGGTTTGTTTTTCTTAATTTCGCTCTGCCACGTGCGACAGGGACGCGCTCCGAAGACCGCAGCCGTCACAAACTTAGCCGTTATGCGCAAGCCCCGCGAACGCGCAGGATCTTGAGACCGCAAAACAAAATTCATCCCGCGCCTTTGCTTATTTCTTTTGCAGCTTTTCAAATTGGTTCACCATTGCGTGGGGACGGTGACGCGGTCGACAATTTCTTCACCGCGCCACGCCTCACCGCTCCGGGACAGGGACGTAGGCGCACCCGCCACGTTGGACGGTTTTTCGGCCCCTGAACAGTTTCTGGGGCTGTTCGCATAACAAAAAGTTTATGCCAGCTGCGGGGTTGGTGCGGTTATTCGGTTTGTTTTACGTAATTTAGCTCTGCCACGTGCGACAGGGACGAGCTCCGAGAACCGCAGCCGTCACAAACTAGGCCGTTAGGGCGCATGGCGGACGGTTGGTCAAATAGCCGAATGACAATGCTCGTTGACAAATCGTAGCAGGTGACGGTTCTTCAATCCGTGGACAAGACGCAGGAGGATTAGGTAAAGGCTGGTTAAAGGAATTAGAACACTCGAATATAAATCCCGTTGACAATTTATCTTCGCCAGCGGACGAGACGCACTTTACGAATTTAAAAAAAAGAATAAGTGCAAATTCTTATTTTTCAGATAGCTCGTGGAGAAATCGCAACGACCTTCAAGTCCTTCAATCCGTGGACAAGGTTTAATTAGGACGTAATTTGAACGTGACGCATTTTGCTGAACGTTGGCAAAAAAAATCCACCGAGCTTCAAACTGAACAGACATCAGGAAAGCCACACGCCCTAACAAAATGCAGGCGCAACAGTGTGGTGACGTGCTTGCAAATTTGTTTGCATTTCATATCTTCGCTTCTGCTTGCGGAGAGAGATGTGGTTTCAAAATCACACTGCTGCGGCCTGCACAGCCGTTGTGTGCCATTTGTGCGGACTATGAAAAATCTTTCACATACTTTAATCTTTTCGCTTGTGATTCTATTATTCGCGTGCGGACAGGTTAGCGACAAAGGTGATGTTCAGCGACAAAAATCGATGAAGGTCGACACAGTGATTTTTAACGGTGACTCGATTTTTAACGAAATGGGCTTTATCGTTAGGCTCATTTCATTTGACAGCCTTTTGGACAAAGAACATAACTCGTTTCTAGACTTTGGAAAAAGAACTAAAGACGGACTTGAAAAGAATTATCGTGACACCCTTTACTCTAAGGTTGGAAAGATTGATTTTGCTGACTACAATAATGATAAGATCAAAGACATACTTGTACAAAATATTTCAGACGTCAGAAGCAATTGGACTTATAATTTATATTTGACAGACATTAAAAACAGGACTCTGAAAAAAGTTAAAGGATTTGAAGAGATCAAGAACCCAAAACTTAATCAGGACCTAGGAATAATTGAAAGTCGCGTTAACTCTGGGACAAATTACATTGAGTTCTATCGACTCTTAAACAATGACTCGATTTACAAATACGACATTTTAGTTTACGACAGCATGGACGGTGCGAGTGAAAAGAGCTACAAACAGGCACTTGAAAAAATGAGGAGAAAATAAAACGGCACACAACAATATATTTGCGCCAGGCGGGGTTGACGTGTATTTCAAAGTTTTGTTATCTTTATTGCGCTTTGTGTCTGGGGACAAGACGTAGTTTCAAATTCCCGCCCGATCGCAAATATTCACGTTATGCGCAAGCCCCGCGAACGCGCAGGATTTTGAATCTGCAAAACAAAATTCATCCCGCGCCTTTGCTTACTTGTTTTGCAGCTTTTCAAATTGGTTCACCATTGCGTGGGGACGGTGACGCGGTCGACAATTTCTTCACCACGCCACGCTTCACCGCTCCGGGACAGGGACGCAGGCGCACCCGGCACGTTGGACGGTTTTTCGGCCCCTAAAAAGTTTCTGGGGCTGTTCGCATAACAAAAAGTTTATGCCAGCTGCGGGTCGGTGCGGTTATTCGGTTTGTTTTTCTTAATTTAGCTCTGCCACGTGCGACAGGGACGCGCTCCGAAAACCGCAGCCGTCACAAACTTGGCCGTTGTGCGTTATTTTGCCTTGACAATGTAGACTTATGAAGAACTTACTGACAATAGTTTTAATCTTCTCCACGCTGACAACGTTTGGACAACCAAAAAGAATTGAATACAAGCCGACAGTTTATTACAGAAACTTCTCTCACAAGACTGCTCCAGTGTTGAGAGTTACACCCGGTGACACGTTAGTAAGTGAGACAGTTGATGCAGTAGGGTTTGACAAGACTGGTACAAGCGTTACTGAAAGAGGAAACCCGCAGACAGGACCGTTTTACATTGAAGGCGCAATGCCAGGGGACGTTTTGGCAATTACCTTGACAAGGGTTGAATTAAACCGTGACTACGCTACGACTCTTGAACAATTTGTTAAAAGGAGTCTCCCGTTTGAAGTAATTAAACCCGTTTTTGCACGAAATGCAAGATTAGTAAAGTGGACACTGGATAAGGAAGCGGGATACGCTTACCCACAAATTACGCATGAACATCTTACCAATTTCAAAGTTCCACTCACACCGTTTATGGGTTGTGTTGCAGTTGCTGCACCGTTAAAAGACAAAGAGCCAGAGACATACTTTACAGGACAATTTGGTGGCAATATGGATTTCTACAAAGTTGCACAAGGGGTGACAATTTATTTACCAGTATTTCATGAAGGCGCTCTTTTGTATATCGGTGACGCACACGCTGTTCAAGGAGACGGTGAAATAACAGGTGACGCACTTGAAACATCTATGGACTTCTCGCTTGTGACTAAGGTTATCAAATCGACTGAATTGAAATTAGATTTTCCGAGGCTCGAGGACAGCGAACACATTATGGCAATGGCGACACACGACACATTAGAAGAAGCATTGAAATTGGCGACACTTGGACTGCTTGAATGGGTGCAAAAGGACTACAGTCTTGCACTCAACGAGGCAACACAAGTATTGGGGACTTCTATTGAATACAGAATCCCGACTTTAGCTGGACCGAAGGTTGCAATAGTAGCTATGTTAAAAAAGGACAGGCTGAAAGGGCTGACGAAATAGATTCGAGCAGGCAAAACAACGCACAACAGCATGTTTCTGCAATGGTGCCGTGATGAGTTGCATTTAAGTTATATCTTCGATCAACGTTTGGTTTCATGGGACAGGACACGGCTTCGAAAAGGCACCACTGCAGAAACACAAACGTTATGCCTCATTTTTTAAGACATTCAGACTAACACATGAAGGACTTCTTTAAGAACTTAAAAAGAGAAAGCGTAAACCAAAAACTTTTGGACTATGGACTTTTTTCAGAGAAGTTGACTTCAATATTTACAAGCCGACCGTTTGGTAAATGGGTGAGAAAGACAGGAATTAATATTTACAAAGCCAGATCATTCTCGACTGTAAAATATCACCTCACAAGGAACAACAATGCACCACGCATTATTGAGATACCTCACCCAATAGCTTACTATAGATTATGCGAACAAATCAGGGAAAACTGGACTGAGATAATTGAAAAAATAGGGGAAATTGATGACTATGCTGAAAGAAGTATGGTGATACCAAAATCTAATAATCTTAATAAGAGACTTGTTTCAATGATGTCCTATGACAAGCGGGACGATGAGAAATTCTTAATCCTTGATAAATCAGCGGGAAAAAAATATTTGGTTCATGCTGACATTGCAAATTGTTACCCTAGTATTTATTCTCATTCTATCTCATGGGCGTTAGTTGGACACCAAGAATCAAAGGACAATACGGACGACAAAGATAAATGGTATAACAAATTGGATTTTGCTGTAAGGTCAATGCAGCGCAACGAAACTGTTGGAATAGCTATTGGTCCAGATACATCGAGTTTAATCTCGGAACTTATTTTGTCACGAGTGGACAAGGAACTGGAGCAATACAAATACATTAGATTTATAGACGACTACAGATGCTATTGTAAATCACAGGAAGAGGCGGATGAATTTATTAGAAGGTTAAGTAAGGAATTAGAAAAATATCACCTAAGACTGAACCCAAAAAAAACGAAAGTAATTGAACTCCCAACACCAATTGATGCTGATTGGGTTAGAAGTCTTCGAGAATATTCTTCAAAATTTCTGGTGAAGAAGAAATTTACAAGTAAGGACATCAATACACTTAGTGAGTTTTGTGATTTATCAATTAGACTTTCCAAGGAACATCCGGGAGATTCTCCATTAAGGTATGCGGTGAAGATTTTAGCATCTAAAAAATTTGCGGATGAAAAATCCCTGACCTTCGTCCTTATGTATTTATCAAGGATTTGTTTCATACATCCATACTTTATTGACGTATTAGACGACCTAATAGAGACGAATGAAAAGAAAGTTAAGGATGATGTATTTGAAATTTTAAAGAAAGAAATCAATTCGCTAACAAAAGAACATATAAAGTACTCAAGATCGGATGTCGCCCTCTGGGGACTGGCAATTTCTCATAAATATAATATCGAGCTTACCGACTTTGAAGAATATTCAAATCAGTTAATACTTGACAGAGATTGCCTGCCGACTTTGATGTGTTACAGATACGCAACGAAGAATAGCTTAGAGACCAAGAAGTATTTTGACCTAGTTGAACAACTAATGAAGGAGAAACTTGAAGACGATTGGTGGTTGTATATCTACGAATTGTATAAAGAAAGGCCGACAAAGCCACAGTTGAAAAAGATAATGTACAAGGACTTTTACGAAAGCCTGAGAAAGGACAAAATAAGTTTCGTGAAATAAAAACGAGGCATAACAATAGCTTGCGGCAAGCGGGCGGGACTGTGCGTCATTGAAGTTTGTAGTTCTTTATTTATCTTTATCATGTGGGACAGGGCGAAGGTTTTTATTTGCCCGCCTGCCACAAGCCAAACGTTATGCGCAAGCCCCGCGGACGCGCAGGATTTTGAGACCGCAAAACAAAATTCATCCCGCGCCTTTGCTTATTTGTTTTGCAGCTTTTCAAATTGGTTCACCATTGCGTGGGGACGGTGACGCGGTCGACAATTTCTTCACCGCGCCACGCTTCACCGCTCCGGGACAGGGACGCAGGCGCACCCGCCACGTTGGACGGTTTTTCGGCCCCTGAACAGTTTCTGGGGCTGTTCGCATAACAAAAAGTTTATGCCAGCTGCGGGGTCGTTGTGGTTATTCGGTTTGTTTTTCTTAATTTAGCTCTGCCACGTGCGACAGGGACGCGCTCCGAAGACCGCAGCCGTCACAAACTTAGCCGTTAGGGGCGATTTGGGAATTAAGATCGTTCTTGAAAATGTGCAGGTGGCAACCCACCGCACGGCCGACCGCGCGGCCCGCAGGCCTCGCAGGAAAAAAAACTCATCAACGATCACGACTTCTGGCGTCCTCCGTTCATCCTGACGAAGCCACGGTCTAGTGCGCTCCTCCCGCACGTGGGAAGACGAGAAACCGCCCCTAACATTGTGTGGGCGCAAGTTGTGGGGTTTGCTGTTGGAAAGTTTGAATTTCTTTAGTTAATTTATTTCGTGGGAGGGATGTGAATGTTTTTATCAACCTGCGCCCACACGTAGCCGTTGGCGGTCATGCTTCACGGGACATCACAACGACTAGCACGACTAGCAACTCGGGAAGACAGATGAAATGAAGAATAAGAAAATTAACTTGATAATTTTCGACTGCGATGGTGTCTTAGTTGACAGCGAAGAAATTAGTAACAGAATCCTGCTTGAAATGACAAAAGAATTCGGACTTGTTATGTCAATGCAAGAAGCAATAAGGAATTTTAGCGGTAGGAGTTTTAAAGACATTCTCCAACAAATCGAAAGTAAAATTGATGGGAAATTGACTTCGGACTTTGAAAAGGAATATCGAATTCGAACTTATTCTGCCTTTAAGACGGAATTAAAACCAATTAAAGGTGTAAAGAAATTCATTGAGGATTTATCAATTCCGTATTGCGTGGCGTCAAGTGGACCAGTAGAAAAAATTAAAAATAATTTAACCGTAACTGGACTTTATAAAAGGTTCGGTGACAATGTCTTTAGTTCTTATCAAATCAATAGTTGGAAGCCTGAACCCGATATATTTCTTTATGCGGCTAGAGAAATGGGATTTTCGCCAGCCGAATGTATTGTAATTGAAGACAGTAAAGCGGGGGTCGTTGCAGCAAAGCAAGGTGGTTTTAACGTTTTTGGTTTTGCCAACCAAAACAATTCAAAATTATTGGCGGACGAAGGAGCGATAGTCTTTTACGACTTTGAAGAGCTACCAAAAATATTAAACGCGAGACACTTTAGCTTTATTGCCACGTCAAACTTTGGCTGACGTAAAAGCAAATGCGCCAGACAGAGTGGAAAAAGCACGAACCGCCAACAAAATGTTTCTTCAATGGTGCGGTGAGGTGTAATCCAAAGTTTATATCTTCGTTCAACGTTTTGTGTCGGGGACAGGGCGCGGCTTCGGAAGCGCACCACTGAAGAAACACAAACGTTAGCGGGCATTTTAAAGATAGACCTACATGATAATCAAGACAAAAATAAATCCTGACACCATTAAGAATTTGGACATAGGACAATTAGACGAGCTTGTTTATAACAAAGCGAGCGACATTTACTTAGGGACATTTGGTGAGAAATTTAAAGACACAGAAAACGACAATTTGTTAAAAGCTGTACTTGCGACATCCGTGTTGGACGCTGAAGTTAGAAATGGTGGGTTTGACCAATTTTTTTTAAATTCAGACGACTTAACCGATTCAGCCTTAGTCGGTCTTAAGGAAATTAGGGCGGACAAACACCTAGACATATTAAATGAAGCAATAAAGATTTTTAATGAACAGAAGGAACAATTCGTTGAAGAAAGAAATCCTAACTTGACGCCCTGTGACGATAAGTATTATGAACTGGACGACATTGATCCCTTAAGACAAAAATTCGTGTTTGACAATATTGAAAAGTTTATGGACTAAAAAACGCCCGCTAACAAAAGCTTATTGCAAGCGGGCGGGACTGTGCGTCATTGAAGTTTGTAGTTCTTTATTTATCTTTATCTCGTTGGACAGAGCGCAGGTTTTAATTGCCCGCCAGCAATAAGCTAAACGTTAGGGGCGATTTGGGAATTAAGATCGTTCTTGAAAATGTGCAGGTGGCAACCCACCGCACGGCCGACCGCGCGGCCCGCAGGCCTCGCAGGAAAAAAAACTCATCAACGATCACGACTTCTGGCGTCCTCCGTTCATCCTGACGAAGCCACGGTCTAGTGCGCTCCTCCCGCACGTGGGAAGACGAGAAACCGCCCCTAACATTGTGTGGGCGCAAGTTGTGGGGTTTGCTGTTGGAAAGTTTGAATTTATTTAGTTAATTTATTTCGTGGGAGGGGTGTGAATGTTTTTATCAACCTGCGCCCACACGTAGCCGTTATGCGCAAGCCCCGCGAACGCGCAGGATCTTGAGACCGCAAAACAAAATTCATCCCGCGCCTTTGCTTATTGGTTTTGTAGCTTTTCAAATTGGTTCACCATTGCGTGGGGACGGTGACGCGGTCGACAATTTCTTCACTGCGCCACGCTTCACCGCTCCGGGACAGGGACGTAGGCGCACCCGCCACGTTGGACGGTTTTTCGGCCCCTGAACAGTTTCTGGGGCTGTTCGCATAACAAAAAGTTTATGCCAGCTGCGGGTGCGGTGCGGTTATTCGGTTTGTTTTTCTTAATTTAGCTCTGCCACGTGCGACAGTGACGCGCTCTGAAGACCGCAGCCGTCACAAACTTGGCCGTTGTGTGTCATGCCGCTAGACAGCCGACAGGGTTGCCCCTGCTCGCGGACGGGCGCAAACCCAACCCGCCACGGGGCAAGCCGACCCGCACGGGAGAAGTGGCACATTGCCTTGCCGCACGTGCGACCGCGTAACCAAAGCAAGGCAATAAGCCACTTAACATACAACGACAATGGAGTTACACGAAAAAATATTATCTCATCTTTATGAGCAACGTGACACAAAATATTATTCCGACATCTACAAAGTGTTTGAGTCATATACTGCCAGTCAGATAGACCAAAAATTGAATGAGTTGAGGGCAAAAGGTTTGGTAAAAATTCGCGAGCCATTTGATTACGGATTCTTTATTTTAGGCGATAACAATCAAAAAAATGGAGGTGAATTTGACTACAGTAGAAAAGCAATGATAACTATTGACGGGATTGAGTATGTAAAAAATATGCTCAACCAGACTGCCAACAAAAACGATTCCACGATGGTAATCAATGTAAATAGTTCAGTTATCAATGCACCTCTAAATCAATCTTTTGATGACCGTTCCTTTAACAAAACAATACATAGTACCAATAATCCACCAAAACCAAAGGAAACCATACAAAAACCTAGTACTTGGACGCTATCAAACATATCTTTTAATTTAGTTATGGGTATAATTATTACAGTAGTTGGAGGTCTTATTGTGTTAATCTATTGGGAAAGAATAAGACACCTTTTTGAGTGAAGTCAATCCGCCACACCAACTTGCAAGCCGCGCGACCTACACACGGCCAAAGCTTACAAGTCCATGTGGCTCACATCATGGAGGTTTTGCGGCACGAACACACAACATTATGCTTATGCAATAGCGGGGTGACGTGTGGTTATTTAGTTTTGCTTTCATAACTTCGTTTTGTTTTGTGGGACAGGGCGCAGTTTCAAAATCCCGCTACTGACATAAGCATTTAGCGTTGTGGCTCATGCCGGTGGACAAAGTAGACTTAACGAGAATTAATATGAAACAGGGACTAACAATTATGCTGGCGTTGACTCTTCTGAGTTGTACGAGTGACAACGTGACGACTTTGACGGACTTGAATGGAAAATGGGTTGACTTTAACACAAAGTCAGACACATTAACCTTCGGACTTTTTGGAGATAAAGAATCAATAATTTTGGGACGAGGGAAAGAAACGAGAGACGGATTTGTTTTACCAAAACATGGATCGGGACCATACGATTACAAATTACTGACTGGTGACAAAATTTCACTTCGGTGGACTTTGTCGAGCAACGGTAATTTTAACGACTATTATTTCAAACAGTCTGGGGACAAGTTAACGATCGAGAAATTTTATGACACAACGACTTCGGGGACGATGTTGACATTTAAGAAGTTAAATTAGTTGGCTGACGGCACGAAGCCACAACAATGTATTTGCGTCAAGCGGGGTTGACGCGTAATCCAACGTTTTCGTATCTTTAATGCGTTCGGTGTCGGGGACACCGCGCGGCTTCGGAAGCCCCGCTCGAACGCAAATACTCACGTTATGGGCAACTTGTTTTGTTCTCGTGGGACTTTAGCTCGTTGACAGTTTTTCGTTTGACGTTTAAGTGTGCACTCCGTTGACAGGGGAAAACAGCACGTTGTTGAGCGTTTGACGCCTGACGACATCGGGACGCACTTCGTGGAGCGTGACGTAGGACAGCAGCCCATAACAATAAGTTTGCGCCAGGCGGGGCGGACGTGTGGCTTGCAAAGTTGGTGGTTATTTAGTTTTTTTATCACGTGGGAGATGACGCAGGTGTTAACTTCCCGCCCTGACGCAAACTTTAGCGTTGTGCGCAACCGTATTTGGACAGTTTATGACTAACGACAAAGAACATACTTGTATTGACGACCCAAAAATAATTTCAGACATTGAAAAGTATGGACTAAGTGTTATTGTGATTGAAGCGACCGACTACTTACCATCATTCGCTTACAGTGTGGGACTTTGGAGAAAATATAAACATCCAGAGATTATTTCATTTGGACTGACTGTAGAGACTCTTCACGCAGCCATTAATAACGCGGCAGATTTGGTGAAAGACGGACAAATAATTGAATCGGGAAAAAATTATGGCGACATCTTTACAAACATAAAGACTGAGTTTATAAATGTCGACAAGAGAAACTTGAGGGACTATTTCGGTTATGCGATTGACCTGTACAAGACAATAGAATTTCCAGCCTTACAACTTGTCTGGACAGACCGCAAAGGAAAATTTCCATGGGAGTCTGATTTTGAAGAAGAATTCACTTACAAACAACCACTGCTTGACAGAAATGCGGGTTTTAAATTTAGAGAGCCAAAAAACCTTGCAACCTTCACGACAAGACAATGGATTGAACTCAAAAAACCTATTATTCATGTTGTTCACGATGACAATGGAGATTGGCAGTTTTTGACGGGTGACCAATTTTCTGAAGATGTTAAGATTGTTGCATTGGAACAATTGATTTTGGGAGACGAAACATTGAATGAAGTATTCGACCTTGACTACGGAGAGGAAGCAACACGAGACTTAATTGGTGGACGATGGACAAGAAGAAATGTTGAATATGAAAGTGAGGACTAAATACGGCAGCGCACAACAAAATGTTTCTGCAATGGTGCCGTGACGAGTTGGTTTTAAGTTTTATCTTCGTTCAACGTTTCTCCACGTGGACAGGACGCGGCTTCGAGAAGGCACCACTGCAGAAACACAAACGTTATGCGCAAGCCCCGCGAACGCGCAGGATTTTGAAACCGCAAAATGAAATTCATCCCGCGCCTTTGCTTATTTGTTTTGCAGCTTTTCAAATTGGTTCAGCATTGCGTGGGGACGGTGACGCGGTCGGCAATTTCTTCACCACGCCACGCTTCACCGCTCCGGGACAGGGACGCAGGCGCACCCGGCACGGTGGACGGTTTTTCGGCCCCTGAACAGTTTCTGGGGCTGTTCGCATAACAAAAAGTTTATGCCAGCTGCGGGGTCGTTGCGGTTATTCGGTTTGTTTTTCTTAATTTAGCTCGGCCACGTGCGACAGGGACGCGCTCCGAAAACCGCAGCCGTCACAAACTGGGCCGTTATGCGCAAGCCCCGCGAACGCGCAGGATTTTGAAACCGCAAAATGAAATTCATCCCGCGCCTTTGCTTATTTCTTTTGCAGCTTTTCAAATTGGTTCAGCATTGCGTGGGGACGGTGACGCGGTCGACAATTTCTTCACTGCGCCACGCTTCACCGCTCCGGGACAGGGACGCAGGCGCACCCGCCACGTTGGACGGTTTTTCGTCCCCTGAACAGTTTCTGGGGCTGTTCGCATAACAAAAAGTTTATGCCAGCTGCGGGGTCGTTGCGGTTATTCGGTTTGTTTTTCTTAATTTAGCTCTGCCACGTGCGACAGGGACGCGCTCCGAAGACCGCAGCCGTCACAAACTTAGCCGTTGTGCGCCATGCCTTGCGACACCGCTCCGAACGGGGAAATTTGCGATTTGAGATTTTTGATTTACGATTTGCCGCCCGCGACAGTTTATCTTCAACGAAAATTTTTCGCCCGCGACAATTCGTTTGCAACGAAAATTTTTTCTACCCGCGACAGCTTGACGACAGCGATTTTTTTTGAGATGCCTGTGAACAAAGTCACATCGCTCGCGAACGGTTCATCGCCAACGAGAATTTTTCGCTCCGCAACAACTTGACGCGGCAGAGGTTTTGAAAATTTGAAACCAACAACACCGTGCGCGACAACGTAACGCGACAGGCATTTGAAAATCCCGAAGCGTAACGACATCGCCTGCGAACTGTTGATTGGCAACGAAAACTTTTCCGCCCGCGACAATCTTGACGACAGAGGAATATTGTTTTTGTAAACTTTGAACCAGCCGCTGACGGCTCATCGGCACCGAAAGTTTTTTAGCCCGCGACAACTTGACGCGAAGATGTTTTTGAAAATACGGAAACTTGAAGACACCGCCCGCGACAACTCGTCTGCAATAGAAAACCTTTCCGCCCGCGACAGAGTGGCGCGACATTTTTTTTGACAACGCTTTTTCAGGCTCGGCTCATGGAAAAGGACAACGCTGGCCGACCACGATGAAAAGGCACAGGCGCACAACATCGTGCTTGCGTCAGGCGGGGCGGAAGTGCGGCTTGAAAGTGTGGTGCTTTCTACTTATTTTTATCAAGTGGGAGGAGGCGCAGGTTTTTATACCCCGCCCGAACGCAAGCACCCACGTTATGCGCAAGCCCCGCGAACGCGCAGGATTTTGAAACCGCAAAATGAAATTCATCCCGCGCCTTTGCTTATTTGTTTTGCAGCTTTTCAAATTGGTTCAGCATTGCGTGGGGACGGTGACGCGGTCGACAATTTCTTCACCGCGCCACGCTTCACCGCTCCGGGACAGGGACGCAGGCGCACCCGCCACGTTGGACGGTTTTTCGGCCCCTGAACAGTTTCTGGGGCTGTTCGCATAACAAAAAGTTTATGCCAGCTGCGGGGTCGTTGTGGTTATTCGGTTTGTTTTTCTTAATTTAGCTCTGCCACGTGCGACAGGGACGCGCTCCGAAGACCGCAGCCGTCACAAACTTGGCCGTTGGGCTATATTGCGAGTGCGAATTTCAGAGATCGCCTTTTACAAAGTTCTGTTTTCCCTATTTATTTACAAAGTCGCTGAAGGCACGTTGGAAGAAAGACGTTAGGATTTCTTTTCAAGTCTTTGCGGTGAGACCGTGAAAGTTCGCACTTTCAAACGGGTGACCCCGCTTTCAAAGACTTGGGGACGAAGTTAATCGTTTGGTTTGACAGTATCCAGATGTCAAACGATTACAAACGTTTAATTACGGCTAACGTGCCGAAGTGTGCCGTGTTAAAAGGGGGTAAATAACAGGGAAATGAACTTCGGCAGTCCAAGTAACGTGCGCATAATTTTCTTTTATACGCAATGACTTGGCCATAAAAGGCGAACTCGAAATTGCAACACCGCCCAACATAGGGTTGCCGAAAGTGGGGCTAAGTGCGTTAGGAAAACGTTCCTCTTTCTATTAATTTTATCTTATGGGGAAAGAGCGAAGTTTTTAATCCCACCTTCGGCAACCCTCATCGTTAGGGGCGATTTGGGAATTAAGATCGTTCTTGAAAATGTGCAGGTGGCAACCCACCGCACGGCCGACCGCGCGGCCCGCAGGCCTCGCAGGAAAAAAACTCATCAACGATCACGACTTCTGGCGTCCTCCGTTCATCCTGACGAAGCCACGGTCTAGTGCGCTCCTCCCGCACGTGGGAAGACGAGAAACCGCCCCTAACATTGTGTGGGCGCAAGTTGTGGGGTTTGCTGTTGGAAAGTTTGAATTTATTTAGTTAATTTATTTCGTGGGAGGGGTGTGAATGTTTTTATCAACCTGCGCCCACACGTAGCCGTTGTGTGTCATTTAGTTTTTGGACAGAGTATCGTAAACAATGAGGTTGACTTTGAACATAGCATTTGTATTACTTGCAATAAGTTGCATTTCACAACGGGACAAAGCTGAATCTCGCCAAATTGACGTTGAATTGAATTACAACATCCACACTCAATTAATTCTTGAGCATTTTGCTTGGCCGGGCAAGTATCCAACCCGACCAATGATTGTTGCAAGTGCAGAGCACTTTGACAAATTTAAAGACCATCCTGCAGTATTGTTTTCAGACAGTTTATTACGAAACGAAGTTTTCTATAGTGACGAATTGATGGAAGTTCTTCTCTATTCAGAGCCTTTACCAAAGACGGGGTACAAATACTCATTAAAAAATACTCCTTATGAAAATCGAATTGATTTAATTGACAAATGGAAAGAGAAAGTTGCTGAATTTTACATAGACGCAGATGTCAAGGGTTTTCTAGAATCCAACAAAGAATTTTATGACGGAGCTATAGATGAAATTGTTATTAATCTTCCGAGTAATGATTTCATTGACCAAATGGAATCATTTTACAAAGACAAGAAATTGAAATACACAATAATACCAGCACCTGAAATGCAAACGGGCGACCAGAGAGGAGTCGGTCCTTACGTAAGAACAAAGGACGGAATGCTTGTTTATCAAATTATCAGTGCTAGTCAACCGATTGATGAATTAAGTCGACTGTCAGATTATCAACAATTTGGTTTCAATGACAGAAATTATATTCTGACTAACGCGCGCCATGAATTTGGTCATGCTTTTGTGAATCCTCTATTAGAAAAAGTTGTCATAACTGAATTGATAAATAAATACGAAGGACTATTTACACCTAAACTCCGCAATGTAATGGAGAACCAAAATTATGGGACATGGTGGGACTGTGTAGCTGAACATTTTGTTAGACTAGGTGAAATTCGAATAGCAGAGAGAAGTGGGGACATTTCATTATCTGCTAACCTTAGACTAGAGTACAAAGACAATAAAAAATTTATTTTTCTACCGGAACTAGAGCAAAGAATAAAAGAGTATGAATCAAACACAAAGTATCAGACATTTGACAATTACTTACCAGACCTAATTAAGACATTTGACTCGTTTAGTGCTCAAGAAGTAGATAAAAGATTAGAGAAAAACTAAACGCCACACAACAAAATGTTTCTGCAATGGTGCGGTGACGTGTAAGCTATAAGTTTTTATCTTCGTTCAACGTTTCGTTTCGTGGGACAGGACGCGGCTTCGGAAGCGCACCACTGCAGAAACACAAACGTTGTGGGGCATAGGTCGACCAATAGAAAAATTGACTGAAAAGACTTAAATTTGGGTTATTCAAAGAAAAAATAATATGGGGACAATTGAATTGAAGTCAGACCTACATAAAATCCTAGACAGGATTGAAAACGAACAGCTATTGCGGACAGTTTATGATTTCCTAAAGCAAAGAGAGACTGGAAAAGAAGGACAGATTTGGAACACCCTGAACGAAGAACAAAAGAAGGAGGTTTATTTATCATACGAAGAATCTCAAGACGACAAAAGTCTAATTGACTGGGAGACTGTTAAGATGAAGTATTAATGCAAGTTTATGTTACCCCAAGAGCCGAACAGAATTTTGATTCAATTGTAAATTACATAAGACAAAATTTTGGAGAAAAGACAGCTAAGGAGTTTATTCATAA
Organism: Chryseotalea sp. WA131a; assembly: GCA_025370075.1. Classification (NCBI taxonomy): domain Bacteria; kingdom Pseudomonadati; phylum Bacteroidota; class Cytophagia; order Cytophagales; family Chryseotaleaceae; genus Chryseotalea; species Chryseotalea sp. WA131a. Next base: position 2,211,083 of record CP073016.1, on the reverse strand, counting down.
GGCCGATGAAACTTTGGGGCTTCTTAAAGACTTTCCTTTCATGGGACAGGTTGAATCTAACGACATTAGAGGATTTCAATTATCACGGCAGACTAGAATACTTTATAGAATAAGGAACAACAAGATTATCATACTCGCGTTCTTTGACGGTAGACAGGACCCAAAGAAAAAATTCGGATAAATCTACGCCCCACAACAAAATGTTTGCGCAATGGTGGGGTGATGTGTAAGTTCAAAGTGCTATCTTCGTTCAACGTTTGGTCACGTGGGACAGTGAAGCGTTTCAAAATCCCACCACTGCGCAAACATACACGTTATGTACTATTATTTTTGGAAAGAGTGTGCTAACCATTTGAGGACTTGAAATCGTTAATCGTTGTTGTATTTGTAAGTATTTCATTTTCTTCCTTTGGGCAAAGAGAAGTTATCTTTGGACAAGAAGTCGAGCGAGTATTTCGGACTCAAGACTCGACACAAAATTTCTATTTGGCTCTTGTACCCAAATCAACAATCAAAGGGCTGCTCGTAATCTTACCGGGTTTTGGAGGGCCACCGAGAGACGTGTTGCAAGAAACTGACCTTCCAGCAAAAGCAAGGGCAGACGGTTATCTGGTGATCATTCCATATTTAGCTTTGGTGACCAATTCATCGGATTCTATATCACAAAGTCGACTAACATCTCTTGTTCCAGAAGTGATTAAGAAATACAAAGTTCCAACTAACAAGTTTATCATTGGGGGACATTCACTCGGAGGTAACGGGGCACTTCTTTATACCGCCAATGCATTTAAGACAGACAATGTAAGGATAATAAAGCCAAGACTTGTATTTGGGGTTGACCCGCCTCTTGACATGAAGCATCTTTGGGAAAGCTTTAAGTATTTCAAAAAAATAAACTTCAGCGAGACAGCTTCAAACGAAGCAGACTATTTCATAAAAAGGTTTGAATCAGAATTAGGAGGAACGCCATTGGAAAGACCTAACGCTTATGAGAAGATATCCTCATTTTATAGGGACGAACAAGATGGAGGTAATGCAAAGTTTCTGAAATCAATACCGGTTAGACTTTATTGCGATCCTGACGTTAACTGGTATATTGAGAATAGACGGACACCAATTGAACTCACTAACTTGGCTGACATGACTGCTTGTATTGTACAGTTGAGACTTCTGGGTAACGATGCAGCGGAACTCATTACAAATATTGGCAAAGGATATTTTCCAGACGGAAGAAGACATCCCCACGCATTTTCTCAGTTAGACTCAGATGAGTTTTTGATATGGGTGGACAAGTATTTGAATAAAAAATAACAGTACATAACAATGTGCTTGCGTCAGGCGGACAGTAGGTTTTGAAAGTTTGTATTATTAAATTTAACTTGTGCATGTCGACAAGACGTAGGTTTTAAATCCCGCCCGATCGCAAGCACAAATCGTTATAGCTCATGCGCTAGAATAAATTAACACTAAACAATAAATATTATGACAACAAGATTGTATTATGGAATTGTGGTACTAGTAATAGCTAGTCTGACTTTATTTAGTTTTTCTCCGCTCCAAGACTCGAAAGGACTAGGTCGTGTTCAAAAAACACTAGGGAAAGAGGTCTATGTGATGTGTGAACCAGTTAGGGAATATGAAGTTGTTGACCGACTTACAACATCTTTAACCAGTAGCCTTGCCGGCAGACAAACAATCCAAAAACAAATGCAAGAAGTTGTGGACAGAGCTTTGAAGAGAAAAGATAAAGGAAAAATAGGTGACTTTGATGCGGTAATGACTGACGATGGAGATGTTATTGTAATTATAAAATTCAAGGACTAAATTTTCAATAAAGAAGAATCAGTTTTACGATAAGAATTCAATTATTGAATTTTTGAAAAGCCTCGCGGGTAGATTTTTATAAGTGGACTCACTTTTGAAAGTAAATATGCTACGGACTGGACACAAGACAAAAGGTAACGGGTGACGCGCACGAGCTATAACAATGTATTTGCGTCAAGCGGGGTTGACGCGTAATCCAACGTTTTCGTATCTTTAATGCGTTCGGTGTCGGGGACAAGGCGTGGCTTCGGAAGCCCCGCTCGAACGCAAATACTCACGTTGGCGGTAATTCCACCCATCCCCGAGACGGAAATCAATTTCGGGTAGCTAACGTTTGTGACAAAGTGAAGCAAGAAATAGAGGTTATATGGGACAAGAGTATAAATTATTTTATAAGGACAATTTTCTTGGGACCGTTTTGACAAATCGGAGCGACTTTCCAAACATCTCAGGACAAATTGAATTTAATCGCGACACTTTAAATAAAGAAAAAGAGTTACGGGACTATATCGGTTTTTCAATTGAATCCTCGGACAAGGTGTTAGGGGACGGTAACGTTTACGCGAACTTCATAGACAAAGAAGGATTTAAACATCAATCAATAATTGACAGTTTGGACTGGGCTTTAATTTCAAAGGACGGGACGGAGGCAAAGATTCTGGTTCCGATATTCTTTGCGGACAATGAAGTTAATTTCAGATTTCAATGACGGACAAAAAACAACTACCGCCAACAATATATTTGCGCCAGGCGGGGTTGACGTGTGGTTCAAAGTTTTGTTATCTTTATTCGGCTTCGTGCCGGGGACAGGACGTAGTTTCAAATTCCCGCCCGATCGCAAATATTCACGTTGTAGGTCATGCTCTTAGGACAAAGTGGACTTCGAATAAAATGAAAATAATTGTGACACGATACTGGTTTGAATTCGACTCTAATCAAATCAAAGACCTTCCACCGGGACTACCTTTAGGATGCGGAGTAACAGCTTACGACTACAATGACGCAATTTCTATTCTTAGACAAAGTGTTTTCAAGGGACAGGAAATCCCTGAACTGAAAAACAAAAAAGAAAACATAGACATAAGGACTTTGGACCAAAGACACGTCATCCCAAACATGAAGGACCCGACATTGAGAGGTGTTTGGTTTCCATTGGGGTACGAGGACGAGCGCAACTGAACACAAAGTGCATGAAGACAAGGCGCAGTCGACAATTTCATTTCGGTACACATTGACAAATCGAGACTACTCAGATCTTTTACCCAGACTGTTTTATCACGGTGGACTTTCTTCCGAACTTCAGGATAAACCAAAAAGTAACAGTGGACGAGCACGACCTACAACACTGTATTTGCGTCAAGCGGGGTTGACGCGTAATCCAACGTTTCGTATCTTTAATGCGTTCGGTGTCGGGGACACCACGCGGCTTCGGAAGCCCCGCTCGAACGCAAATACTCACGTTAGCGGGCATTAAAGATCAGCCATGAGACAATTTGCATTTTTTGTGACTTTGATTTTAGCGTCATGTACTCGTTCGACTGAAAAAGGGACAATCAATAGAATTGACGACAGGGTATCACCAAATTCGACTGATCGACTTGCTGAATTTCCCGGGGGAAAAGCTAGTTTAAACAGATTCATTGGAGACAACTGGAAATGGAAAGAACCGACCGACACAATCGAGGGCTATGTTTATGTAAGTTTTATTGTAAAGAGAGACAGTACAATTGAGGACGTGAGAATAAAGAAAGGAATTTGTTATAGCTGTGATGAGGAAGCATTAAGATTAATTCGCTCAATGCCTAGGTGGATTCCTTCAATTAAAGACGGACAAACTATTGACCAGAATTATGTTTTGCCAATTATGTTCCAAAGTTCGACAATAAAAGGAACGAGTAAATAAGATTGATTAGAAACGCCCGCTAACAAAAGCTTATTGCAAGCGGGCGGGACTGTGCGTCATTGAAGTGTGCAGTTCTTTATTTATCTTTATCACGTTGGACAGGGCGTAGGTTTTAATTGCCCGCCAGCAATAAGCTAACCGTTAGGGGCGATTTGGGAATTAAGATCGTTCTTGAAAATGTGCAGGTGGCAACCCATCGCACGGCCGACCGCGCGGCCCGCAGGCCTCGCAGGAAAAAAAACTCATCAACGATCACGACTTCTGGCGTCCTCCGTTCATCCTGACGAAGCCACGGTCTAGTGCGCTCCTCCCGCACGTGGGAAGACGAGAAACCGCCCCTAACATTGTGTGGGCGCAAGTTGTGGGGTTTGCTGTTGGAAAGTTTGAATTTATTTAGTTAATCATTCTTGTCCGACTAAACTAGTCTAAAAAGTCATATTTCCGTAGGGGAATTAGGTCTTAAAATGACGCTTCGTTTTTAGGGGTAGTTGCCTTACGCGATGAACAAAGGAGGGTCGCTGCTTTTTCGCCAAGCGGTATACGTATCTTTGATGAAATCGAACAAGGCAACATAACTCATCAAATGTAGCCGTATCACAGTAATCATATTGGCAAATGATTTTTTAGTCTGTGCTTTTTTGCGGATAACGACCATTAATAGTTGAGCTATGAGCACTGCATACACTTGTATTTTAATCGCATTCTCGCTGTTACCCCAGAAGTAGCGCAGTGGAAAATTTTGTTTGATTTGTTTGAACAAGAGCTCAATCATCCATCTACACTTGTAAATCAAAGCGATTTGCGCACAGGGTAGCGTAAAGTTGTTGGTTATGAAGATGAACACTTTGCCATCATCGGATTTGAAAGTAATCCGTCTGAGTTTTAATCGCAAGGTCTGCTCTGCGGTTTTGTAGCCCACTGTGACGTACTGCTCTTTGAGAACACCCTTTGCATTTTTCCTTTGAGTGTTGTCGATAATTACTTTGGTGACATGGTACACGGCATTGCTTTTCATGCGTGTTACGAACCATACTTTTTGATTTGTCCACTTTACAAATTGATGATACAGGTTATACGCCTTATCAAATACGACAAAGCTATTGGCCGGTAACTTAATGTGGTAGAGGAATTTACGGTCATGTACCTTGGCTTCGGTCATTCTTACAAATTCAGCCACACCTGAAAAGGCATCCATCAAGGCATGCACTTTGATACCACCTTTCTTGCGTGAACCATCCAGCGGATTACGACCAACTCCTCGTAGAATGTCGCTAAACAAGCGGATGGTAGTACTGTCTATGATTTTCAAGTTACGTATACTGAGACCTTTCAACCGGCTGTCCGAGATAAAACTGTGATATTGCTTGAGTAATTTGAAGTAGATCGTTTCAAATACCAGATAACTGCGATTGTTGTTTGCATCGGATAGCGTACTACGAGCGGGAGCCTGATCGAAACCAAGATGTGTCAGCTTTCCTTCGCAGGCCAATATGCCCTCACAAAGCTCCCGAAGGCCATTACAATAACTGAAAACACCGTATAAAAGACTTACCAGATGAACTCGTACTGGGAGACGTTTATAATACCGATTGCTTCGATGTTGCTTGCTGGACTGCTTGATAATATCCGTGGATATGCAAGAAAGTATTTGAGAAAGAATCGGCTGTCCGACAAATTTTTTACCTTTATTCATGGCTATGTGAAGTGTGGTAACTAAACGTAACCATAAAGGGTGACCTTAAAAAGGACGCCCTTTAAAAATTTTAGTCGGACAATAGTGATAAATTATATGCCGACAAACGAGACGGACTACTTTGATTTGAGTAAGTAAAACAGCTGGCAACAATATATTTGCGCCAGGCGGGGTTGACGTGTAGTTCAAAGTTTTGTTATCTTTATTCCGCTTCGTGTGTGGGACAGGACGCAGTTCTAAATTCCCGCCCGATCGCAAATATTAGCGTTATGCGCAAGCCCCGCGAACGCGCAGGATCTTGAAACCGCAAAACAAAATTCATCCCGCGCCTTTGCTTATTGGTTTTGCAGCTTTTCAAATTGGTTCAGCATTGCGTGGGGACGGTGACGCGGTCGACAATTTCTTCACCGTGCCACGCTTCACCGCTCCAGGACAGGGACGCAGGCGCACCCGCCACGTTGGACGTTTTTTCGGCCCCTGAACAGTTTCTGGGGCTGTTCGCATAACAAAAAGTTTATGCCAGCTGCGGGTGCGGTGCGGTTATTCGGTTTGTTTTTCTTAATTTAGCTCTGCCACGTGCGACAGGGACGCGCTCCAAAAACCGCAGCCGTCACAAACTTGGCCGTTATGCGCAAGCCCCGCGAACGCGCAGGATCTTGAAACCGCAAAATGAAATTCATCCCGCGCCTTTGCTTATTTCTTTTGCAGCTTTTCAAATTGGTTCACCATTGCGTGGGGACGGTGACGCGGTCGGCAATTTCTTCACCACGCCACGCTTCACCGCTCCGGGACAGGGACGTAGGCGCACCCGGCACGTTGGACGGTTTTTCGGCCCCTGAACAGTTTCTGGGGCTGTTCGCATAACAAAAAGTTTATGCCAGCTGCGGGTGCGGTGCGGTTATTCGGTTTGTTTTACTTAATTTAGCTCTGCCACGTGCGACAGGGAAGCGCTCCGAAGACCGCAGCCGTCACAAACTTGGCCGTTAGCGCCAATGCCCTTGGACTACCCGACAACGTTTTACCAAATAAAAACTTTAGCACATATGACCACCACGACAAATTATATTGCCCACCGCACGGCAACCATAAGCATTCCCCCAGCCGCACAATGCAAGAGTGTGGCAGTAGCTGCATCCGCGCAAATCCATTTCTCGCGCTACTCCCAAACACTTGCTTTCCCCACCCTCTAAAGTTTCATAAGACAGATATGAGCAAAATAAAAGTGGCGATAGTAGACGATCATGAAGATTCTCGAAATTCATTAATAATTCTCCTTAAAAGTGAGGAGAATATAGAAATTGCCCAAATTGCAATTAACGGTCAAGACATTATCAATCAACTTGAGCCAACACAGCCCGACATCATATTAATGGACATCAGCATGCCAATCATGAACGGGATAGTGGCATCAAAAATCATCCGTGAAAAATATCCCGCTATCAAAATAATAGTCTACACTTTTTTTGACCAAGAAAAGAATATTGTTGAAATGAATAAAGTAGGCGTTAGGAGTTTTGTTGCCAAGGGTTCTCCCGATGAGCTTTTAAAAGCGATACAAGTGGTTCACAACGGTGGTTATTACCTGCCCGATGAGATAGCAAACTCAATGCAATTATTTCTTAGCAAGAGTGAACCGAAAGAAATCATTGAACTTACTAGTACGGAAAAAATTATGCTTGAAACAATATCGAAAGGTTGGACAAGCAAGCAAATTGCAAAAGTTATCAACAAAAGTCCGCGAACAATCGACAAATATCGTCAAGAAATTTATTCAAAATTTGAAGTGGAAAGTAAGGAACAGCTTGTAGCAAAGGCTGTTAGGATAGGGTTGCTGTAAAAAAATCGTATTTTCTTACATAATTCTTACTGATTGAATAAAGCGTAACACTACTATTGATATCATACTCATTATTACAATTATTTACTCTTTCAAATAAAATTATAATTGTTCAATCAATTTCCATTTTATAAACAACTAGACGAGATGGATTGCGGTCCATCTTGTCTAAGGATGATTGCTAGATATTATGGAAAAAATTACACAGTTAGCGAGTTGAGGAGTAAATCTCATATTTCTCTTGAAGGTGTTTCTATGCTAGGCATTAGTGAAGCAGCAGAAGCTATTGGCTTTCGTTCACTTGGTGTTAAAATACCCTTTGAGAAGATAGCCATAGACGCACCATTACCTTGCATTGTTCACTGGAATCAAAATCATTTTGCCGTAGTCTATGAAATAAAAAAAAATAAACTACGGGTGGCAGATCCTGCAATTGGTCTATTAACGTATACTAAAGAAGAGTTTCTTAATTGTTGGCTTTCTACTTCATCTGACGGGCATGGCTTAGGAATTGCATTATTACTTGAGCCAACTCCCTTGTTTTATCAGATCGAAGAAATCGGTGAGAAAAATATACGAACGGGCTTCCATTATTTATTGGGCTACTTACATTCACATCAAAAATTCATTGTTCAATTACTCATTGGTCTTTTGTTAGGAAGTTTAATTCAATTGATACTTCCCTTCCTCACACAATCAATCGTAGATGTAGGAATTAACACTCACAATATCTCTTTTATTTACTTGATATTAGCGGGGCAATTGATGCTTTTTTTTGGTCGCACTTTAGCAGAATTTTTAAGAAGATGGATATTGCTTCATTTAAGCACCCGCATCAATCTCTCTATTATTTCTGATTTCCTAATCAAGCTCATGCAATTACCCATGAGTTTTTTTGACTCAAAAAAAATTGGTGATATCCTCCAACGAATTGAAGATCATAGGCGTATAGAGCAGTTTCTAAGTTCCTCTTCTCTTAGCATTTTATTTTCTTTTTTTAATTTAATTGTTTTTGGAGTAGTCTTGGCCTTGTATAGTATTTCAATTTTCTTGATCTTTTTTATAGCCAGTGCAATCTTTATAGCATATATTCTTTTCTTCTTAAAAATCAGAAAAGAGCAGGACTATAAACGCTTTAATATTTCATCACGCAATCGTAGTAATCTTATTCAGTTAATAAATGGAATGCAAGAGATCAAACTCAACAATTGCGAACGTAGCAAACGATGGGAATGGGAACGTATTCAAGCAAGTTTATTCCGCCTCAACATAGACAGTACTCGCCTACAACAAATGCAAGATGGTGGAGGTTTATTCATCAACGAGCTAAAAAATATATTTATAACATTCGCTGCTGCTACAGCAGTAATTAATGGCAGCATGACACTAGGCATGATGTTAGCTGTGCAATACATTATTGGCCAATTGAATGTACCTATCAATGAATTTGTCAATTTTATTCGTGAACTACAAGACGCGCGCATCAGCTTGGATCGTATCGGTGAAATTAGATTGTTAGAAAATGAAGAAAAGCTAGATGATCAGACCTCTGCTAATGTATCGTTTTCACATACAGATTCTATTTCCCTAAAAAACGTTAGCTATCAATACGAAGGTCCTCAATCACCAAAGGCCCTGAATGATATTGATTTGAGTATTAATCAAGGGAAAGTAACAGCCATAGTAGGTAGTAGCGGAAGTGGGAAGACTACTTTACTAAAACTCCTTTTAAAATTTTATCTGCCTACAGAAGGTAAAATTCTATTAGGCAAGACTGACATGAAACAATTAAGTGCTCGTGATTGGCGATCAAAGTGCGGAACAGTAATGCAAGATGGTTATATCTTCTCAGATACAATTGCACACAATATTTGCGTAAGTGATGAAGAGCCAGATCCAAAACGGATTTTGCATGCTGCTACACTAGCGAATATACACGATTTTATTGAGTCCTCACCGCTCGGTTACAATACAAAAATAGGTGCAGATGGTTCAGGCATTAGTGCCGGGCAACGCCAGCGAATGTTAATAGCCCGTGCTGTCTATAAAAATCCAGAATATATTTTTTTTGATGAAGCTACTAGCGCACTTGATGCTAATAACGAAAAGGTAATTATGGACAACCTCAGTGAATTTTTTAAAGGTAAAACCGTGTTAGTGATTGCCCACCGACTAAGTACCGTTAAAAATGCAGATAGCATTGTAGTATTGGACCAGGGGAAAATAATTGAGCAAGGAACACATAAGGAATTGACTTTAAAAAAAGGAAGTTATTATGAATTGGTGAAGAATCAGTTGGAATTGGGGGACTAAAACATAAGGATATGAGTTTATTAAAATACATTGACCGTGCGAAGAGGATGGATGATTTGATTAGAAGAAAGGCTACTGGCTGCGCAGAAGAATTTGCGGCCAAACTTGGTATCTGCAAAAGTCAACTATATCAGGATTTAAATGAAATGAAGGAATTGGGTGCGCCAATAAAATATTGCCATACGCATAAAAGTTATGTTTATAGCATAGAAGCGAAGTTAATATTTACCTTTAATGGGAATTTGGGCAAAATCAGAGGTGGACAAAATATTTTGTGCGATTCCAGTATTACTGGAGTCCGCAATTTTATGTTTGCTGTGCAATAATTTGAAAGCTAGCTCAAAAAGTTGCCGCGGATACCGAAAAGCGATTAGAGTAGGTAATAGTTTGTAAAATTATTCTTATGAAAAACGAAAAAGAATTGAAAGGAGACTTGTTAAACAAGTTTTCAAAGTTTGCAATCACAAAAAATTGGGGCAAGGGTCTAAATGCAATTAGAGGAGGAGCTGGTTCCTCTTGCTCAACTGCATTTACTCTTTGTTCTGCTCCCTATTGTGATTCACGCACAAGTAACGATAACGTGTTGCAAATTCAATAAATGACAATATGGGCTGCATAGCATTGCAGCCCATTTTTTTCAATGAAAGAATTAGAAAAAATATTATTCAAGTCTTTAGAGGACATAAGTATTGAGTTGTTTCCAGATCAATTTGATGATAACCCAGGGATCGCTGGTAACGCAGGCGTTGCGCTATATTTCTCATATCTGCACTTACTAACTAGAGAAGATAAACATGCCTCGCAAGCATCCCGATTAATAGAAAATTCTGTAATAAATTTAAACAAAGCATTAGATAACTCATTCGCTGGGACAGCAGGAGTTGCTTGGGTCGTGCAACACTTAGTCAACATTGGAATTCTGGATGAATCAACAACCGAAAACCTTATTGATATTGACAAATTTCTAGATGACACTATTAAAATTGATTTAGAAGCAGGTGACTATGATCTATTCCACGGCCTCATAGGAAAAGGTATTTATTACATAGAAAGATACCAGTATAAAAAGTCTAATGACATTGTCAGAACGATAAAGAAAATTATTGACGGGCTAAATTCAATAAGCGAAAAATCAAATGAGGGAATAACATGGAGATATAAAATTGGAAATGAATTAAATGAACATACACATTCCTTAGGGTTAGCACACGGTATTCCTAGCATTATTTCTTTTCTCTCTAGTGCCTCTAAATTAAATTTAGATTTGCCTATTGTGAATGAGCTTATCGCAGGTGCGTCCGAATGGTTACTTAAAAAAAGGATTGATAATAATCAATTCTCATTTCACTCTTATACCTCACCTGATCTAGAAGAAGGCGAAAATGGTTCTTCTAGGCTTGCTTGGTGCAATGGTGATTTAGGGGTTTCAATAGCTCTACTATCAGCATCAAAAACTATAAATAGCGAATTGCTTTACAAGGAAGCAATAAATATCGCAATCAAAACCTGTAATAGAGACTTAAAGGACTCTGGCGTTTTTCAGAGTAATGGCTTTGTTGATCCAAACTTCTGTCATGGAATTTCAGGTATTGCCCACATTTATGGCCGCTTGTTTAAAATCACTGGACTTGATATTTTTCTATATCGTCATAAATACTGGCTTCAAGAATTAATGAATCATAGGGTGGAGGGCTGTGGAATAGCAGGATTTGTATCAGACATCTGGATGAGTTTTGACCCTATAAAAGGAAAAGCCGTAAAAAAATGGGGTAGCAGTCCTTCCTTAGTGACTGGAACCGCAGGGGTTGGGTTAGTGCTATTATCTGCCCTTAAAAAAAATGCTACTAATTGGGATAAAATGTTTTTTACTAATATTTGATATAGTAGGATGAAAATTGAATTCAGCGACTTTTTTCTACTTCGATCGCCAATATCTCCATTAAGCGATTTTTTTAAAAATAGTAGTGAGCAAGTCAAAGATATTCAACAGCTTCGTGAGCAAATACATAAATATTTTGAAAAGCCAGAAATAAATGAGGGTCTATTCCTTTCATCTTCTGCTTTATTTGAAAATTTTATCTCCTGGTGTTCACCTGATAAACTTGCAACACAAATATCTAAACTTGACATTTCATATTATAAGTATTACCTAAGATCAGTTTATAGGTGTACTCCATTTGGAACTTACGCAGGTATTACAACTGGGTCGATTTCAAAACTAGATACTGTACTGCAACTAGGTAATAAGTTAAAAAGGAGAGTAAAACTCGATATTGGGTATCTATATGAGGTAACAAAAAAAATCACAAACGAAAGTAATGTCAATAGTTTACTGCGCATTTATTCTAACAATACTATCTATAGAGTTGCAAACGAGTATAGGTATATTAACTATACATTTAATGAAGAGGAAAAGGTATTTTCGTTAAATTCAATAGATTATACCCCACTTTTAGAAAGAACAATCCAAATAGCGCTACAAGGAATTAAATTTGATGAACTAGTTTCTCAAATATCTGATTGTAAAGAGGATATTCCCGAGGTTAATGACTTTATTAATAGTCTTATCGAGATTCAGGTACTGATAACTGAATTAGAGCCAACTGTACATGGTGAGCATTTTCAAGATAGAATAGCGAACATACTTAAGCCAATACAAAACAGGTTTAGGTATTCGCAGAACATACTTACAGCCATTGATCTAACTTATGAATCTATTGATACTCCTACCGTAGATAAATACCTAAAAATACAGAGCAGTTTAGAAGAATTGAAAATTGAGAGAGAGTCATCAAAATTATTTCATGTCGACATTTTAAGACAGCCATTAAAACTTAATATAAATGAATATGATTTAGTTCCTCTCAAAAAATTACTTGAGATCAAGAGTGCCTTTCAAAAAGAATCAAAAAAAGATATTGATACATTTAGAGATCGCTTTTTTGAACTTTACGAGGATAGAGAAGTTTCTTTAATTGAAATCATGGATTCCGATAGCGGCATCCCATATCCCGCAGGAGTAGAAATGAATGATACTCCCTTTTTTTTACGCGATCTGCAATTCAATAATCCAACAATCACCAACACTTCACATGTCCAGTTAACTTTCTTCGACAAACTATTAATAGAAAAACTAAGTAGTAAAAAAAATGATAGTCATATCTCAATTAAGTTAGAAGAACTTAATCAGGCGAATGGAAATTTCATAAGAAATGAAGAAACAACTAATCTAGGGCTAATTCTTTCGTTTTTTAATAAATCAACATTATCCGATTCAAATAGCCAGTACGAGATTTACTTTAAAGGAGCTTATAGTCCATCCGCATCAAATCTTTTAAGTAGATTCTGTTACATTGATGATACTCTTTTTAAAAAAGTAACTGAAGCAAATGGATTTGAAGCAGCGTTTGATCCAGATAAAATCTACGCTGAGATATCTCATCTTCCAGGTAAGAGAGTAGGTAATATAATTTCTCGCCCAAGTCTTAGGGAGTTTGAGATTCCAATATTGACCATCCCATCTGATGGCCAAAAAATTATACCATTAAATGATCTCCTAATTTCTGTTAGTAGTAATAAGATAATTCTAAGATCAAAAAAATTCAATAAGGAAGTAATTCCAAGATTAGGATGCGCACATAATTTTGGCGCGAACCCTCTACCGATTTATAAATTTCTGTGTGACTTACAATTTCAAAATAAAATTGATCAAGTATTTTTCAATTGGCCAGATTGTTTATCCAAAATACAATTCTTGCCTAGAGTTTATGTAGATAACATAATTGTCTTAAAGGCTCGATGGAAACTTTTTAAAAAAGAAATTGAATCTTTCACGTTGGTTAAAGAAGACCAAACTCTTCTGGAAATGTATAATAATTTTGTGGAAAGTAGTAAAATTGGCAGATTTACAACCTTCACAGAAGGAGATCATCAGATACTCATTGATTCTCAAAACATATTATGCTTGAGAATTTTTAAAGAACTAGTAAAGGGGAAGAGTGAAATAGTGCTAGAAGAACTATTGGAAAACCCGCAAAATCTTTTAGTTCACGTTAACAAAGAGTATCACACAAATGAAATTATTATACCAGTTACAATTCATTCTGCAACAAGCACTTCCAATTTCACTCAAAAGAGGGAATTAAATGTACAAAGATCTTTTTCAATTGGATCAGAATGGCTTTATGTAAAAATTTACTGTGGGACTAAGGCTGCAGATCAAATACTGTTAATGCGGATATATCCTTTTGTAAAGACGGTGCTAAATGATAAAATCATAATTTCATGGTTTTTTCTAAGGTATCACGATAAAGAAGGACATCATATAAGATTAAGATTAAGGGTTAAAGACAATCTATACTCACAAGCAATTAAGCTTTTGTACGAAGCCCTCCATTTTGAGCTCAATAAAGAGATTGTTAAATTGAAGTTTGATACTTACAACCGAGAATTAGAAAGGTATGGAGGCAACTTGATATTGGAATGTGAAGACTTTTTTCAAGTGGACAGTAGTTGTGTATTTGAACTAATGAACTATGCTCTAGAGAATGACAAAAATTCTAGATGGTTAATAGGATTATATGCCATTAATCTACTTTTAGATGATTTTCAAATCACAATAAAAGAAAGATGCAATCTTTTTAAGTTTCTTAGTGAGCAGTTTGCGATTGAGTTCAACCTAAGTAAAAATATTAATCTAAAAAAAGCTATTAGCAAAAGATACAGGGAGGATTCAACTTTAATAAATGAATTTGAAAAGAATTTTAAACCTAATGAGCTATCTGTTATCATGGAAAGGAGAAGTATCAATATTCAGCCCATAATAAAAAAAATAAAACAAAAAGTAATAGACAATAGCCTTGTTACAGAAATTGATTTACTCCGAAGTTTTATACATATGTTTCTAAATAGACTTTTAGAGATTAGGCAAAGAGAGCAAGAACTACTCATCTACACTTATCTTTTTAAGCACTACAAATCGCTTGCATATTTATCGGAAAACGATATTGAAGGAGTAAATAATGAGTCAAAACAGAAACATAATTTATGAATAAAATCGTGAAATTCAGCCTTTTATATTTTTCACATGACAAAAAAAGTTGGCTATTAAATACCCTTGGTTTAAGTGCTGGGTTAAGTATTATACTACTAATACTATCTTATCAAATTCATCAAAGTGATTATGATAAGTTTTGGCCCAATCATGAGAATATTTTCAGAATTAGAAGAGCTGTAACTTATCATGGTGATAAAACTAATATTGCTTTAACAAACTCAAAGCTAGTTGAGGCTCTATCATCATTGCCAGAAGTAGAAGTTGCTACAGGGTTCATGAAAAATCAAAGTGAACTCCTATTTAGAAGAAATGACGATTTATTCATTGAGAATAATGGTCTTATCTGTGATAAGAAATTTCTTGAGGTGTTTGATGTTAAATTAAAATTAGGTAGTGATCGGAAAGGGTTAGACAATCCCAATAGCATCATGATTTCCGAATCTTTTTCAAAGAAACATTTAGGTAATATAAACCCAATTGGAAATTACTTATCGATAACCGATGAGGGGATTCAAAAACAACTAATTATTACAGGATTATTTAATGACATCCCCACTAATTCAAGTCTTAGATTTGATTTTTTAATATCAGGCTCTACTTTTTCTTATTGGCAGCAAATGATCGACAATGGTATTCTGCCTACGCACACATTTATTTTAGTGAAATCAATGGGAGTAACTGAAACATTTCTTAACCAGAAATTAGCAATTCTCAATAAAGAGATCAGTCCTCCTTCTGACATCATTACAGAAGACACCGCTCAAAAGCTTGATGACATCCATATTAATTCTGGTTTACTATTTGACTTTTCAAAAAGTATTAATCTAATTCATTACAAAGTTCTTGGTTTGGTATCTATTCTTTTATCGTTGATCACAGTATTTAACTTTATGAGCACCATGTCTAATAAGACATTGAATAGAAAAGGCAGCTATGCCATTCTTAAAGTATATGGAGCAACAAATCTATCTTTACTAGTCCAGCAATTAATTGAAACAGTTATTTACTTTGAAGGCGCATTTATACTTTCAATTATAGTTGCCGAGTTATTGTTAGTGCCAATTATAGGTAATCTTACTTCCCTACACCTTAGTATTCTAAATAATCTCGGTACACTTCTAGTCTTTAACGCCATCTTTCTACTAGTAGCACTAGTGGCTACACTTATCTATTCGATTCCAATTATTAGAATCTCTACATTGATTAAGGATGTAAAAAGAACATCCCAGATTAGAGGAAATATTTTTAGTGCAAAAACATTTATATTAATTTTACAATTCGGAATTTCCTTTGGATTTATCACTTGGTTTTTGGTCAGTCATAAACAACTAAATTATTTAAGCAATATTGATTTGGGTTATAAAAAATCTAATATTATTTGTTTACGGTATAATTCAAATATTTCTCAAGCTAACTGGATAAATTTAAAGAATGAGCTAAGCATAAACAGTCAGTTTGCTAGCGTTTCTGGTTCACAATATAAATTAATAGGAGAATTAAATGCTTCCGTTATAGAAAAAGAAAATAACGAAGCAATCAAGGTAATGTGGAACAGAGTTGATTACAATTTTTTACCAAGCTTAAAAATGAAACTTATTTCTGGTCGGAATTTCTCAAGAGATATTCCTGCTGACAAAAATGGAATTATCATTAATGAAACAGCATGGAGAGCTCTCAGTGATTCAACTATTCAAAAGGTACGGTTTCCTATTGTTAATCGAGAGAATGCGACAACAATAATAGGTGTTGTTAAAGACTTTCACTTTGAATCCTTTAATAACAAAATACCGCCACTTGTTTTGGGCCTCAAAGATGATTTTAGCAAATATATTTATATAGAAACGAATGACAACATTAAAAGCTCTATCAAAAATCTTAGAGAAGTATGGAGGGAATTAAAGGTGGAGTCACCTTTTGAATTTGAACTTTTGGATGATTCTTTTAATTCCATAATTCAAGAAGAAGTAATTATTGAAAAGGTTTCGATAATATTTATGTTTTGTTCTGTGGTTCTATCACTAGTAGGATTATCCTTATCCACAAGTTATTATATTCGTTCAAATAATAAAGTATTTTCAATAAAGAAAATACTTGGAGCGTCAGAACGGGAACTGATTTTTGGGATGTATATCATGTTTGCAATTAAAATTTTCATAGGTCTGATTATTGCTATGCCCATTTGCTATTTTACAACTAACGCATGGCTATTTAATTACCCGTATAGAATAGATTTTCCTTTTTCTTATTTCTTTTTTGTATCAGGGAGCATCCTAATTTTTGCAAGTATTATTATTTTAATTGGTGGGCTACGGCTTTATTCGCTTAAAGCCGTTGATCAGCTAAGAGAGAACTAATGCTCAGTTCGTCTTCAGCAATTTCCTAACTTGATAAAACACGCGCTCCAAAACTCTCAAATCTTCTGTAATAATTTCGGTCTCCCCTTGCAACTGTGGCCTAAAAACTAGAGACCTGTTGTGCGTACTGGTCATGCCTTCGGGCAGGCTTATCAAAACTGTGTATTTTTCTTTTTCTGGCACATTCGAGATGCTTTCAATTTTTCCGCGCAGCATACCAAACCGTTCGTAAGGATAGTTACTAAGCCTAATGTTTACATTCTGTCCCACTTTTACTTTGCCCGCACCAGCAATGGGCAGTTCAGCTCTGGCAACCAATTGCTTTGAGTTGGGCAGTATGGCAAATAAAGTTTTTGAGCTTTCTATAAACTGTTCGTTTTCAATAAAGTCCAAGTAGGCCAATGAGCCAGCAGTAGGGGCTACAAACAAATAATTTTCCTTCCACTTTCTAATCTGAGAGGTGAGTTCGTTTAGGCTATTGTTTGCAGCAGTTTGTAATTGTGCTTCTTTAGTATTTTTGTCCACTTCCAGTTCAGTTATCTGTTTCTCAAGTGCACCAATCTGCAATTGGTTAGAGATGATAGATGCCTCGGTGTTTTTGAGCGAACGCAATTGCACCAAATAACTGCCTTTTGTTTTATTGAAATCGAGTGGAGCAATTACTTTTTGTGTTAGTAATAATGAGTCCGTTTTAAATTGTTGGTAACTAAGGGAAGTTTCTTGCTGCATCAAGCCTAGTTGGCCTTGCAGATTTTGGTTGAGTCGCTTGTATGAAACAATCAGCTTTTGCAAGTGTGCTATTTGTTTTTGGTGCAGTTCATTCTGCTGAAAACCCGTGAGCTCTTGTAATGCGCGGATGGCATTGTTCAAAAAAGGTTGTAGCTCACCTACCACTAAACTCTTGGAAAGGCCACAGTAAAAATCAGTGGAGGAATTTTGTTCTGCAATTATTTTCTCTAGCCACAACACATCTTTATAATTGGCATTGCTCTGCAATACCGCCACCACTTCATCTTTTGCCACGGGTTCATTTTGATTTTTTAATAACAGAATCTTGCCTGAAGTGCGGCTCAACAAATTGATGGGCGCAGGGTTGGTGGTCACTACAACGGTGGCTTTGATCGCATCAGGGTATTTGATGAACCAACTCACGGCCAGCAGCCCCATAAACAAAACAAATATAAGCGTAATGCCCCACCGCAACAGCCAACTCGGCATTTGGGTGATGATGTCTTGTACTTCTTCGCTGCGCAGTTCAATCTTAGTCTCCATCCTATCAAATATTAGCTAAAGGAAAGATAAGATATTTAATGGAAAAATCGCATGAAAAAAAAGGCATAAGAACAAGTGCTTTGGCAATGCCGTTTTGAGCAAATATTATCAACTGACTGAAACGGACTATCCCATCACCAAGTTTTTAAATATACCCTCAAAATGATAATAAAAAGTCATGCGAAACTATATCACCATAATGCAGCCAACGTTAATATACTCAGAAGGTAAACAAAACTTAACCCTTCTACATTATGGCTTCAACTATTGAAATAGGTCATGCAAAGAACGTTGCAACCTTTGAAGACCTCATCAGTTTTCTCACAGGCTATGGAGCAACCTACAACCCAACCAAAGCTGCACTCAAACTGCCAGCGTTAGCAACACAACTCACCGCAGCAAGCGCAACTCTCCAAACAGTAAAAGTAGCAAAGACCGCAAACGACAATGCCACCAACGCACGCGAGCTTGCCTTCAAGCCACTCAAACCATTGGCCACAAAAATCATGAACGCCTTGGCTGCGACCGATGCGGAGACACAAACGCTGGACGATGCAAAATCGACAAACATGAAAATACAGGGGAAGCGCGCAAAGGCAGTAGCCCAACCCGATGCAAAAGCGTTGGCAGCGGGAGCAACTCCCGTAAAGACCGCTTCCACATCCCAACAAAGTTTTGATAAAATGATAGACCACTTTGCACAACTTATCGCAACCTTGACGGCAGAGGCGAACTATTCACCGAACGAAATCGAACTGCAAGTGACAAAGTTGAACACTATACTAGCCGACCTGAAAACAAAGAATACGGACGTCATCAACACCACTACAGTGTTGAGCAACGCACGCATCGACAGGGACAATGCTTTGTATGGCGCAGACACAGGACTTGTGGACGTGGCGCAAGATGCAAAGCAATATGTAAAATCACTCTTTGGCGCAACCAGTCCCCAGTACAAACAAGTGAGCGGACTCAAGTTCACGAGAGGAAACGGTGAATAGAAAACAAACGACCAAATTCAATAAACAGGCGGGACAGTTTAGAATTGTCCCGCCCTTTTTTAGAAATAGAGTTACCGCGAAAAGAAATGGAGCAACCAGAAAAAGAAAGCTGTCATCCGTAAAAAGAAATTAGACACCCACAAAATGAATTCTGGCTACAGCGACCAGTATTCTTGCTGCCGTGACTAGTATTCTTGCTTCTGTGAAAAGAAATGGAGCATCTGCGACAAGTATTCTTGCACCCGTTACTAGAATTCTTGTAACCCGACAAAGGTTTTCACGTGGGTCAATATGAAAAACGCGAAAATGATAACAGACCAACCCGACAACGAGGCCGACCCTAGCGGCACACATGGCAAATCCCACACAATGCCCCGCGCAAACCCAAGCTTTGCCAAGAGTGCCGCAGCCCACACACCAATACTAGACACCTTTCCGACAGCCAAACGAAACATTAGGTCAGGTTGCCGCGACCGAGTTTCAACGACACATTTGGTTCAATGAGTAAAACAGCTTCACGACACATTTACAACGTCTCAAAAATTAACGGGTGACATTCACAGAATTGGGCACCTGGCGCTAACAAAATGTTTCTTCAATGGCGCGGTGAGGTGTAATCCAAAGTTTATATCTTCGTTCAACGTTTTGTGTCGGGGACAGGGCGCGGCTTCGGAAGCGCACCACTGAAGAAACACAAACGTTAGGGGCGATTTGGGAATTAAGATCGTTCTTGAAAATGTGCAGGTGGCAACCCACCGCACGGCCGACCGCGCGGCCCGCAGGCCTCGCAGGAAAAAAAACTCATCAACGATCACGACTTCTGGCGTCCTCCGTTCATCCTGACGAAGCCACGGTCTAGTGCGCTCCTCCCGCACGTGGGAAGACGAGAAACCGCCCCTAACATTGTGTGGGCGCAAGTTGTGGGGTTTGCTGTTGGAAAGTTTGAATTTATTTAGTTAATTTATTTCGTGGGAGGGGTGTGAATGTTTTTATCAACCTGCGCCCACACGTAGCCGTTGGCAGTAATGGCCGACCCTCCGAAAAACGACTCAGACAGATTTGGAGATTGTTACCCGAATAGGTAACTTGCCGCGTGACTAAATTTCTTCGTGACACGTATGTTTACCAAAATCATTTTTGGGACTTCTATAACGACCAGAAAAAAGAGGTTCAGGACAAAATTGACTATGTAATTGGGCTCGTGAGAACTTTACAAATGGTTCCCGAAAGGTTTTTTAAGCATCTTGAAGGGACGGACGGCATTTATGAGATGAGAGTAAAAGTAGGTTCTGACATTTATAGAATCTTCTGCTTCTTTGACCAAGGTCAACTAATCATCTTGCTAAATGGGTTTCAAAAAAAGAAAGATAAAACTCCGAGACAAGAAATTATTAGAGCAGAACGACTTAAAAAAGAATATTATGACAACAAAGCTAAAAGATAAAAATCTGACGTCATGGGACGACCATCTTGACAAGAAGTATGGAAAAAAAGGCTCAATGACTCGTGAAAAATACGAAGAGGATTTCGAGACATTCAAAATTGGAGTCCTCATTCAAGAGGCACGTAAGAGACAACATTTGACTCAAGAGGAACTTGCTATTAAAGTTGGGACAACGAAAAACTATATTTCAAGAATTGAGAACAACGCCAGCGACATTAGACTAACAACCTTGATGAGAATTATTCGCGAAGGACTTGGCGGACGACTAAAATTCTCGGTCGACATTTAATAGAAGGCCACTACTGCCAACACTGTGCTTATGCAATAGCGGGGTGACGTGTTGTATCTTAGTTTTATTTTCATAACTTCGTTTTGCTTGTGGGACAGGGCGCAGTTTCAAAAACCCGCTACTGACATAAGCACAAATCGTTATGCGCAAGCCCCGCGAACGCGCAGGATTTTGAAACCGCAAAGCAAAATTCATCCCGCGCCTTTACTTATTTCTGTTGCAGCTTTTCAAAATTATTTCACCATTGCGTGGGGACGGTGACGCGGTCGACAATTTCGTCACCGCGCCACGCCTCACCGCTCCGGGACAGGGACGTATGCACACCCGCCACGTTGGACGGTTTTTCGGCCCACTGAACAGTTTCTGGGGCTGTTCGCATAACAAAAAGTTTATGCCAGCTGCGGGTGCGGTGTGGTTATTCGGTTTGTTTTTCTTAATTTCGCTCTGCCACGTGCGACAGGGACGCGCTCCGAAAACCGCAGCCGTCATAAACTTAGCCGTTGCCAGCCATATTTTCAATGAGACTACTCTACTTACTAACATTCTTGCTGACAATTGGGACTGCATATTCACAGAATAACTGTGGTAAGTATCCTAATGAATACATTCCAAAGAATCTAAATGACGCATTAAGCTATATGGACTGCGTATGGACAGACAAGGAGAAAGAAGAATTTAAAAATAAGACAGAAAGTGATGCAGTTGCAGACGCACATTTTGCCGCTGGACAAGGGATTCGAAATGGGTGGGACTTATGGAAAGGAGAAAACTCACTTTACAGACAATTCAGTTCACGAGGAATCAAACATCCCGAAGACATTTCATCTATCATCTTGACATCATTTTATAGACGTCTTAACAATAAAGACATTGACTTTGAAGGGCAAGTAAACGAATACAATGAGTACAAAAAGAAAAACGAAATCTGGACTAAGGAGAGAATTAAGAAATTTAAGTCCCTTAACACCGGTGACACTGTGAAAATTTCGTTTTCAAAATCGCAGGCAACAAGTAAATCTTTTAGTTTAGCGTATTTAGGTCAAAGAGACACCTCCTTGGACAGCGAAAAGCATTGTTTTGTTACCGGACGAATTGCAGACAAGAGAAAGAAAAAGGAAAGCTGTTTATTAACAATTGAAATCATTAATTTGGTTAACTGTGACAACTCAACATTAGGCGACAGACAAATGGTTAAGGGGACAAAGTTTGAATACAACATGACCGTTTTCAATATCAGATTCGAGTAAAAAATACGGCTGGCAACACTGTATTTGCGTCAAGCGGGGTTGACGCGTAATCCAACGTTTTCGTATCTTTAGTGCGTTCGGTGTCGGGGACAGGACGCGGCTTCGGAAGCCCCGCTCGAACGCAAATACTCACGTTGTAGGTCATGCTCTTGGGACAAAGTGGACTTCGAATAAAATGAAAATAATTGTGACACGATACTGGTTTGAATTCGACTCTACTCAAATCAAAGACCTTCCACCGGGACTACCTTTAGGATGCGGAGTAACAGCTTACGACTACAATGACGCAATTTCTATTCTTAGACAAAGTGTTTTCAAGGGACAGGAAATCCCTGAACTGAAAAACAAAAAAGAAAACATAGACATAAGGACTTTGGATCAAAGACACGTCATCCCAAACATGAAGGACCCGACATTGAGAGGTGTTTGGTTTCCATTGGGGTACGAGGACGAGCGCAACTGAACACAAAGTGCATGAAGACAAGGCGCAGTCGACAATTTCATTTCGGTACACAGTGACAAATCGAGACTCCTCAGATCTTCTACACAGACAGTTTTATCACGGTGGACTTTTTTCCGAACTTCAGGATAAACCAAAAAGTAACAGTGGACGAGCACGACCTACAACAATGTATTTGCGTCAAGCGGGGTTGACGCGTAATCCAACGTTTTCGTATCTTTAGTGCGTTCGCTGTCGGGGACAGCACGTGGCTTCGGAAGCCCCGCTCGAACGCAAATACTCACGTTAGGGGCGATTTGGGAATTAAGATCGTTCTTGAAAATGTGCAGGTGGCAACCCACCGCACGGCCGACCGCGCGGCCCGCAGGCCTCGCAGGAAAAAAAACTCATCAACGATCACGACTTCTGGCGTCCTCCGTTCATCCTGACGAAGCCACGGTCTAGTGCGCTCCTCCCGCACGTGGGAAGACGAGAAACCGCCCCTAACATTGTGTGGGCGCAAGTTGTGGGGTTTGCTGTTGGAAAGTTTGAATTTCTTTAGTTAATTTATTTCGTGGGAGGGATGTGAATGTTTTTATCAACCTGCGCCCACACGTAGCCGTTATGCGCAAGCCCCGCGAACGCGCAGGATTTTGAATCTGCAAAACAAAATTCATCCCGCGCCTTTGCTTACTTGTTTTGCAGCTTTTCAAATTGGTTCACCATTGCGTGGGGACGGTGACGCGGTCGACAATTTCTTCACCACGCCACGCTTCACCGCTCCGGGACAGGGACGCAGGCGCACCCGGCACGTTGGACGGTTTTTCGGCCCCTAAAAAGTTTCTGGGGCTGTTCGCATAACAAAAAGTTTATGCCAGCTGCGGGTCGGTGCGGTTATTCGGTTTGTTTTTCTTAATTTAGCTCTGCCACGTGCGACAGGGACGCGCTCCGAAAACCGCAGCCGTCACAAACTTGGCCGTTGTGAGTAATGGCGGTCCGACAAATTAAATGACGACAGTAATAATCATATCGACCCTTTTGACAGTATGGATAATATATCTACGACTAAAAGGTACAATTCAAAACAGACGAGCCATTGGACAGAAAGTAATTCTTACATACGCTGACCAAAACGACTCGATTGCAAAGGAACTACCGCGGACAGGAGTAATAAAAGAGAAAATTAGAATTGAAAAGACTAACGGCAATTTTGTGGTTAAACTTGACAAACCAATCAATTTTGAAAATGACGACTTTAACGAAATTGTTATTCGACATCGACACGTTGGACAATATATCGGGTCGACAAAAGAGATTGACGTTCATTTATTAATCCCGAGAGTTAGTTTAGCAAGGGACAAGTATTTAACTGACGACTTTAATCACGTAGCATGGTTGACAATAAAAAAAGCGAGTTAGCCGCCACTACTCACAACAATGTATTTGCGTCAAGCGGGGTTGACGCGTAATTCAACGTTTTCGTATCTTTAGTGCGTTTGGTGTCGGGGACAGGACGTGGCTTCGGAAGCCCCGCTCGAACGCAAATACTCACGTTAGCGGTCATGCTTCAGGACAGATTAAGACTATGAGACATTGGATATACATCATCATTTTGATTGCTAGCTGTTCCAAGACAACAAGTGAAGATTCAAAGGAATTAACAGCGGACAACTTTTTTCCTTTCAACAAAGAGTCGTTTGACAGGACAAAGGTTGAAGCACCGATAGACAACAAAGAAAAATTAAAATTTGGAGAAGAGAGACCTTGGTTGACGTCCATGCATGGAGATACATATTTGTCCGACACTCATGCAATAGATATAAATGATGACGGACGATTGGACTTGATATATAGCGGACCTGGACCAGTTACTTATTATACAATTGTTTCTCTCGGAAATGGTGGTGACGATTTCTCCTTTGAAGGTTATATCGTAGACTTGCAAATCAAGAATAAGAAAGTCACCAAACTGTACTTCCTGTCGAATGTTGCATCTGGAGCACCTCCTGTTGATAGGCAGACTATAGTTGAGATATCGTATAAAGACAAGCAGCCTATTTTTAAAACAATTTTTAAAAATGAGACAATTGGAGGCATTCAATTTCCAAACCAAAGGACATCTTACGAAATTGAAACATTCGCGGACACCTTGATAGCAAGAGATGCTCCGCTGGAATTGGACACACCTTATGACTATATTATCGAAATCGAAGGGAACAGACTCGGCTTACTGACCAAAGGGACAAAAGCAATAGTGATCGGAGAGCAAACGGACTCATTAAAACATTTGTGGTTATGTGCCTTGATTTATCCGAAGCATAAAATAATTAAATACCCCTACATGAACAATCAGTTTGACTCGACAGACGGGACAACGAGGATGGTATGGATACGGGACAAAGGATTAAAGAAGACCGATTGAAGCACGACCGCTAACAATGTATTTGCGTCAAGCGGGGTTGACGCGTAATCCAACATTTTCGTATCTTTATTCCGTTCGGTGTCGGGGACACCACGCGGCTTCGGAAGCCCCGCTCGAACGCAAATACTCACGTTAGCGGCCATTTTGCGATTGACAAAATAAAGAACGACTTTAGAGGATAAATTTTAAGAAAATGGTAATTGAACGGACAAAAAAAGAGGTGATTATCAGACTTCCATCCTACATCGACACCGAGGGGCTTCAAAACCTTATTAACTACTTGAACTATAAAGAGGCGACAGATAAATCCCAAGCGAAGCAGGACGATGTTGACAAATTGGCCAAGGAAATTAAAAAAGGTTGGTGGAGCAAAAACCGCAGACGATTTATTAAGTGAAAATAATAATCGACACCAACATAATTTTTAGTGCTTTACTAAAAACACATACGACATTTGGCCAAATAATCTTCAATTCGGACGGAATATTTGAGTTTTATAGCCCTCATTATCTAAGGACTGAAATTAGAAATCATTGGGAAAAGATAAAAAAGATTTCAAAACTTACAGACCAGCAACTTGAAGAGTCGTTCGACTCACTGTTAACAAAAATCAGTTTCATTAATGAGGAAATAATTCCTCAAAAAACATGGGAGGACTCTGAAAAAATCACAGAGGGAATTGACGTTGATGACACAGACTTCATAGCATTAACAAAGCATTTGAAAGCAAAACTTTGGACTGGTGACTTAGAACTAAGAAATGGATTAAAAAGTAAAGGCTTCAAAAGTGTCTTGACAACTGCTGAGATTCTTAAGCATTGGACTAAGAAAAAGAAAGAGTAGAAAACGGCCGCTAACAATGTATTTGCGTCAAGCGGGGTTGACGCGTAATCCAAGGTTTTCGTATCTTTAATGCGTTCGGTGTCGGGGACAAGGCGTGGCTTCGGAAGCCCCGCTCGAACGCAAATACTCACGTTATAAGCCATTTTGACCAGACCGAACATGGGAAGTTGGGGAACAGCAATTCGAGACAGTGATTCGTTTGCAGACGTCTATCACGAGTTTTTTGACAAGTATAACAAAGGCAGCAAGCCTGATGATATCTCGAAAGAAATAATGTCTGACTATGCTGAGCTTTTAAACATTGAGGAAGAGAAAAATGATTTTTGGTTTGCACTTGCTTTAGCTCAATGGGAAACAAAATCACTTGATAACAATGTGCTTTTGACTGTTGAAAATATTATCGAATCAGGTGCTGATTTAATTTTATGGAAGACAAATGGTGTAACTGAGAAAGACCTACAAAAAAGAAAAATTGCCCTTGATAAATTCCTACAAAAACTAAAGTCCGACAGGCCAAGGCCAAAGACCCGTGTAAAGACAAAAGTTAAAACTGCAATATTTATGGCGGGTGACTGCTTGACTTTCAAGTTGAAAAACGGAAATTATGGAGGTGCTGTTGTAATTGAAGCGGAAACAGATGCTCAAAGTTGTTGCAATCTAATTGCAACAACTAGACTTAATCAAAGAGAAAAACCAGTCCTTGACGATTTTAGAAATGCGGAGGTACTTGTGAAATCATTTGGACGTTTTTGGTTTGAGGAGACGCAAGTTTACTGGCACATGCCTGACTTTTATTACACACTCTACCCAAATTTAAATGAACTGATAGGTAATTTAGATACTCAATTTGAATATGACAACGGTAATCCTGACGGGAGAGGTTATCTTTTTCGTCCGTCAATCACGACTGGTTGGGACTTCGCGCAGGACATGGACATGCAAATTGAACATGAGCTTTCTCAATCAAAGCCGACAAAAAAATTATACATCAAACAATTAATTAAAAACGGCTTATAACAATATATTTGCGCCAGGCGGGGTTGACGTGTGGTTCAAAGTTTTGTTATCTTTATTGCGCTTCGTGTCGGGGACAGGACGCAGTTTCAAAATCCCGCCCGATCGCAAATATTAACGTTATGGCCAATTTGCGGGACGAGTGCTACTCCATAATTTCGGTGACGACAAATTAGTAGCCGACTGACTTCTGCTCGCTAACAATTCAACGACATTCCGAGAACTTTGCTTCAAACGACTGACGGAAAATTTAAATGATCAAAGACGCCTTTTTAAACTTTTTCCTTGGTAACACTTTTGCTCGTTGACGAACCACCTCGGAAGCATTTGCAATCGGGCGACCTGTTCGCGCACGACAAGTCTTAACAACACTTTCTGGCGGACTACCAAAACTCTTGCGCTGGACGACTTGCTCGCGAGACTTCTTGGTTGACATTTTTTCTTTTGCACGGTCGACACTAAAACCCTAAGCTCGGTTGCAAACTGGCCATAACACAGGCTTGCAGAAAAGCGGGCGGACTGTGCGTTAGGAAAGTTCAGTGCGTTTCATTTATTTTATCTCGTGGGAGAAGGCGCAGGTTTTCAATTGCCCGCCTTCTGCAAGCCAAACCGTTGGCGGTCATGCCTTGGGACGAGTTAAACCTGACAATTGAGTTTCTACAAAAGAATAAACAATGGACAAAAAAGTTAACAGGAGAAATTTTATAAAAACGACAGCTTCTGTTGCAACAGGAATTGCCGGACTAAGTTTATTTCCAAACGTGGGACTTTCAAGGAATAACACTTTGGCTGACGGAATACATATCATTGGACCAAAAGACGGATTCACACCTCAAGTTGGGACTCTTTTATCAATGATGACATGGATGAGAAATGTAGTTGTTCTAGGTGTAGAGAATATGAAGAAAGAAGAGTTGGACTACTTACATGACTCGACATCAAATTCAATTGGGGCAATGTTACTCCATTTGGCAGCAACTGAAAGACAATAT
This sequence comes from Chryseotalea sp. WA131a, assembly GCA_025370075.1. NCBI lineage: Bacteria > Pseudomonadati > Bacteroidota > Cytophagia > Cytophagales > Chryseotaleaceae > Chryseotalea > Chryseotalea sp. WA131a. The sequence goes on along the minus strand of CP073016.1, from coordinate 2,183,140 downwards.
CAAATAAAGACTTTCGAGTGGGACATAGACTTTAAAGGTGACGGAAAAATTAATTGGGATGCAGCAATGCGTCTTGGTGACAAAGGACGGAAATATATAAAGGGATATAGTTTGGACTATTATCTCAACATTTTAAACGAGACTCGTTCAACGACAATAAATGAGTTTAAAAAGAGGGACGACAATTGGTTATCGAAAGTCGACCCTTCAGGTTTTCAAAGTATGCCGACAAACAACTACTGTAAGTGGTTTCATGTTTGTGAACATGAATCAAATCATAACGGACAGATTAAATGGATTAAGAGCAGACTTCCAGGAGCAAAACCTGGTAACGACTAAAGGCACGAACCGCCAACACTGTATTTGCGTCAAGCGGGGTTGACGCGTAATCCAACGTTTTCGTATCTTTAATGCGTTCGGTGTCGGGGACAGGACGCGGCTTCGAAAGCCCCGCTCGAACGCAAATACTCACGTTGGCAGCAAGAGCTAAAGTTCACGTATGATGATTAGACTAAAAATATTCCTGACTTTCCTGACAATTTCGACATCGACAATGTTAAAAAGTCAAGACATCAAAAATGTTGACGGACTGAATAAAAAAAATATAAAATCCATTACTTTGGTTATTGTTAGGGACGACAGGGGAAATGCAGCGCGACACGTTAGTGAAATCAAATTATCGAGTGAAAAAATTCTTGACTTTTTAGACGACATCAAAAGAACCTGGAACGATGGACTTGTTGACGTAAATGAGAAGTATATTATAGTTATTAAAACAAAAAGAAATAAAGAGCTTCGACTTGCTGGACAAAATATGATACTCGTTGACAAAGAAAATCGTAACTATTTTAAGGCAGACTTCAATTGGACGATAAAGTATTGGAACAAAGACTTGAACAACGGTGGACTCTAATCGCGCCAGCTGCCAACAATGTATTTGCGTCAAGCGGGGTTGACGTGTAATCCAACGTTTTCGTATCTTTATTCCGTTCGGTGTCGGGGACAGGACGCGGCTTCGAAAGCCCCGCTCGAACGCAAATACTAACGTTGGCAGCAACGGTGCGCCTCCGTGGAAAGTGACGACTAAAACAAATAAGTAACCGTAACGGACTTTGAATGAATAGTGATATTTTTTTTTACTTAGGACTATCAGTAATTATAATTCACGAAATGGACGCAGTTAGATGTAAAGAGTGGAGAATATTTCCAGGACTTTCATTGCTTGACGACAATTGGGGATTTAAGATATTTATGATAGCTCATGTTCCGTTATTCTACTTTCTGTTTTGGGGACTCATGGGACAAAGTGATAATTCACAACTAAAATATGGACTTGACATATTTTTTATCATTCACGTTGGACTCCATTTACTTTTCCTAAAACATAAGAAAAACGAATTTAAAGACTGGGTTTCATGGACAATAATTTTGAGCGCTGGAATATTTGGACTAATTGACATCTTGATTTAAATGTAAGTGACCAGCCGACTCGATGATAAATTGAATTCTGAATAAGAAAAATAACGGTGGACAAATTGACGAACGAAAGCACCACAGCTGCCAACAGTGTGTTTGCGTCAGGCGGGGTGGCAGTGCGTTTTGAAAGTGCCGTTCTCTTCAGTTATTTTATCACGTGGGAGAAGGCGCAGGTGTTAACTCCCCGCCCGCCCGCAAACACGGAACGTTATGCGCAAGCCCCGCGAACGCGCAGGATCTTGAGACCGCAAAACAAAATTCATCCCGCGCCTTTGCTTATTGGTTTTGTAGCTTTTCAAATTGGTTCACCATTGCGTGGGGACGGTGACGCGGTCGACAATTTCTTCACTGCGCCACGCTTCACCGCTCCGGGACAGGGACGTAGGCGCACCCGCCACGTTGGACGGTTTTTCGGCCCCTGAACAGTTTCTGGGGCTGTTCGCATAACAAAAAGTTTATGCCAGCTGCGGGTGCGGTGCGGTTATTCGGTTTGTTTTTCTTAATTTAGCTCTGCCACGTGCGACAGGGACGCGCTCTGAAGACCGCAGCCGTCACAAACTTGGCCGTTGGCAGCAAGCGTTCAAAAAAGTTTCAACTAACAAAATCAAGACGACTTGAGACAGATTAAAGAACATATTGCACTTATTTTTTTCTCATTGACAATTTTGTTGAACTCTTGTAACGACAAACCGGGACTTGACAAAAATAAAGTCGAATACATAGAAATAAGAAAGCAAGGGGACACAATCTCGTTACGTTTGACAAATGCTCAAATTGATGACCTTATTGACAACATAAATAAATCAAGATTAAAAGGACTGACTAAGTATTTACCAGAATACACACTAACAGTTCATCTCAAAAATGACAGTGTAATTTCATATGGGACTTCTAAAAACTTAATTAAGCAATCGGACGACAAAACTTATGTAATCGAAAAGGCAGAGTTTTTTAGGGCTCTTTGGTTAAAACAAGCGGGACTATCAGACAATTGGTTCGAGTACTTTCCTATTTTCATGGGTGACGATGGACTGACTGAGAAAAAAGGCACAGTGGACAGAGAATTTATTGAAAATGTAAAAAAAGTTTTAACACATTATAACCACAATTGGACAGACATAAGGGGACAGTTACTTTATGAGGGACCAATTGATAAGGAGTTGTTGTGGAATTACACAACTAAAGCAAACGACAGCGGTTGGATATCAGACCACAAATGAGGTGTGGACAAGAACGCCAGCTGCCAACAATATATTTGCGCCAGGCGGGGTTGACGTGTAGTCCAAAGTTTTGTTATCTTTATTCCGTTTGGTGTCGTGGACAGGACGCAGTTCCAAATTCCCGCCCGATCGCAAATATTTACGTTATGCGCAAGCCCCGCGAACGCGCAGGATTTTGAAACCGCAAAACAAAATTCATCCCGCGCCTTTGCTTATTTGTTTTGCAGCTTTTCAAATTGGTTCACCATTGCGTGGGGACGGTGACGCGGTCAACAATTTCTTCACCGCGCCACGCTTCACCGCTCCGGGACAGGGACGGAGGCGCACCCGCCACGTTGGACGGCTTTTCGCCCCCTGAACAGTTTCTGGGGCTGTTCGCATAACAAAAAGTTTATGCCAGCTGCGGGTGCGGTGCGGTTATTCGGTTTGTTTTTCTTAATTTAGCTCTGCCACGTGCGACAGGGACGCGCTCCGAAGACCGCAGCCGTCACAAACTTAGCCGTTATGCGCAAGCCCCGCGAACGCGCAGGATCTTGAAACCGCAAAATGAAATTCATCCCGCGCCTTTGCTTATTTCTTTTGCAGCTTTTCAAATTGGTTCACCATTGCGTGGAGACGGTGACGCGGTCGGCAATTTCTTCACCACGCCACGCTTTACCGCTCCGGGACAGGGACGTAGGCGCACCCGCCACGTTGGACGGTTTTTCGGCCCCTGAACAGTTTCTGGGGCTGTTCGCATAACAAAAAGTTTATGCCAGCTGCGGGTGCGGTGCGGTTATTCGGTTTGTTTTTCTTAATTTAGCTCTGCCACGTGCGACAGGGACGCGCTCTGAAGACCGCAGCCGTCATAAACTTGGCCGTTATGCGCAAGCCCCGCGAACGCGCAGGATTTTGAAACCGCAAAATGAAATTCATCCCGCGCCTTTGCTTATTGGTTTTGCAGCTTTTCAAATTGGTTCAGCATTGCGTGGGGACGGTGACGCGGTCGACAATTTCTTCACCGCGCCACGCCACGCCTCACCGCTCCGGGACAGGGACGCAGGCGCACCCGCCACGTTGGACGGTTTTTCGGTCCCTGAACAGTTTCTGGGGCTGTTCGCATAACAAAAAGTTTATGCCAGCTGCGGGGTCGGTGCGGTTATTCGGTTTGTTTTTCTTAATTTAGCTCTGCCATGTGCGACAGGGACGCGCTCCGAAATCCGCAGCCGTCACAAACTTGGCCGGTTATGCGCAAGCCCCGCGAACGCGCAGGATTTTGAATCTGCAAGATAAAATTCATCCCGCGCCTTTGCTTACTTGTTTTGCAGCTTTTCAAATTGGTTCACCATTGCGTGGGGACGGTGATGCGGTCGGCAATTTCTTCACCACGCCACGCTTCACCGCTGCTGGACAGGGACGTAGGCGCACCCGCCACGTTGGACGGTTTTTCGGCCCCTGAACAGTTTCTGGGGCTGTTCGCATAACAAAAAGTTTATGCCAGCTGCGGGTGCGGTGCGGTTATTCGGTTTGTTTTTCTTAATTTAGCTCGGCCACGTGCGACAGGGACGCGCTCCGAAGACCGCAGCCGTCATAAACTTAGCCGTTATGCGCAAGCCCCGCGAACGCGCAGGATTTTGAGACCGCAAAGCAAAATTCATCCCGCGCCTTTGCTTATTGGTTTTGCAGCTTTTCAAATTGGTTCAGCATTGCGTGGGGACGGTGCCGCGGTCGACAATTTCTTCACCGCGCCACGCTTCACCGCTCCGGGACAGTGACGTAGGCGCACCCGCCACGTTGGACGGTTTTTCGGTCCCTGAACAGTTTCTGGGGCTGTTCGCATAACAAAAAGTTTATGCCAGCTGCGGGTGCGGTGCGGTTATTCGGTTTGTTTTCCTTAATTTAGCTCTGCCACGTGCGACAGGGACGCGCTCCGAAAACCGCAGCCGTCACAAACTTAGCCGTTGGCGGCAAGTTTTATTTGACAGATATGAGATTATTACTAGGACTGATAGCAGTATTGATTTGTTCGACTTGTAACGGACAAGATTTAACAAAACCCTCAAAGAAGGATTTAAAAAAGATTGACAATCTATTTAAGGACTTCGATAAAAAGGATTCTCCGGGTTATGCAATAGGAATATCTAAAGGAGCTGAGACTTTATACTCAAAAGGATATGGCTCGGCAAATCTCGACTACTCGATACCCATTTCAACCAACTCCTCCTTTGACATAGCTTCTGTCTCCAAACAATTTACTTCTGCCTGTATTGCTTTGCTAATAATGGACGGCAAATTGAATTTGGAGACTCCTGTAGAGGACTATGTACCAGAACTGGCTAAGTATGCTGACACAATTAGAATAAAACATCTCATTTATAACACGAGTGGAATCGTAGATTATCCAAGATTACCTCGTCCAGACGGTCATTCATGGATTACATTCAACTACTTCGACATAGACTATTGTATAAGCGTGTCATTATCGAGAGACACCCTTGCATTCAAACCAGGTGTCAAGTGGGACTATTGCAACGTAAACTTTATGCTGCTAACGAAAGTGGTTGAGAAAGTAAGTGGACAATCCTTCAGAGACTTCTCACGAAAACGACTTTTCGAGCCATTAGGAATGAATAATACTCTTATTAATGATGACATTACAGAGGTTATTAAAAATAGGATAACGCCATATAATAAAAGAACACAAGAATATGTTCAAGCATATCGTTCAATGGGCATAAATGTTAAAGACGAAGGAAATTGGATACAACATTTACGAACATCACCACATTATGGAGGCAGCGGAGTGGTTACAACCATTGACGACTTACTTAAATGGAGTGAGAACTTTTGTGACAAAGAAATTTGGAGGACAAGAATTTTATGATCTCATGCATAAGACAATAAAATTTAGTCATGACAGAGACAATCAAGCCTTTGGTTTATATTTTGACAAATTTAAAGGGCGGACTTCTGTTTCGTGGGACGGAGGAGATTTTGGAATTAGCTCTCAACTATTACGATTCCCAGACAAGGGAATTGCAATAATTGTACTTTCAAACTTAGGTTCAGGGGAGGCTTATAGAAAGGCAAATGAAATTGCTGATATTCTAATTGAGATTGGAGTATTATAAAACCAGCCGCCAACAAAATGTTTCTTCAATGGTGCGGTGACGTGTACCCCAAAGTTTATATCTTCATCCAACGTTTTGTGTCGGGGACAGGACGCGGCTTCGGAAGCGCACCACTGAAGAAACACAAACGTTATGCGCAAGCCCCGCGAGCAGGATTTTGAAACCGCAAAATGAAATTCATCCCGCGCCTTTGCTTATTTCTTTTGCAGCTTTTCAAATTGGTTCACCATTGCGTGGGGACGGTGACGCGGTCGGCAATTTCTTCACCGCGCCACGCTTCACCGCTCCGGGACAGGGACGCAGGCGCACCCGCCACGTTGGACGGTTTTTCGGTCTCTGAACAGTTTCTGGGGCTGTTCGCATAACAAAAAGTTTATGCCAGCTGCGGGTGCGGTGCGGTTATTCGGTTTGTTTTACTTAATTTAGCTCTGCCACGTGCGACAGGGAAGCGCTCCGAAGACCGCAGCCGTCACAAACTTGGCCGTTGGTAGCAATGCGACACGACAACCCGCTAAAATTAAATGTAGCAAATGATGTTAGATCAAATGACTAACTATTTACTTGTTCCAGGACTTGGCAATTCGGGACCTGAACATTGGCAGACATACTTTCAGAATTCAGGTGACAACTTTTTTAGAATTGAACAACAAGAGTGGGACGCACCAACTTGTAAAGAATGGATTGAAACAATTGACAAGAAAGTTCTAGAGTTTGACTTTTCAACTGTTGTGCTTATCGGACACAGTTTAGGTTGCTCCTCCATTGCTCATTGGGCGACAAAATTTAAACGAAAAATTAAAGGTGCATTACTTGTTGCGCCAAGCGACCTTGAAGCCCCACAGTACACTTTTCCTTCGACTGGCTTTACTCCAATACCAATTGACAAAATAGATTTTAAGACTGTTGTTGTTGCTAGTGCAGACGACATTTGGGTTTCGTTAGACAGAGCTAAGTTTTTTGCAGACAATTGGGGAAGCGAATTTATCAATATCGGCAACGCTGGACATATTAACGTGGCTTCTGGACACACAAATTGGGACGAAGGAATGAGTATATTAAAAAGACTCGGCTGACAAAATGCACTGCTACCAACAAAATGTTTCTTCAATGGTGCGGTGAGGTGTAATCCAAAGTTTATATCTTCGTTCAACGTTTGGTGTCGGGGACAGGGCGCGGCTTCGGAAGCGCACCACTGAAGAAACACAAACGTTATGGGCAACTTGTTTTGTTCTCGTGGGACTTTAGCTCGTTGACAGTTTTTCGTTTGACGTTTAAGTGTGCACTCCGTTGACAGGGGAAGACAGCACGTTGTTGAGCGTTTGACGCAGGACAACATCGGGACGAACTTCGTGGAACATGACGTAGGACAGCAGCCCATAACATTAAGTTTGCGCCAGGCGGGGCTGACGTGTGGCTTGTAAGTTTCGTGGTTATTTGGTTTATTTATCACGTGGGAGATGACGCAGGTGTCAACTTCCCGCCCTGACGCAAACTTTAGCGTTAGCGGCAAGTTTAGCGGACACTCAACCACAATCGGTTAGACAACGGACAGACTGATAAACATGAAATATTACAACATATCAGACTCGACAGGCAAAGAAACAGGAAGAGCATATCCACAACTTCATTGTCTGACACAAGAATATGCCCATTCAATGTCGCCATGGGAATTTCCTGGCTTTACACCAAAACTGCATTTTGAGTTGGTGAAAACAGCTAAGTTGACGGATGTTCTGTCCCAAGCATCAATAAGCGCAAGCGGGCTTCTAGTAAATAATAAGGTTAGAGAAATATTAAGCCAATTTAAACTGATGAGACATAAGTTTTATGAGGCAAGCATCATATTACCAAAGACAAGAGAGACATTAAATTACTATTGGTTACACCTTTGTCAGCCAGAACTCACCTTGTATCTTGACTATGACAAATCAATTTTTTGTGAAACAGAATGGACATTCAGAAAAGAAGTAATAGAACTCAATTCCTATGAACACTACAAAGAACTGAAATCAAAAGATATACAAGCAAAGTTCGGAGTTAAGGTGGATGAAATATTCGTAACAGAAAAATTCGACAAGGACTTAGACATTTTTACTTTTTTACCATTTTCAAAGCCAAAAATTGTTTCATCTACGATTAAAGACGCTTTTGATAAAAACAAAGTGACAGGAGTAGAGTATGAAGAAGCTCGAGAAATTAAGTTTTAGAAAACCAGCCGCTAACAAAATGTTTGCGCAATGGTGGGGTGACGTGTAAGCTATAAGTGTTATCTTCGTTCAACGTTTGCCCACGCGGACAGTGGCGGCTTCGAAAGCCCACCACTGCGCAAACACAAACGTTAGCACCAACCATGAGAACGACAATGACCGAAGAGAAAATATATATTCAATTACTTGACGGCTCGACCTCTTTTGTTCCTGTTAATGCAACAAAGCTTTCGGACAATCAGTATGAAATTCTTGACGATAAAGAATTTACTGAATATGTTGACTTTCTTTATGTTCACGAATTCTACCCTAGTGACATTGTCGAATTAGGACAACATAGATTTAATGACGGCTCGACAGGTTTAGTTGCGAAAAAACTAATTTCTGCGGGAAAATGGCCTGACCGAAAGTTAAACGAGTTTAAATTTAAAGGTGTGTTGGGAGAAATATCCATTGACAAGCAATCCGCTGACAAATACAGTGACGAGATAAACAAAATCATCAGACAAAAATCAGCGGGACAATTTATTTATCCCGTGCTGCTTGAGACTATTGACAAATTGGTTACAGTGACAAAAAAATAGTTGGCTGGTGCTAACACTGTGCTTATGCAATAGCGGGGTGACGTATTGACTTTACGTTTTGTTTTCATAACTTCGTTTTGCTTGTGGGACAGGGCGCAGTTTCAAAATCCCGCTACTGGCATAAGCACAAATCGTTGGCTGCAAGCGCGGGACAGACCCAGACGCGCATTGGCACATTTGCTTGCCCCGCAAACCCACGCGACACCAAAGCAAGCAAATAAGCCAACCTTTGCAACCGCACGACACAATAGTTCTAAAAGCTTATTTTTGTTTGCGTACTGTTTGGTGCTCTTCTAATCTCCTTGACTTCTAAGATTTCATAAGTCTTTGAAATCACATCATTGTTTTCATCATGCTTGACAGTTGTTCTAACTCTGCATACTAAGGCATCTTGAGGATTGATAATAATTTCTTGACCTTGTTGATATTTATTCAGCCAGTCTTGATGAAGTATAGATGCTTCAATGTTTTGTTCCCCGTGCTTAAAGCTCCATTTTGTGTTTCCTAAAAAGTCAGGCTTTCTTACTTTCAATATCATTGTTGAATCTGACTGTAATTCTTCTTCTGTAATCAAGTCTTCAAGTGACTCTACATCAATCTTTAATTCTAAATTGAAACTTGTTTTGTTTTCATTATCCTCATAAAAAACAGTATCTCCTTCGACTAAAGGCTTCGTTGCTTCACTTATATTTTTAATATTTTCAATAATGGACTTTTTTGTAGGCTGGACATAAGTTGGTAGTTCATTTACTCTTGTTGTTTTTGCAGCTTCTTTTAATTGTAAATCTATTATTTCAACATCCCCAGATGTTATCTGTGCTTTCTTTTCAAGGACATTTAGCAATATGTATCTACCTTGATTTAGATAATGACCTACAGCTTTTTTCCAATCCAATTCTTTTAATGCTTCTTCGGGTATTCCTCGCAACTTATTTGCTAACCAAGCCCTTAACGACCCAATTTCAATATCTTCAAGCAAAATTGTTGTTTCAATCTTGTTGTCTAGATGCTTTACAAGGGAATCATCAAAAACTTCAAAGGCCTTAATGAGGTTGGACATAGTTTCAAAAACTCTAGACGGCTTGCGTGAGTTTTTGACGTAGTCAATCGTAATGCTAAAGTCGGACTTCGGAATATTGACTTTCTTATTCATTAGACAAATTTACAAAATGGTAACCATTCCGCACACATGCCCAATCCGCTCGACACCACGCACGACCAAAGCTTGGGCATAAGTGCTTAGTTTCGTGTGACATCGCGCCAGCAGCCAACACCATGCTTATGCAATAGCGGGGTGACGTGTTGTTATTTAGTTTTGTTTTCATAATTTCGTTTCGTTTTGTGGGACAGGGCGTAGTTTCAAAATCCCGCTACTGACATAAGCATTTGCACGTTATGCGAAAGCCCCGCGAACGCGCAGGATTTTGAAACCGCAAAACAAAATTCATCCCGCGCCTTTGCTTATTTCTTTTGCAGCTTTTCAAATTGGTTCACCATTGCGTGGGGACGGTGACGCGGTCGACAATTTCTTCACCGCGCCACGCTTCACCGCTCCGGGACAGGGACGTAGGCGCACCCGGCACGTTGGACGGTTTTTCGGCCCCTGAAAAGTTTCTGGGGCTGTTCGCATAACAAAAAGTTTATGCCAGCTGCGGGTGCGGTACGGTTATTCGGTTTGTTTTTCTTAATTTAGCTCGGCCACGTGCGACAGGGACGCGCTCCGAAGACCGCAGCCGTCACAAACTTGGCCGTTATGGGCAACTTGTTTTGTTCTCGTGGGACTTTAGCTCGTTGACAGTTTTTCGTTTGACGTTTAAGTGTGCACTCCGTTGACAGGGGAAAACAGCACGTTGTTGAGCGTTTGACGCCTGACGACATCGGGACGCACTTCGTGGAGCGTGACGTAGGACAGCAGCCCATAACAATAAGTTTGCGCCAGGCGGGGCGGACGTGTGGCTTGCAAAGTTGGTGGTTATTTAGTTTTTTTATCACGTGGGAGATGACGCAGGTGTTAACTTCCCGCCCTGACGCAAACTTTAGCGTTATGCGCAAGCCCCGCGGACTCGCAGGATTTTGAAACCGCAAAACAAAATTCATCCCGCGCCTTTGCTTATTTGTTTTGCAGCTTTTCAAATTGGTTCACCATTGCGTGGGGACGGTGACGCGGTTGGCAATTTCTTCACCGCGCCACGCTTCACCGCTCCGGGACAGGGACGCAGGCGCACCCGCCACGTTGGACGGTTTTTCGGCCCCTGAACAGTTTCTGGGGCTGTTCGCATAACAAAAAGTTTATGCCAGCTGCGGGTGCGGTGCGGTTATTCGGTTTGTTTTTCTTAATTTAGCCCTGCCACGTGTGACAGGGACGCGCTCCGAAGACCGCAGCCGTCACAAACTTAGCCGTTGGCTGAAATTGCTCGACCACAATAGAGAAATATGAGACTTGGACTGTTAGTTATTTTTGCATTACTTTTTGCCTGTGTGCAAACAAAGCAAAATGACAGTAGCGCAACAAATTGTTTGCCCGACAGCTTATTTGCTGCGATCAATCTTCGAGAATCAATTAGTCTCAACGACATATCAAGAGAAAACAGCGGACGAAGATTTTACTACAAATCTAAACAACTCAAGGAAATGGACAGCTTACAAATTGTCAAATTGCTATTTCCATTTCTCGGGGACTATTACAAACCAAGTTATTGGATTGCTGGCTTAGTTTCGAAACAAGAAAAAATTGGCGACCTACAACCAATAATTGTAAGAGTTGAGGGATTTGAATATATGACTCTTTGGTATCTCCTCTTGGACGACAATTGCAATTTGAAAGATGAATTCAATATTGAGGAGTGTGGCTATGATGCAAGCTGGGGAGAAAATCCAATAGGTATGTATTGCAAAAAAGTTAGAAGAAGTAAATTCGATAAAGGAGTTATTGACACCTATGAAATAAAGGAGATCGATTTTAAAGACAATTTGATTACCATTGACTCGTTGACCTATCATACAATCATCAATTCAGACAACAAATTTGTTACAAAACGGAAGGACAGCATTAGGATAACTAGGCCATGGACGGAGTAGCAACTTCAGCCAACAATATGTTTGCGCCAGGCGGGGTTGACGTGTAGTTCAAAGTTTTGTTATCTTTATTTCGTTTGGTGCTAGGGACAGGACGCAGTTTCAAACTCCCGCCCGATCGCAAATATTTACGTTGGGCGTCATGCATAAATGAGATGAGAGCAAGAATAATAAGTGAAGTATATTGGGTGCTTGGGACAGTAATTTTGACAGGAGCTATTGGACTATGGATTTTCGGTGACCAAATACTTGACTCGACACCTGTTGACATCCAACTTCACGACACCTATTACGTTTTTCCTAAAACCATCTTGCTGACAGTGATTTTTATTGGCCTGTTGACTACGACATATTTAACGAGAGGAATCTATTTCAAACTGAATAACAAAATCATAAATGGAATCCTGACTATTTTACTTTTAATAATCCTCTTGGGACAGATTATGTATCTGGACTGGGTGAATGGACTTGAGAGTCAGTTGAGAGTTTTGTATTCGAGAGAAATGGACAAAGGAATTCAGGCTAACGCTTTATCCGGCTTTAAAGTAACTAAGGGGACACTGTGGTCTTTAATAATAATTACCGGGACAATCTTGGCGACAACTGGATACAAGACATTTAGAACAAAAAGAGCGGACTAATGCACGAACGCCCAACAATATATTTGCGCCAGGCGGGGTTGACGTGTAATTCAAAGTTTTGTTATCTTTATTTCATTCGGTGCTGGGGACAAGGCGCAGTTTCAAATCCCCGCCCGATCGCAAATATTTACGTTATGGGCAACTTGTTTTGTTCTCGTGGGACTTTAGCCAGTTGACAATTTTTCGTTTGACGTTTACGTGGGCACTCCGTTGACCGGGGAAGACAGCACGTTGTTGAGCGTTTGACGCATGACTACATCGGGACGCACTTCGTGGAGCGTGACGTAGGACAGCAGCCCATAACATTAAGTTTGCGCCAGGCGGGGCGGACGTGTGGCTTGCAAAGTTGGTGGTTATTTAGTTCTTTTATCACGTGGGAGATGACGCAGGTGTTTACCTCCCGCCCTGACGCAAACTTTAGCGTTGTGCGCCATAGTTTCCGGACTACTTAGACATGAGCTATAAAGATTTACAAAAGGACGACAGAATTTTAGAAATTGTAAAATACCTTTTTGACAAATTTGGTGACGACTGTTTTAAAATCAGAGACTATTGGGACGCAGACTTATGTGCAATAGGACTTTCTGACAACTCGGAAAAGTACCTTTTCTATATTTCGACTTAAAACAAACAAGAGGACCATTACTTTATCTCGTTAGAGAATACGACCTCGGGAGACGACTTCCCATACGAATCGGTCGGGGACTTTGACGAAGTAAAACTGAACGAACTTGAACGACTTTTTAAACAACATTTGAGAATATAAACTACGGACGCACAACAATGTATTTGCGTCAAGCGGGGTTGACGCGTAATCCAAGGTTTTCGTATCTTTATTGCGTTCGGTGTCGGGGACAGCGCGTGGCTTCGGAAGCCCCGCTCGACCGCAAATACTCACGTTGTGTGTAATACCCGCCCGACAAAGTAGAGTTTCATTGCGCACAGTCAGGCACATTTGCATTGCCACACATCCGACACTCAAACCAAAGCAATGCAAAAGAGCCTGCCTCTCCCACCCGCGACTTCCCGACAAAACCGGGGACTGAAAAGCAAGGCGAGAGAAATCAATTTCGGTTCGCGGACAAATTTCAGTTTGGCTGACAGTGAAAGAAAAGAAAACTCAAGACTAAATTCAAAAACATGTCCGCAGACAATTTACCACGGTGGACAAATTTCTAGCCCGCTGACAACTCATAAATTTTGAAGAGTAAAAACAGAATTTACATTTCGTTTACATTTTTTTACGAGCGATTTACTAAGTTAGAAACAAAAGAGTTGTAGCTTTATTGGCTTTAATCTTTGAGCTGACACTTAAAAAAAAATAGGACATGCTTAAGAACTATATCACCATTGCCATCCGCAACATTCGTAAGCGAAAGTTTTTTGCCGGCATCAATATATTAGGTATGACTGCCGGCATAACGGCTTGTTTACTCATTGCCTTGTATGTGATTGATGAATTTAGTTACGATCGTTTTCACGCGAATGCCGATCGGATGTACCAAGTTGGGCTGCACGAGAAGTTTGGCGAGCGAGATGTGAGGAGGACATCTGTTTGCCCACCCTTAGCAGATGCGATGATGGCAGAAATACCTGAAGTGGAGTCCACCGTGAGGATGAGTCCTTGGTTGAAACTAGACATACATTATCAGGAAAAGTCAACCACCGAGTATAAAGTGTTTTTTACGGAAAGCAACTTTTTTGAATTCTTCTCCTTTAAACTCATTTCTGGGAATGCCAGAACCGCCTTGAAAGAGCCTAACTCAATTGTGCTTACCGAGAAGACAGCGCGCAAATTATTCGGTGATGAAAACCCACTTGAAAAAATAGTCATCATCGGTGAGGGTGAATACAAGGCGACCTATAAAGTGACTGGTGTAGCAGCCGATTGCCCTAGCAACTCACATTTTAGTTTTGACGTATTGGTTTCGGCTGACGGGCCGGATAATTACTTCAAATTAAACGCGTGGCTTAACAGTGGTGTATACACTTACTTTCTGTTGCAGAAAAACACGCCCGTTTCTGAGGTCGAGAAAAAATTTGAAAACATAGTGACTAAATATGTAACCCCTGAACTGCAGAAATTTTTAGGCAACAGCTTGGATCAGGTTCGTAAGTCTGGGGGAATCTATAGTTTCTACGCTACAAAAATCACTGATATCCATTTGAGGTCAACTTCGCAGTTTGATATAGAGCCCAGTGGGAACATGATGTACATTTACATCTTTGGCGGCATAGGCATTTTTATCGTAGCTATCGCCTGCATCAATTTCATGAACATGTCCACTGCGCAATCTGCCGGTCGCGCAAAGGAAGTCGGCTTGCGCAAAACCTTGGGCTCGCTTCGCAGCCAGATGATCTGGCAATTTCTTGCTGAGTCGATGCTCTACAGTTTGGTGGCTGTTGCCTTGGCCATAATGCTTTGCTACTTTTTGCTGCCTGCTTTCAATATACTTTCTGGAAAAGACTTGTCGATGATCCATTTACTGGATATTAAATTTATGTTGGGGGCTGGAATTATGTTGTTGATTGTTGGTTTGCTTGCAGGAAGCTATCCAGCATTTTACCTTACCTCATTTAGTCCAGTTGAAGTGCTGAAGGGGAAAGTTACCTCAGGGCTCAAGAGCAAAGGCATCCGTAGCACGTTGGTAGTGTTTCAATTTGCTATTTCTATTTTCCTCATCATCTTCACTTTGGTTGTTTATGCTCAAATCAATTTCATGCAACAACAACAAATGGGCATGGACAAGAAAAATGTGTTGGTGATTGAAGCTGGTGATCGACTTGGCAAAAATGGGGAGGCCTTTCGCAATGCAATTGCTCAGCAATCGGGAGTATCAAAAGTCAGTTTTACCGTCAACAAATTTCCAGGAGTTTACAGCCCTGGTGTGATGCGCTCTGCCAGATCATCTGGAGATCATTTTGTTGGAGTTTATCGAGCCGATTTTGACTTTCAAGATGTGATGAAGTTTGAGATGAAGGATGGCCGTTATTTTTCAAAGGACTTTCTGGCTGATTCTACCGCGGTGGTTATCAACGAAGCAGCCGCAAAGGAATTTGGATTTGATAAGGCAGAAGGGCAAGAGATTCTTCATAGTCCAAATGGTTCCTTCGTTCCAGCGCACGTTATCGGCATTATGAAAGATTTTAATTTTGAAAGCTACCACGACAAAGTGCGACCGTTAGCTATTTTTCCATGGCCTTTCTCTGCGGCAAACATGATGGTGCGCTACGAAGGCAATGCCCAAACATTGATAGACAACACCTCAAAACTCTGGAAGCAATATGCCGGCTCCGAACCATTCGAGTATTCTTTCATGGATGAAAATTTTGACAAACTTTTTCGTTCGGAGCTTCGGATGGGTCAAGTGTTGAGCGTATTCTCAGGCTTGGCCATTTTCATTGCTTGCCTTGGTTTGTTCGCGCTTGCCGCATTCACGGCAGAACAGCGCACCAAAGAGATCGGCATACGTAAAATACTGGGCGCATCGGTGGGCTCGCTTTCAATGATGCTGACGAAAGAATTTATTGTGCTCGTGGTTATTGCGTTTATACCTTCGGCTGTGCTAAGTTGGTGGGCATCGTCTCAGTGGTTGAATGAATTCGCTTACCGTGTGAACATTAATCAATTTATTTTTGTCGGTGCTGGTGTATCTGCCATCGCAATCGCTTGGCTTACGGTTGGATATCAGTCAATCAAAGCTGCAAGAGCTAATCCCGTGGACTCATTGAGACATGAATAATCCAACCGCACACTTGCCCAAGCCACACGTGCTGACACGCATCCAAAGCTTGTGCAAGAGTGCTCAGTGCGGAGCATGGCGGGTACTACACACAACAAAATGTTTCTGCAATGGTGCCGTGACGAGTTGGTTTAAAGTTCTATCTTCGTTCAACGTTTTCGTTTCGTGGGACAGGACGCGGCTTCGGAAAGGCACCACTGCAGAAACACAAACGTTGGCAGTAATAGGGCCCGGACAATTTGGTCATCTAACGGGCGACATTCTACTAACAAAGATTTCCCACGTGGACAATTGAACGACTTCGGGACAACTTGGACTTTTAAAAAACATAACGGGGGCAGTAAAAATTAAAACAGCCGACCCTTCGCATTTCTTTGAAGAGTTCCCATCGATTACCCCGTGCATTTGGCACATGCCATAGCCACACAAACCCACCGCGACACCAAAGCTATAGCAAGAGCCAAATCCCCAGCGCACAGCAGATAACGGTCGAATGATTGTAATTACTCATTTCTTAAATGCTCTACAGGGTTAATAATAACGACTTTCAATACGTGATAGCTTACGGATAATAAAACTAAACTAGTTGTTATGATTAAAGGCCAAAGAACAAACCATGAATCAATATCAATTCTAAGTGGAAAGTCATTGAGCCAATCCTGAACTAAAAAGTAGCTGATGGGCAATGAAACTATAAAAGCCACACCTGCAAGTTTGAGAAAATAGCCGAACAAGATAAAAGATACGTCCTCAACCTTAGCTCCATGGACTTTTCGTATGGCTATTTCCTTCGTTCTTTTTCTTATCGTTGTGGACGCTAAACTGAAGAAACCCACACCGGCCATCAAAATTGCCAGTACGGATAATACATTTACAAATTTTGAAAACTGCTCCTCACCACTGTACTGTTTATTATAATTTAGCTCCACGTCAATAACTCCAAACCCTACATCTAAGCCCCTACCTGAATTAGCTTCTGTTAAATTTTCTTTTAAGACTTTTCGAACTAATTCTTCTGTAGACTTCAAATTACCCTCTCTGATACTGCTCGTCTTTATTGAGATTCTGGCTACGCCACCTGAATGTTTGAGCGGTATAAATAGCATAGGCAGAACCTCTCGTTTCTTGGAAGCATGATAGTAATCCTTAACAACTCCAGCCACGGTAAAATTGACAGACCTGCGCGCATAATCAACTGTAACCACTTTCCCGACAATGTTTTTAAAATTGAGTTTGTCTAATTTTCGCGCCAGTGACTCATTGATCAATATCGTATTTTCATCAGCAGCGCGATACTCCGAGAATGCTCTACCAGCTATTATGTCGATTCCGTAAATATTGAAATAATCTGATGTGGCAATTTCCATATTGCAGCTTTGGGTATTTTCCATGGGTTCGTCTGTCACTCGAACGGAACTAACAATCAAATCTTCTCCAGGTACTGTGCGTGAAAAAGAAACATTTTCAATGGAGGCATCTTTCTCCAAATCGTCTTTTAATTTCTGAAAGTGAATTTCATTTCTTCGGTAGGCTAAGGGACTTATCTCCACTGCAATCACTCCTTTGTCAGTAAAACCCAAATCACCTTCTTTCATAAACTTTAATTGTCTTAATACGACAAGCGCTCCGGATATAAGAATGAACGAAATCATGAATTGCACAAAAGCCATGTTTCTGACAAAACTGGTGTTTATATTATTCGTCAAAGAAGTCTTATGTATAGATCGTGACCGGATGTTATAAGCGAAGAATAAAGCGGGCAGTACGCCAGAAAGAATAAGTGCCAGGGAAAATAGTATCGCCAGCATGGAGTAATGTACAGAGTTGGTCCATTCGATCCCTACAAATGACGAACTAAAGGTATCATCCCAATTAATAAAACCGATCAGAAACAATATCGCTACTACGAATCCAAATAAATTGAGAACAAGGGATTCAGTGATGTGTTGCACGATAGAATGGCGGGAAGACGCGCCATGAATCTTTCGTATAAATGCCTCCTTCGCCCTGGATGCGTTCAGGGTGGTCGTGATGTTAATATAGTTAAAGCAAGTAATGGCAAGGATCATGATGGCGATGGCCAGCAGAATATAGACATCCTCCATCTTTCCATTTATTTCCAGTTCATCCGACAAGTGTGATTCGAGATGAATACTCGATAAGGGTTGAGCTTTCGCTTTGAATGTATAGTCGCCTTCGGTTTGTGAGTCAGCTAGCTGGGAGTATTCTTTACTAAAACTTTCCAGTTTTTCATTAAATGATTTAGCATCGCCTTTCAATTTAATATACGTGTACATGTAAGAGACATTCCAATCGTTAGATTCTCTGACGGGTGGAATCAGAACGATATCAAATTTCATGTGAGTATTGGCAGGTAAATTTCTGAATACCCCCTTTATCGTATAAAGACTTGAGTAGATCTTCATTGTATTTCCAATGGGATTGCCATCATCAAAAAATTTAGCTGCAGTTCTCTCGGATATAAAAACATCGTTGGGACTCACGACCTCCGTACTGCCAACCATCATGTCGTGCGGGAAAACTTTAAAGTAATTGACATCCGCAGCGATGATATGCTTTTCTAAATAGATCTCATCTCCAACGGAAACAACGTCATTCGCGCGGTCGTCTATGGTAGTGAACTCCTGCACCTCAGGATATTTAGCTTTCAATTCAAAGCCCAAAGGAACAAAAGTATGAGCTGTAGAATTCTGGTAAATGCCACTATAATAATTGTCGAGGGTAATTCTATAAATGCTTTCATAGCCATTGTAAAATTTATCATAGCTCGTATCGTACGTTATACGTTGCGCGAGAATAAGACAGGTTGCAATCCCCAATCCATAACTTAAGATGTTTATGACTGCAGTATTCCAATGTTTTCTTAAATGTCTGAAAAGCGTAATCAAATAATCAAAAATCATAACATTGAAATTTAAAAAGATTATTAATGTCACTAAGTTAAGGTTTATCAAGAGTAAATTCAAAACTTAATCTGGACTCGCCAACAAAACCGACAGGTGGCCAAGTAGTCAAAAATTTACTGAGTCGACTTTCAAACAAAGGACAAAATACCTATCATTGACTATTGACACAGAAGTTTCCTATAAGAAACCAAAAGTGTTAGCTACGAAGTCGCACACACATTGCCAGGCCGCGCTTGCAACCCACATCCAAGCCAGGCAAAGAGTGTGCTCAGTGCAGTGTAAGTTGAGAAAGTAGTCATTGAGAAATGCCCCACCGCACGACTGAATTATAAAGAGAGGTGTAACATTAACGGTTGACGAAAGACAAGGCTACGAATGAAGTGAGGAGAAGGGCCCTACTACTGCCAACAAAAGGTTTGCGCAATTGCCGGGATCGGTGTCCTCATTACTTTCATTTTCTTTATTTACATTGTGTCGCGGGACAGGTCGCAACTGGTCGGGCTTAACATTCCGCTTCGCTCCATTGTTAAGCCCTCTTATTCCGGCAACTTCGCAAACCCAAACGTTGTGTGTAATGCCGCGTGACAGTTAAGTCCTTTCGAAAAAGAGGTGAAAATTTTGTAAATTGTGGAGTGAAAAAATTGAAAATTAACCACCTCGACTTTGTTATAGATAAGCTGACAAATTCGATTGAAAACGTAAAAACAGGCGACAGCTTTAAAACTGACGTTTCCTTACTGACAAGAGACGAAATAAAGGGAATAACCAAGAAAAATGGGTGGTTATTTGACTGGAAATCAGAGCTTAAGGCTCCTGAAAAAGAGGTTTATAAACTGACCATTTCAGGAAGTACTAATATCCAAGGACTGATTAGCATAACCTTCAGAGACGACCATGTATACATGCACTTAATTGAAAGTGCACCATTCAATAAAGGAAAGGACAAAGCATACTTAGGTGTTCCAGGGAATCTAGTTGCTTTTGCTTGTCGAATCTCCTACCAAAGAGGTGGTGGTGGATACCTTTCGTTTAACTCTAAAACTCAATTAATCGAGCATTATATAAAATCATTAGGTGCCGTCCATTTTGGAGGTTCTCTAATGGTTATTACACCTGAGACTTCATTAAGACTTATTGATAAATACTTTAACGACTGACATATGGGACTGATTAAAGAACCTTTAAACGTGGACTTTGTAGTTGACCCTAGACCACTGACAGAGAAAGAAAGAAAAATGATTAGCGACTTTATTAAGGCGGACAAATTAAAGAAAGCAAAAATGATTGACCGAATTAAAAAAAGTCAAAAGAGACGTTCAATAACAAAAGTGAGTTAATGCGGCACTACACACAACAATGTATTTGCGTCAAGCGGGGTTGACGTGTAATCCAACGTTTTCGTATCTTTAATGCGTTCGGTGTCGGGGACAAGGCGTGGCTTCGGAAGCCCCGCTCGAACGCAAATACTCACGTTATGCACAATGCCGCGGGACAGATTGGGTGCTTCGAACATTGGCACATTTGCTTGCCACACATTCCCGCGCGACACCAAAGCAAGCAAAAGAGCCAATCTGCCCACCCTCGACTGAGAACTCAAAATGGATATCTAATTAGATTGATCCAGAGAGCGAGTTAACTATGAGATAGATAAAAAAATAAACCCTAAATTAGGAACAAAGATCGTCATCAAACTTGACCCGTTATGTTGAAAAGTTTTTTCATATCAGCAATCAGAAACTTAAAAAGAAACAGATTATACTCTGCAATAAATGTTTTGGGGCTGGCACTGGGGATCTCTTGTTGCATGGTGATTTTTGTAATTGTGAAATATGAAACTTCGTTTGATGACTATCATGGCAAGGCTGACCGGATTTATCGGGTAAACTTAAATCAGCAAACGGCTCAAGGTAGGAGACTTGATGGATGTAACTATTCTCCTCTCGCTGAAGCTATTCGGAGTGATGTTACAGGACTGGAGGAAGTCACCGGAGTCTACTGTTTACAAATTTATCAGTTTTCAAAAGATGACAATCTTTTCGAAAACAAGTACGCTTTCTTTGCCGACCAAAATTATTTCAATGTTTTTGATGTAAAGTGGATAGCAGGCAATCAGAAGCAAGCATTGAGTTTTCCAAATTCAGTTGTTGTCACGGACACCTTTGCTGAAACATTTCTTGGAGGTGCCAATGCTCTGGGTAGTACCTTTACATTGGAAAACAAGTTAACCCTTACAGTTACAGGGATTGTGCAGGCTCCACCCACCAATACGGATCATCCCTATAGTATTTTAATTTCTTATTCTTCGTTGGCGAACTACATTCCAGAAACCGTAGACAACTGGATGACCATCGGTGCTGGAGCAACATATATCGTGTTCGATAAAAATACCCGACAAGATCAGATATATCCTCAACTTGACAAGATCATCCAAAAACATTTAGATCGAGATGTCGCAAAAAATACCGAGTTTTTTTTAATGCCTTTGGATGATAATCATGATCGAAATTATGATTACTCAAGCTTCAACTATGATTTCCCAGTACCTGTGATGGTTATTTTATCGATCATCGCTGGAATGATTGCTTTCATTGCCTGTGTCAATTTTGTGAATCTTGCTACGGCCCAATCCCTGAAAAGAGCGAAAGAGGTTGGGCTAAGAAAAACAATGGGTAGTAGTCGTGTTCATCTAATTGTACAGTACATGAGCGAAGCTTTCGTGATAACCCTGTGCGCCATGATGGCCGGATTAGTAATTGCTAGAATAGGAATGATCCAATTGAATGAGCTTTATGGAGGAAATTATTTACAATTTGATCTCTTAGGTAGTCCCTCAACAATATTATTTATCACTGGTATTACAGTTGTCATAAGCATTCTGGCAGGATTTTATCCGGCCTTTATTCTATCAGGATACAAGCCAGTTCTGGCATTAAAATCTCAAACCTATAGCGGAAAAAGAAAAGGACTTTCAATCCGGAGAGGATTAGTCATTTGTCAATTTGCTGGTGCTCAAATTTTGATTCTTGTGACCATCATCATGATTAATCAAATTAATTTTTTTAAAGACCGTTCATATAGTTTCAACCCTGAAACTATAGTAATTATCCCCGCTTTACGTGGTAATGAAAATAAACAACACGAAAAATTGAATCGTGAACTCACAAAAGTAGAGGGAGTGATAACACATAGCTTTGGAAATGTTGGAAATGAAACATCTGAATTTTATAACGATGAAGAGAATCGACATTCAGGGATTGTTAGTTATATAGACACATCCTATGTTCATGTCTTTAATGTCGAACTGCTGACAGGGAAGAACTTTTCTTCTGAAGTTATCCAATCATCTTCTGAAGTCTTGATTAACGAATCCCTGATGAAGACTTTAGGCATCGAAAATCCCGAACAAGCCATCGGCAGTATCTACACATTAAATAATCAACAGGTTACAATTCGAGGAGTGCTCAAGGACTCTTATACACAGCCATTGAGCACTAAAGTAGATCCAATTAGTTTCCAGTATCTCCCGAAAAAGTTTACTGGGCTTGCGATCAATATTTCCACAGATAACATACCGGAAACATTGGCAGGTATTGAGAAAGCATGGAAAGACGTGTATCCCAACTACCTCTGCAAATATCAGTTTATGGATGATTCATTAAGTCGTGAGTATGGATTTTACAATATTATCTTTTCGTTTTTAGGCACAGCTTCATTTTTGGCAATCTTCATTGGCTGCTTGGGTTTATATGGTTTAGTTTCCTTTATGGCAATTCAACGTACAAAGGAGATTGGTATTCGTAAAGTGTTTGGGGCAACTGTAGCCAACATAATAATGATGTTTACAAAGGAATCTTCGATTTTAATAATAGTCGCTTTTGTAGTAGCATCTCCATTGGCTCATTTTGTTGGAATTGCTATGCTTATGGAATTCCCCGAACGCGTGAAACCTGGAGTTGGAATTTTTATAATGACTTTGTTGGGCTCTTTGCTTATTGCCCTGCTGACAGTGACTTATCGCTCCTTTCGCGCTGCAATTCAAAATCCTGGAGAAAGTCTGAGAGTTGAAGGCTGACATTTCTAGGAGAACAGATTTATTTTGACGGACAAAAAAACTTACTTCGAAAACCACACCAATGCCAGTGCCGCACATGTCGACACACAAACCAAAGCACTGGCATCCGTGTGGTTAGGTAACGTGTGACTGCGGCACTGTGCATAACAAAATACATATGCCATGCAGGGGTTTAGTGTTGCCATTTACCTGTAATCAACTAATTTAGTATAATCAACGTGGGACAGTGACGTGTTTCAAAAACCCTGCACGTCATATGTACAAACGTTGGCTGCCATTACATGAAAATCGAACAGACCATTGAGAAATATTATTACCTGACAGGAGACGAGAAATCGACAGTTGGTAATGCTGACCCAGTTGACGACAAATTAAGCTGGGACTTTTTTGAAAATAAGGATTCAAGTTTCGAATTGTCAGAACCATTGAGATTTAAAATAAGTGACGGTAGATTTTTTGGGACTATTGGCGACTACCAATTCAATAGCTGTGGCTTTCTCTTATTCTCTAACAAACTTCGGACAATAATTGAAAAATATTTGACCGACATCGACAATCCAAAATGGTTTGACGCAATAGTAACCGACTTGGAGAATAAGGAACACGCTTATTCAATTCTTTATCTTTTCGACAAGGTTGACTTCTTGGACTACGCCAAATCAACTTTTGTAACTGGAACCGACAATCCAATAAAAAAAAGGTATGATATTGAAAGAATCGGGGACAGGTTGATATATAACTCAAATTCCCTTGGGACTTCACTTTGTGTTCACGACATGGTTAGAAAGGACATAAAGAAATCCGACTGTAGCGGATTATATTTTTATAAAATTCACTCTTCGGGACGATTGGTGTAAGTAACGGCAGCCAACAAAAGCTTGTGGCAAGCGGGCGGGACTGTGCGTCATTGAAGTGTGCAGTTCTTTATTTATCTTTATCACGGTGGACAGGACGAAGGTTTTAATTTGCCCGCCTGCCACAAGCTAATCGTTGGCGGTAATTCCCGTGCGACCCCAAAAATTTGCACCTTGTGGACAGAATTCCACCCTTTTTCATAAGTTTTGCTGAAAATAGTATAAAAATAATTTGCGGACTTTAATACCTCATTGTATATTTACAAAATGAACGGTTCAATCAACAGTCCATTTCGTTATGCTGGAGGAAAGTTCTATGCACGGAAGCTTATTCTCGCCCATGTTTCAAGTCACACTGCCTACATTGAACCTTTTGCTGGAGGAGGTAGTATTTTTTTCGCAAAACCTAAAGTTAATTTCAACCAACTCAATGACATTGACGGAGAACTCATCAATGTCTATTTGACCATCCGCGACAATCCTGAGGAATTGATTTACTTCTTGAGAAGAAGATTGGTAAAAGAAAGTAGAGTTCCTGAAAAATATACAAAAACTGTACTCTTTGGAGATCCGCTTCCAGCGACCAAAGAATTACACGGTTTTTTTAAAAATGAGTTTAAACCACAGAACAACATCGAAAGAGCGGGCAGATGGTTTTACCTCAATCGAACATCTTATAGCGGCATAATGAATAGCCAAAATATGTATTGGGGTTATGGAGACAAATTTTCAATGCAGCCAAAAAATTGGGCTCAAAACATTATAAGAACAAGTCAAAAATTACAAGGCGTTGAAATAACAAATCTTGACTTTGAAGAAGTAATTGACAATGCACCTGATGGAGCTTTATTATTTCTTGACCCACCATATTTTAACGCAGACCAAGACAAGTTCTATCAACACTACTTTTCTAAACAAGACCATTTTAGGCTGGCTGACTGTTTACGAAGAAACAATGACCGCCTTAGTCTATTCGTAACTTACGACAATATACCTGAGATTAAGGAACTATATAGTTGGATGCTTGAAACGCACGACAGAGAGTGGAACTATTGTATTCAAAGAACAGATGATCAAAAGAATGGAACTGCAAAAAAAGGTGAGAGATATAAGGGAAAAGAGCTTTTTCTTATAAACTATGACAGCGAATTAGCAACTCTAAAAGAGCCAGAAGCTATTTACGCCTCGTAGTTTGGTTGGATCTTCTTTTTTCCTCGACAACTTGTAATAATCTCTGTTCTATTGAAGCCAACGGTTTCCAGTTGAGATCACTTTCAAGTTTAACATAAGGAGTTCTTGGAATAAATCCTTCAATAGCTATATCTACAGGGATACAGTATCTCCAATCACTTTCACATGCTGTTATAAGTTCTGCATCATTTGACGCAGAATAAAAGTTGTAGAGTAATGACTTCAACTCTTGGTCATGCACGACTTCTAGGTGTTCCCCGACAGTATTACCCTCAAAAATTGCATTCGAGGTGTTTGTTATCAAAACGTCAAAACTATCGACCGAATAGCGGTCATTTGAAGAACCCGCCAATTTTATATTGCTCCTTGACCTATGGCTTTTAACTAAGAAATGCGGGACTTTTAAATTCCTGCTTCTCTTTCCATCGCTAATTGAACCACGAACAGTGCTTTTGCTTTCAACCTTTAGAATTACTCCAGTTCTGCGATGAGTTATACTTATATCTTCATCATACGTCCCAGTTTGCGCATTCAGGTTTAGCTTCTGGACACTCCAAGTTGTTCTCGGTAAAATCTGTTCCAATAACAAAAAAGCATTGTACTCCATTGCCTTGCCCCGTATCATCGGTGTTACCTTTTGGTCTTCGAGTATCTCGAATAAAAATTCAAGGGGGACATTGAATTTTTTACAATACTTTAAAAGCTTTTCGGCAAGTGCTGCTTTTTCTTCGTTCGTCATTTAGGAATTTCTTTAGTAAATCCAGCAACATCACATTCGAGGCAATCGGCAATTTTAACAAGGGTCAAAAAACTGACGTTTCGTTCGCCTCTTTCAATTCCGCCAACATAGGAGCGGTCAACTTCTGCCTGAGAAGCAAGTTGCTCTTGTGACAAGCCTTTTGACTTTCGCAATTCGCGAATTTGGTTGCCTAACTCTATGAGATGTTTATCCTTTTTCAACGTGGTAAAAATAAAGCAATGACTACTATAATACCACAGACTATAATACCTCATTTGGACGTGCCGAAAAAGCAAGGACGAGAGGAACTACCGCCAACAAAATGTTTGCGCAATGGTGCGTTGACGTGTAGCCCAAAGTTTATATCTTCGTTCAACGTTTGGTGTCGGGGACAGGACGCGGCTTCGAAACCGCACCACTGCGCAAACACAAACGTTGGCTGCCATATAATGACGACTAAATTGAATATCTAATTCGACTATGGGACGATATATTGACCGACCTACTATCGACACATATCTAAACTTAGGAAAAACCCTTGAAGTATTTCTTGGACGAATAAATTCAGATAAAACGATTCTAAGCTATCTTGAATTAATAAAAAATGCGGACGACAAAATACAAGTGACGCTCATTGAACATTATGACGAAGGCAACTTGAATTTTCTAGACATATACGACTTTTCCTATGTTGATTCAGACGCTGAATTTTTAACTATGAAATTTGACAACGTTGAAAAAGCCATAGAAGGAATCAAAACAAGATTTCAACTGGTTGAGGTAAAGTTTGTAAATCAAGGTCTTATTCAAAATGAATATAGTGACTTGTTAAAATTAGAAGGACGAAGTTAGTTTCCGGACTTCTGACGCATGCAAATTGGGTTGACAAAACTATACGGCAGCCAACAATAGCTTGCGGCAAGCGGGCGGGACTGTGCGTCATTGAAGTTTGCGGTTCTTTATTTATCTTGGCGTGTGGGACAAAGCGCAGGTATTAAATTGCCCGCCTTCCGCAAGCCCAACGTTGTGCGTAATGCGAACAGACATTTTAACCGACTAATATATGAAAAGACTAAAATTGACTCTTGGACTTCTCACACTTGTGACAATTTACAGTTGTAACAAAAAGACTCAGATTGACGACAGAAAGTTCCATGGCATGTGGACACTTGATAAATTTGAATTGTTTGACAGCTTAACAAATAATTGGACTGTTGATACAACTAGAATCGGAACAAGTGGTTACATACTTTATGACGGAGAAGGCCATATGGGAGTACACTTGATTCCAAGAGGCTATAAAGATTTTGACACTAATAAGAACATCGACAGCTTAGAGCATGACGATTTAAAACAACTTGCTAGATTCTACAAATCAAACTTCGTCTATTTTGCCAACTACAAAATCCACGAAACAACGATTGACCACGGCCGACTCACAGCGACAGAACCAGGAAATTGGGGAACGACTTTAGTTCGTGACTTCGTCTTTAAAGGCGATACTCTTATTTTAACGGCTCATGAAAAAGTTAGAGGACAACAATTGAGACTTATATGGATTAAGTTATAAAAATTAGAGTTAGATTGCACTACGCACAACAATAAGTTTGCGCAAGGCGGGGCGGACGAGTGGCTTGCAAGGTTCGCGTTTTTTCAGTTCATTTATCTTGTGGACAGGACGCAGGTTTTAACTTCCCGCCCTGACGCAAACTTTAGCCTTATGGCCAATTTGCGGGACGAGTGCTCCTCCAGAATTTTGGTGGCGACAAATTAATAGACGACTGACTTCTGTTCGCTGACAATTCAAAACACTACGCGGACTTTCCTTCAAACGACTGACGGAAAATTTAGAAAATCAAAGACACCTTTTTAAATTTCTTCCTGGGGACATTTTTGCACGTTTACGAACCGTCTCGGAATCATTTGCAATCGGGCGACCTGTTTGCGCGCGACAACTCTTAACGACTCTTTCTGGCGGACGACCAAAACTCTTGCGCTGGACGACTTGCTCGCGAGACTTCTCGGTTGACATTTCTTCTTTTGCACGGTCGACATTAAAACCCTAAGCTCGGTTGCAAACTGGCCATAACACAGGCTTGCAGAAAAGCGGGCGGACTGTGCGTTAGGAAAGTTCAGTGCGTTTCATTTATTTTATCTCGTGGGAGAAGGCGCAGGTTTTTAATTGCCCGCCTTCTGCAAGCCTAAACGTTATGCGCAAGCCCCGCGGACTCGCAGGATTTTGAAACCGCAAAACAAAATTCATCCCGCGCCTTTGCTTATTTCTTTTGCAGCTTTTCAAATTGGTTCACCATTGCGTGGGGACGGTGACGCGGTTGGCAATTTCTTCACCACGCCACGCTTCACCGCTCCGGGACAGGGACGCAGGCGCACCCGCCACGTTGGACGGTTTTTCGCCCCTGAAAAATTTCTGGGGCTGTTCGCATAACAAAAAGTTTATGCCAGCTGCGGGGTCGTTGTGGTTATTCGGTTTGTTTTTCTTAATTTAGCTCTGCCACGTGCGACAGGGACGCGCTCCGAAGACCGCAGCCGTCACAAACTTGGCCGTTATGCGCAAGCCCCGCGAACGCGCAGGATTTTGAAACCGCAAAACAAAATTCATCCCGCGCCTTTGCTTATTGGTTTTGCAGCTTTTCAAATTGGTTCAGCATTGCGTGGGGACGGTGACGCGGTCGACAATTTCTTCACCGCGCCACGCTTCACCGCTCCGGGACAGGGACGTAGGCGCACCCGTCACGTTGGACGGTTTTTCGGCCCCTGAACAGTTTCTGGGGCTGTTCGCATAACAAAAAGTTTATGCCAGCTGCGGGTGCGGTTCGGTTATTCGGTTTGTTTTTCTTAATTTAGCTCTGCCACGTGCGACAGGGACGCGCTCCGAAGACCGCAGCCGTCATAAACTTAGCCGTTATGCGCAAGCCCCGCGAACGCGCAGGATTTTGAAACCGCAAAATGAAATTCATCCCGCGCCTTTGCTTACTTGTTTTGCAGCTTTTCAAATTGGTTCAGCATTGCGTGGGGACGGTGACGCGGTCGACAATTTCTTCACCGCGCCACGCTTCACCGCTCCGGGACAGGGACGTAGGCGCACCCGGCACGTTGGACGGTTTTTCGGCCCTTGAAAAGTTTCTGGGGCTGTTCGCATAACAAAAAGTTTATGCCAGCTGCGGGGTGGTTGTGGTTATTCGGTTTGTTTTTCTTAATTTAGCTCGGCCACGTGCGACAGGGACGCGCTCCGAAAACCGCAGCCGTCACAAACTTAGCCGTTATGGCCAATTTGCGGGACGAGTGTGCATCCGAAATTTCGGTGACGACAAAATTAGTAGACGACTAACTTTTGCTCGCTGACAATTCATCGACATTGCGCAGAAAATTTAAAAAATCAAGGACACGCTTTTTTAAGACGTTCTCCTTGGGATACTTTTGCTCGTTGACGACTCGTCTCGGAAACATTTGCAGCAATCGGACGACCCATTCTCGCGCGACAACTCTTAGCGACTCTTTCTGGCGGACGACCAAAACTCTTGCTCTGGACGACTTGCTCGCGAGACTTCTCGGTGGACAATGTTTTCTTTTGCGCGGTCGACATTAAAACCCCTAAGCTCGGTTGCAAACTGGCCATAACACTAGCTTGCAGAAAAGCGGGCGGATTGTGCGTTAGGAAAGTTCAGTGCGTTTCACTTATTTTATCACGTGGGAGAAGGCGCAGGTTTTTAATTGCCCGCCTTCTGCAAGCCTAACCGTTGTGCGCAATAAAATTTAGACAAAGGGGTTACAAACTGACAGATGGGTTTATTTGACGTTGTTGACATCTTTACTAGTCTTTCGCTCCTTGGACAAAAGGACGCTGAAAAAAAAAGGCCAAGAATTTTTATTCTTTTCTACATCCTATTTATACTCGGTCTATTCGGACTTTTCATCGAGTTGAATCCAATATTTAATTTACTGACACCAATTTGGTTCATCGGACTATTTACAATCATTGGACTTCTGTTGACACTTGGGACAGTAATCTTGATATGGAAACTGAATTTAATTGAGCAAATTAATAGAAAGGACTTCTTTGCAATATTAATCCCAATTACACTTCTGACTATTTCGGGAGCAAGCTTTATAAACAGAAGCTATGGAAAAACTAACAACTTCCAGACAGCTGTAGTCAATGACCCTCAGCATGGAACAAATATTTCAAAGGCAGTTGTAACCTTAGACGGAGAAGACATTTGGACGAGAGTACCAAGAACAACAGATAGTTCATTAAAAAAAGGAGACTTGCTTGAAATTAGAAAGACCAAAGGACTATTGGGATTTGACATAATAAGTGGGACGACAATTCTAAAAAAGTGAGTTAAAAATTTTACAGCGCACAACAATGTATTTGCGTCAAGCGGGGTTGACGCGTAATCCAACGTTTTCGTATCTTTAGTGCGTTCGGTGTCGGGGACAGCACGTGGCTTCGGAAGCCCCGCTCGAACGCAAATACTCACGTTATGGGCAACTTGTTTTGTTCTCGTGGGACTTTGGCCCGTTGGCAATTTTTCGTTTGACGTTTAAGTGTGCACTCCGTTGACCGGGGAAGGAAGCACGTTGCTGAGAGTTTGACGCAGGACGACATCGGGACGCACTTCGTGGAGCGTGACGTAGGACAGCAGCCCATAACATTAAGTTTGCGCCAGGCGGGTTGGACGTGTGGCTTGCAAAATCGGTAGTTATTTAGTTCTTTTAGCACGTGGGAGATGACGCAGGTGTTTACCTCCCGCCCTGACGCAAACTTTAGCGTTATGCGCAAGCCCCGCGAACGCGCAGGATCTTGAGACCGCAAAACAAAATTCATCCCGCGCCTTTGCTTATTTCTTTTGCAGCTTTTCAAATTGGTTCACCATTGCGTGGGGACGGTGACGCGGTCGACAATTTCTTCACCGCGCCACGCCTCACCGCTCCGGGACAGGGACGTAGGCGCACCCGCCACGTTGGACGGTTTTTCGGCCCCTGAACAGTTTCTGGGGCTGTTCGCATAACAAAAAGTTTATGCCAGCTGCGGGGTTGGTGCGGTTATTCGGTTTGTTTTACGTAATTTAGCTCTGCCACGTGCGACAGGGACGAGCTCCGAGAACCGCAGCCGTCACAAACTTGGCCGTTATGGCCAATTTGCGGGACGAGTGCTCCTCCAGAATTTCGGTGGCGACAAATTAGTAGCTGACTGACTTCTGCTCGCTGACAATTCATAAACATTCCGCGGACTTTGCTTCAAACGACTGACGGAAAATTTAGAAAATCAAGGACGCCTTTTTAAACTTTTTACTTGGTGACACTTTTGCTCGTTGACGACCCGCCTCGGAATCATTTGCAATCGGACGACCCATTCTCGCACGACAACTATTGACGAAACTTTCTGGCGGATGACCAAACTCTTTCGCTACGACTTGCTCGCAATGCTTCTCGGTGGACATTTTTTCTTTTGCACGATAGACATTAACACCTTAAGCTCGGTTGCAAACTGGCCATAACACAGGCTTGCAGAAAAGCGGGCGGACTGTGCGTTAGGAAAATTCGTGGCGTTTCATTTATTTTATCTCGTGGGAGAAGGTGCAGGTTTTTAATTGCCCGCCTTCTGCAAGCCTAACCGTTGGCTGCAAGGCGTTCGAACCAATTACACTAACAAATAATGAGACACATAATGATGCTTTTCTTGGGACTTTTAATTCTAGGTTGCAATTCAAAAGCTAGTAACAAGGACAATCAAAACAATAATCAAGACTCGATTGCTCAACCCGAGTTGACAACGGTTACTAAATTCAATTACGCGGACTTCAAAATAATGAAGGGACGACTGGGAAACATAAAGATCGGAATGACAATTACTCAAGCCGAGCATCAATTTAGTGGACTATCTAAAAAAGAAAATGATGCTGGTGTATTTGGCTTTGATGGGGGTGGCTCGGCATACCTATATTATTCCGGTGACGACATTGTATTTGCATTAATTCCGAAGCACGGTACCGACACTATATTTTGTATAATTGCTGCCCACAAGGAACTGAAAACGACCAACGAACTTAACCCAAAATCTTCGGTTGAGGAACTCACAAAAAAGTATCCTGAATTAACAGTGGTTCAAGACTTAATGAACGGATGGGAAATTATTGAAGACAAGATAAATAAATGGAGCTTTACTTTCATGTCGGACAAAGGAATTGAAATTGGAGAATATCCTGAGGTAGGGAAACCATCAAAACCTAAACGACTAGACGTGAAGACCGACTGGATTGAAATTAGATGAGTATAACTTAAAGGGGACGACTAAATACCCTGCAGCCAACAATAAGTTTGCGCAAGGCGGGGCGGACGTGTGGCTTGCAAGGTTCACATTTTTTTAGTTCATTTATCTTGCGGACAGGACGCAGGTATTAACTTCCCGCCCTGCGCTAACTTTAGCGTTGTGTGGCATTTGCTAAAAGAATTCAGCTTCGATTTATGGAAATACATGGGACAATGAATCGTTACAGAAAAAACCTATGACAAAGAATCTACTAATTACACTGTTGACCGTGATTTCTGTAACGGCTTCGGGACAAACACTTAAGACCGAAGATCAAAACCTTAAAGGCTGGACTAAAGAAACAAAGGTTATTTATGCTGACTTTAAAGGTAAGCCGACCGACCAATTAAAAAGACTTAATAAAGAAGCTGGACTTCAAGCTTCGGCACAAGTTGGACTAAAATCAATCCTTGACGTTCCCAAAAAGAAAAGAGACAGAGGACGACTTCTCGAGAAGGTTTACGTTGCCCCCTTTTTCATCAAGACTACTTCGGTGACAATGACTAAAGACGAAAAAGAACTCGATAAACAACGGCTCTATTTTGACATGGGTGAGGTACACGCGAGAATGATGAGAAGAGATATTGAGCATATTCAGGACTCAACAAAAGCATATGGGACAATGTGGATTTTGTATTCAAGCTTAAAGGACTACTACTGTATTGAATTCGGAAAAATGTTCAATGACTATACCTATGAAGTTTTTGTTGAGAAAAAGGAAGGAGCATTTGAAAAATGGCGAGAACTAATCGACAAAGGACTAAGTGAATTAGAAAAGTACGCCACTAAAAAAGAGGACTGTCACCGACTTTTGACAGGACTACCAATTGACCCGGAATATGAACAATCAGAGAAAGTTCTGGACACGTTTATGAGGTGTAACCAATAAAGGGCGGGAGGAGCAAACGCCACACAACAATGTATTTGCGTCAAGCGGGGTTGACGCGTAATCCAACGTTTTCGTATCTTTATTGCGTTCGGTGTCGGGGACAAGGCGTGGCTTCGGAGGCCCCGCTCGAACGCAAATACTCACGTTATGCGCAAGCCCCGCGAACGCGCAGGATTTTGAATCTGCAAAACAAAATTCATCCCGCGCCTTTGCTTACTTGTTTTGCAGCTTTTCAAATTGGTTCATCATTGCGTGGGGACGGTGACGCGGTCGACAATTTCTTCACCACGCCACGCTTCACCGCTCCGGGACAGGGACGCAGGCGCACCCGGCACGTTGGACGGTTTTTCGGCCCCTAAAAAGTTTCTGGGGCTGTTCGCATAACAAAAAGTTTATGCCAGCTGCGGGTCGGTGCGGTTATTCGGTTTGTTTTTCTTAATTTAGCTCTGCCACGTGCGACAGGGACGCGCTCCGAAAACCGCAGCCGTCACAAACTTGGCCGTTAGCAGCAAATTTTGACGACACCTATACCACAAAATGACACTCAAGAAAATTAATATGCGGACACCAAAAATAATTCTAGGCCTTGGACTTTTAATTTTAACTTTTAGTTGCAGCAGACAGGGGAGAGAAGAAGCGGAAAAAGGCACAGTTGCTGACAGTATTTCCAATACTTTTATTTCTTCATCAGCCGCAGTAGAAAATGGAAAAGACTCGACAAGACGGTTTATCCGAACGGCTGAACTTAAATTTAAGGTCAAAAGCGTTATCAAATCGACTTATGACATAGAGGACATCACGAATCGGCAAGGAGGTTTTGTAACCTATACCAACTTGACCAGTGACATAAATAATGTGACAACTATAGCTGTGAGTGCCGACTCTACTCTTGAAACGACATATTACACAGTTACGAATTCAATCAAAATAAGGGTTCCAAACACAAAGCTCGACACGACCTTAAAGGAAATATCTAGAAACATTGATTACTTGGATTATCGTATAATAAAAGCAGAAGACGTTGCATTACAAATTTTATCTAACAACTTGATTCAAAAGCGTTCTGCTAAAAATCAAGAGAGACTTGCGAACGCAATCGACAAAAAGGGAAAAAAGTTAAATGAGACAACTAATGCCGAGGAATTACTACTAGACAAACAAGAACAATCGGACAACACGAAAATCTCAAATCTTTCGTTGACAGATCAAATTAAATTTAGCACCATAAATATTTCTATTTATCAACGACAGACTTTTAAGAGAGAACTTATTTTGAATGACAAAAACGTTGATGCCTACGACCCAAGTTTTGGGAGTAAAGTTCTTGAATCATTAAAATTTGGTTGGGACATTCTTGAAACGTTTTTAGTTTTCTTAACAAGGTTATGGGGCTTGTTTCTGTTTGCTATTTTAGTTTACATCATTTACAAAAAGTATGGTCATAGGCTTAAGTAGTCGACAACTCACAAAATTGACGAGAATAAAATCTGCTGCTAACAATATATTTGCGCCAGGCGGAGTTGACGTGTGATTCAAAGTTTTGTTATCTTTATTCCGTTTGGTGCTGGGGACAGGACGTAGTTTCAAATTCCCGCCCGATCGCAAATATTTACGTTATGGCCAATTTGCGGGACGAGTGCTCCTCCAGAATTTCGCTGACGACTAATTTGTAGCCGACTGACTTCTGCTCGCTGACAATTTATAGACATTGCGCGGACTTTCCTTCAAACGACTGACAGAAGATTTAAAAAATCAAGGACACGCTTTTTTAAGACGTTTTCCTTGGGAGACTTTTGCTCGTTGACGACTCGTCTCGGAAACATTTGCAATGGGATGACCGATTCTCGCGCGACAACTCTTAACGATACTTTCTGGCGGACGACCAAAACTCTTGCGCTGGACGACTTGCTCGCGAGACTTTCTCGGTTGACATTTTTTCTTTTGCTCGGTCGACATTAAAACCTGAGCTCGGTTGCAAACTGGCCATAACACAGGCTTGCAGAAAAGCGGGCGGAGTGTGCGTTAGGAAAGTTCAGTGCGTTTCATTTATTTTATCACGTGGGAGAAGGCGTAGGTTTTAATTGCCCGCCTTCTGCAAGCCAAATCGTTAGCAACAATGCGCTTTCAAAATTTTGGCTAACGAATTAAACAGACGACATTTTTTCTCGAGGACGCGTGTGACCAATGAAGCCAACGCACATTTGGCACATTTGCAGGCCGCACAAATCCGCCCGACTCCCAAGCCTGCAAAAGAGCCAAATCGTCCGCGCTCAAGAGTAAAACCAAGCCGAAAGTTTACTCATATCCCTTAAAAGTTTTGACGATATTTGACAATTAACTCATGTCCGATATATTTATTAGTTATTGAGATATCAAAGTGGAGTACGTAAAGAACATTAACCAACTACTTAAGCCAAAAGTGACTGAAAATCAGGTCGTTTTGGACTTATTTGCTGGGTGTGGTGGATTATCATTGGGGTTCGAGGCAGCTGGTTATAGGACAATTGGGTTCGAAATGAACCAATTTGCGGCATCTACCTACTCTAAGAACCTCAACGGGGAATGCTCCACTGTGAAACTTGACCTTTCCTTTGACTACCCAAAAGCGGATATAATTATAGGTGGCCCTCCTTGTCAACCATTCAGTGTTGGCGGATATCAAAGAGGAATTGAAGACGCAAGAGATGGATTCCCAATATTCATTGACGCAATTAAAAAACTTGAACCTAAGATTTTCATGTTTGAAAATGTTAGAGGACTGCTATACAGAAATAAAGACTATTTTGAACTAATAACGAACGAACTAAAAAAACTCGGTTATCTAATCGACTTTAAACTTTTGAATGCGGTTGACTTCGGAGTTCCTCAAAATCGAGAAAGACTTTTTGTTGTTGGACACAGAGCCAAGTTTTCTTTCC
Organism: Chryseotalea sp. WA131a; assembly: GCA_025370075.1. NCBI lineage: Bacteria > Pseudomonadati > Bacteroidota > Cytophagia > Cytophagales > Chryseotaleaceae > Chryseotalea > Chryseotalea sp. WA131a. The sequence goes on along the minus strand of CP073016.1, from coordinate 2,147,160 downwards.
CCAAGAACAGGAATAAGAAAGTTACTGCCGGAGAGGCAATAGGTGATTTAATGTATACCACTCCTCCTGAAAGTAAATTCTTAACAGAATCAATGGACAGGTATGTCGCCAAATATGAAAAGGCATCAGACTGTATAAATCCCCGAGACATTTACCCAAATAAACCTGCAAGAACTTTAACATGTAGAAATCTTGCTGGAGCAACTGGAGACATGCAACGAGTAAGACTTGAAGACGGAAGAAGAAGGAGATTAATTGTACGCGAAGCAGCTCGATTACAAAGTTTTCCTGATTGGTTCGAATTTAACGGAAATGAAACAAGTCAGTTCAATCAAATAGGTAATGCAGTTCCTCCATTATTAGCATTTCAAATTGCGAATTCAATAAAGGAATGTTACTCACTTGGTGAGCTTCATTCAGCGCTAGAGATTGCTAATTCAAATTCACTAAACAAGGAGCTTACACTATTTGAACTATGAAGCAATACATTCTAAAAAGCACAAAATCAAAGAAGGTACAAAAAATCACTAATGAAGCCATTGAAATTTTAGAAGCAGCAGGAATTCCAATTGCCTCAAAATCTCAACGCGGGTTAGAGAAAATGGCTTTAGCATTTTTAGCTGTTGCTGGCGTTACCAAAGACTGGTCGAAAGTTAAAAGCGTTAAAGACAGCTATTTCTTAAAAACACGAGACATCATTAATTATCTTAATAAATTTTTAAGAGAACTATTGAATTTTGAAATCATTCAAAATCAAATTGACTTTGAAATTAAAGGAAGTAGCAGAAAATTTGTTTCCTTATCAATATTAAGAAACTTAAAAATTCCTTTTCCTCCGCTAAATATTCAGCAAAAATTAGTTTCTGAAATTGAGGCAATAGAAAAGCAAGACCAAAAAGCGGTTGAGGAATTGGAAAAACTACAAAATGAAATTGAAAGAACTTTTAAAAATATAAAAGGGAAAACAAAAAGGTTTGACGAAGTCTGTGAATTAAAAGCAGGGAATTTTGTAAAGGCAGAGAGTATCATCAACGAGTATTACCCCAATTTATATGCTTGTTATGGAGGAAATGGATTAAGAGGTTACACAGAAACTTTTACTAACGAAGGACAATTTTCTTTAGTAGGTAGACAAGGTGCTTTATGTGGTAATGTACATTTAGTTTCAGGAAAATTTCACGCCACAGAACACGCATTAGTTGCTTATCCGAAAGAAAATATAGATACTATTTGGTTGCATTATCAATTAGTATTTATGAATTTAAATCAATATGCAACTGGTACAGCCCAACCAGGACTTTCTGTAATGAACCTCAATCCAATTGAGATTCCAGTTCCTACAATTGCGGAGCAGAAAAAACTTGTTTCTCAAATTGAAAATATTGAAAAGAAAATGGCAGACATCGTTAAACAAATAGACTTGACGCCAAAACAGAAAGAGAAAATATTGAAAAAGTATTTAGTATAATGCCAACCCTTCGCAGTCATACACATTTGCAAGCCACCCAAGCCAACGCACAGACCAAAGCTTGCAAAAGAGTATGCCTGCCCAACCGCACCGCAGACAGACAGCTTAACGACCGAAAAGAACAACGAAGGCATAACAGGCGTTTGGCAAAAAAGCGGGTTCAGTGGTTAATTGAACATTCTACCTCGTATCAACTTTTGTGCTGGGTTGACAGTTTAGTACTTCGAAATCCGCTTCTTCGCCAAGCGCCAAACCGTTAGCACCAATAAGTAAAGACGACACAGCAATGAACAAACTAATCACAACATTGACAATTTTATGCTTCGGGACACTGTTGACCTTTGGACAAACGGCAGACCCCAAGACCATTTACAAGCAAGCATTTACCGAACAGCTACAAATGCTTAAAGGACAGAAACCAGTTGACTTTAAACGAGCAGTTTTTTTGACCGAGAACGCTTATCACAAAGGACAATTGAACTATCTAACCTTTTGTAACGGAATAACAGCGACTGGACAACAATTGAAAGAACTAATCAAACAACGTGGACTTCAAAACTATAAGACCGCTGGTAACTGGGCGGTTTTTAGCTATATGACAGACAGCTTACCAATCAACAATTTCAAGCCTTGCACTTATGACTTTGACGATTTTATGGGCGACAAAGACTGGACTAAAATGTTTGTAACCAAACTTATAAAAACAAGAAGCGGCAACTGCCACTCTTTACCTTATTATTACAAAATACTTTGCGAAGAAATTGGAGGAAAAGCAAGTTTGGCGCTTGCACCAAACCACGTTTACATAAAACACATAGACGAAAAAGGGCAATGGTCAAACGTAGAACTTACAAACGGTGGTTTTCCGAGAGACCAATGGATAATTAAACAAATGGCAATTTCAGTAGAAGCAATTAAAAGCGGTATTTATATGAATCCACTTTCTCAAAAAGAAAGCATTGCAATGACAATGTTTGATTTAGCAAGTGCTTATGAATTTCAATTCGGCAATGACGATTTTGTTTTGCAAACAGCAAATACGGCATTACAATATTTTCCTAAATGTATTCCACTAATAATGATGAAAGCTAACTGCATTAGGGACAAAATCGAGGCAGAACAGAAAAAAGCAAATCCAAACAAAGAACTGATAAATAATAACATTGCACTTTACAAAAAGACAATTGGAACAATAGACAGTTTAGGGCATAAAGATATGCCAACAGAGGTATATCAAGAGTGGGTAAAATCGGTTGACAATGAAAAAGCTAAAAAAAATCAAACAACTAAAAAATAATTATATTTACACTAAATTTCATAGCAAAATGAAAACAAAAATTCTTTTATCATTATTATTAATTAGCAGCTTCGCTGCTAATGCTCAAAACGATAATCCTTATGCGATTTTCGGACACAAAACCAATGTAGTTTATGAAACTAAAGTAAAGGACTTCTTTATCATTCCGAACAATGACCCAAGTTCAAAAACAAAGGCAATTGCGTTTAATGTTGATGAAGGATATATTTTATTTTTAGGTTCAAATGACAGTATTTTAAGTAGAACAAAAATTCAGCCCGACCAACTTTTACGTTGGCTTTCCATTGACCCGTTAGCTAATGAATATCCCTCAATAAGTCCTTACGCTTTTGTTGCAAACAATTGTATCAATGCAATTGACCCCGATGGACGTAAAATTGTTTTTGTAAATGGTTATTATAATACAGGTAGCCTTTCAGGACTTGCAGGTTCTGTTGGTGGTCAAGGTTATTGGGGAACTGACTTAATATCTGGTGCTCAAACTTTTTTTGGGGATAAAAAAACTGGCTTTGTTGATGGAAGAGGAGCATGGAATTCAACAGGTTCAGAAAGGTTTGACGCAGGTTATGCCTATGCAAAAGCAAATTTGACAACAATCACAGCAGGAATGGTTGAAGGTGAAACAGTAAAAATAGTTTCTCATAGTATGGGAGGAGCCTACTCAGAAGGAATGATAAAATACTTACAAGAGCAAAAAATAGCAGTTGAACAAGTTGTTCATTTATCGCCAGCAGACCCGAGTGGCTTTACTGCCAGTTCAGCCCCGACAATGCAATTTAATTTAGAAAATGATGGTGTGCTATTATATAAAAATTTTGGCGAAAATTATATGATACCAGGCGTTGATAGATATGGAATCGCAAGCACTGCGAGAGGAAAATCAGATGACTTGCAATTGAGTCATATAGATACCAAAATAAACAATATTTGGGGAATGGTAGGTGATTTAAAAAATATTCAAATGAATATTACGGGTAACACAATGTCAACGCCATTTGGAACTTTTACAGGACCAAGCAACTCATATAATTCAACAGGTAATAGCAATGGAACTCAATTTAATATTCTAAACATAGGAGGGACTGATTACAAAGGAACAAGCGCACCAAATAATTTTATCGGGCCATTGCAATACTAAAATGAAAAACAAAATAAAATTTATTCCTCTCTTCGGTTTCCTTCTACTGTTTGGTTGCATGGCTAAACCTAAGCAACCTCCATTAACAGAAAGAGAAGCTGAATTTTTTTTATTATTATCAAAGGAATGTAATTGCTCGGTAACAAGAGAACTTGATGTTCGCAACGAATCAGAAAGAATTAACGCAAATGACAAGGGGTTTTATGTTATTTCCTTTGACAGTCTAACTTTAGTGCCATTTAATAATATTGATAGTTTGAAAACTTCCAGTTTTACAATCGCAAAGAAATTACATAACACGGTTTTAAATAAAGACTTTAAATTCACATACGACCACATAACAGTTTTTTACTCATCACCTATTGACAAAGTGAATTCAAAGATAGAATCGTTTACTTATAGTTTATCCGACATAAAATAGGAAGAACTTACTGGTGCTAACAGCACATTGGCAATAGGCGGGGTTCCGTCTCCGCTTGACAGTTTTGTGGTAGCCGAAAGTTCAGTTCTCCGAACTAACTTTTGTACTAAAAAGCCCGCCCATCGCCAATCTGCAAAACGTTATGGCCAATTTGCGGGACGAGTGTGCATCCCCAATTTCGGTGACGACAAATGCCGACTGACTTCTGCTCGCTGACAATTCATAAACTTTCCGAGGACTTTGCTTCAAACGACTGACGGAAAATTTAAAAAATCAAAGACACCTTTTTAAACCCTTTTCTTGCGGACGCTTTTTCTCGTTGACGACCCGTCTCGGAATTATCTGCAATCGGACGACCCATTCTCGCGCGACAACTCTTAATGACACTTTCTGGCGGACGACCAAAACTCTTGCGCTGGACGACTTGCTCGCAAAACTTATCGGTGGACATTTTTCCTTTTTCAGGGTCGACACTAAAACCCTAAGCTCGGTTGCAAACTGGCCATAACACAGGCTTGCAGAAAAGCGGGCGGACTGTGCGTTAGGAAAGTTCAGTGCGTTTCATTTATTTTATCTCGTGGGAGAAGGCGCAGGTTTTTAATTGCCCGCCTTCTGCAAGCCTAACCGTTACAAGCAATGCTATGAGAGACTACGAACTAAATGAAATAGACTCAGAAGACATCGGGGATTTACTTGTAAAAGTAGAGACTTCGTTTGACATCAAATTCGTTGGAGACGAGTTAGCTCACATAAAGACATTTGGACAGCTTTGCGACCACATTGCAAGCAAAATTCATCTCGACAATTCTGACGACTGCACAACCCAACAGGCGTTTTATAAACTTCGTGACGCAATTTCATCGACACTTCAAATTGACAATAAATCAATCACTCCAGACTTTGCTCTTGCCAACCTGTTGCCACGCCAAAGCAGGCGCAAAAAGACAATGAAGTTAGAAAAGTATTTAGGTTTTAAACTAAGTATTTTGCGGCCGCCACATTGGTTGACTGGCACTCTTATTGTTTTATTACTTGCATCCGTAGTTGGACTGTTTTTTAATTGGCAAATCGGGCTTTTAGGACTCTCGTTTTCGGTTAGTGGACATTGGCTCGCAATTCGAATTGGAAACGAACTTGACCTGCAAACTGTTGGACAAGTTGCAAAAAAAATAACTCGAGAGAATTACTTGAAATCAAGACGCAATCCAAAGACATTTAACAAAAGAGAGGTTGAAGAAGTATTAACTGAATGGTTCAGTGACTACTTTGACTTAGATAAAAGTAAGTTAACGAGAGACGCAAAATTCGTGTGACAGAAAGCACTGCTTGTAACAATATATTTGCGCCAGGCGGGGTTGACGTGTAGTTCAAAGTTTTGTTATCTTTATTTCGTTCGGTGCTGGGGACAGGACGCAGTTCCAAATTCCCGCCCGATCGCAAATATTTACGTTGGGCTATATTGCGAGTGCGAATTTCAGAGATCGCCTTTTACAAAGTTCTGTTTTCCCTATTTATTTACAAAGTCGCTGAAGGCACGTTGGAAGAAAGACGTTAGGATTTCTTTTCAAGTCTTTGCGGTGAGACCGTGAAAGTTCGCACTTTCAAACGGGTGACCCCGCTTTCAAAGACTTGGGGACGAAGTTAATCGTTTGGTTTGACAGTATCCAGATGTCAAACGATTACAAACGTTTAATTACGGCTAACGTGCCGAAGTGTGCCGTGTTAAAAGGGGGTAAATAACAGGGAAATGAACTTCGGCAGTCCAAGTAACGTGCGCATAATTTTCTTTTATACGCAATGACTTGGCCATAAAAGGCGAACTCGAAATTGCAACACCGCCCAACATAGGGTTGCCGAAAGTGGGGCTAAGTGCGTTAGGAAAACGTTCCTCTTTCTATTAATTTTATCTTATGGGGAAAGAGCGAAGTTTTTAATCCCACCTTCGGCAACCCTCATCGTTATGCGCAAGCCCCGCGAACGCGCAGGATTTTGAGACCGCAAAACAAAATTCATCCCGCGCCTTTGCTTATTTGTTTTGCAGCTTTTCAAATTGGTTCACCATTGCGTAGGGACGGTGACGCGGTAGACAATTTCTTCACCGCGCCACGCTTCACCGCTCCGGGACAGAGACGTAGGCGCACCCGGCACGTTGGACGGTTTTTCGGCCCCTGAAAAGTTTCTGGGGCTGTTCGCATAACAAAAAGTTTATGCCAGCTGCGGGGTCGTTGCGGTTATTCGGTTTGTTTTTCTTAATTTAGCTCGGCCACGTGCGACAGGGACGCGCTCCGAAGACCGCAGCCGTCACAAACTTAGCCGTTATGCGCAAGCCCCGCGAACGCGCAGGATTTTGAGACCGCAAAACAAAATTCACCCCTCGCCTTTGTTTATTTGTTTTGCAGCTTTTCAAATTGGTTCAGCATTGCGTGGGGACGGTGACGCGGTCGACAATTTCTTCACCGCGCCACGCTTCACCGCTCCGGGACAGGGACGCAGGCGCACCCGCCACGTTGGACGGTTTTTCGTCCCCTGAACAGTTTCTGGGGCTGTTCGCATAACAAAAAGTTTATGCCAGCTGCGGGGTCGTTGCGGTTATTCGGTTTGTTTTTCTTAATTTAGCTCTGCCACGTGCGACAGGGACGCGCTCCGAAGACCGCAGCCGTCACAAACTTAGCCGTTGGCGGTAATACCTCGACAGAGAAAACATAGGACAAATGAAATTTATTCTTCGACTTAAACACTGGCAATTATTTTTGTTGACGATTGGAGTACCAATCTTGGCTGACATCTTAGGTGTTTCTGGACACGGACAAACTGGGTACGCTGACGTAATAGTAGGAATGATAACTGTTTCGACAGTGTTTAGCTGGATTTGGACAATTCCAAATGGACTCTATAAGCTATTGCCCGTTGGACACAACTTCCGACTTTGGAGATTTAGAGTTGCATTTCTATTGGCGCTGACACTCTTAATTTTTATTTTCTGGTTAACAGAAAATGAAAATTTTTTGAGTGGTGACGACTTTTTAATCTTAGTATTCACCGGAGTTCCAATCTATTTGGGACTAATGGTTTATTCTGTGTTATTCGCAGCTAAGACACTTAAAACAATTGAATTGGGACGACTTGCAAAGATTAACGAATATGCCGTAGAGGCATTTCTAATATGGATGGTTCCACTTGGAGTTTGGTTCATTCAACCAAGACTCAACGAACTGGCAGATTAGTAAACAGTCAGAGATGGTACTACCGCCAACAAAATGTTTGCGCAATGGTGGGGTGACGTGCAAGCTATAAGTGTTATCTTCGTTCAACGTTTGCCCACGCGGACAGTGGCGGCTTCGAAAGCCCACCACTGCGCAAACACAAACGTTATGCGCAAGCCCCGCGGACGCGCAGGATTTTGAAACCGCAAAATGAAATTCATCCCGCGCCTTTGCTTATTTGTTTTGCAGCTTTTCAAATTGGTTCACCATTGCGTGGGGACGGTGACGCGGTCGACAATTTCTTCACCGCGCCACGCTTCACCGCTCCGGGACAGGGACGCAGGCGCACCCGCAACGTTGGACGGTTTTTCGGCCCTTGAAAAGTTTCTGGGGCTGTTCGCATAACAAAAAGTTTATGCCAGCTGCGGGGTGGTTGTGGTTATTCGGTTTGTTTTTCTTAATTTAGCTCGGCCACGTGCGACAGGGACACGCTCCGAAGACCGCAGCCGTCACAAACTTAGCCGTTATGCGCAAGCCCCGCGAACGCGCAGGATTTTGAAACCGCAAAATGAAATTCATCCCGCGCCTTTGCTTATTTCTTTTGCAGCTTTTCAAATTGGTTCAGCATTGCGTGGGGACGGTGACGCGGTCGACAATTTCTTCACCGCGCCACGCTTCACCGCTCCGGGACAGGGACGCAGGCGCACCAGCCACGTTGGACGGTTTTTCGGCCTCTGAACAGTTTCTGGGGCTGTTCGCATAACAAAAAGTTTATGCCAGCTGCGGGTGCGGTGCGGTTATTCGGTTTGTTTTTCTTAATTTAGCTCGGCCACGTGCGACAGGGACGCGCTCCGAAGACCGCAGCCGTCACAAACTTAGCCGTTATGCGCAAGCCCCGCGAACGCGCAGGATTTTGAATCTGCAAAACAAAATTCATCCCGCGCCTTTGCTTATTTCTTTTGCAGCTTTTCAAATTGGTTCAGCATTGCGTGGGGACGGTGACGCGGTCGACAATTTCTTCACTGCGCCACGCTTCACCGCTCCGGGACAGGGACGCAGGCGCACCCGCCACGTTGGACGGTTTTTCGTCCCCTGAACAGTTTCTGGGGCTGTTCGCATAACAAAAAGTTTATGCCAGCTGCGGGGTCGTTGCGGTTATTCGGTTTGTTTTTCTTAATTTAGCTCTGCCACGTGCGACAGGGACGCGCTCCGAAGACCGCAGCCGTCACAAACTTAGCCGTTGGGCTATATTGCGAGTGCGGATTTCAGAGATCGCATTTTACAAAGTTCTGTTTTCCCTATTTATTTACAAAGTCGCTGAAGGCACGTTGGAAGAAAGGCGTTAGGATTTCTTTTCAAGTCTTTGCGGTGAGACCGTGAAAGTTCGCACTTTCAAACGGGTGACCCCGCTTTCAAAGACTTGGGGACGAAGTTAATCGTTTGGTTTGACAGTATCCAGATGTCAAACGATTACAAACGTTTAATTACGGCTAACGTGCCGAAGTGTGCCGTGTTAAAAGGGGGTAAATAACAGGGAAATGAACTTCGGCAGTCCAAGTAACGTGCGCATAATTTTCTTTTATACGCAATGACTTGGCCATAAAAGGCGAACTCGAAATTGCAACACCGCCCAACATAGGGTTGCCGAAAGTGGGGCTTAGTGCGTTAGGAAAACGTTCCTCTTTCTATTAATTTTATCTTATGGGGAAAGAGCGAAGTTTTTAATCCCACCTTCGGCAACCCTCATCGTTAGTGGCAATGGCGGACGACACCCAAACCGATAGTCACGCATGAAGTAAACCGACAGGATAAGAATATGGTAATAAAAAAAATAATTTTTGGACTTTCGCTTTTGATTGCAACCTCAGCATTTAGTCAGAAAAATCAGATTCAAGTTTTAAGCACAGAGAAAACGTTAGGCAAAAGCCTTGTTGACAGTTTCGTTATCAATGGAGTGGAGTATGTTTTTTCTGACAGAATTCACGAAATATTTCTTGACACAACATCAGGAGTTTTAACCGCTCAATTAAGAGGATTAAGCAAAAACGGAAAATGGCTTAACAATACAGGACACATTGTTCAATATGACATTAAGAATCAAAAAGTTTTGTGGAATAAAAAAATTGCTTACCAGCAAAGCGGTTTGCAACAATTCAACAAAACAATGATTTATACAGTCGGGAATAAAAGTTATTGTCTGGACATTAAGACAGGAAACGAACTTTGGGAAGTCAAAAATAACATTTATTACGTTGATCCAATTGACAATATTGGCGTAGGCTATAAGTTTAAAAACTCAACAGGTTATACTAATGAACTTGAAGGAATAAATTTGAAAAATGGTAACATAATTTGGAAGAGAACTTTGAATAGAGACTACAGTTGGAATAACGTATTTTATATTAATGACTCCACAATGATAGTTGTCGCAGCAGGTTTGCACGCCATAAATATAAAAACGGGAAAGGGTTGGGACTATAACACAATTACAGGTAAAAAGGACTATAAAGGAACGATTGCCGCAAACGCAGCCGGAGTTGCTGTCGGTTTATTGACGGGCGCATTTGTAATGTCCACGGGGCATAATTTAGTGCGAGATTTAGTATCAAACACATTAACTGATAGTTCCAATATTTATTTTGCTTCAAATGAACAACTTGTGAAAATTGATAAGCAATCGGGGGAAATCATTTGGAAGTTTCCTTTTGCAAATGACATAGCTAGCAAATCCTCAATCTTAATAAAAGACGACATAATATTTATGGTTAATAAAGGAGTAGCGTATATGGGCGACAGACGATTAGATTTTGGCAAGCCATTCTTTGCAGCTTTTGATAGACAAACTGGCAAAAAAATATTTTTCACAGTTATGAATGTTAAAGACGACCCGATCTTAAATTTTGAGACACACAACAAGGAAATTTTTTTGGTCTTTAAAAACAGAATTAAAAAATACTCGATGGAAACGGGGATAGAGATTTTAGAAAGTGAATTTCCAAAAGACACTTTTGGGGAACTAAGATATTTTGTAGGCAGTCAGGTTTTTACAACATTGGAAAATGGTGAACTTTCAAGTCTTCGTAAATCTGATACAACCAAAGTATTCATTTTTACAAGTCAGGACAAGATATTATCTCTTGACATTAATTTGCAGGTGACAAAAACTATTGACTACAAAGATTTGAGTTTTTATTACGAGCAGACATCAGACTATAAATTTATTGCAAAAGAAAAAAACACATTGATTGTCAATAACGAAGGAAAAAAAATTGCTGAAGTTGAAGCGACATCAAAAGCTTTTATAATTGACAAGACATTATACAATACACAAGACAATAGATTTATAGCAATCGACTTGGGAAAAATAATAAAGGATGAATAAGGCCACATGCCACTAACAATATATTTGCGCCAGGCGGGGTTGACGTGTAGTTGAGAGTTTTGGTATCTTTATTGCGTTTGGTGTCGTGGACAGGACGCAGTTCCAAATTCCCGCCCGATCGCAAATATTCACGTTGGCGGTAATGCCCGCTGACGACCAAGAAAATAGATTGATATAATTGAACTTGATGACTAAAAGACTGCTAACCTCAATTTTTGTTTCGCTGACAGTTTATAGCTTCGGACAAAGTCCAAAAGAGCAGCTTAAAATTGCTAACGCTGCAAATGTAGTTTTGACAGATTTTTATCAGGAAATCTCATTTACTGACAGAGGTGGCTACTTTATCATTCCTGTTACTATAGGTTCACAGACATACGACTACATATTTGACACTGGAGGATACAATACGGTAACAACCGACATCATGACTAAGAATATGCTACCTGAACTAATGAAGGTTTCCGTTGGTAGTTCGAATCAAATTAAGTCCGAAATAGTTCTAAGTAAAATACCCAGACTTAAGGTTGGTGACGTCCAGTTTACAGATGTAGGAGTTTTTAACTTTGATTTTAATGAAGCTCCAGTAATTAAGTGCTATACTAACGGTGGACTTCTTGGAAAAGGAGTTATCAAACAAGCAGTCTGGCAGATTGACTATCACAACAAAATTATACGACTGGCTGACAATTTAGAGAAAATGCCAAATCTCAAGAATTCAGTTAAACTCAAAGTTGAGCTAGACAGAGTACTAAATCCTTTTATTCAAGTAGAAATTGATGGACGCAATCAAAAGTTTATGTTAGACTTTGGTTATGGTGGTTTCATTTCACTAACAGAAAAGACAGCCAATGAGTATCAGTTTGCCAATTCTATTGAAACATATGGTGAAGGGACTATTGGTGCAAACGGGGTGAACAAGGAATCAATGTATGTTTCACGTTTGAAAACTGTTAAAATTGCGGGACAAAGTGTAGCTAATCAAGTTGCGTTCTATTCTAAGTCAAACAATTATAATTTGATTGGTTCAGAGTTAGCTAGATATTTTATTGTGACACTCAATTTCAAAGAAAAGGAATTGATATTAACACCTTTTAGTGAAACTCCAATTGACCAATTCAATTCATTCGGAGTAGATATGAACATGAATGGTAAGGACATCTACATAAGCAGACTATATAAAGGATTGAGTGGTGACATTAACGGTATAAAGCTGAATGACACTTTAGTTAGCGTGGACAAATTATCGGTTGACACCGCGAATTTATGCGATAGTTTTTTCAAAATAAGAGACATGCTTTATCAGGCTGACAGTTTAAATATGAAAGTTAAGCGGGACAACGAGGAGGTGGAATTTAAACTTAAAAAAAGCAGATGAAGTAAGGCACTACCGCCAACAAAATGTTTGCTCAATGGTGCGGTGACGTGTTACTCAAAGTGTTATCTTCGTTCCACGCTTTGGTGTCTGGGACAGGACGTGGCTTCGAAACCGCACCACTGCGCAAACACAAACGTTGGCAGCAACGCACTACCCGCCACGGCCGACAGCGCGCGGGACGGATTTGCGCACGTGGACGGACTAGGTTTTTGAAAATGTTTACCTCCGAAAATTTTGTTGCGCGACAATTTTTAGCAGACGTTTGACACATCGCCTTGACAGGTTTTTTACCAGCGACCGGTCGACAAGAAATTGTTCGACTGGGACAAATTTTCAATGACAACATTTTTTATCAGCCGACTTTTTTGACGGAGTGTTCTTCCAACACCTTTGCCAGCGGACGGCTTGCATTCAACAAACTATTTTCTGCCGACAGTTTTTTTGCCATAGACATAGCGACAAAAAGCTTTACGGCTTCAACATTTTTTTTGCCCGCAGACGGTTTGACGGTGGATAAAGTATTCTCGGGCGACAATGCTGGAATTTATACTTGACGTTTGGCCAATTTTCGGTGGACGTTTTTCATGGACAGTTTTGCCGCCACCGAGAGGAAAAGCCTTTGACATTTGCTCGACTGTTTGACGAACGAAAATGCGCTGCTGCCAACAATGTGCTTATGCCAGTCGGGGGTTTTGTGGGTTATTAAGTTTCGTGCTTTCTACTTATATTCGTGCTGTGGGACAGGGCGCAGGTGTTTAACCCAGCCCGGCATAAGCACTCACGTTATGCGCAAGCCCCGCGAACGCGCAGGATCTTGAGACCGCAAAACAAAATTCATCCCGCGCCTTTGCTTATTTCTTTTGCAGCTTTTCAAATTGGTTCACCATTGCGTGGGGACGGTGACGCGGTCGACAATTTCTTCACCGCGCCACGCCTCACCGCTCCGGGACAGGGACGTAGGCGCACCCGCCACGTTGGACGGTTTTTCGGCCCCTGAACAGTTTCTGGGGCTGTTCGCATAACAAAAAGTTTATGCCAGCTGCGGGGTTGGTGCGGTTATTCGGTTTGTTTTACGTAATTTAGCTCTGCCACGTGCGACAGGGACGAGCTCCGAGAACCGCAGCCGTCACAAACTAGGCCGTTACCAGCAATGTTAGAAGACCACTCAAACACCTAACACGACTTGTAAACGCTTGACAAAACTAAAATTTGCATTTTAAATGATAAAGACTGTAAGTAAGATTATAAAACAATTATCATCAGAGCCAAAAAAACTGTTCCTAATTGACAGTATAGGGGCTTTGACTACTGCGTTTTTATTGTTTGTAGTATTGAGAAATATCAACGAATACTTTGGAATGCCTGAAAGAATATTGACTTTCCTTTCTTTGATTGCAGTTTGTTTCTGTATTTATTCAACAACTTGTTTTTTTGTCATTAAAGCAAACTGGACACCTTATATTAAGGGTATTAGTATTGCTAACCTGCTTTATTGCATCTTGACCATTGGTCTTATAATTTTCTATCACCCTCAACTTACAACTATTGGGATAGCATACTTTTTAGGGGAAATAGCCATTATTTGTGGACTTGTTTACATTGAACTTAATGTTGCGACTGAAGTCAACAAAAGACGAATAAATAATAAAAACAGATGACTGACAGGGAAACACTGCTGGTAACAGGGGTTTTGCGAAATTGGGGCTGAAGGCTAGCAAAAAGTTCAGGAATTTTACTAAATTCGTTCTAGTTCTGAAACGATTGGCATTTTAAACCCCAACTTCGCAAAGCCCCGAAACGTTGTGCGCAATGAGATAAACGAAGTTGGAATCGATGACTATAAAAGAGACGTTTGAACAGAAAGGTGCCTGGGAACTAGTATACATTGTCGGATTCTGCGGCCCTATTTTCGCAGCAATATCGGATTTGGTTGACAACTCGATTGAAAAAATACCATTGACAATAATTGGCCTTTTTATCAGTGTAGGCTTAGGATTAGGGATTTATCGACTGGTAAAAGCGAAGACGCATTGGATAAAGAGTATTGTAATTGTAACTAGTATCATTTGTATTATTTTATTGTCTATCCCTATTCAATCATTTTCGAAAAGGTTGACCTACGACACCTGTGACATATGCGGATTCGTTTCGGTTGACAAGCAAACACATGAATGCCAGATGTGTGTATCAAAGGAATGGGACGACAAAATGATGACTGGCTATACAGATAAAGAACAGTATATCAAGGAGGAGCAATTGTTCTGGTTCTCGACTGAAAGCAGTGGTGAAAAAGTAAACTTTTACATACCCGAAGGCGAGCGAAATAAAAATAAATTCCCAAAGGACGGGAATTGGAAACCTCTGGTGACAGATCAAGAAGTTATCGAATATAGTAGAAAGAACTGGCGAGAGTAACTCACTGCGCACAACAAAATGTTTCTTCAATGGTGCGGTGAGGTGTAATCCAAAGTTTATATCTTCGTTCAACGTTTGGTATCGGGGACAGGACGCGGCTTCGGAAGCGCACCACTGAAGAAACACAAACGTTATGCGCAAGCCCCGCGAACGCGCAGGATCTTGAGACCGCAAAACAAAATTCATCCCGCGCCTTTGCTTATTTCTTTTGCAGCTTTTCAAATTGGTTCACCATTGCGTGGGGACGGTGACGCGGTCGACAATTTCTTCACCGCGCCACGCCTCACCGCTCCGGGACAGGGACGTAGGCGCACCCGCCACGTTGGACGGTTTTTCGGCCCCTGAAAAGTTTCTGGGGCTGTTCGCATAACAAAAAGTTTATGCCAGCTGCGGGGTCGTTGCGGTTATTCGGTTTGTTTTTCTTAATTTAGCTCTGCCACGTGCGACAGGGACGCGCTCCGAAGACCGCAGCCGTCACAAACTTAGCCGTTGGCGGTAATTGCAATCGAACAAGATGGACACTCAGGAATCATTCATCCAATATTCTCTGTCTAAATCACAAACAGTTCAGTCTGTTAGGGAAAAGGCAATTGAAATGGCTTGGCTAAAGTTGGACTTTTTTCTAAGACAATTTACAACAGCGAATCCAGAAAGACCAGACGACACTTCTTGGGACTCAATCGAGCTGCACATCTTTAGCGGGTTTGACGACCAAATGACCGAGGACAAATGCTGGTCTGCAATAAATATAGCGAACGAGAAATTTGGCAATGGACAAATTATTAATGTACAGCAACTTTACAAAAACCCTCCGAAAAGGAGACAATTTGGCGACTTAAGAAAGAGAAATTTAAAGATGCTGTCGATATACTTGTGAATGGAGACCCTTGGCCAAAACATCCGGAGGGACCAGCAGAACTTACATTTTATCACAAGTTCTATTTGAAGTACTTAGAAACAAAAGATATTTTGAAGGGACAAACACTTGAATCTGGAATCGTGTTTTGGCTAAAGAGAAATAGTTTTTGCTCACCGACAATAAATTTCCCATTCAACCAAGCAGACGATAAATTTTGGGACTATGTTAAAACCATTGAACCCTATTTGCCTTTTAAGTTTGATCCAAAGAATTTGAGACGAGTGACAAAGAATAAAAAAGGGACAGGCTACGTATGGAGGAAATTGTAAATTGCAACTACCGCCAACAATATATTTGCGCCAAGCGGGGTTGACGTGTATTTCAAAGTTTTGTTATCTTTATTCCGTTCGGTGCTTGGGACAAGACGCAGTTTCAAATTCCCGCCCGATCGCAAATATTCACGTTATGCGGCATGCTAAAAAGGCGACAACTATGAGAAAAATATACTTCCTGACGACACTCATTTTCACAACGATTTTAGTTAATGGTCAAGATATTAAACTGACTGACTACTTATTGTATCCGCGACTCGACAGCACATATTGGCAAAAGGACAATGAAGTGTTGAATTCAAACTATTCAGAAATTGCCAATCGCTGCCAGACTTGCGTTTTCAACGAAACGGACTCGACCAGAGGACGATTTTGCTTTAATACATCGTTGGGACAAGTTCAAATGGACACAACGCTTCACAATTTTGGAGTTGAGAAATTAATTGGCAAATGGGACGTAATTAACTTTGGACTATTTGAAGTTAAAGACAGTCTATTGACCGACTCGAAAATATACTATAGAAGTTCAAAGATTTTGAATGAGCAAAAAGGCAATAATGGCTACATCACTTTCACAGAAAAACGATTTAAGACGTCATTAATTGACAAAAAGGAAATTCCGAACAAGAGTAAACTCTATAAAGTATTGAACGGTAAATTCTTAACGACAAAATCATTAACTGGTTTTTGTGGAGCAACAATCATAGGACTGACAAAAGATGGACTTCTAATAATTGACGACCACACGTACAGGACACTTGCAAAAAAGGAGCGGTATTTGACAGTAAAGACTTCAATTAGACGAATGATATTAAGGCGAAGCACGACCGCATAACAATATATTTGCGCCAGGCGGGGTTGACGTGTAGTTCAAAGTTTTGTTATCTTTATTCCGCTTTGTGTTTGGGACAGGACGCAGTTTCAAATTCCCGCCCGATCGCAAATATTCACGTTAGCGGCAAGCATTTTTGGAAAGATTAGAGCTAAACAATTAAATGGACTATTGGTACACCGCGACAGAGACGTACGACAAAGAACATGAAGACGGCTCTTCTTGGACAAAGTACATTGAGTTTAGCAAGCTGACTCATTTGACAGAATTAGTTTCATTGGACGCCATGTTGAATGGACTAGTATTCGAACCCGACCGAGGGGAAAACGGGGACTGGGACTTTATTATCACAGACAGCCTTTATGAAACAGGACTCTTCAACTCACTGGCCTACGTAGTCAAAAAGGTAAAGGATAAGGAGCGGTTTAACCTTTTGACAGTTGTTAAAGAACCGAAAGAGAAGTGTGAGGAAATAAAAATAGAGGAATTCGAATTTGTCGGTTACGAGCTGCTTGACAAAGATTACTCGACAAGTGCTCTTTCAAATTGTGGTGGTTTTGATGAGACATTCAAACCGATTGACTTAAATCATTTCGGCCTCATTGACACATTTGATAAAGCTTACGACATCCGCGATCGACTCTTTAAAAACAATCCAGAGGAACATCACGCGGACTGTAATGTTTTAGCAATTTGGCGACACAAAGAAATGGGACGGGTAAAAAATGCCTGCCGCTAACAAAAGCTTATTGCAAGCGGGCGGGACTGTGCGTCATTGAAGTGTGCAGTTCTTTGTTTATCTTTATCTCGTTGGACAGGGCGCAGGTTTTAATTGCCCGCCAGCAATAAGCTAACCGTTGCCAGCAATTGGACGGACTCCGTGGACAGAGATTTATAATATTTAAAGATTAATAACTTGACTTAATGAATTCAAGCTTTTTCTGGACGATTGTTCTTGTTGTACTTCGACTGACACTTTCGTATTCACAAAATATAAAACCTACAAGACAAGAGGTTTTAGACAAATTTGGGTTTACGGAACATACAATTACGACTTCAGACGATACAGTCTGGTTTTACGTTCATAAAAGTGAGAATAGAATGCCGACAAATTTAGTCTTGTATCTACAAGGGACTTCACCGGACCCATTATTTACGGTAGAAAATGATAAGGGAGTGTACACTACTTATCGTTGGTTTCCTGGAGATTATAAGTTATTAGACGAGAGTTACTGTTATGCAATTATTTCAAAGACTGGTATTCCTTCAATAAATTTTGGTGAGACGACTGACTATTCTAAATACCATGAAAACAATAGCTTACAAAATCGAGTAGAACAAGCTGACTTAGTAATAAAATACATAACTAAGAGATTGATAAAGGACATTGACAAAGTAATAGTTTACGGGCATTCTGAGGGTGCACCTGTAGCAGCTAAACTCGGGACAGTCAATAAAAAAATTACTCATTTAGGTTTTTGGGCTGGAAACGCTTTACCGGACCATTTTGACTTCTTGCTGGAAAATAGTAAGGCAAATTGGACAAAGCAGATTTCTGACAGCATTGCATTAAATAACACAAAAGAGATATTGACTTCGTTCCAAAAAATAACTGAGAACAAGGGAGACGTTAGTGCAAAAGGAAAACATGATTATTCAGCCAAGAGATGGTGGAGTTATGCTGAACCACCAATTTATAATCTATTAAAATTAGACATCCCGATTTACGTACAAGTCGCTGGAAAAGATGAAAGCGCTCCAATTGAAAGTACTTATTTAATTCCGCTTGAATTTGCTAGGCTCGGTAAGAAAAACTTGAGATATGAAATTTGCGCAAAGTGTGACCACGGATTTGTGATTGAAAAAGAAAATGGAGAGACACAAGACAAATGGGACGGAATTTTTCAAGAGTTTATTAGTTGGACAGTTTCAACAAAGAAATAGTCACGGTGAACAATTGGGAAGTCCAACAGCTGGCAACAGTATGTTTCTGCAATGGTGCCGTGACGAGTTGGTTTAAAGTTTTATCTTCGTTCAACGCTTGGTTTCGTGGGACAGGACGCGGCTTCGAAAAGGCACCACTGCAGAAACACAAACGTTACCACCAATGCAAAAAGACGATGATGCGTAGACGAACAATAATAGTTTTAATCGGACTGACCGTATTTTTTAATCCAACGTTTGGGCAGACGTTTAAACAACAGTTTGCTGACCTCGTGACAAAACAAGACACGACAGGACAACGACAACTTTTGCGAAAATGGGAAAATGCCGACAGCAAAGACCCCGAACTTTATGTTGCATACTTCAACTTCTATGTAACCAAAAGTAAGAAAGACTTCATTGAATTGGGCAATAATCCAAAAGGCGAGAATGTTTTAAAAATCATGGACAAAGACACGTCAAAAAGTGAACCTGTGGGTTATATGTATGGCAATTCAAATTACGATCCGAAAATGATTCAAAGGGGCTTTGACTATGCCGACAAAGGAATTGCAAAAAACCCGACACGACTTGATATTCGTTTTGGGAAGACCTACATGTTTGGTGAGTTAGAGGACTACAAAAATTTTACAACTGAAATCATTAAGACAATTGACTACTCAGAAAAAATAAAAAACAAATGGACGTGGACTGATAATAAACCAGTTGACGACCCGAAGCAATTTTTGTTAAGCTCAATTCAGACTTATCAATTACAACTCTATAATACTAACAATGACGACCTATTGAACAATGTGCGCCAAATTGCAGAGACCATTCTTAAATATTATCCTGACCATGTTGAAAGCCTGTCAAATCTTTCAATTGTTTACCTTATCAAAAAGGAGTACGACAAGGCGTTGACAGCGCTTTTAAAAGCTGAGAAATTAGCGCCAACCGACTACATTGTATTAAGCAATATCGCTCAAGCTTACAAGTTAAAAACGGACTATAAAAATTCTATAAAGTACTATGAGCTGACAATTAAATACGGAAACGACCAAGCGAAGAACTACGCCACGGGACAAATTGAGGAACTTAAAAAGAAGTGAGTTGCACTGGTGGTAACACTGTGCTTATGCAATAGCGGGGTGACGTGTGGTATCTTCGTTTTGTTTTCTTAATTTCGTTCTGCTTGTGGGAAAGGGCGAAGTTTCAAAATCCCGCTACTGGCATAAGCACAAATCGTTATGCCACATTGCCCCGCCCCACGAACACAAAAGGGGCGTGGAAGCCTTTGCCTTTTGTGCCAGCCCTTCGCGGGGCAACGGGGCATAACACCATATAGGCGAAATGGCTGCCCGTAAGCGGCACCAATGCAAAGGCCGCGCAAATCAACCCGCATCCAAAGCCCTTGCATCCGTGCCGAGTAATTACCGCTACGATCCACATTCAGCAAAAACTTCACAGGACTCACCATCGCCTCCAATTAAGTCAATTTGATAGTTGTATTCTTGAGCATCATCTTTAACAATACCTTTAAACGTTTTTGATTGTTCAAGTATATCTTTTGCGCTTCGATTACCCCTAAAGAATGTCCGTTGCCGTTGTCCTTCATATTCTTTTTTAAATTCAGCTCCAATCCAAGAATATTTTTCTTCCATGCTATTCATAAAATCAAACGCCTTCGGGTTTTCGTTAGCAATTTGAAATAGCTTTTTATCTGATTTTTTCCAACACGTTAGGCAGTTCCCTTGATAGCCTTTCAGTTCTAATCTAAACGGCATTTGTTTCCAAAAAAAATTAACCATTGGTTTAGTAGTTGGTATCATTTGGCGATTAACCAATGGGTAGATAAATCCATTTTCTTTGGCTTTTGCGTTAATTCTGTCGGCCTCATCACTTCTTATTCCAATAGCTGTATCATATTTCTCACTGTCAAAATAATCTCTTGCAAAGGCTTTGATTGGGTTTTGTTTTAATTCCCTTGTGCAATGTGGCATTGCCTGATTTGGTATTCCATATTTTTGAATTAACTCCTCAAACGGCTGTCCGTTTCTTGCTGCGGTTTCAAAATCAATATGCCAGTACGCTGTGGACTTTCTGCCGATTCGAGTCCTTGCCTGAATCCATTTAGTTTTAAAATCAAAATGATCATCACACTTTTTTATGAACTCCAATGTTTGCTCATTCTCTAATCCGGTGTTAGCAAACACGTAAACAACATTTTTATAGACTTTATCCTCTAAGTGGTTTTTAATCCATTGAGCCATGAAAGCGGACGTTTCACCACCAGAGAAAGAGACAAGTAAATTAGTTTTCATTTTATCAAGTTTGTGTTTCACCGCTCACACCGTTAAGCAACCCGCGCAAACCAGCGCACATTCAAACGTTGCAAAACCGTGTGGCTCATATAAATTCTCTAAGGCAGCCACTTCGCCTATATTTGATACGTTATGGCCAATTTGCGGGACGAGTGTGCATCCCCAATTTCGGTGACGACAAATGCCGACTGACTTCTGCTCGCTGACAATTCATAAACTTTCCGAGGACTTTGCTTCAAACGACTGACGGAAAATTTAAAAAATCAAAGACACCTTTTTAAACCCTTTTCTTGCGGACGCTTTTTCTCGTTGACGACCCGTCTCGGAATTATCTGCAATCGGACGACCCATTCTCGCGCGACAACTCTTAATGACACTTTCTGGCGGACGACCAAAACTCTTGCGCTGGACGACTTGCTCGCAAAACTTATCGGTGGACATTTTTCCTTTTTCACGGTCGACACTAAAACCCTAAGCTCGGTTGCAAACTGGCCATAACACAGGCTTGCAGAAAAGCGGGCGGACTGTGCGTTAGGAAAGTTCAGTGCGTTTCATTTATTTTATCTCGTGGGAGAAGGCGCAGGTTTTTAATTGCCCGCCTTCTGCAAGCCTAACCGTTAGCAACCATGCGCTAAGACGACCAAGCTAACGAATGACAAAGACGATAAGACCGTGTACGTGGACAATGTTCCCATAAAAACCCCTCCCGCATTTGGCACATTTGCAAGCCCCACAAACCCACGCGACACCCAAGCTTGCAAAAGAGCCAAATCATCCACACCGCGTATAAGCTGACAAAAAATTTGATATTCTGACTTGAATATTTATATTTGACAAAATATGTCAAGTAAATCCGGACAAATGGAGACCCTAGGACAAATTATTAAATCAAAACGCGAGTCTAAGAACTTACTTCTTAGACAAGTGGCTGCGTACTTAGATATTGACCAAGCAATACTGAGTAAAATAGAAAAGGGAGACAGGAATCCCAATAAGGAGAATATCAATAAACTCTCAGAAATTCTTGAAATTGACAGAGAAGAATTAATGGTTCAATTTCTTAGTGAGAAAATAGCTTACGAAATTGTTGAAGAAGATTGTGCAAGTAGGGCATTAAAAGTAGCCGAAAAGAAAATTAAATATATAAAATCCCATAGACGATAATTATGCCGCAAAAATGGAGATGGGACCAAGGTAGACTCACGTATTTTCAATACGAAAATTTAAAAGCTATTGCTCACACACTAAGACGCCTGGAGGGAGTAGAAATTAATCAGAAGGATGTTGACCCTCTTAGAAGTGAATTAGAAAGTTTTACAGGTCTACCATTTGCTCCAAGTTCATATCGAGTTTGGAGAAATTACAAAAGAGTGTTTGAGTGTTCATTCTTAGGGACGAATATTAATGACCGACTTTATGTTACTGATTTTTGTAAAAAAATAGTTGATGACACTATCGATGTAGATGAGTATCTCTCGCTTTTCATACCGCGATTTAGATTTCCATTTGCTGCATTCACTGATTACTCAAAATCAGATGAAATAGTTTATCCATTCTGTGCTGTATTAAAGTATCTGCTTTCACAATTTATAATTGGCAAAAGACCAACAGCTTCACTTGAAGAAGTTTTCTCACTAATTATTGGGAACAATTGCACTGGTCTTGAGCCAATAGAGCATTATTCAAAACTCCCATCAACAAGGTATTCTCCGGAAGGAGACGAAACTAGACAAGTGCGTGAAATGCTAATTTTCATAAGTCAACTTAGCATTCTAAAATGGCACAACGGTGCGCTTTATTTGGACATTTCGGCCAAAGACTATGAGGACTACAATGGTTTTAGTCATTTAACTAATCCAATATTTAAGCAGCCCAAAGAGTTAAGAGAGGAAGAATATCTCTCGATGACTTCGTTAACAGGTGAAATAGTTTATCCCTTTAAATTACAATCAAGAGAAATTCCTACTGATGACATTTTTGTTGAAGGTAAAAGGACAAGAGTTACTCACATAAAAATTGAACGGAGTCCTTTACTTAGAAGACTATTCTTTGAAAAGAACCCGGAAACAATTTGTGATATGTGTGTTTGTAATACAAGGGAGAGATACCCTTGGACGGATAATCTTCTAGAAGTACATCATATTCTACCTTTGTCATCAGCCCTTTTAATAACTGGTGAAGGAACCTCTCTTAATGACGTTGTTGGCCTGTGTCCGAATTGCCATAAAAGCGTTCATACTTTTTATAAGAATTGGTTAAATGAGTATAAGCTTGATGACTTCAGAAGTCGAGACGAAGCAAAAGAAATTTATGTTAAAGCGAAAACAAGCATAGTGGTATGATAAAAATTGACGAGAAAATATCGCTGAAAGAGCAAATTGCTTTATTAAAAAAATGTAAAGACAAGGACTTAGATTTAAATGAAGAGCTAAGGAAACTCGGACTTACCTATGACCATTTACGCTATAAAAACTACTCAGAAGGTGAAGTTTCATTTTCAGAATATAAGAGTATTGAAGACTACAAACAGAGAAATCATGGTATTCCTGCCGTAAGTTTCTTCTCAGGTGCAGGCGGACTGGATATTGGATTTGATTATGCTGGCTTTGATAACTTAGCATCTGTCGAAGTGAATGAGTTATTCTGCGAGACTTTAAGACTGAATTACCCTAATCACTTAGTAATTGGACCACCTGATTTTTCTGGTGATGTAAAGGATAAAGAGGAGATTGCTAAAGTTCTTAAAAAGTCTCTTGGAATTAAAGCACCATTCGATGGCGTATTTCACGGTGGGCCACCATGTCAACCTTTCAGTATTGCATCTAACCAACGTTTTGCAAAGGAAGACGAAAACTTTAAAAGAAAAGGTTTCTCAGACAAGGAGAAAGGAAATTTACTTAACGACTATATTTGGTTCATAAAGCACTTTAAACCAAAAGTATTTTTAATTGAAAATGTGCCTGGCCTCATTGAAATTGATAACGGAAAGGGTCTAAATAAATCTTTAGAAGACCTTGCTAAAATAGGTTATAAAATCGCTAAGCCTCATGTATTAAACGCTTCTGACTTTGGAGTTCCTCAAAAAAGACTTCGATTAATAATTATAGGCACACGACAAGGTTCCAATTTTGATTATCCTCAAATTAATCTCTCACCTACTCCTTGCTTTGATGTTTTCGAACGACCAATATTCGACAATGAAAATCATGTGACAAGGGAGCATACTGCGGAATCTATCTTGCGTTATATGGAACTTAACTATGGACAAAGAGACCAATTAGGTAGAGTTGATAGATTAAATCCATTCTTACCAAGCAAGACAGTTATTGCTGGGGGGACTAAAGGTGGTGGTCGTTCACACCTTCATCCGTACTCACCAAGGACATTATCCGTAAGAGAAAGTGCAAGACTTCAGACCTTCCCCGACAACTACATTTTCGTTGGACCATCCGCACGACAATTTACACAGGTAGGAAATGCTGTTCCTCCTTTGTTGGCTTACAAGGTTGCTCACGAAATATACAATCAATATTATCATTAATAGCCGCGCACACATTGGCAGGCCGCACATTCCGTCACACAACCAAAGCCAGCCAATAAGTGCGCTCAGTTTTGTGTAGGTGGACAAAGTGGTTTTCAAAAGAGTAAAAAAATAACGTGGGACAAGCGCACGGTTGCTAACAAAATGCATAATCAATGGCGGGGTTCAGTGTAAATTTGTAGTTTAGTTTTTCAAAATACGTTTGGTGTCGTGGGACAGTGACGCGCTTCGAATTCCCGCCACTGCTTATGCACAAACGTTATGCGCAAGCCCCGCGAACGCGCAGGATTTTGAATCTGCAAAACAAAATTCATCCCGCGCCTTTGCTTATTTGTTTTGCAGCTTTTCAAATTGGTTCACCATTGCGTGGGGACGGTGACGCGGTCGACAATTTCTTCACCGTGCCACGCTTCACCGCTCCAGGACAGGGACGCAGGCGCACCCGCCACGTTGGACGTTTTTTCGGCCCCTGAACAGTTTCTGGGGCTGTTCGCATAACAAAAAGTTTATGCCAGCTGCGGGTGCGGTGCGGTTATTCGGTTTGTTTTTCTTAATTTAGCTCTGCCACGTGCGACAGGGACGCGCTCCAAAAACCGCAGCCGTCACAAACTTGGCCGTTATGCGCAAGCCCCGCGAACGCGCAGGATTTTGAAACCGCAAAGCAAAATTCATCCCGCGCCTTTACTTATTTCTGTTGCAGCTTTTCAAAATTATTTCACCATTGCGTGGGGACGGTGACGCGGTCGACAATTTCGTCACCGCGCCACGCCTCACCGCTCCGGGACAGGGACGTATGCACACCCGCCACGTTGGACGGTTTTTCGGCCCACTGAACAGTTTCTGGGGCTGTTCGCATAACAAAAAGTTTATGCCAGCTGCGGGTGCGGTGTGGTTATTCGGTTTGTTTTTCTTAATTTCGCTCTGCCACGTGCGACAGGGACGCGCTCCGAAGACCGCAGCCGTCACAAACTTAGCCGTTATGCGCAAGCCCCGCGAACGCGCAGGATTTTGAATCTGCAAAACAAAATTCATCCCGCGCCTTTGCTTATTTGTTTTGCAGCTTTTCAAATTGGTTCACCATTGCGTGGGGACGGTGACGCGGTCGACAATTTCTTCACCGCGCCACGCTTCACCGCTCCGGGACAGGGACGCAGGCGCACCCGCCACGTTGGACGGTTTTTCGGCCCCTGAACAGTTTCTGGGGCTGTTCGCATAACAAAAAGTTTATGCCAGCTGCGGGTGCGGTGCGGTTATTCGGTTTGTTTTTCTTAATTTAGCCCTGCCACGTGTGACAGGGACGCGCTCCGAAGACCGCAGCCGTCACAAACTTAGCCGTTGGGCTATATTGCGAGTGCGAATTTCAGAGATCGCCTTTTACAAAGTTCTGTTTTCCCTATTTATTTACAAAGTCGCTGAAGGCACGTTGGAAGAAAGACGTTAGGATTTCTTTTCAAGTCTTTGCGGTGAGACCGTGAAAGTTCGCACTTTCAAACGGGTGACCCCGCTTTCAAAGACTTGGGGACGAAGTTAATCGTTTGGTTTGACAGTATCCAGATGTCAAACGATTACAAACGTTTAATTACGGCTAACGTGCCGAAGTGTGCCGTGTTAAAAGGGGGTAAATAACAGGGAAATGAACTTCGGCAGTCCAAGTAACGTGCGCATAATTTTCTTTTGGGCTATATTGCGAGTGCGAATTTCAGAGATCGCCTTTTACAAAGTTCTGTTTTCCCTATTTATTTACAAAGTCGCTGAAGGCACGTTGGAAGAAAGACGTTAGGATTTCTTTTCAAGTCTTTGCGGTGAGACCGTGAAAGTTCGCACTTTCAAACGGGTGACCCCGCTTTCAAAGACTTGGGGACGAAGTTAATCGTTTGGTTTGACAGTATCCAGATGTCAAACGATTACAAACGTTTAATTACGGCTAACGTGCCGAAGTGTGCCGTGTTAAAAGGGGGTAAATAACAGGGAAATGAACTTCGGCAGTCCAAGTAACGTGCGCATAATTTTCTTTTATACGCAATGACTTGGCCATAAAAGGCGAACTCGAAATTGCAACACCGCCCAACATAGGGTTGCCGAAAGTGGGGCTAAGTGCGTTAGGAAAACGTTCCTCTTTCTATTAATTTTATCTTATGGGGAAAGAGCGAAGTTTTTAATCCCACCTTCGGCAACCCTCATCGTTATAGCCAATGCGCTAGAAAGATTCTTCCCCAACTACCAACGACAAATAAGTGGAGTAGTTTTTTTAGATCGATGCGACAGAAGAAAAGAATTTTAGAATTATCCATAAAACTATTTAATAAGAGACATCATCAAAGGTTAAACTAACCTAAACATTTTATGAATCCATTTAGTATCGTTAACTATTATTTGAGACTGACCATCCGACTTTCATTTACCTTGCTATTTTTCATTCTGACCCCAGACCTATTTGGACAAAAGATTTATGAAGGGGTTGTCAAAGATAAATTGACAAATGAGGCCATTAGATATGTAAATATTGGTGTCTTAAACAAGGACATAGGAACTGTATCAGACAATGAAGGGAAATTCAAAATTTCACTATCTGAACAGAATAATAATGATTCTCTAAGACTATCAATTGTAGGTTATAAATCCAGACAATTTAGGGTGTCGGATTTTAAAGCTATGATTGTTTACGATAAGGAAATAAAACTAGAAGAGGAGATAACGAAACTTTCTGAGGTCGTTGTTTTGAGTAAAAAAACAAAAGAACAAATTGAAGGTAATAAGACCGAGTCAAAGAAGTTTAGAGGAGGTTTCACAAATAGTGAATTGGGAAATGAATTAGGTATTATCATTAACATAAAGAAAAGGCCGACTTACATAAAAGACTTTAACGCATTTATTGTGGAGAATACATCGGACTCAATGATATTTAGATTGAATTTCTATGACTTAAAAAAGGGACTGCCAGGCGACAGAATAAATACAGAGCAGATTATTTTTCCCATTCGGACAAAGAATGGAAAGTTTACATTTGATCTCAGTAGTTACAATATTGTAATGACTAATGACTTTTTTGTTTCGTTAGAGCTTATTGAGAATTTCGGACAAAGAAGCAAAAAGGGAATATTATTTTCAGCGGGACTTCTCGGAAGTTCATTTATAACTAGAGAAACCAGTCAGGGGACATGGAAAAAGTATAAAGCTATTAGTCTAGGGTTCAATGTGACGACAGAGTATTAATTAATGAAAAGCTCCCCGAATTAAGATTGGAGAAAGCGCACTGGCTATAACAAAATGTATAAAACATGGCTGGGGTTCAGTTTTAATTTGTAGTTTAGTTTTCAAAATACGTTTGGTGTCATGGGACAGTGATGCGCTTCGAAAGCCCAGCCACGTTTCATACATAAACGTTGGCAGCAACCTTTTTTAAAAAAGATTTGACCACATAAAAGAGTGGGACGACTTCACAGACGACAAAACAAAACTTTCAAACAGGGACTTTAAAATAAAAACATGGCCGAATGCATTAAGTGTGGACAGTTTACAAAGTACAATGGCGGACTGTGTACAAAATGTTATAATGAGAAAAACAACAAGGACTCAGGACCTGAGGACAAGGACATAGACGAAGATGAAGATGAAGGCGGACTGACCGAAAATGAGAGGAAGTATAGATATGGAATGATAAAGGGGAGAATTGCGGAGACACTAATTCAAGAATTGTTTCTAAGTCTTGAATATAATGTTTTCAGGTACGGAATGGAAAATACAATTCCAGGAATTATGGAATTATTGAAAGGTGTTCGTTCTGACGTTTCTCAACACATTAGGCGAATGCCTGACTTTGTAATTCAGCATCCAAAGACAAAGGAGGTTTATTTTATTGAGGTGAAATTTAGAGCAAGCGGAGACTTCAAGAAAAAGGACTTGCCGAAAGACTATCCCTACGAAAATGCTTACATAATACTTGTTTCAAAAAAACATATTAAATGTTTGACAGTGCAGGAACTGTTAGACGGAAAAGAAATAACACCTGAATCAAGAAACTATCTTGGTAACAGAAAGGAGTTCGACTTGGACAAAGACGTGATTATTGACTTCTGCAACTTCGCTATACAGTTTTTTGAGAGTGTGTGAAAAAAGGCAGCTGCCAACAAAATGTTTGCGCAATGGTGGGGTGACGAGTAAGTTCAAAGTGTTATCTTCGTTCAACGTTTGCCCACGCGGACAGTGGCGGCTTCGAAAGCCCACCACTGCGCAAACACAAACGTTGCCAGCAATTGGGTCAGCTCCGTGGACAGTGAGCAACAAAATTTGAAGAGACATTAATGAAATTTAACGTTGGACAGATAGCAATAAATTTAAAAGATGAAATCTCCCCAATGGGACTTGGTGAAGGAGTTCGACTGACGACAAAGAGGGAGAATTGGTTTATCCCAAACCAAACAATTGATGAGACCAGCGAGATAATTACAAAAAATCACAAAATCGTAAAAAACTATTTCAAAGGAAAGAATGTTAAGAACATCACAGAGACAGACTTGGACAATTTTTCTTTAAAAATTGTGCTTCGCTATTTTCAAATGTATAATCAATGGCGGACAACTCATAAAAGAGAGATGAACAGGGACCTGACATTTATACATAAAGATTTTGAACATCCGAACACGTCCGACACAATTGTGGACTATTTTATGTCTGAGTATCCGGACGACTTTAGAGTTAAATGTGAAAGCATTTTAAATATGACCTCTGACCAATTACGAGAATACTTAATTAGAAAAGAACAATTTGATAATAGATAGTGGACGACCCAACAGCTGGCAACAAAATGTTTCTGCAATGGTGCCGTGATGTGTAAGCTATAAATATTTATCTTCGTTCAACGTTTTGTTTCGTGGGACAGGACGCGGCTTCGGAAAGGCACCACTGCAGAAACACAAACGTTATGCACAATGCCGCGGGACAGAGTAGTGACCGACCCGCATTGGCACATTTGCATGCCGCACTTCCCACGCGACACCAAAGCAAGCAAAAGAGCCAATCTTTCCCCCCGCGACAAGATGACGAGTTAAAAACGGACAATTGAGTGACCTAAATTAAAATCACTAAAGAGGACGTAATTCCAGACCAACCAAAATTGCTTGTGTTCAATTAATTTACTTATTTGCTTCTGAATACAGAATGAAATGAAAAAGGAATTCTTGAACGACTTCGAAGAGTTGATTTTAACGCTGGTTGCCGCTCTTCTCGAAAATGCCTATGGGGCCGCAATTACCATTGAAATAGAGCAGTGGCTTGGTCGGAAAGTAACTCTGAGTGCTGTCCATGTATTGCTATACCGGTTGGAAGACAAAGGCTACATAAAATCAGTAGTTGGCGGTGCAACTAATGAACGTGGAGGAAGAAGAAAAAGAATCTATTCGATCACGAACGCGGGGCTTGCCGTACTTCGCTCCATGAAGGAAACAAGAACTGAAATCTGGAAGTTGGTACCACAGTTAAAGATGATTAATAGCTAAAAATGAAATCGCTTCCGAAATGGGCAGAAAGATTACTTCGTGCAATTTGCCCTGAAGAGTTGTATGAACAGATTGAGGGAGACCTCATCGAAATATATAACTACGAAGAGAGAACTACAGGGAAACGAAAAGCCAAGCTACGATTTATCCTAGCATGTTTTCGGTTTTTCAGGCCGGGGATCATCTTACGAAACAAAATCAATATAGAACAAAACCACTTTTTTATGTTCAAAAACTATTTCATCACTGGAATGCGCCACATCCGTAAAAGCAAAGTGAATTTTGTTTTTAAACTAGGTGGGTTGACATTAGCGATTTTTAGTTTTCTTTCAATCGCGATGTATGTGTCATATCAAAGATCGTATGATACACACCACAACGACCATCAAAATGTCTACCGGGTAAACTCTCTACGCAAAGAAGCCGATCAGGTGGAAAAATATGCTATTGTGCCACACGCCATTGGTCCTATACTGAAACAAGATATTCCTGAAATAGAAGCGATTGCCAGAATAAGGTATGCACATGGTTCTTACCTCCGGTACGAAGATAAAAGCGTTTCCTGTGGAGGTTTCTTGATAGAGGCTGACAGCACCTTATTCGATTTATTAAAGTTCGATTTTATCGAAGGTTCATCCAATGCATTGAAAAATCCGAATGGCATTGTGCTCACTAGAAAAATTTCGGAAAATCTTTTCGGAACAGCTAGCGCATTAGGTAGGCTGATCACAATTAACAATAGGGACGATGTGTACCAGGTAACAGCTGTGATCAAAAACCCTAGCCATACATCCATTGGTATTGAAGCAGTCATACTTGACAAAACCGAATCAACGCTCAATAGTATTGTATCACCCGGAGAATTCTTTGCCCAGTCATCAACCCTTTTTGTTCGACTGAAAAAACCTGTAACGGAAGAACTTAGCTCAAAAATAGAGTCGTTGCTGAACAGGCATATCAAAAAGTCAGAACGGCAGGAAGTGGGATTCGATCTCTTCTTTCAACCTATTTCAAACATTTATCTTGACCCTGAATATCAGGGTGAAATGGGTACCAAGGGTAGTGCGACTTACGTTTATGCCTTTTCGGTTCTTGGGGTTTTGTTGCTGATGGTGGCTGCCATTAACTATGTTAACCTTTCCATTGCGGATTTCAACAGCCGTGCACGCGAAACTGGCGTTCGCAAAGTGCTGGGTGCACGAAAGTATCAATTGATATCACAGGTATCGCTTGAAACGTTATTGTTCAGTCTCTTCGCATTGACTCTAGGCGTGGGTGCACTTTACCTACTGTTTCCTAAAGTTACGCAGTTACTGGATGGCGACCTGCGCTTTGAAATGCTGTTAAATCCCAGAGTGGCGATACTTGCGGGGTCAGGTTTGGTTGTTTTGCTTTTCTTTTCAACCTACTTCCCTGCAAAAATGTTTACCACTTCGGGAGTGATTCAAAACCTAAAATCCAATAGCAGCGGATACAACTCTTCATTAAGCAAGATTTTGTTGTTTGTCCAATTCGGCATTTCAGCGATCTGTATAATTTGTGCTGTAATAGTTGGCAATCAAATCAGTTTTATTCACAATAAAGACCTTGGGTTTAATAAGGAAAACCTGCTGATGCTAAATATGCCGCAGGGATTCACCGTAAATAATATGACGACATTTAAACATGAACTTAAACAGGTTGCGGGAGTCACTCAGGTTTCAAACAGCTCGTTTTTTATAAGTGGTGGGTATGGGACTGATTGGTACTTTGTTGAACAGGAAAGTAAGCCGGAGATGAAGCAGGTTGAATTGTATGAAGTATTCTCTGATGATGAACTCTTCTCAACACTTGAGATAAAGATTTTGCAAGGCAGGGGTTTTGATGCTGAAATTCCTTCGGACAGTGGTGCCGCATTTATTGTGAATGAATCGGCTGTGAGGGAACTGGGTTGGAAAGAGCCGTTGGGCAAACGCATCTACACGCATCCCGAAGAGAAGGGCAAGTGGGACGGAACGGTGGTGGGCGTTGTTTCAGATATCAACATCAGTCCATTGTATGATAAAGTGAAACCGCTTGTGATGCGGTTGCCATGGACGAACGAATACCCTGATGGTTTTATTTACGTTCGCTACACTGGTGATGCAAAATCCGTCATTCAATCAGTAGAAGAAAAATATAAAATGATTATGCCTGGCTACCCGCTTAACTGGTTTCATGTGGCAGAGCTGTACAACAGAAGCCACGAGAAGGAGAACAAAGCGTATGCTTCACTTCAATTTGGTACACTTGTTATAGTTTTGATTTCAGTACTTGGAATTTTCTCGATGGCCATGTACATGTCCGTGAAACGAATGAAAGAATTTGGCATACGCAAGGTACTAGGTGCATCGGTGACACAGATTTCCATGTTGCATATTAACTATTTCATTCGTCTCGTATTGATTGCCTGTGCCGTAGCGTTGCCCGTTGCATATATGCTTATCGAGGAATGGCTAAGTACTTTCGCTTACCGGGTTGAGTTAGATTACCTGCCGTTTTTACTTGTGGTATTGACTTCTGTGATGGTAGTTATGCTTTCAGTCAGCTACTCCGCTTGGAAATCAGGCCGAATGAACCCAGTCGATGTGATAAAAATGGAGTGAAATGAAAACCAAGCAATCGACTAAAGACTTTCCGACTTCAAAGCCGACACTAACTAGACTGGAGTCGTGCTTCGTACCGCAGCACCAATGCCAAAGCCGCGCTACTTCAACCCGCGACCTAAGCTTTGGCATCCGTGCTGCTTAGTGACGGTTGACTGCGGCACATGTGCATAACAAAATGTTTCTGCAATTGCGGGGTGAAGTGTAAGCTATAAGTTTTTATCTTCGTTCAACGTTTGGTTTCGGGGACAGGACGCGGCTTCGAAAGCCCACAACTGCAGAAACACAAACGTTGTGTGCAAGGCGGTGGAAAGATTTGTCTCAGCACAACCAACTGGCTTGACGAATAAACTCCTAACCAGACAATTTTTATCATACGGACCGATAAGCAACTAAAAATATGACTCCAGAGATGATAGTGGGGAACTACATTGATAACATCAAGTGTGAAAGTTTTAAAGACTCTGAGACAGGAAGAATTAGAGTACGTCCTTTACCAGACCAAGGTTTATCGACAGACTTGGTTATTGAATGCAGTAAATATGAACGAGAAAGACATCCAATAGGGACTAAATTTATAACCGCGGACGTCAAAGTTTGTATCAAACCAGACGGTAGAGTTTATTTGAGAGCAAGAGATCAAATGATAACCAAAATATAAACGATAACTAAAGACGGACTTTTTGACTCTCAACTTAAATCCGCATTGTTTTTATTAGTATTTTTAAAGTAAGCCTATAATAAAGTGATTGAATATGGAAGAATTATTAAAGAAGAGAATTGAAATCATTATTAAACTAAACAAAGCCAGTAAGAAGCTGGAAGAAGAGCAAACGGACTCTGGCTTTATCGACAAGAAATATATTGATGAAGTGTTTAAATGGAATGAAGAGTTAAGAAAGATTCAGGTAGAGATTGATCGCTGACAACCGACAGCAACGAATTGGTTTAGTAAAAACCGCCCAGCACACAACAATGTATTTGCGTCAAGCGGGGTTGACGCGCAGTCCAACGTTTTCGTATCTTTATTGCGTTCGTTGTCGGGGACAAGGCGTGGCTTCGGAAGCCCCGCTCGAACGCAAATACTCACGTTGGGCTATATTGCGAGTGCGAATTTCAGAGATCGCCTTTTACAAAGTTCTGTTTTCCCTATTTATTTACAAAGTCGCTGAAGGCACGTTGGAAGAAAGACGTTAGGATTTCTTTTCAAGTCTTTGCGGTGAGACCGTGAAAGTTCGCACTTTCAAACGGGTGACCCCGCTTTCAAAGACTTGGGGACGAAGTTAATCGTTTGGTTTGACAGTATCCAGATGTCAAACGATTACAAACGTTTAATTACGGCTAACGTGCCGAAGTGTGCCGTGTTAAAAGGGGGTAAATAACAGGGAAATGAACTTCGGCAGTCCAAGTAACGTGCGCATAATTTTCTTTTATACGCAATGACTTGGCCATAAAAGGCGAACTCGAAATTGCAACACCGCCCAACATAGGGTTGCCGAAAGTGGGGCTAAGTGCGTTAGGAAAACGTTCCTCTTTCTATTAATTTTATCTTATGGGGAAAGAGCGAAGTTTTTAATCCCACCTTCGGCAACCCTCATCGTTATGCGCAAGCCCCGCGAACGCGCAGGATTTTGAGACCGCAAAACAAAATTCATCCCGCGCCTTTGCTTATTTGTTTTGCAGCTTTTCAAATTGGTTCACCATTGCGTAGGGACGGTGACGCGGTCGACAATTTCTTCACCGCGCCACGCCTCACCGCTCCGGGACAGGGACGCAGGCGCACCCGCCACGTTGGACGGTTTTTCGGTCCCTGAACAGTTTCTGGGGCTGTTCGCATAACAAAAAGTTTATGCCAGCTGCGGGGGCGGTGCGGTTATTCGGTTTGTTTTTCTTAATTTCGCTCTGCCACGTGCGACAGGGACGCGCTCCGAAAACCGCAGCCGTCACAAACTTAGCCGTTATGCGCAAGCCCCGCGAACGCGCAGGATTTTGAAACCGCAAAATGAAATTCATCCCGCGCCTTTGCTTATTGGTTTTGCAGCTTTTCAAATTGGTTCAGCATTGCGTGGGGACGGTGACGCGGTCGACAATTTCTTCACCGCGCCACGCCTCACCGCTCCGGGACAGGGACGCAGGCGCACCCGCCACGTTGGACGGTTTTTCGGCCCCTGAACAGTTTCTGGGGCTGTTCGCATAACAAAAAGTTTATGCCAGCTGCGGGTGCGGTGCGGTTATTCGGTTTGTTTTTCTTAATTTAGCTCGGCCACGTGCGACAGGGACGCGCTCCGAAAACCGCAGCCGTCACAAACTTAGCCGTTATGGGCAACTTGTTTTGTTCTCGTGGGACCGCATTTCATTGACAGTTTTTCGCCTGACGTTTACGTGCGCACTTCGTTGACGGGACGAAGTCAGCACGTTGTTGAGCGTTTGACGCAGGACTACATCGGGACGCACTTCGTGGAGAGTGACGTAGGACAGCAGCCCATAACAATAAGTTTGCGCCAGGCGGGGCGGACGTGTGGCTTGCAAAGTTGGTGGTTATTTAGTTCTTTTATCACGTGGGAGATGACGCAGGTGTTAACTTCCCGCCCTGACGCAAACTTTAGCGTTAAGCGCAAGCCCCGCGAACGCGCAGGATTTTGAAACCGCAAAACAAAATTCATCCCGCGCCTTTGCTTATTTCTTTTACAGCTTTTCAAATTGGTTCAGCATTGCGTGGGGACGGTGACGCGGTCGACAATTTCTTCACCGCGCCACGCTTCACCGCTCCGGGACAGGGACGTAGGCGCACCCGGCACGTTGGACGGTTTTTCGGCCCCTGAACAGTTTCTGGGGCTGTTCGCATAACAAAAAGTTTATGCCAGCTGCGGGTGCGGTTCGGTTATTAGGTTTGTTTTTCTTAATTTAGCTCTGCCACGTGCGACAGGGACGCGCTCCTAAGACCGCAGCCGTCACAAACTTGGCCGTTGGGCTATATTGCGAGTGCGAATTTCAGAGATCGCCTTTTACAAAGTTCTGTTTTCCCTATTTATTTACAAAGTCGCTGAAGGCACGTTGGAAGAAAGACGTTAGGATTTCTTTTCAAGTCTTTGCGGTGAGACCGTGAAAGTTCGCACTTTCAAACGGGTGACCCCGCTTTCAAAGACTTGGGGACGAAGTTAATCGTTTGGTTTGACAGTATCCAGATGTCAAACGATTACAAACGTTTAATTACGGCTAACGTGCCGAAGTGTGCCGTGTTAAAAGGGGGTAAATAACAGGGAAATGAACTTCGGCAGTCCAAGTAACGTGCGCATAATTTTCTTTTATACGCAATGACTTGGCCATAAAAGGCGAACTCGAAATTGCAACACCGCCCAACATAGGGTTGCCGAAAGTGGGGCTAAGTGCGTTAGGAAAACGTTCCTCTTTCTATTAATTTTATCTTATGGGGAAAGAGCGAAGTTTTTAATCCCACCTTCGGCAACCCTCATCGTTAGTGGCAATGCGCTTCGAACTATAACGAAATATGACAAAGGACGAGAAAATTAATAAGCTACTTGAAGTGTATTGCAACCACGTCTCAATTCCACGTGGAGAAGCCTATGCAGTTGCATTTGGGACTCTAGACGGCTCATCATCGCTTCACGACTTTTGGACAGAAAATCTGAACGCAAACCAAAGTGAGTTAGTAATATTGACCGACAGAATGGCGCATTTAGAACTGGTAACAACAAATGATGCAAGTGGTGTGCTCTATTCCGCGACACCTCATGGACGAGAGATTCAAGAAAATGGTGGTTGGTTAAAACATTTAGAATTAAAATCAAAACGCGATAATGCAGAGCAGACGAAGGAAAATTTAGAGTATGAAAATTTAAAGTTGCAAAATGACTCACTCAGGAACGAGCTAACGACCAGAAAGAGCAAAGAGGAAATTGACAAACTGACGATCGAGAATTTGAAGCTTCAAAACCGAAATAATAGAATTTGGTTCACTTTAATTGGTTCGGCATTGACTTTTTTGATTAGTAATTGGAAAGAGATATTGACTTTTTTTGGTTTGTTAAAATCGAGTAAATAAGCACTGCCACCAACAAAAGCTTGTGGCAAGCGGGCGGGACTGTGCGTCATTGCAGTTTGTAGTTCTTTATTTATCTTTATCACGTTGGACAGGACGAAGGTTTTTATTTGCCCGCCTGCCACAAGCTAACCGTTGCCGGCAATTACCTCGGACAGTTTTGTGACTAATTAACGGAGACAGGATTATAGACTCAATGACGACCTAACTTATGACAAAGATTAAAGACGTTACCATTGAGTTTAACTGCCCTGAGACATTGGACAACAAACTCCACTGCGACAGATGCTCCCATGCTGTCATAGATTTTACTGGCAAAACGGACAAAGAATTAAGAGAAGAAATTAAGAAATCGAAAGGACCAGTTTGTGGACTATTTAAAAAATCTCAGCTCAGCGACCAATTTTTAAAATATGCAGCCGCGACATTTATAGCGACATCTTTGACAATTCCAACACTTGGACAAGAGGTAATAAAAGGGGACTCATTATTAAAGGCGTGTGAAAAAATCGAGACTGAGAATGAAGAGGAAGTATTCTTAGGAATAATAGTTGAGACTCAGGCTGAACCAATAGGTGGTTATAAAAAATTCTTTGAGGCAATTACAAGCAAAATGAACTATCCAACCGGACTAAATGAAAAAGGAAAATCGTTCGTTGAGTTTACTATTGACTCCGTTGGGCAAATGAAAGACGTGAGATTGATAAAGGGATTCAATGAGTTAGCAGACAAAGAAGCAGTTCGGGTTCTTTCGACATTAAATTATCCTTTCAATCCCGGACGACAAAAAGGTAAGCCAGTTAAGACGAGACTTGTGATACCAATAACGTTTGACCCAAAAAAAGGTGAGAAGAGGTAACAGCCGGCAACAAAATGTTTGCGCAATGGTGGGGTGACGTGTAAGTTCAAAGTGTTATCTTCGTTCAACGTTTTGTGTCGGGGACAGGGCGCGGCTTCGGAAGCCCACCACTGCGCAAACACAAACGTTAGCAACAATGCCCTTCCGTGTAACCCGACACATACTCCAAGACGACAAAACAACGTTTGACAATCCAACCTATTAAATATCTCCACGGGGACAACTTAACGTATCCTTAGACAACGGGGACTTTAAAAGGAAACACAAAAAACTGGGACTCGACTCGGCTGACGAACAACGACACGTCTAACAATCCCCACCGCACGGCAACCTAAAAAAATTCTCGCCCACGCTTTTGGCACTTGCCATTGCCGCACCTCCCACCGCGACACCAAAGCAATGGCAAGAGCCAAACCCGACCAGATCAATCCAATTACAAATGGGTAAATGCTTCTACATAGTAATCCATATAGTAGACGTAATTCTCTAAGAGTACCACCAACTTCTTTATAACAAAGATTACTACGCTGAAACAATTGGTTTGAATGTAGCATAAAATACTTTAAGAAAGGTGTTGTATAATCATGTTATCCTATGAGTTTAATCATTTCTATAACAGTGGCTTCTTATCACATTTGGTAAAAAATAAGGAAATGGTTCAGTTACAGATTCACTCCCTGTTAACCCATCTTCCGATTTACGGTTCAATTTTGGGCAGCCTTGCCCACATACGGCATTTAGTCAAAAAGTGACCAGACTAAGATTGTCTATAGTGATTTAGGATATTAAGCTTAACTCAACACTTTAATATAAAATAATATGAATGGTAAAAACAACATCGCAATTGGCTTTTTGACAATGGGCTTTTTCATGGCTTATGGCTTTCTACTAATTTATCTTCGTGACTTTGCTCCTGGGAAAGAAGAATGGGTAAACTCATATAGTATCGGAAAACATTTTGAGACTCGACTTGCCCACGTTCACGGAAACTTGTTCGCTTTTCTTAACATCCTAATTGGCTATCTTCTACTTCATTTTAGAAACAAACTCCAAAACGTCAAAGCCATTTCTTGGTTCGCACTCACAGGCTTATTAATGCCAATTGGAATATTAACAGAGGTGTATTTTGGTTTACCACCTGCATTAGTATTAATAGGTGCAATTACAATGACAGTTTCCGTTGTTTGGCTTGGAATTGCATTTCTTAAAATGAAACCGTTCACTCAATTATGAAAAAGGCAATACTTTTTTTATTAGTTGCTGTATTGACGGGCTTTGGTTTGCTTACTCTATTTCTAAGCACATCTGTAATATTTGATTTGTTTGGTATTAGAGCCAAAGAGGGCAATTATGTTCCTTTTGTGGTTTGGTCAAATTTCATCAGTAGCATTCTTTACCTATTCGCTGCTTATGGGTTTATCAACAACAAGAAATGGACAGCTACACTCTTAGGAATTTCAACGCTAATTCTATTTTCCGCGTTTATCGGTCTTAAAATTCACATTAGTTCTGGTGGGATTTATGAAGAAAAAACTGTCGGTGCTATGCTCTTCAGGATTACAGTAACACTGGTTTTTGCAACAATTGCTTATTTCACAATCACAAGAAAGTTTCAATCAAATTTAAAATAATCTCCAATGAACATAAAAGAATTACACACTCAAGAAAAACCAGTTTCAGCAATTTCCCTTTTTAAAAGTGATCTGGGCAATGCTACAGCAATAAAAATTCTGCAAGGCGAAAAATTAAAAGAACATCTTACGAAAACACCAGCACTATTGATTTGTATGGCAGGGGAAGTGATTTTTGAAAACGAAAAAGGTATTAAAGAAACACTAATCTCGGGTGATTATGTAAATATTGAACCGATGATAAAGCATTGGGTTGAAGGAACAATTGAAAGCCAATTAATACTTATTAAATAAACTATCATGTCAAAAATACTCATACTTGGAGCCGGTATTGCAGGACACACTGCCGCATCACATTTAAGAAGAAAACTATCCAAAGAACATGAAGTTCTAGTGGTCTCGCCCAATCGAAATTATCAATGGGTTCCATCTAATATTTGGGTGGGTACTGGACGAATGAAATCTGAAGAAGTATTTTTTCCATTGGAACCTTTGTATAAAAGAAAAGGAATTGGTTATAAGCAAGCAAAAGTTGTTTCATTTCATCCAGACGGTGATGCCACAGAAACAAAGCCATTTGTAACAGTTGAATACATTTTTGGCGAAAATGCTGGAGTTCAAGAAAAAGTGAATTATGATTTTCTAATCAATGCTACTGGACCTAAACTAGCTTTTGAACTCACTGAAGGGCTGAATCCAGGAACAAACAAGGCCTATTCTGTATGCACTTATGAGCATGCCACTCATGCTTCTGAAGCATTACATAAATTAATAGCAGACATTAAAGTATCTGACAAGAAAGCCAAAATATTAATTGGAACTGGTCATGCTAAAGCCACATGTCAGGGTGCGGCATTCGAATATATTTTAAATGTTGAAAAGGAATTGGTGCGTCTTGGTGTACGAGATAAAATAGAACTGACATGGATTTCTAACGAAAATGAATTGGGAGACTTTGGTATGGATGGCATGCTTTTATCCTATGGCAATAAGACAATGAAGTCAAGTGAAATGGTTGAAATGGTTTTTGCTGACCGTGGCATTAAATGGGTTTTAGGTGCTGGCGTTTCTAAAATTGAAGATGGCATAGCACATTATGAAAATTTAAAGGGGGAATACAAAACAGAGTTCTTCGATTTTGCAATGTTAATTCCCTCATTTTCAGGACATGGTTTTAAAGCGTTTGATAAAAATGAAAACGATATAACTGCCAAACTTTTCAAGGGATTTATGATTGTAGATGCCGATTACACAGCAAAACCCTATGAAGAATGGTCTGTTCAAGACTGGCCAGAAACATACCAAAATCCAAGTTATGCCAACATTTTTGCACCCGGAATTGCATTTGCACCGCCTCATAGTATTTCGAAACCAAGAAAAAGTATAAATGGCACTGATATTTTTCCATCACCACCAAGAACAGGAATGCCTTCGGGAATTACTGCAAAATTAGTGGCTGACAATATTATTGACAACATTAAAAACGGAAAAATATCACTTGACCATAAAGGATCCATGGGTAATATGGGGGCTGCTTGCATTGCTTCTGCTGGCTATGGAATGACTAATGGAAGCGGGATTAGTATTACAACTTTCCCAATTGTTCCTGATTATAAAAAATATCCAACATCACACGGCAGAGATTTAAGGAAAACTTTTGGTGACATTGGCCTTGCTGGGCATTGGCTAAAGTTGACTTTGCATTATGCCTTTATTTATAAAGCTAAAATGAAACCATTTTGGTGGTTAATTCCTGAGTAGCGGAAATAAACTACTAAAGCTAATTCCTGCATAATTAA
Organism: Chryseotalea sp. WA131a; assembly: GCA_025370075.1. NCBI lineage: Bacteria > Pseudomonadati > Bacteroidota > Cytophagia > Cytophagales > Chryseotaleaceae > Chryseotalea > Chryseotalea sp. WA131a. The sequence goes on along the minus strand of CP073016.1, from coordinate 2,106,161 downwards.
ATCAACAATCATGACACAACAAATATCTAAATCGGAGCATTCAAAAATGCAAAATCCAATTATTCAATTTTTTAGGTTCATCTATTTAAGCTTAAAAATATTAGGAATAGTTGCAGGTGGGCATGGTGGTACACGCAATAAAAAAGTCTAAAAATATTTGACTAATGAAGTTAGTTAGCATTCACAAACAAACAATATTCCTGCTATTCTTTCTAATAGGACTTCAAGCAGCACAAGCCCAAGTATGGACAATGCAACAGTGTATTGATACAGCACAGGTTCGGAATAAAAACTTGCAAATGAGCAGGAACAATATTGCTATTGGTGAGCAAAAAGAGAAAGAAGCGAAAGCAAATTTAATTCCCAAAGTAACAGCCAATGCCGATTATCGCTATTACTTTAATCTACCCTATCAATTAATGCCATTATCTGCATTTGGTGGACCCGCAGGAGAATATAAGGCATCACCGGACTTTAAATTCGCTTTTGACGAACCATACGAAGAACTTAATTTCAAATCAAAAGACGGTGGACAAATAAATTCGTTATTTTTCAAGAACGACAGCTCGCGCGGAGTAATCTGTTTTTGGAAAGGCAATGGTGGGAATCTTGACAGGTGGGGACTTATGGCCCCAATGTTTCTAAAATGCAACTACGACATAATTATTACAGACTACAGACAACACGGAAAAAGCACAGGAGAAATCACGATTGACAATTTCTACTCTGACTCGCAAACAGTATATGACTTTCTAAAAACGAAATACCCAGAAAATAAAATAGTAGTTGTTGGCTACTCACTTGGAACGAGCATTGCTTCACATCTGGCCATTGACAACAACCCATTAATGACAATATTGGTAGAACCTCGCGAGAAGTTTGCCGACAAGTACTTAGAAATACTCTTTTTCCCGCTCCCCCAAATTAATAAGTTCCCTTTTAGGACAGATTTAGACATTCAGAAAACAAAAAGCTCGATTGCTATTATCTGTGGGACAAAGAGTGCTCTTCATAAAGACGCTCTTGAACTTAAAAAACTACTGAAAACGGACGACCGTTATTTTGAGATAAACGGAGCGACACATCAAACCATTTTGGGGGACAAAGAGTTTGAAAAAATAATTTACGACCTACTAAATGGGACTGCCAGCCGCTAACAATGTATTTGCGTCAAGCGGGGTTGACGCGTAATCCAACGTTTTCGTATCTTTAGTGCGTTCGGTGTCGGGGACACCGCGCGGCTTCGGAAGCCCCGCTCGAACGCAAATACTCACGTTAGCAGCAAGTTTGAATATGACATGGAAACAAGATAGGGTACTAGTTTTTATTTGGGCTGGACAATTTTTAAATGACAACCCTGAAAAGAAATTTTATTTCGACAAAGATGACAAGACTTTTTTTAGTTTGTATTTAACGGGCAATCAGTACAACTTATTTGACAGGCATGCAGCGAACTTGACAAAGGAAATAGAAGAGATTCTCCGTTTGAAAATTGAAAAAGTAAAGACAAACTCAAGAAGTATAATTGAAATTGAAAAGGCGGACAAGGTTTTTGACTATTCGCCAAGTATTCCATCTAAGGACAAGGAGGACTTCAAACTGAAAATGGAAATGGAAAATGAAATGATAAAATATGCACTTCGATTCCTTGACGACAATCAGATTGATTTGGAGACGACTGACATTATTGAGTTATATTGACTGAGAGGCAAACCAGCTGCTAACAATGTATTTGCGTCAAGCGGGGTTGACGCGTAATCCAACGTTTTCGTATCTTTATTGCGTTCGGTGTCGGGGACACCGCGCGGCTTCGGAAGCCCCGCTCGAACGCAAATACTCACGTTATGCGCAAGCCCCGCGAACGCGCAGGATTTTGAATCTGCAAAACAAAATTCATCCCCCGCCTTTTCTTACTTGTTTTGCAGCTTTTCAAATTGGTTCACCATTGCGTGGGGACGGTGACGCGGTCGACAATTTCTTCACCGCGCCACGCTTCACCGCTCCGGGACAGGGACGTAGCGCACCCGGCACGTTGGACGGTTTTTCGGCCCCTGAAAAGTTTCTGGGGCTGTTCGCATAACAAAAAGTTTATGCCAGCTGCGGGTGCGGTGCGGTTATTCGGTTTGTTTTCCTTAATTTAGCTCGGCCACGTGCGACAGGGACGCGCTCCGAAAACCGCAGCCGTCATAAACTTAGCCGTTATGCGCAAGCCCCGCGGACGCGCAGGATTTTGAGACCGCAAAACAAAATTCATCCCGCGCCTTTGCTTATTTGTTTTGCAGCTTTTCAAATTGGTTCACCATTGCGTGGGGACGGTGACGCGGTCGACAATTTCTTCACCGCGCCACGCTTCACCGCTCCGGGACAGGGACGCAGGCGCACCCGCCACGTTGGACGGTTTTTCGGCCCCTGAACAGTTTCTGGGGCTGTTCGCATAACAAAAAGTTTATGCCAGCTGCGGGGTCGTTGTGGTTATTCGGTTTGTTTTTCTTAATTTAGCTCTGCCACGTGCGACAGGGACGCGCTCCGAAGACCGCAGCCGTCACAAACTTAGCCGTTGTGCGCAACCCCTCTAGAAAAGTATGGCTTCGATTGACCTATATAAACATAAACTTCTTGGACGCATAAATTGCCCGAGCACTTACGACTTCGTTTACAATAGTTCCACAAAGGACATTGGTGTCTACGAATTACTCGAGGACATACCGAACAGCGAGGACAACTTTGACGGAAAAACTGGAGACATAATTGTAGGTGGTGGTAGCGGAGAAGCTCCTGCACTGCGAATAACAATGCCTGACTGCTTCGACTTCTTTATAACTGACAAGGACGTGGACTTTCAGCATCATGACGAACTGTTTAAAGCATTTTGGACTCCGACTCAATCATTTAAGTTGTGTGAGGGCTTTAAAAAAATTGGGTGGGACATTAACTCACCAATTGAATTTTGGTTAACTGAGAATATTTGCCTGACATTGATTAACGAGGTTGATAAATTTAAGAAATTTAATTCAGGACAAAAATTGCCTACTTATTTAAAGTGGACTGCATGAATGGCAGCGCACAACAAAAGCTTATTGCAAGCGGGCGGGACTGTGCGTCATTTAAGTTTGTAGTTCTTTATTTATCTTTATCTCGTTGGACAGGGCGCAGGTATTAATTGCCCGCCAGCAATAAGCTAAACGTTAGCTGCCATTTTTGAACAGACACCATGTCACCACGACAACTTATTAACATAACAGTAGCTTCGATCACTTTTATACTGTTGACTTCTTGCAGACAATCCAAAGTTGACGGAGTTATAATCGGCAACGCATTATATGAAAATCAGGACTACGCAACTAATAAGCGACTTTGCGACATTATCAATCGGACACTTGACAAAGACCAGCAAGCTTTAATTGAACTGACTGAGTTTTCGTGTGGTGGGGCTGCTGGTTGCTATGACCTCGGTTATGTGTTGACGCAAATAATTAATAGATTAGGAGAAAAGGAATTTATTAAACTTATAAACGGACTGACTGAAAAACAGAAAAACGAAATTAATGAGCTTATTATAGTTGGACTTGAGTATGGCGACAATGACTATGACGGAAAAATGGACGGCACGACAATCAGCGCGACTTTTCCGGAGCTCGAGCAAGCATTGACCAAAAAAAACGGCAGCTAACAAAAGCTTATTGCAAGCGGGCGGGACTGTGCGTCATTGAAGTTTGTAGTTCTTTATTTATCTTTATCACGTTGGACAGGGCGCAGGTTTTAATTGCCCGCCAGCAATAAGCTAAACGTTGTAGGCAAGCCACTGGGAGAGTCCCTACTTAGAAAACTTTTTGTGAGAATAGTCGTATGCAGCTTTATAGGCAGATTTAATTCCAACAATTTAACAAAGACCAGAAAATGAAATTAAAATTTATCTTGACCATTACGTTTTTAGTAACGACACTTTTTTTGAGTGCCCAGACAAGTGGCTTAATTGTAAATCCTAATATTGCTTTACTTTCAGACAGTATAGAAAGCAAGCAGCTACTTTCATCATTGAATGACTTTTTAGTGGCTGCCCAAAAACCAAACGAAGAAAATAAATTTATTCTCCCAAGCGAGAAAATAGAAACCTATGTTTTGCTTGATGAGATAAACGGTATTGCGAAAAGCGGAAGATTTAAAGATGACTTTTTTTATAAGCCCTATCTGACAAATGTTGTACCTCTTAAGGAAAGTAAGTATTTGATACAGGTGTCTTATATTGGCGTAGACGAGAAAACTCCATTGACTAGGGCAAGTTTTAAATTCATTGCCACCAAGACAAATAATACCTTTTTATTCTCTTCTACTCTGATACGAAATTCAAGGAATTGGAAAGTCTTAAAAGTAGGCAACAATATTTTTCACTACCAGAGTGACATAAATAAGGCAAAGACAAAGGAGTACGATAAAATGGCCTCCGTTTTTGATGGTAAACTAAAATCGAAAGATAAGATTACTGAGTTTTATTGTACTGAAAATTTTGCCGAAGTTCTAAACTTGATAGGCGTGGACTATAAATCAGACTATAATGGCTACACAGAGAATACTTTAAGTTCATCATTAGGTGATAGAAAAGTGATTGTTCTAGGGAACAATAATGCAAATTTTAATGACTTTGACCCTCACGACTTATGGCATGACCGATTAAGTTTAGTAATTTCAAGACGAAAAGTTAACAAGCCAATTGACGAGGCATGTGCTTATCTCTATGGTGGTAGTTGGGGAATTAGTTGGAAAGATATTTTCAAACAATTTGAAACAAAAATAGCGAGCGACAAAAATTCAAATTGGTCAGACTACAAGGAAAATCCCGTAAATTTTGGAGAAAGTCAAGCCAGACATCTAATGGTTGACTATGTAGTGAATGCCTTAATAGTACAAAAAATAGAAAAAGAAAAGGGTTTTGACGGAGTTTGGGAATTTTTGAACTGCGGACCTTATGAAAAAGGGAATGAGAATTATTACAAAACACTTGAAAAACTGACTGGCATTACTAGGAATAACTACAATGACAAAGTTTGGGAACTTATAAAAAACGAAAAATAATTGCGGCCTGCCTACAACAATAGCTTGCTGCAATGGCGGGGTTCGGTGCTGCATTGTAGTTTTATTTTCTTTATTTCGTTCAGCCACGTGGGACAGTGACGCATTTCATAAACCCGCCACAGCAGCAAGCCTCACGTTATGGGCAATTTTTGACTTGAGTCATGTTCAACCTATTTAGAAAGAAAGGAATTCCAGACCTGTTACCAATAATGAGAATGGAAGATTACCATACTCATTACCTTGGACAATGCAGTGACGGTCGACTATTTTGGGGTTATGAAACATTTGTGTTTTCAAAGCCAATGGACGAAATAACAGGGGACGAAGACTGGAAGAAAAGTAGATGGGAGTACGCAGTACTTCACACTTTCGACAAAAAAGGAAATTACTTGACGACAAAACATTGGTTTGCAGGAACAACGGCAGACGTGGACAATGAAAAAATTAAAGTAAAACTTCAAGAAATGGTTTCTGACTTGGGACAAACGGAATTCAAAGACATAAAAGTAAAAACCTTTAAGACCGTAATTAACGGGTTTATCTTTGGTTTGGTTCCTGACAACGAATCGTTGACTGTGGAGCTCCAACCAAGTTCGACAATTTCATTTCAAGAACCTTGGGACGGAGAATACTTCACCTAAATTGTGTGGACAGAAAACTGCCCATAACAATGTATTTGCGTCAAGCGGGGTTGACGCGTAATCCAACGTTTTCGTATCTTTAATGCGTTCGGTGTCGGGGACAAGGCGTGGCTTCGGAAGCCCCGCTCGAACGCAAATACTCACGTTATGCCTCATTGTAAAAGGAGCGCGCGGGTAAAAAAATTCACTGACAAATGAGTATCCAACTTATTCCAAATCTATACAAAGACAACGACACAATTTATCACTACACGACTTCTGAGACGGCTCTATCTCATATTTTGCCGAGCATGAAATTACGACTAAGTCCTCGTTCTCAATCAAGTGATCCAATTGAAAACACAGAACATTTTTTTAGCTATGCTGGAGGTAATCACGGAGAAGGAATTCCCGCTGATGCAATTCGATTAACGAACGAGACCAAGAAAATGCTTAGAAAAACTAAGCAAGTTTGTTTTTGCAAAAATACTTGTCGTCCGGACGAAAATGGTATGATTTTTCCTCCTTTTGAAAAATACGGGTTTGCAAAACCAAGAATGTGGGATCAATATGGCGACAAATACAAAGGTGTCTGTTTAGTCTTTTCCTTAAAAAGATTCTTTTTGTGACAATCCTCACTTTATTCACAAGTGCTTATAGCCAATCTATTGATGAGGTAAATAAAAAGATTGCCTTATTGGAGAAGGTTTCCGTGGAATTAGCCGATAAGCAATTGCTCGCCTACAACAACAAGGACATTGATGAATTTTTGAGACCGTTCAGCGACAGCGTAAAAGTAAGGGAATACCCGAATACTATGTTGTATGTTGGTAAATCTGAAATGAGGAAGCGATATGAAAAGTTATTTGCCATTCACCCAAAGTTAAAGTGCGAGATTGCGAATAGGATAGTATTTGGGAACAAGGTGATTGATCTGGAAAAGTTGACAGGCTTTGATAAGTCAGGCGGTTTTCCTGATAATTGGGTAATGGATGCGTTGGTTGTTTATACAATTACCAATGACTTGATAAGCGAAGTTTGTTTTGTTAAGCAACTTTAGGCACGAAAAGAGAATTGGATCTAGATTTTTCGGGTGGACCTAAAAGTTGGTTTGACCGTTGGCACACACTTTGACTGGGACAGAAAAGGAAACAAGAACAGGAAGACAAGAAAACAATATCTTGAACAAATCCTCGAGACATTTGATCAGTTAAAACAAAAACTAAAGACTTACATCACGACTTTCAGTTATGGATAATGATTGACCAAAATGACAGCGGAGAGGACTGTGTTTATGTTTATACAAAAAGTCCGAACATAGACAACTTCCCAATGAAAGTAACGACTTGACAATAATGACGAAATTGAGAGCAAGGGTTCAAAACAATTTGTGGACGTGTTGAACTTTGAGAGGGTTCGAGTTAAAACATGTGACGGGGATATTTACTACTTGTTTGACAAGGGAGTTGGAATTAGCTTGGTGTAAAAGTGCCAGCACACAACAATGGCTTGCTGCAAAGGCGGGGTTTGGTGTTGCATTTTAGTTTTGTTTTCTTAATTTCGTTCAGCTACGTGGGACAGTGACACGTTTCAAAAACCCGCCACTGCAGCAAGCCTCATCGTTATGGGTAACTTGTTTTGTTCTCGTGGGACTTTAGCTCGTTGACAGTTTTTCGTTTGACGTTTACGTGTGCACTCCGTTGACCGAGGAAGACAGCACGTTGCTGAGCGTTTGACGCAGGACGACATCGGGACGCGCTTCGTGGAGGGTGACGCAGGACAGCAGCCCATAACATTAAGTTTGCGCCAGGCGGGGCTGACGTGTGGCTTGTAAGTTTCGTGGTTATTTGGTTTATTTATCACGTGGGAGATGAGGCAGGTGTCAACTTCCCGCCCTGACGCAAACTTTAGCGTTAGCAACAATGCCCTTCCGTGTAACCCGACAAATTCTCCACGACAATAAAACAATGTTCGACAACCCCACCTATTAAGTATCTCCACTTGGACAACTTAGCGTATCTTTAGACAACGGGGTCTTTAAAAAGAAACATAAAAAACTGGGACTCGACTCGGCTGACGAACAAAGATTCGTCTAACAATTCCCACCGCACCGCAACCTAAAAAGATTCTCGCCCACGCTTTTGGCACTTGCCATTGCCGCACCTCCCACCGCGACACCAAAGCAATGGCAAGAGCCAAATCCCAACCCGCCAAAAAAGAAAAAATAACTGCGACATACTTTGGCTGAGTGGCTGAATACTTTTGATTCAAAAAACAATGAAATTATGAAATCAAAAGGAATTGCTTACTTATTATGGCTTATCAGCATTTTTGGGTGGCTGGGGTTTCACCGTTTCTATCTTGGGAAAATCGGTACGGGTATACTCTGGATAATTACAGGCGGAGTACTCGGCATTGGTTCGTTGATTGACCTATTCACTTTGGGGGGACAGGTTGACCAATATAATACCAATAATGAATTGAAGACATTGAGAGCAACCGCATTGGAGATTGGCAAAATAACAGCCAGCAATCTAAAAAAACCGTGAAAAAGAATCTAAAAAGGAAATCTCATATTGATCTCGAATTCCTAAACGAAAAATTTTCTGTTGACCGTTACCTACAACTAAATCAACTAGAACGCATTGAGTTTAGAATGGAACTAAAAAAAACTATTAAAACCCTACAGCGTAACTACACCATCTTATGGATGTCCAATGAAAACTTGGTTAAAAAGGGAATGCAAAATGAGAATAAAATTGCGCAAGCCATTTCTATTTTGGAAGAATGGGCATCATCATACCAATATGACAGGCTTTTTTACATCAAGGAATGTATTGCCGATTTGAAGAAGCATTTACTGGAAGAAATGTTTGGAGGCAAGCAACTCTTTTATGATTTAGATAAAAATATGATTGCCTTTGATACCAACTATCTACCGTTCATTCTTGGAAGAAACTCTAATTTAAAATTAGTACAGAATGAAAACTTACCACATAAATGATGAACTTACTAAGGAACAGGTGCAGGTCTTGAAAAAGCTAAATTACATCCTAGCCAATAAAGAGAGAGAACTATTAGAAAGGCTCAGGACAATTAGCGAAATCTATGGAAAACGACTGAAAAGAAACGGAGGTGATCTTCAAGACTACAATTTGGATTTTTATATCGAATACTATACGGGAAGAAATAGTCCGGCCTTTGTATTTAATGAGGCCTTTTCTTTAAGACACATAGAATCGAAACAAAAACAAGTTAATGACGATTGGAGTGAAGAACAATTTCCAAAACTGGGTACAAGGTGGTGTTACACCATGCATGCGTTATGGGATCATAACAAAAAAAACAAACATATTTTTAAGATAACAGATATTTAGTTCGCAGTGCGAATTGAAGAACAGCAGCATATCGAAATAGCCAAACATGAAATGATAGTCTAAAGTAGGATTTTAATATTAGTATATTTGTTTATGGCCAGTTTACATTTTGCCACTAGCCATGCCAAACAATTATTATAAATACTGCGGAAGAAACATTTCAAGTCTTGCACCTGGCTACTGCACACGATATCCAAACGCTGAACAAAGAAAAGACAATTTTAAAAATACATTGTATGAAAGACATTAAAGTTTACAATCAACTATCCAAAGAATACAATCAATTATTTTTAGAAAACATTTTATCATTTCAAACAAAACTAAAAGAAGATGGAAAGGCCGGAGAGTACTATATTGATTTTTATCCAAGTTTTGGAATTGCGGAAAACGAGCACGCTGATTTTTTAGTATATGGTCAGGCTGCCAACGGCTGGGGTTCCGGTTTTGAAATAGCAACGCCTATTGATATTGACAATAAATTATCAGAGAGTATACTAGCGTCCAATAAATATTTTGAGCCTCTTAACCATAATCCTTTAGATTTTATTAATGTGCAATGGGATATGTATTCTTATGAAGAATACTTACTTAAAGATGTCGGTGTAAAGGATTTTTATAAAGGTAATTATAGGGCAAACCGTTCATTTTTTTGGAACGTTGTGTTTAAGTTGATAAATGATTACTATGGTACAGATCGCAATCAAAGCTCTTGGTCGAGCAAATTAGTGTGGTCAAACTTATATAAGATTGCTCCAGAGGACGCAAACCCAAGCGATTATGAACAAAATATTCAAATGGAGTATTCTATAAAATTGTTAGAACTGGAAATCAAGGAAGTAAAACCAAAGTATTGTATAATTCTTACAAATGGGAAATGGTGGGAGCCATTCGGCAAAGCTTTAATACAGAATTTCCCAACAATACAAGAATTACCATCTAAAATTCACTACAATGAAAAATTTGACTCCACAAAAATAATAGTAACAGAACGACCTCGATTTGGAGGTCACAAGCTTCAAGATTTATTTGTACATCAAATATTGAGTTTGATAAAGTCTTAAACTAAGTTTTGTGGATAACACCTACATAAATTTCTTTAAAGGTGAATACGGTGACGAATGGTTACGCGAATACAACCGCTTTTTAATAACCTCGCCAAGTATTATTGTTTTAGAAGAGACCGATTGTGAAAAGGCCGCTGTTTGGATTGATACTAAGTTGAGATCTAGTATTCATAACAAACGTATTATTCAATTTGGAGAGAATAATCCTTATGAGAGCATAACTTACTTTTTAAAAAATGGAATTCTTATCCATTTGCATTGTTTCGTTGAAATTATATTTCTGAACGAAGTTCAATTAAAAGAGGCCAAACAATTAGCCAAACAGATCAATAGGGTATCGCAACTAAGGGACAAACAGTAATATGTCAAAACGTGAATATTTTCTCCGTTACTCACTAATTCTGAAAAGGCTGCAAAAAGGACAAGCAACATTTGAAGATATAAGTACCTACTTAGCGCGTGAATCTGACCTTCTGGACTGCGACCTTTCTATTTCTAAGCGGACTTTTCAAAGAGACTTAACCGAAATAAGGGATATTTTTAAAATTGACATTCAATACGACTTTTCGCGCAGAGTCTATTCCATTGAAGACAGAGATAAATCAGAGATAACTGGGAGAATGTTAGAAGCCTTCGATATGTTCAATGCTCTCAACATTACAGATGACCTTTCTAACTACATTCAATTCGAAAAGCGTAAGGCTCAAGGCACAGATAATTTTTACGGAATACTACACTGCATAAAGAATCGGCTTATAGTCAGATTTCCCTATCTGAAATTTGATGAAGATGAGATTAGCAAAAGAGACGTTGAGCCATATGCTTTGAAAGAATTTAGAGGCAGATGGTATCTTCTGGCAAAAGACCAAAAAAACAATCAACTAAAAACTTTTGGACTAGATAGAATACAGGAAATCGAAATAACCAAGAAGAAATTTGAGTGGCCACAACACTTTGATGCAAATGAAATGTTCAAAAACTACTTTGGGATCATCAATTCAATCGACAAAGACATGGAAGAGGTGATATTATCATTTGACTCTTTTCAGGGGAAGTACATTAAATCATTTCCGCTTCATGAATCACAAAAAGTGATAACTGATAACTATGAAGAGACCCAAATAAAACTTTCACTCTATATTACCTATGACTTTGTAATGGAACTCCTATCGTTCGGTGACAGAGTAAAAATAATCTCACCCGACAGCTTACGAAAAGAACTTTGCGAAATATACAAAAATGCTTTGGTTCAATACAAGAAGTGAGTCTGCCCGCTAAGTAAGAATTAAGCAACCTGATTCATAAAGTAAGCAGGATGATTTAGAAAACTCCTGACCTGCTTTAGAATTGGAGCTTCCGCGAATAGAATTCTCGCACCTGCGAGTAGTATTCTTGCTTCCGCGACTTCAAAACTCGCCTCCGTGCGGAGAATTCTTGCGACAGCGCGGAGAAATGGAGCATCCGCGAGTAGTATTCTCGCTTCCGCATTTAGAATTCTCGCGCCCGTGACTTCAATTCGGGCGACCAATCATTGAATTTGAGCAGATTTTGGGCATATCTAACCCGACAGTGAGGCCGACCCAGGCAGCACACTTGCCAAAGGCCACACATCCAACCGCACAATCCAAAGCCTTTGCCAAGAGTGCCTCACCCCCGCACCAATACTGGACAGATTAATAAGAGCAAACTAAAAGATTCTCCAAGGCTGCCCCCCGCGCGGGTACAGTTTCACAACCAAGTTCCGGTGACAAAGAACAAATGAATAGCAAACGGACAACCATGTACCGTGACAATCAATTCTATTACGTGACACCTTTACGACACACTAGCGACTGACTTAAAAGTTGAGAGAAGAAGGGCACATGTTGCTAACAAAGTGCTTCTGCAATAGCGCGTTGACGTGTAAGCTATAAGTGTTATCTTCGTTCAACGTTTGGGTTCGGGGACAGGACGAGGCTTCGAAAGCGCGCTACTGCAGAAGCACAAACGTTGGTAGCAATAGGGCCCGGACAAATTTGTGTTTCAAAAAAAGAGGACGACAATTTTCTAACAAAGATTTTCCACGGGGACAAGTGAACGGCTCCATGACAACTTGGACTTTGAAAAAACTAAAACGTGGGACAGACTAAAATCAATACAGCCGACCCTTCGCATTTTTAAGAAAATTGTGCTTCGATTTGCCCCACGCATTTGGCACATGCCATAGCCGCGCAAACCCAACGCGACACCAAAGCTATGGCAAGAGCCAAATTCCCAACGCACAAAAAGCGGTTAAAAGACTCAAATTTCCCTATATTACCATTTAATAGCTTGAAAACTGACTTTAGATAATGGCAAAGCATAGCCGTTACCAACTCGAAAAAATCCCTTAGCAATGATAGAGAGTTCTAAAATAACAGAAATTATAAATACCTCTCCTAGTGTTGAGCTACTCAGGCTAAGAAATAGGGAAGCTATTGTTGGTTTTTTTATAAGGACTTTTTCCAACCTTCGAGGGAGCATCTCCTATGATAACATACACAGCCAACTTGCCGATTACCTAGAGTTCAAACAAATCGAAAATGATGATGAGAATGAGATAGAATTAATTGACACCTATGAAGTAAAGGCTAAGAAATATATTCTGAGTTGGACAAACAAGGGATTTTTAACGAATTATCAGGATGACCAAGGGGAAATATTTTATGAACTCTCATCTCACTCAAGTAAAACTATTGACTGGCTCTCCAGCCTAAAAAAAGAGGAGTACATTGGTACAGAGTCCAAATTCAAGTACATATTTAGTCAATTAAAAGAATTAGTGGAATTTACTAATGATGATACTGACAAGAGAATTCAATTACTAGAAGACAAAAAATTAGAAATTGAACAACAAATTCAAAGGATAAAGACAGGGGAAGATGTTAAAGTATTTCAGGAATTTGAAATTGTTCCTCGCTTTAATCAGTTAAACCAATCGGCCAAGGAATTACTCTCAGACTTTAAGGAGGTTGAAGACAACTTCAAAGAAATTACAAAAGCAATTTACCAAAAGCACGCTGACGGAAGTTTGACAAAAAGTGACATCTTGGAATTTACTTTTGATGCACTTGATTCACTTAAAGAAAGTCAACAAGGCAAAAGCTTTTATGCTTTTTGGTCGTTCATTTTAAACCCTGACTTGCAAAAAGAATGGGAAATATTAACCAAAGAATTATATAATACACTGGAAAGAAAATCTATTTCGGTAAATGATCAGTTTCTCAAGGGAATGAAAAAACACTTACATGGTTCGGGCCAAAGGGTGTATAAAGCTAATGATAAAATGGCCGAGAAATTGAGTCGTATTATTCGGGAAAGTGAGAGCTCTAAATCAGAAGCTACAAAAAACGTCATTCAAGAGATTAAGAAGTCACTTGTCGAAATCAGTAATAAAGGAAAAAGGCCAGAAATTTCATTTGAATTAGAAACTGATATTGAAATCAACATACTCTTTGAACGTAAATTAACTCTTGAACAAACTGAAGATATTTCTTATACAAACAAGCCCAAAATAGCAGACGCTGATATCTCGCATTCTAATTACCTAAATAAGCTATTTGCACAATCTAATATTGACAAGGAGCTACTTAGAAGAAGAATCAAAGATATTCTTAAAGAAAAATCACAAACAACACTTTTAGAAGTTGTTGAAAATTCCGGAGGGCTTGAAAAAGGGTTGCCTGAACTTTTCGGATACATTGCTATTGCAAAAGAATTCAAGCATATAATCAGTCCTGATAAAACACAGAACGTCATGTTTGATGTTGAAAATAAAAAGCAAATTAGAATACCTGAAATTATTTTGACAAAATGAGCAGTTTAGAGAGAAATATTCAGCCATATAGCAAAGCAATAGTTAGATTGCTCAAATCGCCAGTTGAGCGAAATTCAACCGTATGGGAAGATATAATCAACTATCAAAGAGAAATTCAGGAATACATCGGTCAAATCGGATTAGAGTTAATTGTAAAAAAAGATGAAGGTTTTGCTTTCGTAGAGCAATTTGAAAATAGCGAAGGCGAAACACTAGGTTTAGTTACAAGGAGACAAATCGGCTTTGAAACATCAATCGTTCTTGTGGTTTTAAGGCAGAGTCTAGAAGAATTCGACAGCAATCCCACTCAATTGGCAACGGAAAAATTCATTACTGATTCCGAAATTAAAGATGAATTGGAACTCTTTCTGCAAGAGGGTTACAACAAATTGAAGTTTAAAAAAGACCTAGATAAATACATTCGGAACGTAGTCGAATTGGGGTATCTGAAAGAAATCAACAAAAAGGATAGCGAAACAAAATACCAAATCCACCGAATCATAAAGGAGAAAATAACACTCGATACTTTACAGGATTTTCAAACAAAACTGAAAGAATATGTTGAGTCTGTTTAGTACAAGTTCTAACAAAGCGGGTTTCAGACTTCAATATATGGAGGTTTTTAACTGGGGAACATTTAATGAGAACGTCTTCAGAATAAATCCTCAAGGAAATAACTCGCTACTTACTGGTGCAAACGCATCGGGCAAAAGTACATTTATTGATGCTTTGCTTACTTTGATGGTTCCCGCAAAGAAAGACCGATTTTACAACCAATCATCTGGTGTTGAGAAAAAGGGCGACCGAACCGAAGAAACCTATGTTTTAGGCCACTATGGAAGTATTCAAGAAGAAGGGAAAAGCTCAACTTCCACCCAAAAGTTGCGTGATAAAAATACTTATTCAGTAATCCTTGCCAATTTCTCAAACACCGACCAAAAACAAATCACGTTGTTTCAGGTGCGTTGGTTTAATAGTAGTGGGGAGTTAAACCGGCAATTCGGTATTGCTCACGTTTCTCTAGACGTTGAAAAAGATTTTAATGATTTTGACTCAAAAGGTTTGTGGAAAAGAAGATTGGATAAAATATATAATTCAAACACTACTAAGAAGAAAGTTGAATTTTTAGACGGACCAACAGCATACGCGGAGAGAATGTCAAATTTGTTGGGAATGAGGTCTGTAAAAGCGCTAAGTCTGTTTAATCAAGTTGTGGGTGTAAAAGTGTTGGAGGATTTGGATGAGTTCATCAGAACAAACATGCTAGAAGAACAAGATGCCGAAGCTGAATTTATTCAACTTAAGGAAAGCTTTTTAACTTTAATGGACGCAAAGACCAACATTGAAAAAGCCAAAGAACAAATCAAACAGTTAAAGCCAATAAATGATATTGCAATACTTCTCACAAATATTCAAGTGGACTTACTGCGATTAGAAAATTCAAGAGAAACGGCAGTCTATTGGTTTGCCCAGAGAGGCGTGGAACTTGGAGAGAGTGAGTTTGATAAGAGTAAGGAAGAACTAGAACGTTTGAATGACGAATTAACACAATTACGAAACAAAGAAGAAAAACTAAAACAAGATGAACGAACCATTTCTATTTCTATTGAAAAAGATGAAGTCGGCAATCAACTAAAAGAATTAGAAAAAGACATTAAGCAACTTGAAAGGAATAGAGATAGCAGAAAGACAAAATTAGATGAGTACAATAGAATTGCACAAATTGTTAAACTAAGTTCAAACCCAAGCGAGGAAACTTTTAATGCAAACCGTGAAAATGCTAAACAGTTAAAACAAAGTACTCAACAGAATATTGATGATGGAAATAAAAGTTTACGCGCGTTAGAAAATGAAGAGGACAAGCTAAAACAAGCGACAGAAGAATTAGTAAAAACCATAAAAACGCTTCAAGAAAATAAAAACAACATTGCGGGCCGCGAAGCCGCAATACGAGATGAAATAATTACACACATTGGTGCAAACAGAGAAGAGATTCCATTTATTGGCGAACTTATCAAAGTAAAAGAAAATGAACTTACCTGGGAATCTTCAATTGAAAAAGTGCTTCACAATTTTGCGTTGCGATTGATTGTTCCACCAAAGTATTACTCACAAGTAAATCAGTATGTTAATAGTAATAATTTGAAGGGTAGAATTCGTTACGATAAATACGAAAAACAAGACTATCTCAAAAATTTACGACACAAGGACAATAACGAAAAATCCTTAGTCCATAAAATTGATATAAAGCCGAAAACACAGTATTACGAATGGATTGAGGTGTACTTAGAAAATCAATTTGATTTTATTTGTGTGGATAATCTATCTGAATTTGACCTTCACACTGAAATGGTAATCACTCAAAATGGGTTGATTAAATTTAAAAAAGGAAAGCACGAAAAAGACGACCGTGAACATATTTCAAAAAAGGAAAACTATGTTTTAGGTTGGGACAACAAAGAAAAAATTGCGGCTTTAAAGAAGGAATTAATCAATTTACAAATCCAGCAAACAGAAAACAGGAAAGCGATTACAAGTAAAAGTACTGAAATTAGAACTTTAGGAACATACAAAGATGAATGTCATAATCTATTTTCAAGATTTGAGAAATTTGATGATGTAAATTGGCAATCCTATGCCAAGGAAATACAAGAAAAAACAGAACAGAAAAACAAGTTAGAAAAAACCAATGACCGAGTAAAACAGTTGCAAGAAGACTTGAGGAAAGTGCAAGAGAATTTAAAACAGCTTTCGGAAGTTACTATTTTCAATAAAGGGCAAGATATTTTTAATAAGAAAAAGAACATTGAAGATATTGAAAAAGGTATTCTAGAAAATAAGAAAACAATTCAGATTACAGGCACTATTAATATTGCTGAGTTTGAAAAGAACCACTTTGAGATTTTGAATATAGATTATTCAAACATCAAAACAACACAAACAAACTTTCAAAGAGAATTAACGAGAAAAGAATCTGAACTTATAAATCAAAAACAACAAAATGAACGAGAAGTAAGTATTAAAATAAATGCCCTTAAACAGCCATTAGAAGAGATCACAAATAAATTCAAAGATTGGCGCTCCGATATTAGCTCACTTCCCGACTCTACGCATTTGGAATTCATTAGCGAATATCAGACGTTTTTGCACAAATTAGAAAAAGACAATCTCCCAAAATTTGAAACAAAATTCAATAATTACCTTCAAGAAACAATTACAAACAAAGTTGGTGATTTTAGAATGTTCTTCGAAAACTGGACTGATTCTATCAAGGAAAACATTAAGCACCTAAACGATTCCTTAAAGGAAATTGATTTTAAAAGTAAACCTCAAACATACATTCAACTTGTAGCACCAAATAAGATCAGTGATGAAGTTGGTGAGTTTAAGAAATTACTTAACGCTGCAATCCCAAATATCAGAGAAATTGATGCGTCTATTGACGGACGGAAAAATCACTTTTACAACCACATAGAACCCTTAATTTCAAAATTGGATAAGGAGGATTGGCGTAAAAAAGTGATGGATGTTCGTTCTTGGTTCAGTTACAAAGCTGAAGAATTTTATAAAGAAACGAACGCAAAATTCAAGACCTACGAAAATATGGGGCAACTTTCTGGTGGTGAAAAGGCGCAACTTACTTACACAATTTTAGGTTCGGCAATCGCTTATCAATTTGGTTTGACAAAAGAAGGATTACAAACTAATTCTTTCCGGTTTATTGCTATTGACGAAGCGTTTAAAGCGCAGGACGAAGACAAAGCGCGTTACCTCATTACACTTTGTAAACAGCTCCACTTGCAATTACTAGTAGTTACTCCAAGTGATAACATTCATATTGTTGAAAATGACATATCGTTCGTTCACTTCGTTGAACGCAAAGAAGAAAGACATTCTTGGCTTTACGATATGCCGATTGAACAATTCAAACAAGAGAAAGCGAAATACGTGTCTAAATGATTACTCCCCAAGAAATAAAAGACAAGGCTGAAAGAAAATACTTTTCTTTTCTACAAGCTCTAGCAAATGATGTTCCCTTTGCGAAGCTTGTTATACGTGGAGATAAATCTTATACCAAATCATCTCTTCCTGATTTCGAAAAAGAAATACAGTTAATCAATAGTCAGTCAAAAGAGAAAAAAGGATTTGGCTATTCGTTAGAGTTTCAGCAGGTAAAAACCAAACACTTAGGTATCCAAGATTTACCTGTATCAATCTACTTTGAAACAGAGAGGGATTTTTTGAAATTTTTGGGTAAAGAGAAAGAAGCGGAATTATTTAAGATAAACATAGATAAAATCATCAATGAGCTTCCTGAATTGAGAAACTGGGCTGCTCAAAATCCTGCTAAGGTGATACAAAACCACGCTGAATGGACTAGCATTTTGAAGGTGTGTCAATATTTCAAGGAAAACCCTAAACCAAATCAATACATAAGGGAATTGCCCATAAATGTCCATACTAAATTTATTGAAAGAAATCAGAGCGTACTCAAAGAATTGCTCGATATTCTAGTTTTTGAAAATTTAAATACAAAAGAAAAGCAGTTTGAGAAAAGATTCTACCTAAAGTATAGTGAATCACAAATTCGATTTAAGATACTAGACAAGGAAATCAGTCAAAAGTTATTTTCAGGGGTTGATGATTTAGCAATTCCAGTAAGTCAATTCGAAACATTGAATCTACCAATCAAAAAAATATTGGTTGTGGAAAACAAAACTACACTTTATACAACCTTGACACTTCCAAAAATGGAGGGAGCGATTGCAGTGTTTGGTCAAGGTAATGCCGTGCTTAATCTTAAAAACACTGCTTGGCTTATTGAAATGGAAATCTTGTATTGGGGTGACATCGATGTTCAAGGATTTGAGATACTATCGCGACTTCGAGAACATTTTACAAACGTAAAGAGTGTACTAATGGACAAAGTAACTTTTGAGACATTCTTTGAAAATGATAAAGGAACACCGACCAATATTTCAACGAAATTAAACCTGACAGACAGAGAACAGGAACTTTACAATATTCTAAAAACAAATAACTGGAGACTTGAACAGGAAAAAGTGCCATTCGACTATGTGAACAACTACTTTAAAAATGACTAATTAGCTACAAACCTCAAGTCGCACACACATTGTCAGGGCCGCACATTCCACCCACAGCCAAAGCCAGCCAATAAGTGTGCTCAGTTTTGTGTTAAGCCGACAATTGAGTCAATGAAAAATGCCCAACCGCGCGACTGACCAATAAAGAGCTGTGTAACATTGACGGGTGACCAAAGACAAGGCTACGAATTAACTGCGGTGAAGGGCCCTACAGCTACCAACACTGTATTTGCGTCAAGCGGGGTTGACGCGTAATCCAACGTTTTCGTATCTTTATCGCGTTCGGTGTCGGGGACAAGGCGTGGCTTTGGAAGCCCCGCTCGAACGCAAATACTCACGTTGTGCGCAAGCCTTAAGGACACAGAATGAAGTTAAGACCAAAGACATATAGACTAATTGAATCGAAGACTATTTTTAAGATTAGTCTTCTAGTAGTTTCATTGACCATTATTGGCGTTTATTTTTTTGGACTCGGGAGACACAATACATTTTTTGAGAATTCAATAATTTCAACGACAATACTTTCAATAGCTTTCTTTCTTTTTATAACTATCGGGCTGTACCGGGGTGTCAAGCTTAAAGACAACATTGGACAAATAACAAGTGACAAATTATCATTTAACGACAGCCTAGATTTAAATATTCATCCGACTCACCATGGAGACGGTTTTGACGTTGACGTTGGTGACGGCTTAGAGGGGATAATTGCGGGAATACTATTGTGGATTCTTTGGGCAATACTAGTTGCGTTAGCGCTATGGATTTTCAGTAACGTTGTATTGATAGTCATCGCGACATTTGCAGCAATGTTGTACTGGATTTTCTTTCGAGCCTTGAGACTAGTCTTTAAGAATTCCAATAAAAGTAAGGGCAACATATTTGAGAGCATCAGGTATGGGCTGACCTACACTTTGCTTTATAACTTTTGGATCTACGGAGTATTCATGTTGACAGAGTACCTTAAGAGGTGAAGGCCAGCGCACAACACTGTATTTGCGTCAAGCGGGGTTGACGCGTAATCCAACGTTTTTGTATCTTTAATGCGTTCGGTGTCGTGGACAGGACGCGGCTTCGAAAGCCCCGCTCGAACGCAAATACTCACGTTGTGGGCAACTTGGCAATTAAGACATGAACCAGATAACAACTATTCTTTTTATTCTATTTATCGGGACAGAGAACCCCGAAATTATTCAATTGACTAAAGACAATAAATTCAAACTTGACGGCTTCAACGTTCAGGACAGTTATGTACTCAACCAAAAGGAGAGATTTGTAATAGCAAACCAACTGACAACTGACAACGCTAAGATTGAAGGTCTTAAACTTCTTTATATTGAAGAGAACAAGATTAAATTCAAATCTGAAGACGTTGGAGAGAGTTATATTTATAGACCAATATTTTACAAGTTCAAGGACGACAGAATAATAATTGTGTGCGAACTTGGATTTGAGTATTCAACAGGAGTTGACGTATTTGAGTATAACAAAGGACAAATTACCAAGCTGGGTTGCATTGACATTGCAAGCAACGTGGACGACAACAATCCTGCGAGCATTGTTCCTAACATGACAATTGAATTTATGTATGGTGACCAGTACAATTTTAAATTTAAAGGGAGAGTATTTATAAATCCAGGGGGCAAAGACGAAACGAAAATTGAAGGAGAAAAGCTAAAAGGAATTTACATAAGGGACACTCGAAAGATTTCCCTAATGATAAAAAGTAAGTGAGGCAAGCAGCCCACAACAATGTATTTGCGTCAAGCGGGGTTGACGCGTAATCCAACGTTTTCGTATCTTTAATGCGTTCGGTGTCGGGGACAAGGCGTGGCTTCGGAAGCCCCGCTCGAACGCAAATACTCACGTTGTGGGCAAGGCCGCTGGACAAATTGGCGGTTGACAAATAGGACATGAAAAAGTTATTGATAGTATTTGGTCTTCTTGATTTAGTGACTTTGTTTAGGGACATTAAAAATCCAATCGACACTGGATTTACAAGTGCCTCTCCGTATTTTGTAGCTATTGCAATTGGGACACCTTTGTGTTATTTATCTCTCATTTTCTCTGCATACTTCTTGATTAGACAAAGTAAGGTCGGACTTTGGTTAACCTATGGACAATTCCCACTCCGACTTTTATTTGTGATTTTGTCGTTTAGTTTCTTGCTGACAATTAATCCATTCCAACTGGACGAATTAGGATATAAGTATTTTATTGGAGCTCTTATGGGGCTTGAAATCGTACGACTTATAATAACAATACAAATACACAGAAGGCATTTCGGACAAAAGACAATTCCGACATTGGACAAGAGGAAGAAAATAGAATGGGTAAAGCGGCCCAGCCCACAACAAAAGCTTATTGCAAGCGGGCGGGACTGTGCGTCATTGAAGTTTGCAGTTCTTTATTTATCTTTATCTCGTTGGACATGGCGCAGGTTTTAATTGCCCGCCAGCAATAAGCTAAACGTTAGCAGCAAGTTTGAATATGACATGGAAACAAGATAGGGTATTAGTTTTTATTTGGGCTGGACAATTTTTAAATGACGACCCTGAAAAGAAATTTTATTTCGACAAAGATGACAAGACTTTTTTTAGTTTGTATTTAACGGGCAATCAGTACAATTTATTTGACAGACATGCAGCGAACTTGACAAAGGAAATAGAAGAGATTCTCCGTTTGAAAATTGAAAAAGTAAAGACAAACTCAAGAAGTATAATTGAAATTGAAAAGGCGGACAAGGTTTTTGACTATTCGCCAAGTATTCCATCTAAGGACAAGGAGGACTTCAAATTGAAAATGGAAATGGAAAATGAAATGATAAAATATGCACTTCGATTCCTTGACGACAATCAGATTGATTTGGAGACGACTGACATTATTGAGTTATATTGATTGAGAGGCAAACCAGCTGCTAACAATGTATTTGCGTCAAGCGGGGTTGACGCGTAATCCAACGTTTTCGTATCTTTAGTGCGTTCGCTGTCGGGGACAGCACGTGGCTTCGGAAGCCCCGCTCGAACGCAAATACTCACGTTATGGCCAATTTGCGGGACGAGTGTGCATCCGAAATTTCGGTGACGGCAAATTAGTAGACGACTGACTTCTGCTCGCTGACAATTCATAAACATTGCGCGGACTTTGCTTCAAACGACTGACGGAAAATTTAAAAAATCAAAGACGCCTTTTTAAACTTTTTCCTTGGTGACACTTTTGCTCGTTGACGACTCGTCTCGGAAACATTTGCAATGGGACGACCCATTCTCGCGCGACAACTCTTAACGACACTTTCTGGCGGACGACCAAAAACTCTTGCGCTGGACGACTTGCTCGCGAGACTTTCTCGGTTGACATTTATTCTTTTGCACGGTCGACATTAAAACCCTAAGCTCGGTTGCAAACTGGCCATAACACAGGCTTGCAGAAAAGCGGGCGGACTGTGCGTTAGGAAAGTTCAGTGCGTTTCATTTATTTAATCACGTGGGAGAAGGCGCAGGTTTTAACTGCCCGCCTTCTGCAAGCCAAACCGTTGGCTGCTATGCTACGGGACAATGAGAATAACTTAAAGCAAACGAATTGAAAATACTATTGGCCATTGGGACAGTTTATGTGTTACTGAACATTTTCGTGACAATTCGTATTAACAAGTCTGACTATTTAAACGAAGAGAGACGAAGATTACACAAACGACTTATTTGGGTAATTCCTTTTCTCGGACCACTTTTAATCATCGGCTTTTGGACAAAGTTAAAACCCAAACTTGAGACAATGACAAAAGAAGAAAGAGTGTCTCGTCCTGATCTGGGTTTACACGAATTAACGTGTAAACAAGATGGTAAAATCAGAAAAAACAGTTCAGGAACAAGAGGCTATCATTGCAGAGTATTTGCTGGGCGATACGACCTATCGTAAATTGGGGGCCAAGCATGGAGTTGACTTTAGATCAATCCACCATTGGGTCACACAATTTCAAGGAAAGCCGGTGAGAAAAACAAAGCCCAAGATCAAAGTCAAAGACGATATTCCCCGGGAAGAATTGCCTACCGATGTAAAGCTACTGCGGGAAGAACTCCGAAAAGCTAAGTTGCACAATAAGTTGCTCAATGCCATCATTGACATAGCTGAGGGGCAGCTTAAGATCGACATCCGAAAAAAGTCTGGCACCAAGCAGTAGAGCAGGTGGAACAAAGTACGCCCCGTTGTATCAACGGGCTTTGTTTGCTGCTTGGTTATAGTAGGCAGTCCTACTATCAAGGCATAGATTATATTCATCAGAAAGCTTATGAATCGGATGTCATTATCGAAGAGGTGTTGCGGCATCGAAAACATCTCAAACGTATCGGTACTCGAAAATTGTTAGATGAGATGCAAAGTTTTCTAACGGCCCATGGTTTTAAAATCGGGCGGGACGCAATGTTTGATTTGCTGGCAGACAGAGGCCTGTTGGTCACGAAACGAAAACGGAGAGGCCCAGTGACCACGCTATCGAAACACCGCTTTAAAAAGTACCCCAACATTGTCCGTGATTTTATCCCAGTTGCCCCTAACCAGCTTTGGGTCAGTGACATAACCTACATTCACTTGAATGAGGGGTTTGCTTATTTGTCGTTGGTCACAGACGCATACAGCCGAAAGATTGTAGGGTTTTATTTGAGCGAGGGCCTATCGGCAAGAGGGCCGCTGGCCGCCTTGAAAATGGCGTTGGCTTCAACCCCCCTGCACGATGGGCTTATCCATCACAGCGACAGAGGGGTACAGTATTGCTGCGATGGATATGTGAAATTATTGGAACAGCATGGGGTCAAGATCAGTATGACCGAGAAAGGTGACCCGTTGGAAAATGCACTGGCCGAAAGAGTGAACGGGATTTTGAAGCAAGAGTTACTGGAAGAGGCATTCCCTGATTATGCAACGGCCCAAAAAGAAGTGGCCATTGCGTGCAGCACCTATAACCACCTTCGCCCACATGGAAGCATTGATAACCTAAAGCCTGCCCAAGCGCACCAACAAAGCGGCCCGATCAAGAAGCGGTGGACCAACTATTGGCAGAAGAACAAAGGAAAGGAGGTCTCAATGGCATAGCCCCGCTGCGCGGGGCAGGTTTTAAAAGGCATAAAGGTGTTCAAAAGTATACCCCTCAAAAAAAGCCAAGCGGTTAAACTTGGCTTCTATTGAACAACATACTTCGTCACACACTGGTTTAATTCCTGGTAGGTTGCACCTCTGCAGGGCCTACTTCCGCTTTCACCAGTAACACAAAATTAAAAAATGTAAACGGTATTCAGGATTAACTTAAAGCTGTAAACTTGCAGTAGGATTCTTAACCAAATTGTGTAAACTTTTTTCAGGACGAGACAGCCGTCATAAACTTGGCCGTTGTGTGCCATACCGATTGGACGATGAATCACATAGAAGAAATTAGAAAGGAAATAGCAACATATCTTGACCTTAATTCAAAAATTAAGGAAAGCGAGACGACAGTCTTTTCCCCGACAAAGAAGTACAGAATAGAGACGGCAGAGTATAATCAGACCAGACCCGACACAAATTGGGAAGTAACAAAAGTTGAAATTTTTGAACACGCGACCGGAGAAAAACTATTTTCAATTTTCAGCAACTGGGGGACATTCTTTCATGGGTGGGCAACAAAAGGTAATGTTGACTATCTAATTTGCGCAGAGGACATCTATGGGGGACAGACAATTATTGATTTAACAAATAGAATAATTGAGGGTTTTTCTCCGGGAGAAGACGGCTTCATTGGGACAGACTACTACATCTCACCAAATGCTGAAATTTTAGGAGTAGTGGGTTGCTACTGGGCATGTCCATATGTTTTAAAGTTTTACAAGTTTGACAGTCCAATTCAATTGCCTCTTATAGAATTTTATGAAATCGAATTAAAGGAAAGCCTAAGCGATAAAATCTCGTGGCGGGACAACGATACAATCATTT
Source organism: Chryseotalea sp. WA131a (assembly GCA_025370075.1). Lineage (NCBI taxonomy): Bacteria > Pseudomonadati > Bacteroidota > Cytophagia > Cytophagales > Chryseotaleaceae > Chryseotalea > Chryseotalea sp. WA131a. The sequence continues at coordinate 2,081,135 of CP073016.1, read as the reverse complement.
TCAAAAACGAAACTAGTGGACAAGAGAGAGTTGAGAAAATTGGTACGGCACACAACAATATATTTGCGCCAGGCGGGGTTGACGTGTAGTTCAAAGTTTTGTTATCTTTATTCCGCTTTGTGTTTGGGGACAGGACGCAGTTTCAAATTCCCGCCCGATCGCAAATATTCACGTTACAGGCAAGCGTAAGACGACACCGCAAAGAAATAACAGTTGACAACAAAAATGTAAATTTAGAACCTGAAAGAAAGACTTAAAATAAAATGGCAAGACAAGGAGCAAACAAATTATTGCATAAAGCAAAGAAATCAAAAAGTGATGAATTTTACACGCAATATGTTGACATCCAAAAGGAGGTTGAAGCCTATTTAGAATACAACCCTGACACATTCAGAGGTAAAGTTGTTTATTGTAACTGTGACGACCCGTATGAAAGCAATTTTTTTCGCTATTTCATATTGAACTTTGAACGAATTGGATTAAAACGGCTCATTACCACAAGTTACAAACCCTCTCCTGTTGCAAATACTCAATTAGGTTTATTTGTTTACAATGACACCGATAAACAAAAAAAAGGTCGTCCCAAAATAACAGCCAACAAATTTATTATAAACTCAGTTGGTGACATAGATGGTGACGGTGAATTCAGCTTAAAAGACGTTGCCTTACAACTAAAACAAAACAAGAAAAATGAGTGGGCACCATTGTACGGTGAAGGTGATTTTCGAAGCCCTGAATCAATTGAATTATTGAAACAATCCGACTTTGTAATAACCAATCCACCATTTAGTCTTTTCAAAGAATTCATTAAGCAGCTTGTAGATTACGACAAGAAATTTTTAATAATAGCTAATATAAATGCAATTACTTACAAAGAAGTTTTTCCATTGATCAAAAAAAATAAAGTATGGTTAGGTACAGGAATGGGGCGTTGGATTTCTGGCTTTATTGTTCCTAAATCTTATGAATTATATGGCACTGAAGCACGAATTGATGAAGATGGCAATAGAATCGTAGCTACAAACAATTGTCTTTGGTTTACTAATCTAGACCATGGAAAGAGACACCAAATATTACCTCTAATGACGATGAATGATAACATTAAGTTTAGTTCTCATAAGGATATTAAAGGGGTTGGGTATAAAAAATATGATAATTTCAATGCAATTGAAGTTCCATACACTGATTCAATTCCAAGTGACTATGATGGTGTAATGGGCGTTCCCATTACTTTCTTAGACAAATATAATCCTGAACAATTCGAAATAATTGGCTGCTCTTATGATTACGGAAGACCTGATGGTTGGAATAATGATATCAATATGTCAGTTTCAGTTGATGGTGTAAATGTATATAAGCGACTTCTTATAAAACGTAAAAAATGAAAGTAAGAATATGGAAGCAACATTAATAACAGAAATTACTGTAGAAGATATTTGCGATGGGTTTGTTTATAGTGAACTTGAGGGCAAAGGATTATTTGGACTTTCCGGTAAGCTTACTATCCAACCAGAGTATCAAAGAAATTACATTTATGCTTCTGAAGGTGGCAAGAGAGAAGTTGCTGTAATTGAATCAATCTTGAAAGGTTATCCAATTGGCTTAGTCTACTTCAACAAAGTTAACCCAAACAACTTTGAAGTTTTAGATGGTCAACAGCGTATCACAAGCATTGGACGTTTTGTGACAAATAAATTTGCAATAAAAGACGAAAACGGAAATGAACAATTATTCGGTGGTTTTGCATTAGACAAAAAGAATAAAATATTAAATACTAAACTTCTTATCTATGAATGTGAGGGAACAGAAAGTGAAATTAAAGAATGGTTTAGAACTATAAACATTGCAGGAGTTCCTTTAAATGGCCAAGAATTGCTGAATGCAGTTTATTCAGGACCTTTCGTTACAATGGGTAAAGAAGAATTTAGCAATAGTAAAAATTCCAATATTCAAAAGTGGAGTGCATACATTTCAGGTAGTGCAAATCGTCAGGATTTTCTAGAAAGAGCATTACAATGGGTGAGCAAAGACAATGCTAGCGAATATATGAGCCGACATAGATTTGATAACAACATTACAGAGTTAAAAGACTATTTTACAAGTGTAATTGATTGGGTTTCTACTGTATTTATTGACGTTGAAAGCGAAATGAAAGGACTTGAATGGGGCAGACTTTATGAAACTTATCGGAAACAGCCCTACAACTCAAAGACAGTATCAGACGAAGTGAAAAAACTGTATGGTGACCCATACATAAAATATCGCAGAGGTATTTTTGAATATATTCTTGGTGGTTCAACAGACACAAAACTTTTAGAAGTTCGAGTTTTTGACGATGCGACAAAGAAATCTGTTTATACAAAACAAACGGCAGAAGCAGAGAAAAAAGAGATTTCAAATTGTCCATTATGTTCATTAGGACATGATAGCAATAAAACTAAAATTTGGCAACTAACAGAAATGGACGCAGACCACGTAACAGCGTGGAGCAAAGGCGGTGCGACAGACATAAAAAATTGCGAAATGTTATGTAAGACACACAACAGAGCAAAAGGTAATAAATGACGACAACCAATAACGGAAAGACCGAACGCCAGCCTGTAACAATGTATTTGCGTCAAGCGGGGTTGACGCGTAATCCAACGTTTTCGTATCTTTAATGCGTTCGGTGTCGGGGACAAGGCGTGGCTTCGAAAGCCCCGCTCGAACGCAAATACTCACGTTATGCACAATGCCGCGGGACAGATTCGCGCTTCGAAAATTGGCACGTTCGCTTGCCACACCTTACCGCGCGACACCAAAGCAAGCAAAAGAGCCAATTGTTACACCAAATTAAGATATTGTTATCAAAAAATTAATTTCACTTTTTTCAACCTTTTAATCTCATGAGTGTCTAAATTTATATTCATATTATCGAAGCCGTTGAAAACAAATCGCACTAGATGAAAATAGTTTCTCTCATGTTGATTAATCTCTTATTGATTTCTTCTTGCAATGAAAGCAGTAAACCAAGCCCTTGCATTCTCGAAAATGTGGAAACACCATTTAGAGTTCCATGTATGCTAACCAGAAATATTGATACAGTTGAAATGAATATTCAAGGAACATGGACGTGGCTTCAGCAAGAGGAGGTACAAAGAGGTAAGCCTACTAAATACTTGACCCCGAAAACAGAAGGATATTCTCTCGAACTGAAATTGGAAAATGATACTGCAACTTATTATACCTGTAACAAAGCTGGTGTCCAAAGAAGATTTGACATAATCAAATGGAAAGATGCACCTGGTTCTGGCACTGATGGATTTCCTGAGGGAGAGTTGCCTGTTTTAATCTTTTATGACCTAAAAACAGGCTTAAGGGTTACGGATGTTCCTATAAGGATTTGCTCTCAATATTTGATCATGGATTATCAATTTGTAAGAAGTATAGGGGGCCCCGACACATGGAAAAAAAAATCAAACTAAAACCAAATTTTTATGAAGAAAATAATATTGTTGCTCAATTTCATGACTTGGTTCACCTTTTTATTAATGAGTCAAAGTCGAAATTGTCCAATGAGCCTTGATCTCAACTCGATGCAGATTCAGAACCCAGCTCGTTACCAACGGTTTGTGTACTTGGAGAGTTTTACCACTAATTATATAAATAACCAATCAGGCGCAAGCTATCGCCTTGCCGACCCGAATGGTATAATAATCATACCTGTAGTGGTACATGTGCTGCACCGTAACGAGACTGAAGGCACTGGATTGAATATCAGCTTAGCGCAAATCCAATCGCAAATTGATGTGCTCAACGAGGACTTCAGGAGATTGAATGCAAATAGAACAAATACACCGGCTGCATTTGCGGGTGTAGCTTCTGATTATAATTTTGAATTTCGATTAGCCTGTCAAGACCCAAATGGAAATACTACAAATGGGGTAACCCGGAGATCCACAAACAAGACTGGGTTTACTTTTAGTACAATCGTCAACCCAAATAACCCAAATGAGCGAATAACAGACGAAACTTCAATTGGCATAAAGATAACCAATCAGGGTGGTCAAGACCCATGGCCGACTGACCGTTATTTGAACATTTGGGTTGGGAATTTTACTGATGGAACGTTGGGATATGCAACGTGGCCAGCTGACTTTCTAACAAATCCAAACGTTGATGGAGTTGTGATCTCGACCACGTCCATGGGCAGAACAGGAAATGTAACTGCACCATATGACGGAGGTCGCACAGCCACACATGAAGTAGGCCATTGGTTGAACCTCCGCCACATTTGGGGCGATTCAACTTGTGGCGATGACTTTGTTGCTGATACGCCCGTGCAACAAAACAGCAATTTTGGCTGCCCCACTTTTCCTCTGGTTGCTGTAAATACTGCACAAAGATGGTTTGGCCCAAGGTGCAACGTGGCCGACCCAAGCTCTATGTTCATGAACTATATGGACTATACAGATGATAATTGTATGAATGTTTTTACGAATGGACAAAGACTTAGGGGAAGAGCAATTTTTGCTGCAGGTGGACCAAGGGCAGCATTTCTCAATAACTATTTCATGATTCAACAACCAACTTCCAACATTATCTGTACAGGTGTGGTGAATTTAACGAATCCAAATTGTTTAGCACCAACTTGGACAATTGTTGCCGGTCCTGCTACAATAAACTCAATCGGAAATAATCAAGTAACAATTCAAGCAGCAGGAAGTGGAACGGTGATATTAAGAGCTATTGCTGGAAATTACGCATCAGAAATCAATCTAAATGTGACCCCAACCCCGATAGTCAATTCTTCCTATGTGACTATTAACGATATTGACGCCTGCGAACATTGGATGGTTCTTCGTGCCGTGGTTGACCCTGCATCTAACAATGGTGTTACTAGATATTATTGGACTGAAAACGATCCAACAGGCACCAGCCAAAGCATCGGTGAAGGACTTACGTATTTAGCAGATATTTACGTTCCCCCTTTAGTGGGTATTACCAGGATAGTATATGCTTTCGGTAGAAATGATTGTTCACCTCCAATTTTATTGGGCAGCAAAGAATACGAATATCGGGATTGGGACACTTGCACGTCACCCCCACCGTACGGTTGTGGTGCTTTTGTTTGCCTCACATCTTTTCCCAATCCAACAAGTAACGAGTTGACAATATCATTCAAGGGAAATGGTGAAAACATAAAGGAAAACAAAACCAAGAAGATAAAACAAACGGGCACAGCCCAAGTTCGGATATTCGATGAAAACCAAAAAAGCTGGATATCCCTTTCAGCCAAAGACAATGAAGATTTGAAAATCCCGGTAAGCCAACTGCCTAAGGGAACCTATTACTTGGACGTCTCCCACTCAAAAGGTGACCACTTTAGAAAAAGGATTCTTATAGAATAGTTTTGGTGAATACCTGACAGGCAGAAATGATTGTGGTTTATCACTAACCGTTTGTAGGCAAACACACTAAATAGAGCTTCGGAAAACCACACCAATACCATTGCCGCGCCTGCTAACACGCAAATCAAAGCACTGGCCATCCGTGTGGTTTGGGTAGGGTGAATGCGGCACATGTGCATAACAAAGTGTTTGCGGCAATAGCGGGGTGACGTGTTGTTAGAAGTTTGTATCTTCGTTCAAGGCTTTGTGTCGGGGACAGGACGCGGCTTCGAAAGCCCGCTACCGCGCAAACACAGGTCGTTATGCACCATTTTTAAACGAATGACAGGACTGCAAAGAATAATCGGACGAATATTTCCTCCTTACACGTCTAAGGTTCAACGACAAGAATGGACTACGTTAGTAGACAGTTTAATAAATAGTTTATCTGACGACTTTAATGAATTGAAAGAACAAAGACGAAGGACTAACTTGTTCAATCTAAGCGACTGGGATTTGTTCCCAGGTTTTAAGTTCATGACAATTGGGTTTCCAGGAACAACGCTGAACGACTTTAAAAAGCGAAAACGAAACTACCGACTTTCTGGACAGAGAATTTTTTCGAGAAAACAGAACGACTATGCAAATGTTGAATTCCTGATTCATGACAACTATTTAGCTGGACTAAGAATTGAGAACTCAAATTATGAACTTGACGAGTTTGATTTAAACAGAATTGAATGTTCAAATCTTCAACAGACTTCAGTGGACTTTCCCGCTTCGGAAGTAGATTTGTTTTACGAACAACTTGACGACAATTTAAAAAGCAGATTAAACCCTGACGACATATTCGACATTGACTTCGATAATCGGACTTTTTATGCATTCTACGACTTGGAGGACGGGAACTATTTAGCGACAGACAAAAAATTGACCGTTTACTCGCTGGTCCATGACGCCCGACCAATGGCAAAGAAATTGAAATATTCATTGGCTGACATATTAGTTGACATTGGGACAAAGACGTTCGACAAGGAAAAACATTTAGAGGAGAGATACAAAAAAACGGTGCATAACAAAAGCTTGTGGCAAGCGGGCGGGACTTTGCGTCATTGAAGTTTGTAGTTCTTTATTTATCTTTATCACGTGGGACAGGGCGAAGGTTTTTATTTGCCCGCCTTCCACAAGCTAAACGTTATGCACAATGCCGCGGGACAGATTCGCGCTTCGAAAATTGGCACGTTCGCTTGCCACACCTTACCGCGCGACACCAAAGCAAGCAAAAGAGCCAATAGTTACAATACATTATGATACTGTTACCAAAAATTAATTTCACATTTTGCAACCTTTTAATCTCACGAGTGTCTAAATTTATATTTATGTTATCAGAATCGTTGAAAAACAGATCGCACCTAAATGAAAATAATTTCTTTCCTATTAGTTAATCTCTTATTGATTTCCGCTTGCAATGAAAGCGATGAGGAAAACCCATGCATTCTCGAAAATGTAAAAGCACCATTTGTTGCTCCATGCAAATTGACTAAGAATATGGATTCCGTAAAAATGTATATTCAGGGAACATGGACTTGGTTACAGGAAGAAAGAGTTCAGCGCGGTCAACCAACAAAGTACTTAACGCCCCAAACTGAAGGCGTAAGCTATATGGTGAAGTTGAGTGGAGACTCCACAATTAGCTATAAATGTGGAGCTTTAACTGGTAAGTCTAAATTTGCAATTGTTAGGTTAAAGGAAATTTCAGGGACCAATTTTCCTGAGGATGAAGATCCAGTTATGGTCTTCTATGATTTGAGAACAGGAGCAAGAACCTCGTATGTACCAATAGTCATCTGTGAGAGCTATTACATTCTTCAATACCAATATGTATCAAGTGTTGTCGGACCAAATACTTGGAAAAAGATTACAAACTAAATTCGTATCCTATGAAAAAGCTATTATCTACATCCACCATTTTACTCTTTGCGATTGTTACTTTTAGTCAAAGTCGAAATTGTCCAATGAGCCTTGATCTCAACTCGATGCAGATTCAGAACCCAGCTCGTTACCAACGGTTTGTGTACTTGGAGAGTTTTACCACTAATTATATAAATAACCAATCAGGCGCAAGCTATCGCCTTGCCGACCCGAATGGTATAATAATCATACCTGTAGTGGTACATGTGCTGCACCGTAACGAGACTGAAGGCACTGGATTGAATATCAGCTTAGCGCAAATCCAATCGCAAATTGATGTGCTCAACGAGGACTTCAGGAGATTGAATGCAAATAGAACAAATACACCGGCTGCATTTGCGGGTGTAGCTTCTGATTATAATTTTGAATTTCGATTAGCCTGTCAAGACCCAAATGGAAATACTACAAATGGGGTAACCCGGAGATCCACAAACAAGACTGGGTTTACTTTTAGTACAATCGTCAACCCAAATAACCCAAATGAGCGAATAACAGACGAAACTTCAATTGGCATAAAGATAACCAATCAGGGTGGTCAAGACCCATGGCCGACTGACCGTTATTTGAACATTTGGGTTGGGAATTTTACTGATGGAACGTTGGGATATGCAACGTGGCCAGCTGACTTTCTAACAAATCCAAACGTTGATGGAGTTGTGATCTCGACCACGTCCATGGGCAGAACAGGAAATGTAACTGCACCATATGACGGAGGTCGCACAGCCACACATGAAGTAGGCCATTGGTTGAACCTCCGCCACATTTGGGGCGATTCAACTTGTGGCGATGACTTTGTTGCTGATACGCCCGTGCAACAAAACAGCAATTTTGGCTGCCCCACTTTTCCTCTGGTTGCTGTAAATACTGCACAAAGATGGTTTGGCCCAAGGTGCAACGTGGCCGACCCAAGCTCTATGTTCATGAACTATATGGACTATACAGATGATAATTGTATGAATGTTTTTACGAATGGACAAAGACTTAGGGGAAGAGCAATTTTTGCTGCAGGTGGACCAAGGGCAGCATTTCTCAATAACTATTTCATGATTCAACAACCAACTTCCAACATTATCTGTACAGGTGTGGTGAATTTAACGAATCCAAATTGTTTAGCACCAACTTGGACAATTGTTGCCGGTCCTGCTACAATAAACTCAATCGGAAATAATCAAGTAACAATTCAAGCAGCAGGAAGTGGAACGGTGATATTAAGAGCTATTGCTGGAAATTACGCATCAGAAATCAATCTAAATGTGACCCCAACCCCGATAGTCAATTCTTCCTATGTGACTATTAACGATATTGACGCCTGCGAACATTGGATGGTTCTTCGTGCCGTGGTTGACCCTGCATCTAACAATGGTGTTACTAGATATTATTGGACTGAAAACGATCCAACAGGCACCAGCCAAAGCATCGGTGAAGGACTTACGTATTTAGCAGATATTTACGTTCCCCCTTTAGTGGGTATTACCAGGATAGTATATGCTTTCGGTAGAAATGATTGTTCACCTCCAATTTTATTGGGCAGCAAAGAATACGAATATCGGGATTGGGACACTTGCACGTCACCCCCACCGTACGGTTGTGGTGCTTTTGTTTGCCTCACATCTTTTCCCAATCCAACAAGTAACGAGTTGACAATATCATTCAAGGGAAATGGTGAAAACATAAAGGAAAACAAAACCAAGAAGATAAAACAAACGGGCACAGCCCAAGTTCGGATATTCGATGAAAACCAAAAAAGCTGGATATCCCTTTCAGCCAAAGACAATGAAGATTTGAAAATCCCGGTAAGCCAACTGCCTAAGGGAACCTATTACTTGGACGTCTCCCACTCAAAAGGTGACCACTTTAGAAAAAGGATTCTTATAGAATAGTTTTGGTGAATACCTGACAGGCAGAAATGATTGTGGTTTATCACTAACCGTTTGTAGGCAAACACACTAAATAGAGCTTCGGAAAACCACACCAATACCATTGCCGCGCCTGCTAACACGCAAATCAAAGCACTGGCCATCCGTGTGGTTTGGGTAGGGTGAATGCGGCACATGTGCATAACAAAGTGTTTGCGGCAATAGCGGGGTGACGTGTTGTTAGAAGTTTGTATCTTCGTTCAACGCTTTGTGTCGGGGACAGGACGCGGCTTCGAAAGCCCGCTACCGCGCAAACACAGGTCGTTAGTGGCAATTTAGCCTGCTCCAAAAGTGAGACTCTATGACAAAGAAGTTTATCCATACCGACAAGAAAATAAATGGACAGAAATGCAAAAGCGAATTTCTAATTCCTGACGTGTTTGACGACAAAAGTAGACTGATTGGAATTAAGAGTAAGATGGTTTACGACTTTGGACTGGTAATTTACACCGGAGTTGACCTTGACGAAAATAAGGTACTTGACAAACTTGCTGACGTGACATCTTTAAGTACTGACGAGAAAGATAAATATTCCCAAATCTTGAAAGACTATCTAAGCCAGATAAAGGACTGCAAAATTGGTAAGGTCGTGACTCTGGACGACAACTTTAAATTAATTGAAGAACAATAGAACTGCCACTAACATTATATTTGCGCCAGGCGGGGTTGACGTGTGATTCAAAGTTTTGTTATCTTTATTCCGTTTGGTGCCGGGGACAGGACGCAGTTTCAAATTCCCGCCCGATCGCAAATATTCACGTTGCCAGCAATTGCTTCGGGACGGTGAAGACTAACCAATGATAAAGTTCGACAAACTAAGAGTTTTAAACCTGTTTAAAAACGAACTGACGACTTATAAAAAAGTCAAGAACAGATTCTTTGAACTATCAGGCGACTTCTCAAAAATTATCGATGTTCACTTCATTAGCACGGGTGACAACAAGAGAGCGTTCACAATCTATTTTGCAGTGACAGTTCCCAAGATTTTAGAAATAGTATGGAAAGACGACTCCTACCTCAAGGGTAGTGCCGAGACAGGTGTTTTTTATTGCACAATAAATGACATCTTAACGGACTTCTCGACAAAACCTAAAGTTAAGTACTGGGACATACCAAATGAAAATGAAATGTATGAAGAAGTTAAAGGAATAATAAAAAACAAACTAATTCCCTTCGCAGACAGATTTGACTCATTAGAAAGTTTAAACACTTTGATCGACACAATTAACTATCCAGCAAAGAATGCCGCGAAAATGCCAATAATGAATATGTGTCTCAAATTAATGCTAAATAAGGACAGAGAGTTTTATGAACTAGCAGAGCAATTAAAAAAGAGAGACATAGAATTTTATGGGGACAACGTTGATGAATTAGTTAAGTTGAAAGAAGCAACTGCTGGCAACAAAATGTTTGCTCAATGGCGGGGTGACGTGTAAGCTATAAGTGTTATCTTCGTTCAACGTTTGCCCACGCGGACAGTGGCGGCTTCGAAAAGCCACCACTGCGCAAACACAAACGTTGGTGGCAAGCGTTTTTGGAAAGAGCACAATCATGGACAAAGAGACATTCAAAAATAATTTTCGACTCATGTTAAATCAACTTGACGACTTGACACGACAATTGTGTTTTAACGAGCTTGCAACAAATTACAAATTCATATTGGAGCCGAGTGATAGAAAAACAAGCGACCATTTGACCGCAACGGAGAACGACTATTTGAAGATTTGGAATCGATTAGAAAATCAGCAGCTTTCTTTTGACAAAGTGGTAGACTTGTTTTACAAAAATGGAAATACTCCCAAATGGGCGGATTGTAGTATTTATTACTCAACTAGAGACGTGACTGTTGTTAAGATATTTTTCAGTAGGCAATTTAGAGACGAAAAAGAAACATATTATTTGGACAGGGGAACCGGTCCATTTAAAGCATCAGTGACATTACCTTTTGATTACTCCGAAAACGGAAAAAAGTTTGACGTAAACTGGAAAAAGAATCTGGACGACAGAAAGCGGAAAAGCTTTTGGACTAAGATAAAGCAAGTAATAAAGAGTGACTGAAAAACGCCAGCCACCAACACTGTGCTTATGCAATAGCGGGGTGACGTGTTGGCAAGTTCGTTTTGTTTTCATAAATTTAGTTGTGCTTGTGGGACAGGACGCAGTTTCAAAATCCCGCTACTGGCATAAGCACAAATCGTTGTGGGCAACCTTTAACAAAGTATGATCATCGGGGACAAAGACGAATTTGCTGTTGAATACTCATTCTCGGACGACTACCCGAGAGACATGGGATATGGAAGAATATGGATAAAGAATAAGTTTATCGGGACATTCACGGACATAATATTTTTAAGCGGTTACTTACTTGGGACTCTGAACGAATTTGAAAGAGCTAAAGAATTAGAGGACGAAATAAGGCAGTTAACAAAGGATCGACTTTTTGATCTACTCGCTAGCGGACAGTATGAGCAATCGGACAAATATTTGGTCAAAGGATCAACCTTTACTGACGACTTCAGTATTTGGACTTATAAGTTTGAAAACCAAACTTATTTCCTTTGGAGAGTAATGCGAACCGATTTTTTTGAGGACTTAAATAATTATAAACAGGACGTATTCCTTGAAAGCGTACCAACCGACACCTTAAACAAAGTGATTAATAAATTAGAGACCGAATTCTGGGACAAAGGAATATTGAAAGTTAGGTGAAGGGCTGCCCACAACAATATATTTGCGTCAGGCGGGGTTGACGTGTAGTTCAAAGTTTTGTTATATTTATTGCGCTTTGTGTGTGGGACAGGACGCAGTTCCCAATTCCCGCCCGATCGCAAATTTTCACGTTATGCGCAAGGCCCGCGGACGCGCAGGATTTTGAGACCGTAAAACAAAATTCATCCAGCGCCTTTGCTTATTTGTTTTGCAGCTTTTCAAATTGGTTCACCATTGCGTGGGGACGGTGACGCGGTCGACAATTTCTTCACCGCGCCACGCTTCACCGCTCCGGAACAGGGACGCAGGCGCACCCGCCACGGTGGACGGTTTTTCGGCCCCTGAACAGTTTCTGGGGCTGTTCGCATAACAAAAAGTTTATGCCAGCTGCGGGTGCGGTGCGGTTATTCGGTTTGTTTTTCTTAATTTAGCTCTGCCACGTGCGACAGGGACGCGCTCCGAAGACCGCAGCCGTCACAAACTTGGCCGTTGCCAGCAATTTTACGGGACAGACACGACACAATGAAATTGACAGCTGACAAAGTATATTCGACAATGTTGACGTTATTTCCTTGTCAGAACGACTTTTCAAAGTCGGACTACCAAGAGGAATTAAAAGAACTTTTGGACTTTGGAGTTGACACTGTCGCAAAGTTTAAAAACTTAATGACTCGACATCGGACGAAGTTATTAAAGATCGATAGTGAACCGTTGGACGAACAACACTTAAAATGGTACAGAGAGGACAACGCTGTTGAAAATCTCGAATTAAAAATTGAAAAAGGATTTTGGTTTGCATTTCCGGGACTGATACGCATTGGACTTGAACTTGAGTTTGGCGAGAAATATAAATTATATGCCGACAAACGAGACGGACTACTTTGATTTGAGTAAGTAAAACAGCTGGCAACAATATATTTGCGCCAGGCGGGGTTGACGTGTAGTTCAAAGTTTTGTTATCTTTATTCCGCTTCGTGTGTGGGACAGGACGCAGTTCTAAATTCCCGCCCGATCGCAAATATTAGCGTTGCATGCAATTGGGTCGGCTCCGTGGACAGTGACGTATAAGATGATAAAGTTTAGGTCCGACAAAAACCAAAATGACACTTTCAACATTATTAATCCGTAGAGGCAAGTCTATGCATGTAAAAATTATAACAATCATTTTGACACTTTGTTCATTAACAAGTAGCGGACAATTCATTAACGAGGTAACGAAAGACTCCTTAAGAACTGTTATTTGTAAAATGCTTTCTGAGGACAGGAGAGTAAGAACTGAAATTGTATCAATCGAAATCCAAAAAAAAGTTGACTCTGTTCAATTTTATCAACTGACAATGATTACAAAAATGTTTGGTTATCCAGACAAAAAAAGAATTGGTGACTCAGACTGTTCTGTAAACCCTTTTCTAATTTTAATCCATAATCCTGACAGACTTATTGAAATAGAGAATTATGAACTTTATTTAGCTGAGTGTAGAAAAGGGAATATTGAAGGTTGGGAATTAGGCTTAGCATTTGATAGATACTATACACACTACCTTAAAAAGTCTATGTATGGACTATACCCACAAGAGAAACCTTGTATTGAGGACTTTGAAACTGTAAATAGGAATAGGAAAGGTTTAAATTTAAAAGAACTCAAAAGAGAGAGTTTTAAAGCCTGCCGATAACAGCGTTTTTGCGCTGGCTCCATGGACAGTGACTTACACGATGATAAAGTTTGGGAGCGAATTGGGTTAAGACTAAATTCAAATATTTACGCAGTTGGGTTTCTTGACCAACGACAAGGACTTGGGCTTTAAATTTAACGGCTGACAATGAAAGACTCGGTAACGATTAACGGACGAAACCCAACAGCATGCAACAATGTATTTGCGTCAAGCGGGGTTGACGTGTAATCCAACATTTTCGTATCTTTATTGCGTTCGCTGTCGGGGACAGCACGTGGCTTCGGAAGCCCCGCTCGAACGCAAATACTCACGTTGGTGGCCATGTGGCTAAAAAGAGACGACAAATAAAAAAGTAACTATGAGACAATTTATTTTGACAGGATTAGTAACAGTAATTATGACCTTGACTTATGGACAAGATTTAAAAAACGAAGACAAGGAATTAATAAAGACCGAAATACAAAGAATGTTAAAAAGCGACCAAAAGTATCGTTCATTATTATCTTACGGGACATTAAGACAAGAGACAGCTGACAGTATCAAAAGTTTATCAAATGATGAGCAAATGAAATTCATGATGAGTAATAAGAAGAAGTTGGCCAAGAACATATCCGACTCATTATGGACGATGCAAAATAACTTAGACTTGGAAAACATAATAGCTCTTGAAAAAATCGTGACAAAATATGGTTGGCCATCAGACAATAGACTTGGCGACAAAATTTCGGCCGAAGTACTGCTTTTTCATACACCGACAAAAAAGATAGAGTCAATGGAGACACTTTTACTTAAAGAAGTAAAGGAGAAGAGAATGGACCCTAATCAATTTGGTATGTTCGTTGACAACATGAGATTAAAGCATGGAAAGAGTCAGTTATATGGGACAAATATTGAATTTAGTAGAGAACTAATGAAAGAAATGCCTCCTACTGTAGACGATATTGAAACGACAAATAAAGCAAGGAGAGAAATTGGACTTGAGATACTTAAAGAAGGAGAATATAGAACTAAAAAATAAGTTCTTCAGACGAACAAGAGAACGAAAGACGCAGCTAAGAATGAAGTGAGGAGAATGCCACACAGCCACCAACACTATATTTGCGTCAGGCGGGGTTGACGTGTGGTTGAAAGTTTTGTTATCTTTATTGCGTTTCGTGCTGGGGACAAGACGCAGTTTCAAATTCCCGCCCGATCGCAAATATTCCCGTTAGCAGCAAGCAGTTTTGAGAAAGTGAGGACTAAAATAATAATTATATCGACAGTTTTAATTTTTATAGCAATGGGACTATTTAGCATTTTCGGCAACAGGGACGACAGATATGTTAGCGAATCGACATTTAAAAAGACTGTCAAGAAGCAAAAGGAAATGAATAGTCAAACACTGGCTCAATTGAACAAATATCACGTGGGTGACGACTCGGAACTTAGCCTTGAGTTTTTCTTTTATACCGACCAGCAAGATAAAGCAAGTAACCTCGCTATTGAGTTAAAGAAATTGAGTTATAATATTAAGACTGTAGACAAATCAGCAAGTGACTCAAAACTTTGGGTGGTGACAGGGTGGACAACACCTATTAAGATGGATATCGGTTCTGTTACAAAGTGGACCGAACAAATGTGCAAAATTGGTTTTGATAATGACTGCGACTTTGACGGCTGGGGGACAAACCCCGACCAAGGAGATTTTACAGTGGAAGAAGGATTGACCGCTGAACAATACTATAACCAAGGGACAGCGTTTTTCGACAAAGGACAAGTTCGAAAAGCAGAAGCTTACTACACGAAAGCAATTGACTTGGAGAAAAGAGTTCCTTTACCATATTACAGCAGGGCGCATATAAAAGCTTCGACAGGTAGACAACTTGAAGCAATTGAAGATTATACAGCTGCACTTATAATTGACCCAAATTTTTATGAAGCGTTGGAAAATAGAGGAGCAATAAAAGATGAGATGAAGGACTATGATGGAGCAATAGCTGATTATACAAAATCGATTGAAATTAATCCTGAGAGTTCAATTTCTTATTTGAATAGAGGAAATTCTAAATTTCGTAAAGGCGACAAGCAAGGAGCATGTGACGACTGGTCGAAAGCTAATGAACTCGGGGATGAAACGGCAGACGAGAATATTAAAACATATTGTAAGTGAAAACTGCCAGCTGCTAACACTGTGCTTATGCAATAGCGGGGTGACGTGTTGCCAAGTTCGTTTTGTTTTCTTAAATTTAATTGTGCTTGTGGGACAGGACGCAGTTTCAAAATCCCCGCCCATCGCAAATATTCGCGTTATGTGGCATTTTGTAAGACAGACCAGACGACAATGAAAAATCAATTAGTGAAGGGATTTGTAGATTTCATTTACGGGACAAGCCGAGTTAAAGAAAAATATCAGATTGACAACCCAAGTGAGACAGTTGTAGCAGCAGACGCTTCAAAGGGCATAGTGACAACTGACAATCAAGACGTAAGACGCGGTATTGATTGGGTTAATTCGCAGCGAGCAGTGATAATTATGACAACCGAGAAAATTGTTTGTGGCAAGTGGACCATCCCAATTGACAACATTTCAACTGCTCAACTTGTGAAAATTAACTCTTTATTTGGAGGTGGACAAGTCCTAAAAATAAGGACACTTGACAATACCAATTACCAGTTTGGAATGCAATTAAATGATGACTGGAGTGTTCAAAGAGTTCTCCCACTGACGATTGAAAATGCGCAGACTAAGTATTCGACATTCAGCATTATCATGCGACTATTTGCAATTGGCTGTGTACTTTACGGACTTTACTTAATGTTGACCGAAGACTAGGATTCGTTAAAAAACGCCACATAACAAAAGCTTATTGCAAGCGGGCGGGACTGTGCGTCATTGAAGTTTGTAGTTCTTTATTTATCTTTATCTCGTTGGACAGGGCGCAGGTTTTAATTGCCCGCCAGCAATAAGCTAAACGTTGTGGCCAATACGTTTAAAGACAATGATGCTCCGAAAGTCGACCCTTTCATTAATTCTTTTCCTTCTGACTAAAGTTTCGTTTGGACAGGCCGATTATAAACACAGTATCGGTAGCCTTCAACAGGATTTTAATATATTAAGAGGCGCACTGGAGGAGTCACATGCTGGCATTTATTGGTATCGTACAAAGGCTGAAATGGACAAAGCTTTTAACGCTGCTTATCAGTCTTTAAATCGTGAAATGACAGAGTTGGAGTATTACCGCATAGTTGCACCATTAATTTCTAAAATAGGCTGCGGACATACATGGATTGGAACGACAGAGCCAACACAGAAAAAAATATGGGAAGACGGTAAAGTTCTTCCCTTAAAATTGAAATTCATAGAGAATGAGGCCTATTGTCTTCAAAACAATAGTAATGATTCGACTTCCATTCAAAGAGGAGATCAGATTCTAAGTATAAACAATTACAGCATCGATTCACTATTAACGTTATCAAGCAAATTTTCCTGGGGAGACGGATTTATTGAAGTCGGAAAATTGCGCCTGTTGGACAACGTGTTTAATCAGTTTTTTACCTTGTTTGTCGGACAACCAGATGAATACCACATTAAAATCAAAAAAGTGGATGGGCAGGTAAAGGAGGTTATAATGCAGCCTCTTCCCTTAAAAGATATTGAATCCATTTCCAAAAGAAGATATCCAGACACGAAAGAGAAGGAAGTAAACAATATTGATTTAAGCTTCATAGACAACAACTCCGCGGCCTTGCTTAGGGTAAAAGAATTTTCGGACTGGAAAATAAATGGAAAGAAAATTCATTTCGACAATGAATTGGAGAGATGCTTTATAAAAGTGGACTCTTCAAAAACCAAAAATCTGATAATAGATGTAAGGGATAATGATGGCGGCAATGAAAAGTATGGTCTATTACTATTCTCTTACCTGACTGACAAACCGTTTATCGGTTATAAGCAAATTGACTTCAGATCAACTCATTTCTCATTCCGCAAATACAGCAACGTAGGTTGGTTGGAGTACATGGCTTTCAGAACCATGCTAAGGCATAAAAAAATTAATGACTCAACCTATCTACTTACTAATGACAAGGCTACCAGTATGCATAGACCCAGCGAGAATTCATTTAAGGGACGCGTTTATGTATTGACAAATCGAGGGAGCTTTTCAACGACCTCAGATTTTACAGCATTAGTTCATTTTAATAAGAGAGGAACTTTTGTCGGAGAAGAGACAGGCGGAAGTTATTTAGGAAATACAAGTAACTATACTTTTCTAATAACCTTGCCTAATACAAAAATCAAAGTTAATATTCCTGTTGCCCGATACCAGAACAACGTGACACCGAGTAACAATTTTGGACGTGGGACAATCCCTGACCACAAAATTCACTACTCCATTGACGACATTACTCAGGGTGTTGACAAAGCGATGGAAACAGTATTGACCCTGATTAAAGATTGAGTGTAAACGTACTGGCCACAACAATGTGCTTATGCCAGTCGGGGGTTTTGTGGTTCATCAACTTTTCGTGCTTTCTATTTATATTCGTGCCGTGGGATAAGACGCAGGTGGCTAATCCCCGCCCGTCATAAGCACTCATGTTGGTAGCAATAGGGCCCGGACAAATTTGCGGCTCAAACAAAACGGACGACACTTTAGTAACAAAGATTTCCCACGGGGACAAGTGAACCGCTTCGCAGACAACTTGGACTTTGAAAAGATTAAAACGTGGGACAGAAAAAAACCAATACAGCCGACCCTTCGCATTTTTAAGAAGATTGTGCTTCGACTCGCCCCACCTATTTGGCACATGCCATAGCCTCACAAGCCACCGCGACACCAAAGCTATGGCAAGAGCCAAATCGCCAATCCCGCGACTTCGACTACTCAATAGGTTAGTAGTAACCGATCAGCGACAACTTCATGTTCCAATGACTGACCTTCCAATTGAAACCTTCTTAGCATCGAGCGACCGCAGTCGATAAAAATTTCATTATCAAAAAGACCTTTTGGAATTGGTAAATCACATAGGAAATTCCCTGATTTTTTATTTCCATCAATACTCAAGGCGACCTTTACCCCCTTAGACTTTGCACGATCAATTTGATCTAATAAATCTTCTAACCGAAAGTCTTGTGCCCCATAAAGAATGCTTTGACTGTGGGAGTACGGAGGATCACAATAGATCAGATCACCGGGTCGACTCAATTCAAATGCTTCTTTATAATCAAGATGTTCAAAATTGACACCCTTTAATCTCCTTCTCCATTCTTTAACACGAGCAGCAAAACTCTCAACAGGGATTGGCGTATGAACACCACACGGAGTTGACATGTAGCCATCAGCTTTCCTGAATCGGACAATTCCTCCATATGCTGCCCTGCTGAGAAACAAAAAATCTGCTCCATTAGGTGATGAGTTATATGAAGCTTTTACACTTTCATAGACTTTCTCTTTTGTTTCAGAACCGATTCGATTCCTTCGCTCACTGTACCACTCGACAAGCCCATCTGGGTCTACTGCAAGTTTTTGCCAAATTTCGATTAATGGCTTAAACGTATCAGACCCAACACCCTTTGAGGGAGCGACAGTTGCTATTATCGCTCCGCTTCCAAGGAACGGCTCATAATACTTATTGAAGTCAGTGGGAAAATATTTAGTAATCTCAACAGCGAACTTCTGTTTATTTCCTACCCATTTTAACAATTGTGACTTTGGTGGATAGTAAGTCAAAAATTTTTGTTCGAGAGTTAGCTGCATACCTGATAAATTGAAGTCTTTCGGCTAAAGTAGATACTCCTGTGCTAAAATCCTAAAATGGGATATGCGAATTTAGGATATATTTTTGAATCACGTGAAAAAGAGCCTTTTTAAAAAGGAGTATAAAGTCCTACTGGAACAACTCTACCGTCTCCGGCTTGGTTCAGGCCTTAGGCAAGCTGACCTCGCGGACAAACTGGGAGTTCCACAATCATTTATTAGCAAAATTGAAAGTGGCGAAAGGAAAATTGATCTGGTAGAACTCCGTGCGCTTTGCAAGGCTCTTGGTTCAGACATTAAGGAGTTTACTTATGAATTTGAAAAGGCACTAAATGAAGGCAAATAAATTATTTCTCAATCAGCCATTGGAGTTTTGGGCTAACGTAAAACTAATAAGCCAAAAAGCTGGCTATACGGACAAGAAAACCAAGAGAATAAAAATCCCAACAATTGATGAACTCAAATCCGTCTATGAAGCCAATGGACTTGATTCTAGCAAAATCGTAGATGCCAATGATAAGCTGACTGAATTCGGTACTCTTCTGATCGCGTACTTCAAACACCGGTCTGACGTGCTTCAAGATGTTGTTGAGCCGAGCTTAATGAAGGTAGCAGAAGCTAAGAAGCTATTTAGCAGTTTAAAAAAGCAACTCAAACCAACTTGTCCTTTGCCCATGAATAAGCAAAAGGGAAAGAAGAGAGACTTTGCCTTTTTAACAGGGATCGTCAATATGCTAATTGAGGCAGCCTCAAACGGGCTTCCCTGTGACTACGACCCTAAAGAATTGACTGCCGTGACTTTAAAAAAATTCCCAGTGAGAACACTCTCACGAAGGGTCGATGGCGCATTCCCTAATGTCATAAATCCAATTGCAATCTGGGAAATAAAGGAATATTACTACACGACTACCTTTGGAAGTCGTGTAGCTGATGGTGTTTATGAGACATTACTTGACGGACTGGAATTAAGAGAAGTCAGGGAAAACCTTAATGTTGAAGTCGAGCACTTCTTAATCGTTGACGACTACTATACATGGTGGACACTCGGACGTTCTTACTTATGCAGAATAATAGACATGCTTCATATGGGAATATTAACCGAAGCCCTGTTTGGAAAAGAAGTTATTGACCGACTGCCTCAAATTGTAAAAGGTTGGGCGACTAAATTCAAAAAGTAGTTTCATATTTCGCACACACATTGTCTGGCCGCACATGCGACCCGCATCCAAAGCCAGTCAATAAGTGTGCTTAGTTTCGTGTAAGCGGACAAAATAGAAACGAAAAATGCCCCACCGCACGACTGAAAAAAAAGCGACACGTAACATTAACGGGTGACGAAAGACAAGGCTATGAATGAAGTTTGGACATGGGCCCTACAGCTACCAACAAAATGTTTGCGCAATGGTGGGGTGACGTGTTTGTTCAAAGTGTTATCTTCGTTCAACGCTTGGTCACGTGGGACAGTGAAGCGTTTTAAAGTCCCACCACTGCGCAAACACAATCGTTGTGGGCAAGCATGCTCGACAGAGAAGTTAAGCGACAAAGATGACAGCTAAGGAAAAACAGACGGAGATAATTAAAACATATCTGAAACCGACACTTAAACAGTTTGGGTATCAGACTTCGGGACAAACTTGGTGGAAAGACAAAGGAGTTTTTTTTACATTAATTAATCTTCAAAACTTTTCATGGAACAGTAAAGACAGTGTTGACTTTTGTTTTAACATTGGAATTGCTGTTAAGGCGACAATGACGGACAAGATAGGGAAAAAACCGACCGTGCATGATTTAAATGTTTATCTGCGAGAAGGTTTTTATCTACCTGACGACAGACAAGAGTACAAATACAAAAACAAGACAGGTTACACGCTGACAGACAAAATGAATATGGACGATTTTAAAAATGAAATGAAGTCGGACTTTGAAAATCACATAATACCGTTCTTAGAAAAGTTAAATTCGTTACAGGACTGCTTGGACAACTTTGGACAAATTGAATTTTGGGGACCGAATTTAAAAAAGGTAATTCAAGAGAATAATTTAAGTGTGGTGTAGTATGCCAGCCCACAACACTGTATTTGCGTCAAGCGGGGTTGACGCGTAATCCAACGTTTTCGTATCTTTAATGCGTTCGGTGTCGGGGACAGGACGCGGCTTCGAAAGCCCCGCTCGAACGCAAATACTCACGTTGTGTGTCATGCCCTTGGACAGATAGCAACGTGGCACATTGTCTTGCCACACCTGCCGACACTCCAACCAAAGCAAGCCAACAAGCCACTTAGACTGTAGCGTTAATTTCTATCTGACAGATATCAGACATTGTGTATGACTATATTTTACATTTGTTAAATTTAAAAATGAAAATGAAGAACTACGAACTGATTTACACTTTGTTCTTAGTGTTTGTTTTTTGCACTTCCTGCGAAAGACAAAACAAAACCGACCAACAGACAGATAATGCCAAGTCAGAGACGAGAGAAGAGGTTATCTCTTACGGACCTACCAGTGTTGTACGTACAATCAAACAAGATAGAAAGGGTAACATTTGGATGACCTCCTGGGAGGGAATTTTCCGTTATGATGGAAAATCTTTTACCAATATCACCAGTAAAGTAAGTTCAGCTAGATTCTTTTCTCTTTTAGAAGATAGAAACGGTAACTTTTGGTTCGGCACAATTGGCTCAGGTGTTTTCTACTACGATGGGCATACTTTTCAAAATTTCACAACAAAGGAAGGCCTTATTAGCAATGAGATTGGTTGCATTTATGAAGATAAAGCTGGCAATATTTGGTTTGGTGGCAGTGGCGGAGCAAGTCGCTATGATGGTACTTCCTTCCGAAGCTATACAATAAATGGGCAGGTCATGGATGAGGATAGAACAGGGAAGTCTTTTTCAGAACGCCAGCCTTATGGAGTTAATTCAATTATCGAGGACAGAACAGGCAAATTTTGGTTTGCTACCAATGTTAATACTTTCATTTATGATGGAAAAACATTTTCAGTTTTCGCTAACAAGGGCAAACCTTTTAAGAATGTTGGTAACATTATCGAAGATAAAAAAGGTAATATCTGGCTCGGTGGGACTCGCTATGATGGAAGTACATTTACCAACTTCACCTCGAGTTCCGTTCTTTATGTATATGAAGATAGAAATGGTAACATTTGGACAAGTTCTAGTCGCCCTAATGAGCAAAATTGGGTACTTTCTCGTTATGAGGCTAAGTCATTGGACAACAAGGAGCCTACTGTAACCGAAATAAAACCCGAACTAGGAGCACTTTTCACGATTCTAGAATCTTATGATGGAAGCATTTGGTTGGGCGCTGATGGCGTGCATCGTTATGATGGTAAAATCTTTCACGACTTTAAAAGTAAAGACCTTCGGAAATAATTTGGTTTGTTCAATGATTTAAAGTTGACCCGAAGACACAAAATTACTACAAATAGAAAATTGAACTCATTGGTGACCAGTTTAACGGTTGACTTACATAGCAAAAAGAAATGACCTCACGCCACACCAACTTGCAAGCCCCACATCCTTTGCGCAAGTCAAAGCTAGCAAGTCCGTGAGGCTCACAAAGTGTAGGACTTGGGCACGAACACACAACAAAATGTTTACGCAATGGTGCGTTGACGTGAAGCCCAAAGTTTATATCTTCGTTCAACGTTTGGTGTCGGGGACAGGACGCAGCTTCGAAATCGCACCACTGCGCAAACACAAACGTTGGCTGCCATACTGTGGGACTCGACAAAACGACTAAACAATTTTGACAATGGAAACTATAACTTGGAAAAATTCGGACCTGAAAGGAAACACTTTTGACTTCGAAATTGGTAATCAATTATTGGGGACACTGACTCTATTGAGCCCGTTGAGTTCTAACGCAAGCTTTGACAGTGAGAAGGAACAAATAAGATTTAGTAGAGTTGGTTTTTGGGACAACAAAGTTATCTTGAAAAGGAACAATGAGTTCGTAGGAGAAATTGGTAATAGACTCGTGGGACAGACATTCCTAAAACTTAAAAGTGGTAAGACTTACAAGCTTTCGTCAAACTTAATCGGACGCAACTTAAAATGGATTGACTCGCAAGGAGTTCCCGTTGTAGAGTATTCTTTTGCGACTTTAAAATCAATGAGAAAAGGTTTTATCGTGACGAGCAACGCAATTGACGCAGACGAAAAGGATATTCTTATCAGTAGCGGACTAATCGCAGGTTGGTTTAACGCATATCGTTTGACTATTGGACTACTTTTTGTTGCTCTAATCTTGAACCTAATACCAAGACTAGTTTAAGTACGGCAGCCAACAATATATTTGCGCCAGGCGGGGTTGACGTGTAGTTCAAAGTTTTGTTATCTTTATTGCGCTTCGTGCTGGGGACAAGACGCAGTTCCAAATTCCCGCCCGCTCGCAAATATTCACGTTGGCGGTCATACCCGACAAGAAAGATTGTACCAATTAACTCAAGACATATGAACCGAATACTTTTATTTATTCTGCTAGGTTTGACGACAACGGTTAAGGCAATTAACCCTGAAAGGGAGTATAAATTTACACCCGACAGGTGGGGTATAAGCTATTCTGAATACCAATTAAAAACGACAGACAACTACGCGATTAACGTTTGGGAGTATCCACGACCCGATTCATTGAAATCCAACCGGACGATTATATTGGTTGGTACAGATGCGGGAAATATGGGTTATTTGATTTGGCAGGCAAACGCATTTTTAAGTAAAGGATTTAGAGTTATCGCATTCGACTACAGAGGCTTTGGAAAGAGTTCAGACTTTACAATAAACAAGGACTTTCTTTTTTACCCTGAGTTTTCTTTGGACTTGGATTCCGTAATCAAGGCGACAAGGGAAAAATACCCGAATGATAAAATCGGACTATATTCACTTTCAATGGGGACATACGTGAGCTTATTGAGGAAGGAAAAAGTAGACTTCTTAATAGGAGAAGGGTTTTATCACGACCCGCAAAAAGTTATAGACAGGATTAAAGTAAACAAAGGAAAGGTTGTTTTACTTCCTCAATTTGCAAAAGCAATTGTTAAACTCGATGAGAAAATCCCGACAATGATTTTTTGTGCAAGCAACGACAAAACTACAATCACAGAAGACGCAAAAGAATTTGCCAAACAAAACATCGTGACGATTATTGAATTTAAGGGCGACCATTTGAACGGAATGAATGTATTCCAAAAGAACGACTACGGTGACGAATATGCGGACAAGGTAATTGAGTTTCTGAACAAAAGTGGAGTATAATAGTACGAACTGCCAACACAGTGCTTATGCAATAGCGGGGTGAAGTGTTGACTTTACGTTTTGTTTTCATAATTTCGTTCTGCTTGTGGGACAGGGCGCAGTTTCAAAATCCCGCTACTGACATAAGCACGAATCGTTGTGTGTCATGCCGCTAGACAGCCGACAGGGTTGCCCCTGCTCGCGGACGGGCGCAAACCCAACCCGCCACGGGGCAAGCCGACCCGCAAGGGAGAAGTGGCACATTGCCTTGCCGCACGTGCGACCGCGTAACCAAAGCAAGGCAATAAGCCACTTAACATACAACGACAATGGAGTTACACGAAAAAATATTATCTCATCTTTATGAGCAACGTGACACAAAATATTATTCCGACATCTACAAAGTGTTTGAGTCATATACTGCCAGTCAGAGAGACCAAAAATTGAATGAGTTGAGGGCAAAAGGTTTGGTAAAAATTCGCGAGCCATTTGATTACGGATTCTTTATTTTAGGTGATAACAATCAAAAAAATGGAGGTGAATTTGACTACAGTAGAAAAGCAATAATAACTATTGACGGGATTGAGTATGTAAAAAATATGCTCAACCAGACTGCCAACAAAAACGATTCCACGATGGTAATCAATGTAAATAGTTCAGTTATCAATGCACCTCTAAATCAATCTTTTGATGACCGTTCCTTTAACAAAACAATACATAGTACCAATAATCCACCAAAACCAAAGGAGACCATACAAAAACCTAGTACTTGGACGCTATCAAACATATCTTTTAATTTAGTTATGGGTATAATTATTACAGTAGTTGGAGGTCTTATTGTGTTAATCTATTGGGAAAGAATAAGACACCTTTTTGAGTGAAGTCAATCCGCCACACCAACTTGCAAGCCGCGCGACCTACACACGGCCAAAGCTTACAAGTCCATGTGGCTCACATCATGGAGGTTTTGCGGCACGAACACACAACATTATGCTTATGCAATAGCGGGGTGACGTGTGGTTATTTAGTTTTGCTTTCATAACTTCGTTTTGTTTTGTGGGACAGGGCGCAGTTTCAAAATCCCGCTACTGACATAAGCATTTAGCGTTGGGCACCATTGCTAAAAAAGAGTTGAGTACAATGACAGGAGAATTTAGAACAGCAAAAGGTTGGAGAATATTCATCTATATATTTTCACCACTTCTCATCGGACTGTTTATATATGTGGGTTTCATACCCTTCACTTCAGAGAATTCTAATCTAACAGTCAAACTCATACTAATTCCAATTTCGCTTGTGGGGACAATTTTGTTCATATATGGATTAGTAGAGACAATAAGAAGCAGAATCATTATTGCGGCAAATTCAATTTCAAGCCAAAGCATTCTTGGACCAAGAACTTTGGACTTCCAAGAAATCAAGGGTTTTAGAATAGATGAAAATTATATTCGTATAATTTCAAACTTCAAAAACAAGAAGTCAATTAATATAAGTCTTTACATCGAGAAGTCCGGACAGATAATAGAATGGGTTTCAAATAACTTCATCGAGCTCGACAGTCACGAAGCGAAACAGGAAGAGCAACAAATTTTGGCAAACCTTGAGTTTGGAATCAATGTGCAGACACGTGAATACAAACTTAATGAAGCAAGAACGGTTGCTAAGTACATAAATATTGTTGGTGGATTGACCTGTGCTTGGTTATGGTTTTATCCGAGACCATACTTATTTAGTATTTCAGTAGGAATGGTAGTGCCTATACTTGCTTTTGTATCTGTTTATATCTATCGCGGACTTATCAGATTTGATGAGAGGAGGAACAGCGCTCATCCGTCTATAATTTACGGGTTTCTCCTTGCCAGTGTTGGACTTTTGATTAGAGCTATCATGGACTATGAGATGCTTGAGTATAAGAGTATTTGGATTGCTATATCTATTAGCACAATTACCTTGACCTTTTTATTCATTCTTGGGACGAAGGAGATTAAATTCCATAAATTTGTTGATTATGTGACGACCTTATCATTAGCAGGAATGATATTATGTTATTCTTACGGGACTTATGTAACGTCAAATTGTCTGTTTGACAAATCCGAGCCAGAGATATTTAAAAGTGAAGTGACCGACAAAGAAATCAGTTCTGGAAAGTCGACAACCTACTATTTGACACTTAAACCTTGGGGACCTAGAACTGAAACAGAAAGAGTAAGCGTGACAAAGGACGAGTATGAAGTTACAGCCAAAGGGGACACAGTTGACATTTACCTTAGACAGGGACTTCTAAAAACACCTTGGTTTTATGTAGTCATAGAGTGAGCAACGGTGCCCAACAAAAGCTTATTGCAAGCGGGCGGGACTGTGCGTCATTGAAATTTGTAGTTCTTTTTTTATCTTTATCTCGTTGGACAGGGCGCAGGTTTTAATTGCCCGCCAGCAATAAGCCAAACGTTATGCAACATGCCGCGGGACAGAGAGGGCGACCCGCATTGGCACATTTGCTTGCCGCACTTTCCAACGCGACCCCAAAGCAAGCAAAAGAGCCAACCTTCCCATCCGCGACAACGAATTAAAAAGATGACTAAACGTAAACTTTTTATGAATCCGGACAATTGAGTTCCAGTAGCGGACATCTATCACAACAAATTACTCTAAATTGTTGGATTATATCGTTTGGCCTCATTGTTGACAACATACTTCTGAACAACTAACCCTAAATAAAAAGTTATGCTTAATCACTTTCTTAAAATATTTTTTAGGACAACATTTAAGAATCCAAGCTACTCCTTTATAAATGTTGCAGGCTTAGCAGTGGGATTTGCTTGCAGTATTTTTATTCTACTATGGATAATAGATGAAACTACCTTCGACAAGTTCCATGCAGATAAAGAGAGGATATTTCAAGTCATGGGAAACCATGCTTTTCCCGATGGCACTCAGACGTTGGAACAAACTCCAGGGCCTTTAGCAGAGGGACTAATTGAATTACCGGAAGTTGAAGAATCATGTAGAATAAGATTTGGAGGGGGCCGAATCCTTTTCAATCATGGAACTCAATCGATTTATGAAAACGGAGTATTTGCAGACACCTCAATCTTTAGTGTTTTCACAATACCATTAGCTGAAGGGAATACCACAAATCCACTTCCAGACATTAATTCTATTGCTATCTCTAGAAAACTAGCTAGCAAATATTTCAAGAATGAAAGCGCATTGGGAAGAGTATTTCGTTTAGACTCAAAATCTGAAGCTAAAGTAACAGCGGTTTTCAATGATCTTCCCAGTAACTCAACTCTTCAATTTGATTTTATTATTCCATACCCCGTTTATTCCCAAGTAGATCAATACAATAAAGAATGGGGAGCTTGGACTGGAGGGAAAACCTATGTTAAACTGAAAGAAGGTAGTAACGTTGCACTTTTAAATGAGAAGATAGCCGAGGTTTTGACTAAACCGAAGATTTGGCCTAGATGGGATTCTAATGTAGAACTCTTCTTGTTCCCAATTACTGATTGGAGACTTTATAATAATTTCAACAACGGAATACAGGACGGAGGACGAATAACATACGTTAGAATTTTTTCCATTGTCGCTGGCTTTATTCTCTTGATAGCGTGCATCAACTTCATGAACCTTGCAACCGCTCGTTCAATGAACCGAGCAAAAGAAATTGGCGTCCGCAAAGTAGTTGGCGCAGCCAGACGATCCTTAACAAAGCAATTCATGGGTGAGTCTATTCTAACTTCACTAATTGCGTTTCTATTTGGTTTATTTATTGTTGAATTATTATTGACATACTTCAACGAACTGACAGGAAAGAAGCTTATCATTGATTATCTCAACCCTGTTATTAGTATTAGTCTCATCTCAGTTGCATTGCTAACAGGACTTATTGCAGGAAGCTATCCAGCATTTTTTCTTTCTTCTTTAAAAGCGATCAATGTGTTAAAAGGTAAATTCTCTGGACTAAGCGGAGCGGGTATTCGAAAAGGACTCGTTGTTTTTCAATTTGGCGTTTCAATCGTTCTTATTATTTCAGCATTAATAGTTTACTATCAGGTGGATTTTATGAAAAGTAAAAATCTTGGATTTGATAAGGAAAACATACTATATTTTAATGTGAGCCCAGATATTCTCAAAAACTTTGAAAGCTTTAGACAGGAATTACTTCAAACTTCAGCAATACGTTCAGTTGCTCGTGGTGATAACAATCCAATGGACAATTTTGCAGGAATGGTCTTGGGTGACAATGCTTGGCCAGGAAAAGCAAAAGAGGACAACCTAATATTTAAGACCCTTGTATGCGATGATTACTTTTTGCCTGCATTGGGTTTCAGTATTTTGGAGGGAAGAAACTTTTCAAAAGAATTCACCACCGATACGACAAATTATATCATTAATGAAGAAGCTGTTCGGAGAATGAAACTTTCGGATCCGATTGGTCAGGTATTAATCGCTCCAAGAAAAGGTAAGATTGTAGGGGTTATCAAGGACTTTCACAGTGGTAGTTTACAGGGACCAATAGAACCAGTAATTTTTTCAATGCGGCCAAACGAAGTGGGACAAGTATTTATTCGATATGAGGCAGGGAAGGTTGAACAGGCTACAAACCATATCCAAACAATTTACAAGAAGTTTGAATCTGATTTTCCAATTGAATACTCCTTTATGGATCAAACATTTGACCGTCAATATCAAAACGAGATTTTGATTGGCAAGCTTTCATCATCTTTTACCTTAATAGCAATTTTTATTTCTTGTCTTGGGCTTTTTGGTCTTGCTTCATTTACAACTGAAAGACGGACTAAGGAAATTGGCGTTCGGAAAGTAATGGGTGCCACTGTGTACGGAATAGTCGTCATGCTTTGCAAAGATTTCATAAGACTCGTAATTTTTGGCATTTTGATTGGCTGTCCAATTGGCTATTATGTTGGACAACAGTTTTTGAGTAAGTACGCGTTTCATGCTGAGATTAACATCTGGATTTTTTTGTTGACAGCAATATCGGTGATTTTGACTACGTTACTAATTGTATCATATCAATCAATAAAGACTGCCCTTACTAACCCCGTGAATGTATTGAGAATTGAATAGGTTTAATTCATACAAACGACACTGACGACAGAAATACAGCCTTCGAAAACCACACCAATGCCAGTGCCGCACAAGCCGACACACAGCCAAAGCACTGGCATCCGTGTGGTTAAGTGTAGTGTAAGCGCGGCACGTTGCATAACAGCATGTTTCTGCAATGGTGCCGTGACGTGTTGATTTTAAGTTTTATCTTCGTTCACGTTTAGTTTCGTGGGACAGGACGCAGCTTCGGAAAGGCACCACTGCAGAAACACAAACGTTATGGCCAATTTGCGGGACGAGTGCTCCTCCAGAATTTCGGTGACGACAAATTAATAGACGTCTGACTTCTGCTCGCTGACAATTCAAAAACATTCTGTGGACTTTGCTTCAAACGGCTAACGGAAATTTTAAAAAATCAAAGCCGCCTTTTTCAACTCTTTTCTTGCGGACACTTTTGCTCGTTGTCGAACCGTCTCGGAAACATTTGCAGCAATCGGACGACTCATTCTCGCGCGACAACTCTTAATGACACTTTCTGGCGGACGACCAAAACTCTTGCGCTGGACGACTTGCTCGCAAAACTTATCGGTGGACATTTTTCCTTTTTCACGGTCGACACTAAAACCCTAAGCTCGGTTGCAAACTGGCCATAACACAGGCTTGCAGAAAAGCGGGCGGACTGTGCGTTAGGAAAGTTCAGTGCGTTTCATTTATTTTATCACGTGGGAGAAGGCGCAGGTTTTTAATTGCCCGCGTTCTGCAAGCCCAACCGTTAGGCGCAAGCCCACAACTTCGTAGACAGTTTTAGTTGACAATTAAATTTTAAAAATGAAAAAGTGTCTGTTGATTTTATTGGTGACATCTCACATTACCGTCTTTGGACAGAATTTAGATGCGATTGATGCTATTGTCAAAGAGGAGATGACAGCTAAAAGAACAGTAGGACTATCCGTTGCTGTTATTAAATCAGGTGAACTCGTTCACTTAAAAGCTTATGGACTCAGGGACAAAGAAAATAATCTAGAGGCAACAATCAACACACCATTCACAATAGCATCGGTTTCAAAGACAGTTGTGAGTGCTGCGATATTTAAACTAATGGAATTAAAACAGATAAGACTAACTGACGACATTAATGACTACTTACCTTTCCAAGTTATCAATCCACATTTCCCAAACTCGAAAATCTCAATTAGTCAGTTGTTAAATCATCATTCCGGTATTAACGATGGAGACGCAATGCAATTCTGGACTTACGAAGGAGATTCCAAAATTCAACTTTCAGAATTTCTAAAGGACTTTTTAAGTGTGAAAGGAAAACTATATCACAAAAGTCGATTTGTTAAGGATACGATTTCGTACAGATATTCAAATATTGGCTATGGATTACTGGGCTATATAGCTGAGAATGTTTCCAAGACAAGTTTTGAGGAGTTTTGCAGAAAATACATTTTTAACCCGCTTGAAATGAATAACACGAGTTGGTTCTTGAATAATCTTGACAAGTCATTAGTAGCCAAACCCTATGCTTCCACAAAGTCCAATGGGCAGGAGTTTAAAGGCTTTATGGGTTATCCATATTATCCATGCAGACAACTTAGAACATCAATTTCGGATTTCTCAAGTTTCATACTCGGTTATATTAATTCGCAGAATGGGAAGTTTATACTTGACAGCATAACGACTGAGACGATTACTCCAAACCCTAGTGACAAAAGATTAAAGCATTACACTTGGAGAGTGGATTCGACATTTTCCAAAAACACATATTACCTACACAGTGGTGGAGAACCGGGAGTTGTGACGTGGACATTAATGGATGTGACTAAGCAGAACGCAATAATTATTTTTGCAAATTCTGACGGAGGACTTAATAACATGCTTATTAGAATTGACAAAGAATTATTTAACTAAACGGACGACAGGCCAGCGCCTAACAAAATGCTTCTGCAATAGCGCGGTGACGTGTAAGTTATAAGTGTTATCTTCGTTCCAAGTTTGGTGTCGGGTACAGGACGCGGCTTCGAAAGCGCGCTACTGCAGAAGCAAACACGTTGGCGGCAAGGCATGACAAAGTGTGTACAAATGTAGACGGACAAGCAGATGATAACAATTCAGGAGTTATTGTTCAATCGCGGACTCGACAGACAATCAAGAATCAAACTTGTAAGACATAAAGATTCAAGAATTGACCTCTATAACGCTTACAGAACAAAACGAGAAATATTCTTAAAGTACCAACAGCAACAAGCTAAAGAAGTCTTTAATGGTGTTGACTACATAGTTTCTTTTATTGGAGAAGAAGGACTTCTTTCAAGGTTTGTAGGAGTCTATAAAGTTTTACGCTGCCGACATCTACCAAAAGTGCAAGTGAGTGTTATTGACACTCCTTATAACATTGAATACGACTTCGAAGAAATACTAAATTTCGATGATTTAAAAGAAAGAGTTATCGTAAAATGGAGCAATGCTATTTCTTGGCATCAGTGGATTAAAAACGAAATGGAAGTTATTGAAATACACCCGGGACTTCACTACAAGCATTTCACTGACTACTCTGACTTCATTTTGAACTTCAATGAGCTAAAAGAAATTGTCACAAACGGGTACAACGACTGGAAAAGAATGCTTTCTGGAGCAAAAGGAATATACCTAATAAGTGACTCGAAGACTGGTAAACTTTACGTTGGGTCAGCTTACGGAGAAGAGGGTATTTGGGGACGATGGAATTCCTATGTTTCGACAAACGGACATGGTGGAAACAAGCAATTGAAAGAATTGATTCTAAAGAAAGACGGCTATGCCGAGAACTTTCAGTTTTCAATTTTAATGATTTTACCA
Organism: Chryseotalea sp. WA131a; assembly: GCA_025370075.1. NCBI lineage: Bacteria > Pseudomonadati > Bacteroidota > Cytophagia > Cytophagales > Chryseotaleaceae > Chryseotalea > Chryseotalea sp. WA131a. Next base: position 2,048,590 of record CP073016.1, on the reverse strand, counting down.
AAGACAATAACGGCAGACCAAGCAATTGAGAAAGAACGACTTTTTAAAAATAAATTGGGGACAAACTCATTTGGACTAAACAGTAACTAGTGACGAGATGCCCAGCCGCCAACAAAATGTTTGCGCAATGGTGCGTTGACGTGTAGCCCAAAGTTTTTATCTTCGTTCCACGTTTGGTGTCGGGGACAGGACGCGGCTTTGAAACCGCACCACTGCGCAAACACAAACGTTAGGTGCCATTAGACACCTGCCCGGAAAGTATTGTAACTTTGAAAATTGGTATCAGTAATAATGACACAAAAGGAATTCGTAGTTCTTCCTGACCTAGACAAAAAAATTGACGAGGCTATACACGATGCCATTAATTACTTTGACAAGAAATGCCCGTATTGTGATTCTTTACTCTTTACTGGACATATTAGAAATAAAATACAAATCGACCACTTTATTCCAGTGAGTAAAGGTGGACAGCATGTGCCTTGGAATATTTTGCCTGTTTGCCAAAAGTGTAATTCAAAAAAGCTAGCGAAAAAACCTCAACTTTTTTTGACTCATGAAAAAGTGAAAAGCTGCGAAAGCTATTTAGCGAACGTAAAATCTAGATACGTGGGACAACTTCAATCAGACATCGAAAAATTTCAACAGATAAAGGCAATTTTTAATAAATATTCCGACCCAGACTTAATTGTTTTGCACAAGTCAGACATACTAAAATCTATCTACGAAATTACAACTGACCTCAATTACCCAAACAGTTACCAAAAAACGATTTCTGGCTTTGAACCTGAAACAAATCTTAAAGATCTTCTAAATAGTTTGTTCAAAATACCTAATAATAACGACTTAATTGAAAAATATTCGGCAACAGAACTTTTGCAAAAAATTCAACCATTAGTCAATTTTCAACTGACAAGGACCTTAGTCAGCAAGACTTTAAAAAAAATGGGTTTTTTCAATCGGACTGAGCGGATACGTGGTTACGGAATTAAAAGAGCTTTTTATCTGACACCTAGAGGGACAAATAACGGCACCTAACAAAAGCTTGTGGCAAGCGGGCGGGACTGTGCGTCATTGAAGTTTGTAGTTCTTTATTTATCTTTATCACGTGGGACAGGACGAAGGTTTTTATTTGCCCGCCTTCCACAAGCTAAACGTTAGCGGCAAGCCTCCCTATTCTGAAAAAGAATTGATTTCCAAAGCTAACGTTACGTCCATCCGGACACCTTCCCATCGATTGAAATTTTACTATCTTGACGGAGTCCTTTGCAAGGCCGATTTACGCGTTGGTGCATAATAGCCCGAGGCAATCCTGGTTGGAATGTAAAAAGCCTTTTTGCTAGAACAAGAAGGCTTTGAGATGATTTCAGTGGTGGGCTCTCGCGAGTACCCCGTTCAGAATACTTTCATGTCAAAGATACATTCCCTTAGGGCATTTTTAAACAATCACTTAAAAAATGTTTTATGAAAGATCTATCAATGGAAGTAGTCAACCCCAATGCAGCCGGAATTGATATTGGGAGCCGTTCTCATTTTGTTGCTGTTGGGCAAAAAGAAGAGGATGTGAAAGAGTTTGGTGTTTACAATGAAGACTTATCGTCCCTTGCCAAATGGTTGTCCGATCACGGGATAAAGACGGTGGCCATGGAAAGCACAGGCACCTATTGGCAGAATTTGTTCACCGTACTACAAGGAACTGGGTTTGAGGTGATCCTGTGCAACGGGAAGTTCACCAAGAACATTAAAGGGAAGAAGAGTGATGTGCAGGATTGTCAATGGATACAAAAATTGCACACCCTTGGATTGTTGAGCGGGAGTTTTTTACCCGATCAAGCAACCGAACAGCTCCGCACGTATTGCCGTCATCGGATGAATTTGATAGAACAGGGTGCCGATACAATACGCAAATTACAGAAGTACCTGCGGCTGTTAAATTTCCGCTTGGATATAGTGGTCAATGATGTGACCGGCTTGACAGGGCTTTCCATTATTAAAGCGATCTGCAAGGGTGAGACCGATCCAGAAAAGCTGGCTTCCCTGCGCAATGGGAACTGCAAGAAATCGGAAGAGGAGATCGCCAAGGCATTGCAATATAATGGGCGTAAGGATTATCTTTTTGCCCTGAGGCACGAATATGAAATGTATGTTACCCTTCAGTCACGTATAGAGGAGTGTGACGCAGAGATCAATACTTTATTGAAAGCGCAAATCAGCAGTGACGAGAATAAAAAGCAACACCATATTGAAAAGAAGGTACATAAGCGGGTGAACAAGAACAACCCCAAGAACATTGACATCAACCTGCTCTCATATCAATACTTTGAAGGCACAGACTTATTATCCATTGAAGGGCTGGGCCATTCCACGGTTCTTACCATCATGAGTGAGGTGGGGAATGGGATATATAAATTCAATACAGCCAAGCAGTTTGCTTCATGGCTCAGGCTATCGCCCAATAACAAAATCAGTGGTGGGAAAGTACTGAGCAACAGAATACCCAAAGGTAGCAACCGCTTAAAAATTGCACTGCGCAATGCAGCCAATGTGATTGGGAACCTAAAAGGCACAGCGCTATCCGATTTCTTCAAACGGATCGCCTTTCGCAAAGGAAGGGTGTCAGCTATTTCGGCAACAGCAAGAAAGCTGGCCGTCATCATTTGGAACATGCTGGTAAAGAAGATCCCATACAAGCCGGAAAACACCTATGAATTCCTAGATCAAAAAAGAAAGAGGAAAGTAATGGAAATGAAAAAGCTAATTCATAAGTTTGATATAACACCTGACGACCTCGGATTGCAATTGAATATCAGCAACTTGTGAAACGTTAGTCAGAATGGGGACAGCTCGTTGACAAATTCGATAAACTTTGATGATACTGATACGAGAAATAGAAAACAATGAGATTGAAAAGATTGGAGAAATTCAAAGAGAGGAAGAAATACTTGGTTACTACAAATTGAAAGATGGGGCTTTGACAGTTATTGAGAATTATGAACACGTATACTCTTTTGACGCAGACGAACTAGCAGATATTATGAATCGACAAAGAAAGATAAAAAGTGAGGGTGGAGCAGTAATCGGAGTATTTGACGATGAGAAAATGGTGGGAGTTGCTTCAGTTGAAAATAAGCGGAGAGGAATGGAAATGAATTATTGTAAAATGGACATCCTCTATTTAAGCAATAATTACAGGCAATTGGGGTTAGGAGGTCGCCTTGTTGACGAAAGTAAAATGGCTGCAAGGAAATTCGGAGCGAGTAAATTATACATTTCTGCAACACCGACAATAAACACTGTGGACTTTTATTTAAGGCTGGGCGCTGTTATGACAAAGGAGTTGGACTTGGAATTATATCAAAAAGAACCAGACGACATTCATTTAGAATTAGGAACAGGTTTGTAAACCCACATGCAGCCAACAAAAGCTTATTGCAAGCGGGCGGGACTGTGCGTCATTGAAGTTTGTAGTTCTTTATTTAACTTTATCACGTTGGACAGGGCGAAGGTTTTAATTGCCCGCCAGCAATAAGCTGCCCGTTGTGGCCAATGCTTAATGACGTTTGGGTTAACTAAGCAGAATTATGAATAAAACTACTTTGACAATTCTATTAAGAAAAGCGCGAAAGAGATTTTTTGCTTTCAGTCTGAATATAGTTGGACTCAGCTTCGGAATCTGTTCAGTAATATTTATTACGGTTTATTCTATAGATGAATTGTCATATGACAAGCACATACAAAATCATGAAAGAATCTATCGAGTAACGACAGAATATCAAACTAATTCGGGGACTGATTTAGCTATGGCTGAGTCTTTCTTGGGAATTTCACCAACATTAAAAAAGGAATTTCCCGAAGTTGAAGAAGCTGTAAGAGTCCTTCCATACAAAGGAAATATTACCATTCAATTCAAATCAGGTAATAGTAATGTTTTTAAAGCCGAAAATACATATAAAGTTGATAAGGAGTTTTTCAAGGTCTTTCGGCACTCATTCATAAATGGCAATGACATGGACTTTTCAAAGCCCAATTCAATCATAGTAACTGAATCCTTATCGAAGAAACTGTTTGGTGACAAATCACCAGTAAACAAAGCTGTCCTTGTCGACAACCAAATGTATGGAGTGGTTGGAGTAATTGATGACCTTCCAAAAAATTCAGATTTCTATTACGAAGCACTGCTATCTCATGACTTCTCCCAATATGACGATGATTGGGGTAACCCAGCAGGATTTACTTATGTCTTATTGAATAATTCAGAAACCGCAAACAAGCTTGAATCCAAGATAAATTTAATTGCCGTAGAGAAAGCGCTCTCATTTTTTGTCAAGGAATATGACATGAAATCAAATATCAGACTTTCATTACAGCCTATAAGTACAATTCATTTCTCGAAACAACTGAGCGGAGATGCGATAAAAGGAAATCCAATTTATTTAAAGGTGCTGATAACACTTGGAGTGGTTATCTTTCTAATTGTAATATTTAATCACTCGAACTTTTCGACTTCAATCTATACCGAACGAATCCATGAGTTAAGTGTTAGAAAGCTAATGGGTATTGGCAAGTCGGGCTTACTAAAGCAATTTGTGGTCGAATCAGTAACAATAGCAGTGTTAGTAATTTTGATTTCAATTGCTTTGTACACCATTTTATTGCCATTCACTCAAGAAATGACAGGCAAAAGTTTGACACTTTCACATCTCTATGACACTACAACATTGGTAATCCTAGCGACAATTTTCTTGATAGTTGTTATTTCTGGAAGTTTTTATCCTGTTTTCTATTCATTCCGTAACTCGACCCTAACGGGGCTAAAGGGCTTTTCGAGTTTAGGTAACAATAGACTTAGAAAGTTTCTTACAGTTGGCCAGCTTACTTTTACAGTGGGTCTTGTTTTCTTTACGCTTACTGTCCATAACCAAGTAAGTTTCTTGAGAAACAGAAACTATGGGTTCAACTCAGATAACATAGTTATGGTATCATTACCAAAAGAGCTTTCAAGTGGAAATAACTTAAGAACCTTTACAGACTATTTGCAAAAGGATCGTCCGACAAATGATTTCTCTATAATTAACGAATTGTCATACCCAGGAAGCGAAAGATTAGGTTATCAATTAGGTTGGATTTACAACAATGACAATAGAATTGAAGCGAATTTTAATCTATTCGAAGTTGATAGCATATTTTCAGAACTACTGGGGATAAAATTCCTTGCTGGAGGAAACTTTGCTCCCCAACAAAATGAAATAATTAAACAAGCAGTAGTGAATCAAACTTTTGTAAAAATGGCAAGGTTTGATAATGTGAGAAATATTATTGGTGAGACTATATATGCATTTGATGAGAAAATTAGAATTGTTGGAGTTGTGTCCGATTTCAACTATCAAGGGTTTCAACAATCAATTAAGCCACTTGTCATGCTTCCAATTAATTCAACAAGCAACGACAGCAAAAAAGTATTAATTAAATTAAAAAGGCCTGAAGACTTAAAGAATATTGAAGGCATTTATTCAAAGCTATCAACAATGGACGCTCTTGAATACACATTCTTGGACGAAAGAGTTAAAAAGATGTTTGAACAGGAAACGACAACAGGACGAGTTACGCAAGCATTCAGTTTATTAGCAATTTTTCTTGCGACAATCGGTTTGTACTCTCTTTCCAATCTAATACTATTACAGCGGACAAAAGAAATTGGTGTTAGAAAAATACTGGGTATCAGTCAGAGTTCATTGACGATCCTATTATCAAGAGAGTTTCTATTTCTATTCCTAATCAGCTTTGCAGTAGCAGTCCCTTTCGCATGGGACAGGAGTCAGTACTGGCTTTCAGATTATGCATTCCGGACAGATTTGAGAATTTCAACCATTGGACTCTCTGGACTTATAATTGCGGTGATTCTAATATTGGGTATAGTGACAAACATAATTAGAAGCACTAGAATTAATCCGGTTGACCTATTAAAGAACGAATAAGAGTGGGTCAAGCACTGGCCACAGCAATGTATTTGCGTCAAGCGGGGTTGACGCGTAATCCAACGTTTTTCGTATCTTTAATGCGTTCGTTGTCGGGGACAGGGCGTGGCTTCGGAAGCCCCGCTCGAACGCAAATACTCACGTTGGCGGTAATGCCCGCTGACGACCAAGAAAATAGATTGATATAATTGAACTTGATGACTAAAAGACTGCTAACCTCAATTTTTGTTTCGCTGACAGTTTATAGCTTCGGACAAAGTCCAAAAGAGCAGCTTAAAATTGCTAACGCTGCAAATGTAGTTTTGACAGATTTTTATCAGGAAATCTCATTTACTGACAGAGGTGGCTACTTTATCATTCCTGTTACTATAGGTTCACAGACATACGACTACATATTTGACACTGGAGGATACAATACGGTAACAACCGACATCATGACTAAGAATATGCTACCTGAACTAATGAAGGTTTCCGTTGGTAGTTCGAATCAAATTAAGTCCGAAATAGTTCTAAGTAAAATACCCAGACTTAAGGTTGGTGACGTCCAGTTTACAGATGTAGGAGTTTTTAACTTTGATTTTAATGAAGCTCCAGTAATTAAGTGCTATACTAACGGTGGACTTCTTGGAAAAGGAGTTATCAAACAAGCAGTCTGGCAGATTGACTATCACAACAAAATTATACGACTGGCTGACAATTTAGAGAAAATGCCAAATCTCAAGAATTCAGTTAAACTCAAAGTTGAGCTAGACAGAGTACTAAATCCTTTTATTCAAGTAGAAATTGATGGACGCAATCAAAAGTTTATGTTAGACTTTGGTTATGGTGGTTTCATTTCACTAACAGAAAAGACAGCCAATGAGTATCAGTTTGCCAATTCTATTGAAACATATGGTGAAGGGACTATTGGTGCAAACGGGGTGAACAAGGAATCAATGTATGTTTCACGTTTGAAAACTGTTAAAATTGCGGGACAAAGTGTAGCTAATCAAGTTGCGTTCTATTCTAAGTCAAACAATTATAATTTGATTGGTTCAGAGTTAGCTAGATATTTTATTGTGACACTCAATTTCAAAGAAAAGGAATTGATATTAACACCTTTTAGTGAAACTCCAATTGACCAATTCAATTCATTCGGAGTAGATATGAACATGAATGGTAAGGACATCTACATAAGCAGACTATATAAAGGATTGAGTGGTGACATTAACGGTATAAAGCTGAATGACACTTTAGTTAGCGTGGACAAATTATCGGTTGACACCGCGAATTTATGCGATAGTTTTTTCAAAATAAGAGACATGCTTTATCAGGCTGACAGTTTAAATATGAAAGTTAAGCGGGACAACGAGGAGGTGGAATTTAAACTTAAAAAAAGCAGATGAAGTAAGGCACTACCGCCAACAAAATGTTTGCTCAATGGTGCGGTGACGTGTTACTCAAAGTGTTATCTTCGTTCCACGCTTTGGTGTCTGGGACAGGACGTGGCTTCGAAACCGCACCACTGCGCAAACACAAACGTTGTGGCCAATTGGGTTGGCTCCGTGGACAGGGACGAACAAACTGGCAGTATTTCGGTCGACAAAAAAAAGTTGACTTCTCCATATGCAGTCTATAACACATTGACAAGTTACATCTCCGCAGACGGTGGAGAAAAAAATAAAAAGGGAAAATTAGTATCCACTGACGAATCAATAAAGGTGGACTTAAAAAGCAAATAGACTCGGCAATGCAGAACAAATTAAGTTAAAAGGAAACAAAACACAACTCAAAAAAAATGAGACCACTATTGATAACCTTAATTTTTGTCGGACTACTTGGATGTCAGAAAGACCAGCTAACATTTACAGGCCGACTAAATGTGACTTTCACTAACAGTTCCGAGCTTACACTTGGTTCTAAAATTTATGAACTAAGTAATCTGAATTATCCCTTGTTTGAGAACCTTGCCGCAGATTCAAAAGGTAATTTGACCATTGAATTGAATTATGGTAATTACTTAATCGAATATTTTCGACATGACGATTTAAACGGAGGAAATTTCTCGCAACGGAGAGCCTTTCAGATAACCCCCGACAAGACAACAAATTTGACAATTAATCTTTAGTGACGGTTGACGATTTCGGACAAAACCCAACTGGCCACAACAATGTATTTGCGTCAAGCGGGGTTGACGCGTAATCCAACGTTTTCGTATCTTTAATGCGTTCGTTGTCGCGGACAAGGCGTGGCTTCGGAAGCCCCGCTCGAACGCAAATACTCACGTTGGCGGCAACTGGCGCGCACAGCAAAAAGAGAGCGTTAAACTGAAAGAATTAGCTTCGTGACGTAAAATTGAAAGGGTTAACAACCATTTGACAATAATGTGTGTCTAACGACAAAAAAGAAATAATGAAAAGATTACGTGTATTCTTCATATTCGCAACCATAGGATTTACACTATTAATCTCATGTGAAAAAGATGAACCGAAATCAAAAATTAGATTATGCGCAGACAATGGAAATTTCTACTATTCGGGAGGAGGGAAAATATATCTTGGAAAACAATCATTGTCCGAGATTTATATTGTGTTTAAACAAGAAGAAGTAACAAAAGGGTTAGCAGATTCTATATTGAGTAAATATCCCTTCATAACCAATAGCACCAAAGCAGGTAACAATAACTACCATGAAATTTGGGGAAGAATCAATGAAACCTTGACTGACTGCACTCAAGTCAATGATTACTTAAAAGAATTAAACAAAGACGATGAAATATTTTCAGCTACCCCAATATTTTACACAAATGAGAACGACCCAAATTCATATTTTGTTGTTTTAAGTGAAGTTCTAACAAAGCATGACGAGAATATTGTTTCGGAATCTGACTTTAAAGATTATGCCGAGACAAAGAATCTGGAATTGATTAATGCAAAGTATTCTACTCAATATTTTAAAGTTAAAAATGTTGCGACAGGTTTTGAGTCTATAGAAATCGCTCAACAAATTTATGAAAGTGGACAAGCAGAATATTCTCACCCAAATTTTATAGTAAAGATTGAACTGCATTAAATGGCTTTGCGGACATATCTCAACATGTAAGTAAATTCAATTTCGCAGACAGACAAGAAATATTTCGAGAAAAACTTCGTTACAAGTTTATTCACAGTGGACAAGTTTCGACTTCGTAGACGATGTTGAAAATCAATGCCAGCAGCCGCCAACAAAATGTTTCTTCAATGGTGCGGTGAAGTGTCATCCAAAGTTTATATCTTCGTTCAACGCTTGGTGTCGGGGACAGGACGCGGCTTCGGAAGCGCACCACTGAAGAAACACAAACGTTATGGCCAATTTGCGGGACGAGTGTGCATCCGAAATTTCGGTGACAACAAATTAATAGACTACTGACCTCTGCTCGCTGGCAATTCATCGACATTCCGAGGACTTTGCTTCAAACGACTGACGGAAAATTAAAAAAATCAAAGACGCCTTTTTCAACTCTTTTCTTGCGGACGCTTTTGCTCGTTGACGACTCGCCTCGGAAACATTTGCAGCAATCGGACGACCCATTCTCGCGCTACAACCCATAACGACACTTTCTGGCGGACGACCAAACTCTTCCGCTGGACGACTTTGCTCGCAAAACTTATCGGTGGACATTTTTCCTTTTTCACGGTCGACACTAAAACCCTAAGCTCGGTTGCAAACTGGCCATAACACTAGCTTGCAGAAAAGCGGGCGGATTGTGCGTTAGGAAAGTTCAGTGCGTTTCACTTATTTTATCTCGTGGGAGAAGGCGCAGGTTTTTAATTGCCCGCCTTCTGCAAGCCTAACCGTTGTGGCTCATTGCCAGACCCCCCAAGAAAGATTCGGAAAATTTTAATAAATTCGGGTTAGAATAAAAGAATTATGACTACAAACGAGATCAAATCTGAGATCCAGAAATCCTTGGACAACGTTCCTGAAAGCGTTCTTCAGGACATCTTAGACTTTTTAAAACAGGCTGAGAATCAACCTGCAGGCAGGTTAAATCTAATAAGGGATTTAAGAGATATTTTTGCCGAAGACAAAGAACTTCTCGAACGACTTGCTAAATGATAGAAGTTAGTGAAGTCGAAAGGATTCATGACATTCTTATTGACCGATTTGGTGGAGCAAAAGGAATTAGAGATAAAGGAATTTTAGAATCGGCCATCGGACGACCATTTCAGACTTTTGATGGCAAAGACTTATATCCTGACCCCGTTGACAAAGCCGCAGCAATTTTTGAGAGTATTGTTTCAAACCATCCATTTGTTGACGGAAACAAAAGAACTGCATACGTTCTATTAAGACTAATACTCAAGAGAAACCAACTTGATATCAATGTTGACCAAGACGTTAAATATGACTTTGTAATCAAAACAGCAAAAGGAGAATTAACATTCGACAAAATTAGAGCGTGGATTCGAGATAATTTGGAGTAAGCAACGAAGCCACAACAAAATGTTTCTTCAATGGTGCGGTGACGTGTAGCCCAAAGTTTATATCTTCGTTCAACGTTTTGTGTCGGGGACAGGACGCGGCTTCGAAACCGCACCACTGCGCAAACACAAACGTTGGTGGCAAGCCTCCCTATTCTGAAAAAGAATTGATTTCCAAAGCTAACGTTACGTCCATCCGGACACCTTCCCATCGATTGAAATTTTGCTATCTTGACGGAGTCCTTTGCAAGGCCGATGTACGCGTTGGTGCATAATAGCCCGAGGCAATCCTGGTTGGAATGTAAAAAGCCTTCCTGTTCTAGCAAGAAGGCTTTGAGATGATTTCAGTGGTGGGCTCTCGCGAGTACCCCGTTCAGAATACTTTCATGTCAAAGATACATTCCCTTAGGGCATTTTTGAACAATCACTTAAAAAATGTTTTATGAAAGATCTATCAATGGAAGTAGTCAACCCCAATGCAGCCGGAATTGATATTGGGAGCCGTTCTCATTTTGTTGCTGTTGGGCAAAAAGAAGAGGATGTGAAAGAGTTTGGTGTTTACAATGAAGACTTATCGTCCCTTGCCAAATGGTTGTCCGATCACGGGATAAAGACGGTGGCCATGGAAAGCACAGGAACCTATTGGCAGAATTTGTTCACCGTACTACAAGGAGCTGGGTTTGAGGTAATTTTGTGCAACGGGAAGTTCACCAAGAACATTAAAGGGAAGAAGAGTGATGTGCAGGATTGTCAATGGATACAAAAATTGCACACCCTTGGATTGTTGAGCGGGAGTTTTTTACCCGATCAAGCAACCGAACAGCTCCGCACGTATTGCCGTCATCGGATGAATTTGATAGAACAGGGTGCCGATACAATACGCAAATTACAGAAGTACCTGCGGCTGTTAAATTTCCGCTTGGATATAGTGGTCAATGATGTGACCGGCTTGACAGGGCTTTCCATTATTAAAGCGATCTGCAAGGGTGAGACCGATCCAGAAAAGCTGGCTTCCCTGCGCAATGGGAACTGCAAGAAATCGGAAGAGGAGATCGCCAAGGCATTGCAATATAATGGGCGTAAGGATTATCTTTTTGCCCTGAGGCACGAATATGAAATGTATGTTACCCTTCAGTCACGTATAGAGGAGTGTGACGCAGAGATCAATACTTTATTGAAAGCGCAAATCAGCAGTGACGAGAATAAAAAGCAACACCATATTGAAAAGAAGGTACATAAGCGGGTGAACAAGAACAACCCCAAGAACATTGACATCAACCTGCTCTCATATCAATACTTTGAAGGCACAGACTTATTATCCATTGAAGGGCTGGGCCATTCCACGGTTCTTACCATCATGAGTGAGGTTGGGAATGGGATATATAAATTTGATACCGCCAAGCAGTTTGCTTCATGGCTCAGGCTATCGCCCAATAACAAAATCAGTGGTGGGAAAGTACTGAGCAACAGAATACCCAAAGGTAGCAACCGCTTAAAAATTGCACTGCGCAATGCAGCCAATGTGATTGGGAACCTAAAAGGCACAGCGCTATCCGATTTCTTCAAACGGATCGCCTTTCGCAAAGGAAGGGTGTCAGCTATTTCAGCAACAGCAAGAAAGCTGGCCGTCATCATTTGGAACATGCTGGTCAAGAAGATCCCATACAAGCCGGAAAACACCTATGAATTCCTAGATCAAAAAAGAAAGAGGAAAGTAATGGAAATGAAAAAGCTAATTCATAAGTTTGATATAACACCTGACGACCTCGGATTGCAATTGAATATCAGCAACTTGTGAAACGTTAGTCAGAAGCGTTGACAGAGTAACTCAACAACTATGGGACGACTTATAAGTATTCTGACATTTGTTTGTTTTTCTATATTAAGCTTCGGACAGCAAAAAGTCTTAAGCACTTCAAGACTCGCTGGGACTTTTTCATACAGTTTGGGCAGTGACAAGGCTTCGGGGACGGTTCTAGTTTATCCAGAGACAGACAACACAATTTTGTTATATGTCGACCTGAATCGCGGAGCACCTTCATACAACATGGGTTCTCTCTTCGGACGATTAAAAATAGAAGGCGAAAAAGGAACATTTGAAACAAAAGACAAAGGTTGCCGTTGGACAATGAAATTTTTAAACAACACTTTGACAATCGCGACAATTGAAAAATCTTATGACTGCGGCTTCGGACAAGGTGTTACGGTTGACGGGACGTACAAGCGAAGATCAACCCAAGTTCCAGAGTCTTTTGAGACAGCGGAAGGAATTAAATACAGTTTCAAGACGACAACACCTGAGAATTACAATAAGTGAGAAGGAACGCCAGCCGCTAACACTGGTAGCTGATGCGCAACTCTTCAAAAAAAGGTGGGTTTAGGAAATTCAAGCCAAAAATGGCTTTATCAGGTTCGTTTTAAGGGACAGTGATGTGTGGGGCGGAAAACAGAGTGCGGAAAAATGGTGATGCCATAACCGATTTTACCAAGCACAGGAATGGCGATGAAAATGTGGCCGTGGTTTCCCCCAACAGTTCCATTTTCTTTATCATGGCAGTCACTTTTGGAGATTCAAAACGTAAATACTTTTTCAAGTTGTATGCCAGTGCGGCCATGATCACATGCTTGTTGGCTTGGCGTATGCCCCGCGTGTTCACACGCTTCATGTTCATAAAGTTGATCAACGTACCCAACACGGGCTCAACTGTTTTGCTGCGGATGCGGCCCATTTGTTTGGCATAGGGTGTTTGCATTTTTTTATGCATCACATCGTAGAGTGGTTTATGGATGCTGTCCTCTATCTTTTTAAACTTGGTGCTCTTGCCGCAACAGGCCACGCGCAGGGGACAATCTTTGCAAACCGATTCGCTGCTCCGATATGTTTTTTTCTGATACCCTTTGCGATCTGATCTTTCACCTTTGCAGGGCAGTATTGCTTTTTTCCCACGCTGGCATCCATACTGATCTTTCTGTTGATTGTAGATAAACCCTTCGCGGTGCGCTATGTATTGCCCAAAGTTGGGGATGTAGGCATCCACATTTTTTTCCTTCAGGTACTTTAATGCCTCACCGCTAGAGTAGCCGGTGTCGGCCGTGATTTCCTGTAGTGCCATGTTGTTGTCGGCTAGATTTTCTTGTGTGAGATCAAGGATATTGGCCATACATTGGGAGTCCCTTTTGTCAGCAAAATCGGCACATGCCCCTGTGATGACATGGTGGGCATCGTCCACGGCCACTTGCCCAAGGTAATTCAACTGCCGTGCCTTGCCGGGCTTTACGGATATGCGCGCATCAGGGTCGGTGGGGGAATGGTGGGTGTGGTTGCTCAAGAACCTGGGGCGTATCAAGTTGCCGTGTTCATCTACTTGCTTGGGGTTGGTATTGCTTGGTTGACCATGATAGGCTTCTGCCTTCCAAGCATGATGTTGATCTACTTGCTTTTTCTTTTCTGTGGTAACGGTGCTTTTCGCTTTGTCCCCATGCTTTATCTTTTCTTCGCTGCCTTCGTTGAGTTCATCGGCATAAGCTTGGGCATCGTCTGTGATTTCCTTTTCAATAAGGGAGCCCAAGCTGGCATTGGCTTTGATGAAGGCACTGTCGATTGCTTGCCGCTTGCCACGCACCATTCCTTTGTCAACACAGAGGCTGAGGATCTTTTTGAACAAGGTGATGAATACTTCTTCCCCATAGAGTTGGCGTGTTCGGCTGATGGTGCTGAACCAGGGCAGCTCTTCATCAATATCGTAGCGGAGGAACAAGCGCACGTCCAAACAGTTGGAGCAGTGGCGCAGCAACTGGCGGTCGCTATTGATGTTGTTGAAATATCCCACCAAGATAATTTTGAAGAACACCACCGGGTCTATACTTTCATTTCCCTCTGAGCCATAGTACTTACTGGTGGCTTTGTAGAGGAAATGGAGGTTGAGGGCAGCGTCCAGTTTTCTGTAGAAATTGTCTTGGGGGACAAGCATGTCCAAGTGGACCTGGTACATGATTTTTGGTGAGAGGTCTTTTCGTCCTTGCATGGTGCAAAGATAATTTTCATTAGTATATTTATAAAGTAGTTGTGCAACAGGCACAAAATGTTTGCGCAATGGTGCGGTGACGTGTAAGCTCAAAGTGTTATCTTCGTTCAACGTTTGGTTTCGGGAACAGGACGCGGCTTCGAAAGCCCCGCTCGAACGCAAATACTCACGTTATGGCACATTTTCGAGACAACCAAGCAACTTAGTATTACCGACATGAAGAGACTTTTAGCAGTAGGACTTTTTTTGATTTTTTCAAATTTAAGCGGACAGGATTTCAAATTAATTGAGAACTGCACATCGTCAATACGGACAATAAATCCGACTGACACTAGTTTTAGTGATCTCGAGTTTCTTGTTCCCATTTTAGAGTCGAAACGAATCGTTTTATTGGGTGAACAAGAACACGGTGATGGAGCAGCTTTCGAAGCTAAAATAAGACTGATTAAATTTCTTAATAAAAAGTTAGGCTTTAAAATAGTTGCATTTGAAACTCCATTTTACAGCACATTGACCACGTGGGACAAATTCGTAAAAGACCAAGCAAATATTGAAGAGGTGGAAAAGTCACTTGTCTACAAACACTGGGCTAATTCAGTTGAAATGCAGCCACTTTTCGAAATAGCTAAGACCAAGGAAATCCAATTAGCCGGAATTGATTTGCCATTTCTTAGAAAGATTGAAATAGAACAATACGTAAAGAGTGTTGATTCGATAACTAGAAATTCACGTATTCCTAACAATCCAATGTTTAAATCCATTTTAGTTGATTTGCTAACGAAGGGGATTACGTTCATTCCTGAAGTGAATGATCAAAAGATTTTTTTAAACCAAATCAATACGACTTTAAGTGAACTAGCCGAAAGAAGTGACTACCAAGCAATTTTTTGGAGACAAGAATTTAAGAATCTCTTGGCCCTTGGAACAGCATGGTGGCAGAAGGATGCACACACTAGGAAAAACTGGTGGTCAAGCGGAAACATCCGTGACAAGCAAATGGCCGATAATATAGCTTGGCTAACTACCGAAAAGTACAAGAATCAGAAAATCATTGTTTGGGCTGCCAATTATCATATTGCTAGAAATGTGAGTTCAGAGGTAATGAGGGATAAGTACTTTGAAAATACTAAGGCTGCCGCAATGGGTGATTATTTATCGGAACTTATGAACGACAACATTTACTCAATTGGACTAGTAAGTTACAAAGGAGTGCGATCCGTACCTGAAGATAACTTTAGAAACATTGAAATGAAACCTAGGACTAAAGGTAGCATTGAAAGTTTTTTGAATACAAATGGATTTGATTACTCGTTTGTAAATTTCCAGTCGTGCGGTATAGAGTCTAAATTTAGAATGGCTGGATTTTTTCACGATGAGCTAGTAGGAAATTGGAATCGTGTTTTCGATGGAATACTTTTCATAAAGCAAATGACTCCTATAACATTACGTGTGCAGAAATAGATACATTAGATAAAGCTCAAAAAAATGAAGAAGATCCCATTTTTTCAATGTTTCCTAGCGGTTCTGTTAATTACTCAATATTCAAAAGCTCAGGATTGGGATGGATTTTCACAAAACTTTGATGTGACAGCATACCAAGGAGGCGAATTTAGGTTTAAGGGATTTGTTAGAGCTAATTGCGCCAACGGTGAAGCTAGTGCAAGGCTAATGGCAAGAGTGGATAAAAAGAAAGGTTATAGTTTCCTCGACAATATGAAAGACCGTCCAATAACAACTGACAGCTGGAATCAATACATAATCGAAGGTAAAATTGATAACGGTGCCCAAAGACTATTTATAGGTGCGATGTACTTAGGAAAAGGTAAATTCTATTTTGACAATTTTAGTGTAGATATAAAAGGAAAAAATGGAAACTGGGAGAAGCTAGATTTGGTTAATCCAGGATTTGAAGAGCAATCATCTAAGACCGACTGGAAATCGTTCTTTGATCTTGGATTTGAAACCCATTTAGTGGGTGATAACCCATCTGAGGGAAGTTACTGTTTGCTGGTGAATACAAACATTAAGTCCCTCAAAGGTAAATTTGTATCCGCAAATGGAATAAATATTCACTACGAGACGTACGGTAAAGGTGATACCATCTTACTACTTCATGGTAATTCCATGTCAATTGATTCGTTTAGCAAGCAAATCCCAGTGCTGGAAAAGCAATTTTTTGTTGTAGCCGTTGACTCGCGTGGTCAAGGTAACACCACCAAAGACGACAGAAAAATAACTTACGAACTAATCGCAGATGATGTTAACTCTTTGTTAGATAAATTGAATTACAAAAACGTAAACGTTTTTGGCTGGAGCGATGGTGGTAATATAGGCCTAATTCTAGCAATGAATCACCCCGATAAGGTCAAACGTTTAGCAATAATGGGAGCAAATCTATTTAACAATAATACTTCCATTCGGGACGAAATTAATGATCAGTTAAAAAAGGAGAAAGAGCAGTTGATAAAGCAAAAAAGGCAAAACGATATGTTTAGAATTGAGATGATTGACCTTCTTCTGAATGAACCAAAAATAAATCCTGATAGTCTTAACAAAATCAAATGTCCGACTTTGGTAATGGCTGGCTCCAAGGACGTTATCAAAGAAAATCATACAAAGCTAATTGCAAGTAAAATTTCACGAGCAGACTTGGTAATATTTGACAAGGGGACGCACTTCGAACCATGGGAAAACCCAGAACGTTTCAACAAGACGTTAATGGAGTTTTTTGACAGGAAGTGAAAACGTGCCATAACAAAAGCTTGTTGCAAGCGGGCGGGACGGTGCGTCATTGAAGTGTGTAGTTCTTTATTTATCTTTATCACGTGGGAAAGGGCGAAGGTTTTTATTTGCCCGCCTGCCACAAGCCAAACGTTAGCGGGCATTTTCGCGGACGTACCAAACGACAGCTTATGCAAAGTGACAAATTATATTATCGACTTTTTAAATACGGACTTCTTTTCGTTGGACTCTTAATCCTGGTACTCGCTTTGACATCTTGGTTCATGCCAGATTCAATGACAATCAATGGCGAAAAAGGAACTAGAGACATTTTCGTAACTTCTATACTTGGACTTTTTGGACTGTTTTTTATCCTGACTTTCATTGCCATTAAGGACAAGTTTGCAGTTGTAAAACTTGGTAACCAGACAATTCAAATTGAACACCACGGACAAGACGTTGTCGTTAACTGGTTGGACGTAGAAAGCATTTCGCAAATCCAGTTTGTTCACCCACCACTTTATAAAATTAAAACTAGGGGCAACGAAAGTATTTTATGGTTTAACACAGAACCAAAATACTTTAATATAGCGGGCTTTGTGACGGACATAAGCGACATGGGAGAATTTATCAAAAAGAAAAAGAAAGAACTGGGTATATGAAAACGCCCGCTAACAAAATGTCCTATGTATATAGGATAGTTGTCAATAGCGAGAAATAAATTTCTTTTGAAAGCAAGAGGTTGTTTTAGCCCCCTGCCTTCTCAAGTTATTCTGTTGGTCGTTTAAAATTAGTTTTACGTTTCCATATCTGCAAGTTTTTTTTCATTATCCATTACCAGCATCCTATGAGTAGATACCACAAGGGTTGGCACTACAAGCTTCTTTGATTAAACCGATAATTTTATAAACAAGCTGCTACATGCTTTGCTGAAGTCAATACTTCGCTGTTTGGGTATGTCACGATGACAAATTTTGTTTTGTAGTCAGCTTGTTGTACTGAAAGCTCCCCTTACTTAGTAGCATCCAAAATTAAAGATTTCCAGGTGAACTTGGCATCCTGTTGGAATGTGGGAAACTCCACCCCGCTCAACGGGTGGTGGAGTTTTCCATATTTCAACAGGAACTGCGAAGGTGTTCTGTATCCTAGGGAGCTGTGCGGCCTTTCATTGTTGTAGACCCACATCCAAGCTTGCGTGAGGAGCCGTGCCTGGTTAAGGTTTTCAAAGGCATAAGCATCTAGCACTTCTTCGCGGTACGTTCGATTGAATCGCTCGATGTATCCGTTTTGTTGCGGCTTGCCCTTCTCGATGAACACAAGTTCGATGCTCTCACCACACCAATCTTTCAACGCCTGGGCGATAAACTCAGGGCCGTTATCGACACGGAGCCGCTCGGGTTTCCCGCGCCATTCCACTACGCGGTCAAGTTCACAGACCACGCGCTTGCTGGTCAGGCTGGTATCGATGGTGATGTTGAGTATTTCACGGTTAAAATCATCGATGACGTTAAAAGCCCGGAATGGTTTTCCATGCAAAAGGCCATCGTGAATGAAATCCATCGACCAGGTCAGGTTATGGTGCAGGGGCTGGAGCAAAGGCTGTTTAACCCAGATTTTGCAGTAGAATGAAATAGTGACAAGGTGTCTTATATTTGAATATGGAACACCACTATACCGATAAATTAGTAACAGCGTGGGGCGGGATGAAAGAGATGAAAATATTGATTGACCAAACTGGGATCAGCAAGAAGTTGGCCGAGCTTGGTTTGCCTGAGAGCAAGAGTAACAACCGGATAGATGCCGTGGGTATAATAGAGAGTTTTTGGGTGGGCATCTGGATTGGTTGCTTTCGTTTTAGTCACACAGCGGTGGTGCGGGTTGATGAAGTGTTGCGCCAGATATTTGGATGGAAGCGGGTTGCTTCGGGGACCACCTTCGGGCGGTTCTTTAAAAAGTTTACGCCCTCAATGAACCACCAAATTTTCATTGAACTGTACACGTGGTTTTTTGAGCAGATCCAATTCGACAATTATACGTTGGATATGGACAGCAGTGTGATCACCCGTTACGGGGAACAGGAAGGCAGCAAAAAAGGGTACAACCCCAAGAAGCCTGGCCGTGGCAGCCATCATCCCTTGTTTGCTTTTGTCAATGACATACGCATGGTGGCCAATTGCTGGAACCGCAGCGGCAATACAGGGAGCAACAGCAACTGCATCCATTTTTTAGAAGAGACCTTTGCCATCCTCAAAAACAAAACAGTAGGGTTGTTCAGGGCCGATAGTGGGTTTTGTACCGGTACAGTCTTGGATTTCATTGAGCAGAGAAATATCCCCTACGTCATTGCCTGTAAGCTGTATGCCAATTTACAAGCCAGCATTTATGGTATCACCCAATGGAATGCGATAGGCGAAGGCTTATGGGTATCGGAAATAAACTACCAGCAAGGCGGCTGGGGCAAAGCCCGTAGGATTGTGGTCATCAAACAAAGTGAAGAAATCAGGGCCAGGGCAACGGGTAAGAAGCTCAAGACATTATTCAGCAGCATGGGCATAGCGGACGAAAAAGTGTACCGCAAAAGGTACCATGCCTTTGTCACTAACCAAGCCCTGCCGGCAACAGAAATATGGGAACAATATAAGCGCAGGGGTGATGCCGAAAACAGGATCAAGGAGTTGAAAGAAGATTTCGGTACAGAAGGCTTTTGCATGGATAGTTTTTGTGCTACTGAAACAGCTATGCGCTTTGTGATGGTAGCCTATAATTTGATGAGCCTATTCCGGCAAATAACCCATCAAAAACAGCCACAGCCCAAGCTTTCCACATTAAGGTTCAACTGCTTTGCAGTTGGAAGTTGGGTAGAGCAAGAAGCCCAAAAATGGGTACTGAAAATGTCCGTCCCACTCAAAAGAAGGCAATGGTATGATGGATTATTCTCAAATGTCCAAAATATAAACCTGCCACTAAGTCTGACTGAATAGTTCTACTGCAAAATCTGGGTTAAAGTAAAATGGACAGGTTTTTATTTTTCCTTTTAAAAGCAATGTCGTTAAGTTAAGCTATACATAGCGACTTAAATAATGCAGCATAATTTATGTATTGTTTCATTTGGCTTTCCCCACTCTTTCATTTGTTTTTTTATAATTAACTCTACTTCGCCCAGTGTGGAGAAATATTTATTGTGGGTACATTTCCTGCGTGTTATCTTCCAAACCCGCTCAATATTGTTTAGATCGGGACTGTATGGTGGCAAAAACATTAGGCCGATTTTATCCTGGTTTTCCGATAGCCACGACTTCAACAAAATAGCATGGTGATATCTTGCGTTGTCCAGAACCACGATCAATTTCTTCCCGCGTTTTCTTGTCTTGAGGACTTTTTTTAAGAACGCCAAAAAGGTCATTGCGTTGAACACTTTGGTTAGCATTGTTGTCATCTGTCCAGTACTTGCACTTACCACCCCGAAAAGTGATATGGTTTTCCGTGTGGGGGCATGAAGCAAAACGGGGTCTTTATCTTCGGGCGGAAACCACATTTTGCACCTTGAACCATGCTGCTGAAAATGACATTCATCCTCAAAACGCAAATCGTTATTTTTGTTTATTGCCATCAAAAGGAGTTTTTTTAAAAGCCTTTTTGGCTTTTGGGTCTCCATTTGCAATTAGTGGGCGCGGCTTTCGTAGTCGAAATCCCATCGAATTAAATATCCGTTGGCATTGACGGACGCCCAGTTCAACCTTATACTTTTTTTTAAGGTGGGCGGACATCAACTTACCATCCCAAAAATTCTGTCCATAAGAAAAATCGACAGGGCTTTTGCGTAAGTCATCACCTAATTGTTGCCATTGCTTCTCGCTTAGACTACCAGGCCGACCTGACTTTCCTCCTTCTGCCAAACCAGAAAACCCTTTGCTGTTAAAACTTTTTACCCATCTCTGAATAGTAGTAGGGGATTGACCAAACAATTCTCCCACGGTATAACAATCATAGCCGTTAAGAACCAACAATAAACCGTGTAGCCTATGATCGTACTTGGAATCATCCGATCTGTGTATCTCCTGTTGGATGGCTATGTGCATGTTCTTGTCGTCTTTAATAAATAACCGTTTCATTTGTCTTCATTTTTAGTTTGTTGAAAACAAAGATAACAATTTAATAATTATACTGCATTACTTATGTCGCTGTGTATAGATGTGTTTGTAGTTCATATAGTGTTGTTGCTTGGGCCTGTGGTTGCGTGGGTTTTTTCTGTTGGGCCTTACTATTTCCCTTGTGTTATATACAATATCATCAAAGGCGGCAATGGCCTGTTTTATCTTGCTTTTTAAGAACATGCTTATGGCCACTGCTTTGGTATTGGCATAAGCGGTTGTCCTGTTTATTTTCTGGGGATGTTTCAAGTCTTTGTTGGCCGCATATTCTGCTTTTACCTTTTGCTCGATGGGGAAGGCGAAGGCTGCGCACAGGCTCATCATCATGGCCTTGGCATAAATGTCCTGCTTGACCGACACTGCGGATTTTCCTGTGAAGGCTTCGATGTTGACCCTTGATTTGAACATTTTAAAGCCCTCCTCTATGCCCCAACGCAAGTGATAGACTTCTTTAAAGTCTGCAAGCGGATATTTCTGTGTGTCCAACAAAGAGGTACACAGGATTTCGGTAAGGCCATTGTCGAGCAAGACTTTTACTAACCTGCATTTCACTTTTTGTTTCATTTCTGGGTACTGGGCCCCGTATTCTTTTCTGTCTTTGTCAGAGGGTTCAAACACAACTTCACTATCCACTGCGTTGCTTTGCGCAAAGCTGTTGACCTGTAACCACCAGTCCTCTTTCATGCGCACACAAAATTCGATCCCCTTGCCGGCCAGGATACCCAACAACGCTTTGCTTGGATAACCCCTGTCCATGAGCAACAGGTCGCCTGCCTTTACTTTTTCTAAATGCTTGTACAATAACGATTTTTCACTGCCCCCCTGGGCTGCCACTTGCGCATCAAGGGTAAGGTAATTGCCCACATCGTAGAGAAAAGATACCGTTGCCAAGCTTCGCTGTACATCGGCATTGGGGCCATAGCCCACTGTACCAAACCCCTGGGCAATGTCTTCACTGTTGGGCAATAAAAGACGGCTTCCATCCAGGCCAAGCACACGGTGGTTGTTATATCCAAGGTAAGGGGCACCTTCATAAAATTCGTTGCAAACCAACTCATTGAGCTCTAAAAATGCTTCCGGCTTTAATTGCTTGCGGCTTTGGCTAAAAGCACTTTTGGTGATGCCACGGATATTGAATTCCCTTCCGTGGGCCTCACGTATAAACTTGTCCATCTCACGTTGGAGCGAGGAGTTGCCCATCGTTAACATGCTCACTATCAAATGCTCAAAGGGAAGTTTCCGGACCCTTGTAAATGCCCCCTTCGAACCGTCTTTTGAACGGCTTTTAAAATTGTCATTTGATATGTGGTTTAATAGTTTCTCGGATAGGTTTTCTCGGTACTGGTCAGATACAGGTTCGAATGCAACATGCCCCTTATACTATGCCATAAAAATAATCACTTTTAATCGTCATTTCCTTAACTTAACGACATTGGCAGTAGAACTCAAATATTCCGTCCGAATTGAAGATTATTTGGCCAAATGTCGTATGTGTTTTTAGTAAAGCACTAAAAATTATGTTGGTGTCTACTATTATTTTCACTTAATAAATCGTCTGCGGTTTTTGCTCCACCAACCTTTTTTAATTTCTTTGGCCAATTTGTCAACATCGTCCTGCTTTGCTTGGGATTTATCTGTCGCCTCTTTATAGATCAAGTAGTTAATAAGGTTTTGAAGCCCCTCAGTGTCGATGTAGGATGGAAGTCTGATAATTACCTCTTTTTTTGTCCGTTCAATTACCATTTTGTTAAAATTTATCCTCTAAAGTCGTTCTTTATTTTGTCAATCGCAAAATGGCCGCTAGTCGAGTCACCCAAGGGAGTTTCACCCTTAGGTTCTCACGGAACCGTACGTGAAAGTCTCCCTTCATACGGCTCTTCCTGTTTAATCACAAATGTATTTCTACATTATGGATATACCAATTGCTTGGCTGTGATCTCGTTTCAAATTAAAAAATCTTCCCATTGCTGGTTGTCGTTAGATCTGAAACCAAACAGGCTAAGTCCTTCGCTCCATTGCCTTTCGGCAACTTCTCAACTACTACAACTTAGTCCGTCACTGCTATCTCGTGTTACCCTTACACGATCAATGGCTTTTCTGCTCATCGATACGATAGCAACTTCTCTTGTTCCATACAAAAGCCTATGTTGAAGTCTTGTTCGCTTTACCCCGGATGGTATGTCATCGGTAATCAGATCGCCCTTGACACTCTTAACAGGCGTAAACGTAACCACCTGCTTTCACCATCGCTTCTTTAACATTACGAGGCGTCAGTCGCGAATTCACTCTATTCAACTCTTCAACACGCATCTTCGGGAATCTTTGTTCCCATTTTTCCTTATCGTTCACCACCAAAAGCATTTCTACTTTTAGCAGCATAAGGTGATTTGCAAACTCCTTCTGATAGGCGTCTGCGGAAGTCCTTTCCTTCTATCTTAAATTATTCGTTGGCCAGTTCGGTTCGCTCGACTTCCACACGGGGGTAATCTAATTGAGAAGCCTTCCATCTCTTGTACAGCATCATCGTCCTTACAACTGGACTTTGTTCAACCCAGATTTTGCAGTAGAATGAAATAGTGACAAGGTGTCTTATATTTGAATATGGAACACCACTATACCGATAAATTAGTAACAGCGTGGGGCGGGATGAAAGAGATGAAAATATTGATTGACCAAACTGGGATCAGCAAGAAGTTGGCCGAGCTTGGTTTGCCTGAGAGCAAGAGTAACAACCGGATAGATGCCGTGGGTATAATAGAGAGTTTTTGGGTGGGCATCTGGATTGGTTGCTTTCGTTTTAGTCACACAGCGGTGGTGCGGGTTGATGAAGTGTTGCGCCAGATATTTGGATGGAAGCGGGTTGCTTCGGGGACCACCTTCGGGCGGTTCTTTAAAAAGTTTACGCCCTCAATGAACCACCAAATTTTCATTGAACTGTACACGTGGTTTTTTGAGCAGATCCAATTCGACAATTACACGTTGGATATGGACAGCAGTGTGATCACCCGTTACGGGGAACAGGAAGGCAGCAAAAAAGGGTACAACCCCAAGAAGCCTGGCCGTGGCAGCCATCATCCCTTGTTTGCTTTTGTCAATGACATACGCATGGTGGCCAATTGCTGGAACCGCAGCGGCAATACAGGGAGCAACAGCAACTGCATCCATTTTTTAGAAGAGACCTTTGCCATCCTCAAAAACAAAACAGTAGGGTTGTTCAGGGCCGATAGTGGGTTTTGTACCGGTACAGTCTTGGATTTCATTGAGCAGAGAAATATCCCCTACGTCATTGCCTGTAAGCTGTATGCCAATTTACAAGCCAGCATTTATGGTATCACCCAATGGAATGCGATAGGCGAAGGCTTATGGGTATCGGAAATAAACTACCAGCAAGGCGGCTGGGGCAAAGCCCGTAGGATTGTGGTCATCAAACAAAGTGAAGAAATCAGGGCCAGGGCAACGGGTAAGAAGCTCAAGACATTATTCAGCAGCGTGGGCATAGCGGACGAAAAAGTGTACCGCAAAAGGTACCATGCCTTTGTCACTAACCAAGCCCTGCCGGCAACAGAAATATGGGAACAATATAAGCGCAGGGGTGATGCCGAAAACAGGATCAAGGAGTTGAAAGAAGATTTCGGTACAGAAGGCTTTTGCATGGATAGTTTTTGTGCTACTGAAACAGCTATGCGCTTTGTGATGGTAGCCTATAATTTGATGAGCCTGTTCCGCCAAATAACCCATCAAAAACAGCCACAGCCCAAGCTTTCCACATTAAGGTTCAACTGCTTTGCAGTTGGAAGTTGGGTGGAGCAGGAAGCCCAAAAATGGGTACTGAAAATGTCCGTCCCACTCAAAAGAAGGCAATGGTATGATGGATTATTCTCAAATGTCCAAAAAATAAACCTGCCACTAAGTCTGACTGGATAGTTCTACTGCAAAATCTGGGTTCAAGACACACACGTTTGTGTTTCTGCAGTGGCGGGCATAGGAGGCCTTAGCAATGGAGCGAAGCGAAATGCTAAGGCCGACCAGTTGCGACCTGTCCCATGGCACAGTGTAAATAAAGAAAACGAAAGTAATGAGGACACCGAACCCCGCCATTGCGCAAAGCTTCTATGCTATAAAAAAGTAGGCGTCTAGGGAGAAAAGTAGTCCTTCACTAAATTAGCGAAGGCTACAAAATATATGTTTCAAATATCAACCCCTAAACGCCATGATTAAAGTTAAAGCAAATTTCGAAAACCAAAAAGTGTTTGTTGGATTAGATGTGC